>LJNK01000110.1 GCA_001303025.1 Deltaproteobacteria bacterium SG8_13
CGATGTTCGAACCGGCGGAGTAAGTATCGAAATCTTCACTCATCCCTGCGGCAGGCGGGGCAGGTCCGAGGGAGACGGTCAGGTCCACAAAAGAGCCCTCTGGTACCAGCGTGCCGGCAGCCGGATTTTGGCTGATGACAGCGTCTGCAGGCATGGTGTCATGATACTCTGTCGTCACGGTTCCCACATAAAGACCCGCAGCGAGGATGGCGGACTCCGCATCTGCCTGCGAAAGGCCTTCGCATGGCGGTACCGGCACTGTCACCACCGGTCCCAGCGAAATAAAAAGATCCACCGGTGTGCCTTCCGAAACAGCTGCGCCGGCAACCGGGTTCTGGCTGATCACAGCGCCTGCCGGAACGGTGTCGCTGTATTCAACGAAAAGGGTTCCGACTGCAAGGCCGGCGGCTACAATGGCTGTCTCTGCGTCCGCCTGGGGCAATCCGACCACGTCCGGTACGCTTACCGGCGGACCGGAAGGCGGGAAATACACCACCGTCAGCAGGGGGCGTTCGCCTGCCACGGCATACTCGCTGGACCGGAAATCGACGCCGTCCGTACCGGTGGGCCGGAAGATCCAGCCCCGGTTGGCCGTCGGGTTGCCGGCCCAGGCAGCCAGGCTGGCTGTAACGTCTACCACCTGATTGCCCATCGCGGATCCGCCGGCGCTTCCCAACGCGCTGCCGTAATCATCCGGCTGCACACCGGCATCGCCGCCAAACCCGGCAAACGTGACGTCTTCTGCCCAATCGACAGCGATTTCATTGACATCGGCCGGATTGCCCGTGTTGAAAACCACGTAGCGCAACGTGGCCGACTGGATGGTGGATCCGACCGGAATCTGTCCCGGACCGGAGCCGAACAGGTTGTCGAAGCGGATCAGGGCGAACTTGTCCTGACCGGAGCCGCTGGGGTCGTCGTTGTCCCACTCCACCGACGCGAGGTCGCCGTGGCTGGAATCCGGCTCGGCCTCCATGATGTGGGTATCGACTGTGCCGCTGTATCCGTTGACCCCTTCCTGGAAGGTGGTGGTGTCCGGCACAACAGGGGGCACATCGCCAATCTCTTCCAGCTTGAAGGCCGACATGGCATAGCCTTTGGTCCCCGGCTGACTGTCGTCCCACTGAGATCGGATGGCAAAGCTGCCGTCGGCGCCGCTGGTGACATCGGTCCATTTGGCAACATAGCCATTGACGGTATTGTATCCGATGCTGAAAGAAACCGAATCCGGCGAATTCACCACCACCCCCGAAGAGCTTTCATTTACGTACGTGTCGGCTCCTTCGATGGTGACTCTTGCATACCGCTGATCGGCGTAGTCCGGATTGTCGCGGTTTGCCGTCAAGGTGATGCTGTATTGCTTTGCGGGATCGAGATTGTCGAAGGTGATGATGTTTTCCCAGTTTGCCGCGTCGAGCTCGATGGTGTTTTGCAGGTCGACGATAACCGATCCGGCCGGACCAAATACATCTCCTGCTTCGGTGCCGGCGGCGGCCTGGCCGCCGTTTGTGGGATGGGCTGGATCGTAGCCGCCGATGGTGGTACCCGAAACGGTGACCGGCAAAGGATCACCGGTGCCGTAGTTTACCAGCGCCGCATTGACGGCTGTGTAATCGAAAGTGGTGACGTTGGCCGCATTGGCGTCGCCGGTGTGAGGGTTCATGTCGTTGTAGGCAACCCAGCCCACCGACGGGGTATGGACTTCTTCTGTCAACATGAATACGTCAAAAGAATATGCCCGATATTCAGCTACCGGATCCTGGGCTTCCGCGCGGACCGTGAAGCTGCCGTCAGCGCCCGGCTGGATGCCGGTCCAGCGGGCCACATATCCCTCGTTGTGATTGTCGCCGGTGTTGAACCACACGGATGATTCGTTTATGACGTTTGCGCCGGCACTGCTGGCATTGGTGGCGGCATCTACGTCCGAGATGGTGTAGCGCGTGTTGCGGGTTGTGTAGCTGCTGCTGTTTCGGGATGCGGAAGTGGCAAAAGAGTAGGTTCTTGCCGGGTTCAAGCCCGTGAACGTCAAATCCACATACCAGCCGCTCGAGCCGTAGTAGATCACACCGGTCATGTCTGCAAGGCCATTGAAGGTGTTGTATGCATCGGTGCCGACGGCCGTGTCGGCTCCGCCGCTGCTGGTGCTCGGCTGCCATACAACACCGCCGCTTTGGGTCAGCGTCGCGGTGACCCCGGTGGGATCGCCGGTGGCCTGGTCGACAAGTTCACCCGTGGTGGAGCCGCCGAAACCGCTTCCGACACCGAAAGTCGTGACATTTACACCGATATAGCTGTTGGTGGTCGGGTCATACACACAATCGTTGTAGGCGGTAAATCCTGTAGGAGCGGGCTCCATGTCATAGCTGAGCACGAATTCGCTGTTAGCGTCCGTTTCGAAAGAGCTGATGTAAGGAGAGTAGGTCTTTACCCTGATTTCATCATTTTCAGGGGAGAATTGCAGTATCCGGAGAAACCCGTTGCCCCCGTTTGCGTAGTCCTGGTAATCGGCAAGCAAGGTATGGACAGTGCTGCCGTTGAACACATCCGTGCGCATGGCCTCTGCATGAATGTGGCCGCACAGCATGAGAAACAAGTTCGGATTGTCTTTCAAGGCGTCGTATACCTGCTGTCCCCAGGAACCGAAAGCGCCCGATGCTTCCAGAAGATAGTGACTGACAAGAATGGCCCTTCGATCGCTATACGATTTCAGCAGAGCGTCAGCCCAATCCAGGACCCCGGCGGCCGATGACTGGTAGTCGAGGTTAATGACGATAAAATCCATTCCGCTGGCACTGAAGAGCGTGTAGTTGTTGTTATTGCTGCCGGAGGGGTAGCCTTCACCGTAGTAACCCCTGCCGTCGAATCGCAGTACGCCGAAGTAGCTGTTGTAGAAATCCGATGAGCCGGCGTCATGGTTGCCGCGTGTGACACCGAACGGGATGCCGTCGGGCAAACCGGTGGTTACCGGGTCCTCCAGAAGGCTCAAGGCGAGATCGGCATTCATCCACTCGTTTTCAACGTTCGCGTTTTGGACGATATCGCCTTCGTGTGCAACGTAGACGATGTTCAGGTCGTTCTTTTGATTAACGACAAACTGTGTCTGGGATTCGAAGATACCCGGGTAACTCTGAGAGTAAAACTGCGTGTCGGGCAGCGCGATTATCGTAAAATCTTCTGCTGCAGCGGCGCCGACCATTAATAGCGTCGGCGTAACCAAAGCAAGCCCTACCCACTTCGTCAGCCTGTTTAACAGTCCCCTGGTTGCCATTTTCTCCCCTCCTTAACGCCCTCTGATCGGTTTTGAAGCAAAGTATATTCAAGTTGCGATTTACTAGTTTCAAGCCGTGTTACTGTATGAATACAAAATCATTCTAAAAGATAAGAAACAACTGCAAAATGTCGCATGCCCTAGTAATTAAACTCGCAGCGGCCAATTGCAGATAGACGGCTCTGGCAGCGCTTTTTTCTTGCTTATCTGCTTTAATCTTCAACCCAATCGATCGGGTTGAAACATTTTTGTTCAGAAAATCATTTCACTTGTGCATAGCGGAATAAACCAGGTGCGTTGAAAAGAGCCGTTACAAAACAAAAAGCCATTTCGGTTTCGAAAATGGTGGTTTTTCGGGCAGGTGCCGATAGAAATGTTGCCTGCCATGGTCTCACAGTCTGTAAAAAGTGCAACTTGCCGAATTCCACGTTCTTGTCAGGAAAAATCGCGCCAGTTGGTTACGATCTGTTGTGGCACCGCAGTTTCCTTGATGTAGAATTCTTCTGATTGGTTGGTTGCAAATGTTTGACTGTCGCAGGCAAATACTGTGCAGAATGTGAAGCAGCAAAAACAAAAACCGGCCTTGGTATAGCCGTTGATAGCCTTCCGAGTGTGCCGGTTTCATCAAAAACACCGCCTGCAACCGAGAGAATCGAACCGTCAGCCTTGTTACTTAGCCATAAACGAAAATTTGAAAAGCCGTTACCACACGGATACAACTGCTGCCAAAATGGTAATGGTTCTTTACTGTTGAATGGGTGAACGGCTTATATTCTCTTTGTTAAAGTCGGTGTATTGTTTATGTTTGGGTTAACCTGTAAAGGCGTTACATATGGTGGCGAGTCCCTCTTTCGATTTGTGGTTTGCTGAACCCCAATTGAACCAGCTTTCGAATCCAGGCCTGCACCTCAAGGCGCGTTACTGAAAAAGCAGCTTGCCCGGTGTCAAGCCTGCAAAAATTGTGCAAGCTTTTTTCACGCTTTTTAATAGGTAATAATTTCGACATATTAACTTTATTCCGTTTCTTGCGGCTGTGAATTTTACTTCCCTTTTTTATGTTATAAATTACATAAAGATCGACGGTTTAGTTCTACCTGCCTAGCTAAAATCGAATCAAGTGAACAAGCATGAGAAAGCGGTGATTTTTTTATATTTCTGCTGTAGCAATCAATCAGTAATAGAATGTAGTATATTGTATGGATACCCATATTTATGCACTGCCGGGCCGGTATGGGCAGGTTTCAGATGGACCGGGCAGTCAATGATGCATGCTGTATTATCGGCAATCCTTATATGTAATTGATAAGATCTTTTCGGTGCGCAGCACAGCGGTTTTCGCGGCGCGGTAAATCTTCGGCTGACCAAAACCCGCTACCGAGCTTTCTGTAATATTTCCTAGTTATTTTATTCCTTGACAGTCCCTGCAGGAAATTACTACAAGGTGTCAGTTGCTGTGAGAAATTACCGTGCGACCTCTCATCACTCAATCTGCTCTGACTCGCATTCCCTTGGATCCTCCGCCGGTAAAGAAAAGATGACTTATGCTGCGATTCAAACTGAAAATCAGCCGGCGGTGGATGACTGCCTCGATCATTACCTGGCTTGCATGGGTACTGCTGGTGCCCCCGGCGGCACAAGCAGTCGTGCCGGCGGCCGATTTTACCGCTACTCCGCAAAGCGGCGTGGTCCCGCTGCAGGTGCAGTTCACCGACCTGTCGACCGGCGATGTCACCAGCTGGTCCTGGGATTTCAACGGCGACAGTGTCGAGGATTCAGTGGATCAACACCCGCTGGTCACTTACAGCGCACCCGGCACCTATTCGGTTACCCTGACGGCAACCGGTCCGGACGGCGCTGACAGCCTCACCAAGGCCGATCTGATCGTCGTCGATCAGCCCCTTCCGCTCGCCGATTTTGCTGCCACCCCGCTCAGCGGTGTGGCCCCTTTGCCGGTGCAGTTCACCGACCAATCCACCGGTGATGTGACCAGCTGGTCGTGGGATCTGGACGGTGACAGCATACAAGACAGTACTGTTCAGCACCCCTCTTTTACTTACGCCACCCCCGGCACTTACTCGGTCACCCTGACCGTAACCGATCCGGGCGGAACGAGCAGCAAAACCGAGACCGATCTGATCGTCGTCACCTATCCTCCGCCGGTTGCGCAGTTTATTGCCGATCCGTCTGAAGGGACAAAGCCTCTGACCGTCAGCTTCACCAATGAGTCCTTGGGCGAGATCACCGGCTATGCCTGGCATTTCGATGCGGACGGTATTCCAGACTCTTTTGCGGACAATCCCGTCCACACGTTTGCCGATTCAGGCACCTACACGGTCCGACTGGTGGCGACCGGCCCGGGCGGTGAAGACGAAGAAGTGAAAACCGATTACATCACGGTCACCGAGCCGGCTCCGGTGGCAGGTTTTGTCTCCGATGTCACCTCCGGCTTTGCTCCGCTGCTGGTCACCTTTATGGATACCTCCGACGGGGTGCGCACCCAGTGGTCATGGGACCTTGACGGCGACGGCCAGCCGGATTCGGATTTGCAGAACCCGGCTTTTACTTACGTTGCTGCGGGAACCTACACGGTGAGTCTGACCGTCACCGGCCCGGGCGGCAGCGATACGGCCACCGTGGTCGATTATGTCACGGTTACCGATCCGCCGCCGCA
>LJNK01000060.1 GCA_001303025.1 Deltaproteobacteria bacterium SG8_13
TCAGACGCTGATCCTCACCCGCATGGGCGGTCGAACACCGGTACCGGAATCCGAGCGGCTCGAACGGCTGGCACAGCACCGGGCTTCCATGGCCATCTACCTGAGCGCCGGACTGGCGGAACCGGTTGCCGAAATATTGAAGAAGCACTATGGGAATACGGCCGGATGCGCGGTCGCCTACCGGGTCAGCCAGCCGCAGGAGAAGATCGTGTTCACCACCCTGCAGGAGCTGGTTGCGACGATCCGGAAGGAAAAGATCACCCGGCAGGCGTTGATCATCGTGGGCCGCGTGCTGGCCGTGCAGCCCTCTTCGATGCAGTACAAATCGAAACTCTACGACCGCGATTTTTCACACGGATTTCGCGAATAAATGGAACCGAAACCGCCATATGCCGTCTGGGCCGTCACCGGAAACGGGGCCGCGTTGGGCCGTAAAATCCAAAATCAACTGCCGGGCACCGACCTGTATCTCTGCGGATCGCTTTGGGCAGTGGAAAAACAGAAAGCCGGGGAGGGGACCCATGGTTTCACGCGGCTGTCCGAGGGCCTCTCTGTGTTATTTCAACACTACCGGAGCCACGTCTTTATCATGTCCGCCGGAATCGCGGTCCGGACCATTGCGCCGTTGATTCGTCACAAGGCCGTCGATCCGGCCGTGGTGGTCGTCGACGACAACGGAAGGCATGCCGTCAGCCTGCTTTCAGGGCACATCGGCGGCGCCAACGCGCTCGCCACCACCGTTGCGAAAATCATCGGTGCCACAGCGGTGGTCACCACGGCCACCGATGTCAATCAGTTGCCGGCCATCGATGTGATCGCCGGCGAACTGGGCCTGGCAATCGAAAACTTCGATGCCGTGAAATCGGTTCACATGGCCCTTCTCCAAAAGCGCGGGCTGCTGCTCCACGATCCGTACGACATCATCGGCGAACAGTTGCCCCGCCGCTTCATCGCCACGAAGATCGACCTGGCAGAGACCAAACCGGACGGATCCATGGCGCAGCAACCGGGCGTGTTCGTTGACGACCGCCTGGTCGATTTGCCCGCCGATATCCTGGTATTACGACCTGCAACACTGGCCGCCGGCATCGGCTGCAACCGGAACACACCGGGCCGCGAGATCCGCGACCACCTGCTGCAGGTGATGGATACGCACCGGCTGGCCCTCGGCAGCCTGACCGGTCTTGCTTCGATTCAGATCAAACAGGATGAACCCGGCCTGCTGGAAACGGCCGCAGCGCTCGGTGTGCCGATCCGCTTTTATCAGCCGAACCAGTTGGAAGGCGTCGAGGGGGTCCGCAACCCTTCGGCGGTCGTGGCCAAACACACAGGAGTCAGCAGCGTATGCGAAGCAGCAGCCTTACTGGCAGCGGGCCGGGGAAACCTGGTCGTTCCCAAGCAGGCAACGCCGAACGTGACCGTAGCGATCGCCCGCATTGCCTTTACATCGTAGGGATCGGTCCAGGAGATCCGCAGCACATGTCCCGACGGGCGCACGATGTTCTCGCTGCGGTGGACACGGTGGCCGGATACAACACCTATATCGACCTGATTCGCCCCCTGATCGCCGGCAAACGGATCATTCGCACGGCCATGACCCGTGAGGTGGAGCGGGTGGCAGCGGCGATCGACACCGCCTTGCAGGGAAGTGCCTGCGCGCTGGTTTCCAGCGGGGACCCGGGCATTTATGCCATGGCGGGTCTGGCATTTGAAATGTGCCGGGAAAAACGGATTGCGGTGGCGTCTCCGATGTGCAACAAAACCGACCGAACCGAACCTTCCCGTCTCACGATCGAAGTGGTTCCCGGGATCCCGGCCCTGAGCGCCGGAGCGGCCCTTTTGGGAGCGCCGCTGACCCACGACTTTGCAGCGATCAGCCTCAGCGATCTGCTCACTCCCTGGGAGGCCATCGCCCGGCGCATCGAGGCAGCAGCGGCCGCCGATTTCGTGGTGGTGATATACAATCCCCGCAGCCGGCGCCGAAAAGACCAGCTGGCCCGGGCCCGGCAAATCCTGTTGAAGCATCGCAATGCCCGCACGCCGGTGGGTATCGTTTCCCGCGCCTATCGCGACGGGCAGGACGTGCGGATCGTAGCACTGGAGGACCTGCACACCGCCGAGGTCGATATGCAGACGACCGTGTTCGTCGGCAGCAGCTCCTCGTTTCAGTACCTCGATTATATGGTAACCCCGCGAGGGTATGCCGGAAAATACGACATCAAAAGGTGAATGGGACGCCATGCGAGGGTACCTGCAGGTATATACCGGCGACGGAAAGGGCAAAACCACGGCTGCCATTGGCCTGGCCGTTAGGGCGGCCGGTGCCGGTATGCGGGTCTACATCGCCCAGTTTGTCAAATCGGGCGCAACCAGCGAGATTACGGCGTTGAAACGGTTTGCGGATCAGATCATCGTGGAGCATTTCGGCACCGGGCGTTTCATTCGGGGCCGCCCGACCCCGGCGGACACTCAGGCTGCCGAACGCGGGTTGCAGCGGGTCAGGCAGATCTTTCAAACCGGCGGCTTCGACGTCGTCATTCTGGAGGAGGCCAACGTCGCCGCCGCCCTCGGCCTGTTTTCCGACAAGAGCCTGCTGGAGCTGGCAGCCAGCCGGCCCGAGCACGTCGAAGTGGTGATCACCGGCAGAAACGCCAGTGAGAGAATCATTGCCGCCGCCGACCTGGTAACGGAAATGAGGGCCGTCAAGCACTACTACCGGCAGGGCGTTGGGGCCCGGATTGGGATCGAAAAATAACGTGAAAGATCGGATAAACCATACCGGCGGCGCCACGGCCCCATGTGTTGCGGTTCTGGGAACCGGCTCGGAAGTCGGCAAGAGCATCGTTGCCACGGCGCTGTGCCGTGTTTTTTCCAACCGCGGCATGCGGGTTGCCCCTTTCAAAGCGCAAAACATGTCCAATAATTCCGGCGTAACCCCGGAAGGGCTCGAGATGGGTCGCGCCCAGATCGTTCAGGCCGAAGCTGCCCGGATACCGCCCCACGTGGACATGAATCCGATCCTGCTCAAACCGACCAGCGATGTCGGCGCGCAGGTCGTATTGCTCGGCACGGCCATCGGCAACAGCAGTGCCGGGCAGTATCACGATAAAAAGCAGGCATTGCTTTCCGAAGCCTGCGGCGCCCTCGACCGCTTGCGCCAGGCGCACGAACTGATCGTTATGGAAGGAGCCGGATCCTGTGCCGAGGTCAACCTGATGGCCCATGACATCGTCAATTTCAAAATGGCCGAACATGCCGGCGCCCCGGCAGTTCTGGTGGCCGACATTCATCGCGGCGGCGTATTCGCCCAGATCGTCGGAACCCTGGAGTGTCTGCCCCGGGACAAAAAAGATCGGATCGCCGGGGTGCTGATCAACCGTTTCAGAGGAGACCTGCAACTGTTTTCCGACGGTGTCGAGTGGATCGAACGCAAAACCGGCAAAAAAGTCTTTGGGGTGCTGCCGTGGGTTGACAACATCGGTATTGAATCGGAAGATTCGGTGGTCATCGAAAACCCCGGCAGGATCTCGGACCGGCAAATCGAGCGTCCCGCGGTGGCTGTGATCCGACTGCCCCACATCTCGAACTTCACCGATTTCGATCCGCTGCTCGCACTGCCCGATCTGCACCTCTATTTCCTGGAGAAAGTGCAAGATCTGACAGCTTTCGAGGCTGTCATTTTGCCCGGATCCAAAAATACCCGCTTCGACCTGCAGTGGCTGCACGACAGCGGCTGGACCGGCGAAATTCGTCGTCTGGCCGATCGGGGCCGACACGTGCTGGGCATCTGCGGCGGATACCAGATGCTGGGCAGTCGGGTAAACGACCCCCAGGGGCTGGAGGGCCCTGCCGGATTCACGGCCGGTCTTGACCTGCTGCCGGTGGAAACAACGCTGAAAGCGCCAAAAACGACCACCCGCACCCGGTTCGCCTGGAACGGTGTCGAGGCGGAGGGGTACGAAATTCACATGGGGCAAACCGTGCTGCGCCAGGGACAATCCCTGTTTCGGGTGCTCGCACAAAACAATCGAGCTTGCAGCCGACACGACGGCTGTCGCCTGGAAAAAGGAAACGTGCTGGGAACCTACATCCACGGACTGTTCGACAACCCGGCCATCACCCGGAAGTGGTTGAAGACGATCGGGTTGCACGGCGTTCGTCCCGCTAGCCTGCACGGACCGGCTGCTCGCGACAGAGAGTACGACCGACTGGCCGAACACTTTATCCGCCACGTCGATGTGGAGGCCATCGCCTCTGTTGTCTCTTCATGAAAATTGACGAGAAATACATGCACGAATTCAAGGAACGAGTCGAGATATGGCTGCACCCTTTATTGCCTTGCCCATAAAAGCCGCCGACACGTGAAAAGATCATTCCGGAGCGCGATATGAAACCGAGTGCGACATGCCAAGTGCGCTATGAGAGCAGGGGAGGGCAGCAGTGAAAAATGTCTGCCTGGTGATCGGGGGCTGCCGGAGTGGAAAAAGCCGGTATGCACTCGAAATTGCAGAAAAAATCAATGCCGACCGGCAAATTTTCGTTGCCACCTGCCAGCCCGTCGATGAGGAGATGCGACAGCGGGTGCGGCAGCACCGGCGGCAGCGAAGCAACCGCTGGCAGACGGTGGAGGAGCCGCTCGAACTGCCGGAGGCGATTGACACCCATGCGTCACCGGACGCAGCCGTTCTGGTGGATTGCCTTACGCTGTGGATCAGCAACCTGCTCCTGCAGTTCGGCGACAACCGGCCGGACGAGCTGACCGCTCGGTCCGACCGGCTGGTGCGGGCGGTGCAGGCGGCCAGTGGTCCCGTAATTCTGGTTTCCAACGAAGTGGGCGCGGGCATTGTGCCGGAAAATCGACTGGCCCGGATGTTCCGGGATGCAGCCGGCACCGTAAACCAGCAGGTGGCGGAGGTGGCCACTTCCGTTTTTTGGATGGTGGCGGGAATTGCGGTAAAAATCAAATAACCGGTTTCAAACCGTCTCAGACACTTCGACCGGCAGCCGAGAGATGCGCGGATTACTCGATGCTTTTCAATTCATGACGATCCTACCGGTGGGCAGATCCGGCGAGTTTCAGCCCCGGCGCATGGTCGCGTATTTTCCCGTGGCCGGGCTGTTGATCGGCGTGGTGCTGGCATTGCTCGATCGGGCTTTTCTGTGGTTGTGGAGCGAGCCGGTGACGGCAGTGCTGGACGTTTTTTTTCTGGTTGCCGTCACCGGAGCCTTTCATCTCGACGGACTGGGCGACACCGCCGACGGGCTCTACGGCCGGCGCAGCCGGCAGGACGCCCTGGCCATTATGAAAGACAGCCGGATCGGCGTGATGGGGCTGGTGGCCATCGTTTGCTGCCTGGCTGTCAAATGGGCCGGATTGGCGGGCCTGGGACAGCACCGCTGGCTTCTGCTGATCGTCGTGCCGGCGTATTCCCGCAGCGCAATCCTATTCGGGCTTCGTTTCCTGCCCTACGGTCGACCCGACGGGGGCACCGGCCACGCGTTTTTCGAGCAGAAACTCGCCCTGTCGGATTTTGTCGGTGTGTCGATCCCGCTGGGCCTTTCCATATGGTTGGGGGTAAGGGGGCTGCTGATGGCGGTCGTTTTTTTCGTGATCGTGTCCGGCATCCTTTTATTCTACAAAAAAAGGATCAACGGCATCACCGGGGACATGCTGGGGGCCATGACGGAAATCACCGAGGCGGGACTTTTTCTGGTGGCTTCGATGGGTGGTTTCCTATGATTGCCGGCCACGGCGGGGATATCTTCGACGCTGCCGCCCAGCTCGGCTGCCGGCCGGCGGATATCGTCGATTTCAGCAGCAACATCAACCCCCTCGGGCCGATGAAATCCCTGGTTGATCACCTCCAGTCAATGCTCGACACGGTCACCCGATTGCCAGACGTCGATGCCCGGCAGATCGTCGAGATGTTCTCCGCCCGTCATGGCTTGCAGCCCGGAAACGTTCTGGCGGGCAACGGTTCCACCCAGTTTATTTACTGCCTGCCCCAGGCCCTTGCACCGCGAAGGGTGTTGATCCTGGGGCCCACCTATGCCGATTATGCGGACGCCTGCAGCCGACACGGCCTGGAACTGGAACCCTGCTACTCACAGCGGCAAAACGGATTTGTTCCGGATCTCCATATGCTGGACCGCCGCGCCGTTCACTGCGAGGCGGTTGTTATCTGCAATCCCAACAACCCCACCGGCGCGCTGATCCCGGGCGCAGAAATCGCAGCGCTGTGTCGCCGCCACCCGCACGCCTGCTTTGTCGTGGACGAGTCCTATCTTCCCTTTGTACCCGACAGCCGGCAACACAGTCTGCTGGGCGACCTGCCGGACAACTGCGTGGTGCTGCAGTCACTATCGAAGATATTTCGAATCCCGGGACTGCGGGTCGGGTTTCTGGCAGCATCCCGGCCCCTGGTGGACAAGTTCCGTCCGTGGATGCTTCCCTGGAACGTAAACGGTCTGGCCCAGGCGGCGGTGATGTATCTTTTGGAGCACCGTGTGGAGGTCGATCAGTTCGTGGACCGTTCCTGCGAATATGTCCGAAACGAGCGTGAAAAGCTGTTTCAGGTGCTGAAAAGAGGAACACAGGCGCATCTGTACCCGAGCGAGACGGTCTTTTTCCTGGTTCGACTCCCACAGGGAAAAACGGCATCGGAGATCAAGTCCGCCCTGCTGCGGCACCGCTTGCTGATTCGAGACTGCACCAATTTCGAGGGGCTGTCCCGGCGTTTCATCCGGGTATCGATTAAAACAGCCGAGTTCAACCAGCTGCTGGCGGAGAAACTCATCGAAGAGCTGAACCGATAACTTCTTCGCCCGCTTTTGCCAGGTTATGGAGTCATTCAGCCACATTGTTATTCTGCCGGCGGCATTCGTTCTCGATCTGGTGGTGGGGGACCCGCGCGCACTGCCGCACCCGGTCCGCTGGATGGGAACGGCCATAACCGCCGCAGAAAAACCGTTCCGCAACCTGACGTCCAATCCGATTGTCGGCGGGCTGTTCTTTGCGCTTGCGCTGATACTGGCCACCTGGCTGGCAGCCTGGGGACTGGTCCGGACTGCCGCTGCCATTCATCCGCTGGTCGGCACAGCGTTGCAGGTCGTGTTGGTCGCAACCGCCGTTTCCGCCCGCTCGCTGTGGGACGCGGCCGGCAGCGTCTGGAAAGCGCTGGACAAAGGCCGGCTGCAGGATGCACGACAACAGGTGGCCATGATCGTGGGGCGGGATACCGCCGGGCTCGAGCTGAACGGGGTTGCCAGGGCGACCGTCGAGTCGGTTGCGGAAAATTTTGTGGACGGCGTCGTTTCGCCGATATTTTACGCCGCCGTCGGCGGAGCCCCGCTGGCTATGGCCTACAAGATGGTCAACACCCTCGACTCGATGGTTGGCTACCGCAACGAGCGCTACCTGCTGTTCGGACGCGCATCGGCCCGGATCGACGATGCAGCCAATTTTCTGCCGGCCCGGCTTTCCGTGCCGGTGATCGCTGCCGCAGCCCAGTGGCTTTTCAACAGCGGCGGGGCTGCATTCAAGTGCGCCGTTCAGCAGGGGCGGCACCACATAAGCCCTAACGCCGGCCTTCCGGAAGCCGCCTTTGCCGGGGCGCTGCGGGTCAGGCTCGGCGGCACGGACTCGTACCGCGGAATACGGGTAGAAAAGCCGGTTATCGGAGCCGGCCACCCGCCGCCCGAAACGGACCACATCCCCAGGGCCTGCAGCCTGCTGCTGCTGTCATCCGCCCTGTGGGTCCTGCTGGCCTGGGGCGTTGAGACCCTCATTCGGATCGTTGCCTGATGAATTCATTGCTGCCCAAGTCCTACAGAGGCCGGTTTCCGTTTCGTCTGGGGACCACCTCCTATATCTATCCCCGCAGCTACGCTGCCAACGTCGAACGGCTCGGCCCCTGGCTGGATGAAATCGAATTGCTTTTCTTTGAAAGCCGTCCGGATGCCCGGCCCACGTCTGCAGAGTTGAAACGGCTCGTCGATCTCGCCGGTGAATTTGCCTTGCGCTACAATATCCACCTCCCCCTGGATCTGCACCTGGGGCATGCAACGGCGCAGGTTCGCTCCGCTGCCGTTGAGACCGTAAGTCGCCTTATCGATCTGACCGCCCCGCTTGCGCCGACGACATGGACCCTGCACCTGCCCCTGGATGCGGATCCCGCCCGCAGAGAAGCGGTTTTCGACTGGCGGGAAAGAATCCTCGAAAGCCTTTATCGATTGATTGCATCCGGCATACCCCCGCGGAGCGTATCCCTCGAGAACCTGGACTATCCGATCGAATGGATATACGAGCTTTCACGGCAGACGGGCTTTCGGATGTGCCTGGATGCGGGGCACCTGCTGATCCAAGGGGGCAGCGTTCCCGCCGCCTATGGACGATACCGGGATAGAATCGATGTGATCCATCTTCACGGCGTCCGCAACGGCAAGGATCACCTGTCGCTGGTGGAGCTGAAAGCGCAGGATTCTTCCTGGATCCCCGAACAGCTCCAAACGTTCACCGGCAGTCTCTCCCTGGAGGTGTTTTCCTATGACCACCTGGTGACTTCATTGGATTTTTTCGAGAAGTTGTGGGATAGAAACCGGTAGTCGGGATGGAGGTTCCAATGGATCGATTTTCCGGGGTGCATTCCCGCAACGGTTCAAAATGATATGTAATTCTAACTGCTGAGGTGGAGATTATGGACATCAAGACCCATGAAAAAATCGATCAGAGTTTGTGCGGCAAACCGCTTCAGGTCGAGGAAGGCTACAGCCGGGTGGAGTTGACGCCGACCGGTAGCATGGTGGCGGACGATTCCGGTCTGATCCACGGCGGATTCATCTTCGGTATGGCCGATTATGCGGCCATGCTCGCCGTTAACCACCCGAACGTGGTCCTGGGCGCATCGGATGTGAAATTTCTGAAACCGGTAAAGGTGAGCGAGACGGTTATCGCTGAAGCCAAGGTGGGCGAGCAGGCAGGAAAAAAGCGGATCGCAGCGGTTACGGTGTCGCGCAAGGACGAACCGGTGTTCGAAGGCACCTTCACCTGTTTCGTGCTCGACAACCACGTATTAGGGTAACCATCGGAGAACACCCGTTATCTTTCGAATGAAACGCACCGGTGCCAGGTCATGAAAGTTGACAATACCCGTTACGACTTTGTCATCATCGGATCCGGGTTCGGGGGCAGCGTCAGCGCCCTGCGCCTGGCCGAAAAGGGCTACTCCGTAGCCCTGCTGGAATCCGGCCGGCGCTTCGACGACCAAGACTTTCCCCAAACCAACTGGAACCTGTTCAAATCGATCTGGGCCCCGGGTCTGCGCTGCTTCGGCATGCTGAAACTCAACTTTTTATCCGACGTGATGGTGCTGGGTTGGACGGGAGTCGGAGGCGGCAGTCTGGGGTATGCCAACACGCTGAGGGAACCGCCGGACGTGTTTTACGAAAACCAGCAGTGGGCCGGCATGAAAGACTGGAAAATCGCTCTGGCGCCTCACTACCGGACAGCCAAAAAAATGCTGGGGGTCACCCGCGTACCATCGCTGTCGCCGGCCGACGAGGTGATGCAAAAGGTGGCCGATCGTCTTGGATGCGGCGCTACGTTCGAACTGCAGGAGGTGGGGGTCTATTTTGGAGAACCGGAAGTTACCGTTCCGGACCCGTATTTTGGCGGTCGCGGCCCCGACCGCACCGGTTGTCGCCTGTGCGGCGGCTGCATGGTGGGATGCCGCCACAACGCCAAAAACAGCCTGCCCAAAAACTACCTCTTTCTGGCGGAAAAAATCGGTGTTCGGGTCTTTGCCGACACGAAAGCGACGCTGATCCGCGAAGATCCCGGCGGCGGTTATCGGGTCGAGACCCGAAGGTCAACCAGTTGGATGGGCGGCAACCGCTTCGCGTTCAGGGGGCGACAGCTGGTGCTGTCGGCCGGTGTGCTGGGAACCCTGCGCCTGCTGCTGGAGTGCCGGCGGCAGGGTGCGCTGGGAAGACTGTCGCCGATGCTCGGTGCCCGAGTGCGCACCAACAGTGAATCACTGACCGGTGCCTCGGCCAGAAGCCGACAGGTGGACTACTCCAGGGGAGTAGCCATCACTTCCAGCATTTACACTGATCCGGTCACCCACATCGAACCGGTTCGCTACCCCCCGGGATCGGATCTCCTCAGCTTTCTGGCGACGATTTTCACCGAAAACGCCGGCCCGGCGATGCGGCCGCTCAAGTGGCTCTGGACGGCAGTCCGGCATCCGGTTGTTTTCCTGCGCACGCTGTGGCCCTTCGGATGGGCCCGGAGAACGATTATCCTGCTGGTGATGCAGACATTGGACAACAGCGTGCGGGTGCAACTCGATCGCCGCTGGTGGTGGCCGTTTGCCCGGGCCCTGGTTTCCGAAAGAGAGGACGATCGGCCCAGGGTGCCGGTTTGCATCCCCCAGGCGCAAGAGGCCACCCGGATTCTCGCAGAGGAAATCGACGGCGTCGCACAAAATGCCATCAACGAAGTCCTGTTGAACATCGGAACGACGGCCCATATTTTAGGCGGGTGCGCCATCGGCCCGGATCCGGCGTCCGGTGTCATCGACGGGCAAAACCGTGTTTACGGATACGAGGGGTTGTACGTGGTGGATGGATCGATGATTCCGGCCAACCTCGGCGTCAACCCCAGCCTGACGATCACCGCCATGGCCGAACATGCCATGAGCCACATACCGCCCAAGGCGGAAACGGCGCAATCCGAACGCCCGCCATCCGAACCGGACCCGGACTGACGAACCGCATCTATCCTGTGGTTTCGCGTGTTGACTCTTCAGAGGAAATTTCGTGCCCGCTCTGACCCTGTATCTGAGCAATCGACTGGAAAACCTCGCGGACCGCCTGGCGGAAATCGTTCACCAGCCGATTGCCGCGCCCCTGCAACCGGAGACCATTGTGGTCCAGAGCCGCGGCATGCAGCGCTGGATATCGATGGAACTGGCCCGGCGCAACAAAATCATTGCCAACGCCAAGTTCCCCTTTCCCAACGCATTTCTCGACAGCGTCTTCCAAATCCTCTTTCCGGATCTACCCGAGATCTCGCCGTTTGAACCTGATCTGCTGACCGTGCAGATCATGAAGGCGCTGCCCGGGCTCGTCGGACTGACGGAGTTCGCTCCTTTGCGGCGGTACCTGCAGGACGATTCGAACCAGCGCAAACTCTATCAGCTGTCGGATCGGATTGCCGCAACGTTCGACCAGTACATGGTGTTCCGGCCGCAAATGATGCTCGATTGGGAAAAACGTACGGAGCGCTGCGAGCCGGAGAATCGATGGCAGCCGATGTTGTGGCGGGAGATCATCGGCCGCTGTGGCGATCAACATCGAACGCGTCTTCAAAGAAATCTGCTGCGCTGGCTGGAAGATCGGCCGGCCGCTGCAGCGCTGCTTCCCGGCCGGATCAACATGTTCGGTGTATCCTATCTGCCGCCGTTTCATCTGCAGGCCTTTGCCGCGATGGCCCGGGTTGCCCAGGTGAATATCTTTTTGTTGAACCCCTGTCGGGAATACTGGGCGGACATTCTTACCACCAGAGACATACAGCGGATCACTCGCCGCTACACGATCGGAGAAGAAACCGAAGCTTACTATTACCTGGAGCGGGGAAATCCGCTGCTGGCTTCCATGGGAACCCTGGGTCGTGACTTTCTGGCGCAGGTAAGCGACACCGATTGTGAGATCGTTGATTGCTTTGCGCAGGTCGAGGGCCGCAACCTGTTGACCGGAATTCAATCCGACATACTGAACCTGGTGGACCGCGGAACACCGGCACCCCCCGGAGCTCCCGAAACCGGCCGATACGGCGAGCAGGGCAACATCGGATCTGCAGATCCCCCGGATAAGGGGCGGACCGTCCGGGACGAATCGATTCAAATTCACGCATGCCACAGCCCGATCCGCGAGATCGAGGTGCTCCACGACCGGCTGCTGGCAATGTTCGACAGCCAGCCGGATTTGAAACCGCGAGACATTATCGTCATGACACCGGACATTGAGTCATACGCTCCGTTCATCCACGCGGTGTTCGGCACCCAGCTCGACCGCTCGTCATCCATTCCCTACAGTATCGCCGACCAGAGCGCCCGCAGGAGCAGCCCGGCTGTCGATGCATTTTTGCAGCTCCTGTCCCTGAAAGGCAGCCGTTTGACCGTTTCACAGATCTCGGCCCTTATGGAGCTTCCTGGGGTAAAGGAGCGCTTCGGGCTGACCCAACCGGACCTGGAGCGGATTGCCAAATGGGTCGAAGACGTCAACATCCGCTGGGGCCGGGATCCGGACAGCGGCTCCGCACTGGGCCTGCCCCCCATGACCGCCAACACCTGGAAGCAGGGTCTGCAGCGGCTGCTGCTCGGCGTCGCCATGCCGGATGCACAGCAGCGTCTGTTCGCCGGAATTTTGCCCTACGGCGCCATCGAGGGCCAGGACGGGCAGGTTCTGGGCAAGCTGCTCGACTTTTTGCAGCAGGTGTTTCGCCTGACGGACATACTGCAGCAACCGGGTACCCCGGTCCAATGGCAGGATCGGCTGAACGAGGTGCTGGAGCGGTTCTTCCGTTTCGATGAGAGCTCGGAGAGAGACGTGCACTACATCCGTCGGGTGCTGGAAAACCTCGGCCGGATGGAGACCATCGGCGCTTATGACAGGGAGGTGAGCGCTGAAGTCGTAGCCGGGTACCTGGAAAAAAGCTTCCAGCGCAGCCCGCACACGTCCGGATTCATATCGGGCGGGGTAACCTTTTGCGCCATGCTCCCAATGAGAAGCATACCGTTTCGGACCGTCTGCCTGGTAGGGATGAACAGCGAAGCCATTCCAAGAAGCCAACGGCCGCTGGGATTCGACCTCATTGGCCTCCATCCGCGGCCGGGAGACCGATCCCGGCGCAACGACGACAAGTACCTGTTTTTAGAGTCGATCCTGTCCGCCCGCCGGACGCTTTACATCAGCTATGTCGGGCAAAGTGCCGAGGACAACTCCCCCATACCACCGTCCGTTTTGGTCAGCGAGCTCATCGATACCATCTGCAACGGATTTGGTGTCGGCGAAGACAACATCGTGGTGCGACACCCCCTGCAGGCTTTTTCTCCGCGCTATTTTCGAGGCGATGGTACCGTGTTGGTCAGCTATTCGCGGGAAAATTTCGAAGCGGTTCGCAACCGCCGCCGAAATATCGCACCCGCACCGTTTTTTTCAGCCACGCTGCCGGAACCATCCCCGGCCAGCAAGACGCTGAGCATAGAGCAGCTGTGCCGCTATTTCCACCACCCGGTTCGATACCTGCTTCAACAGCGCCTGTCCCTGCGGCTGGAAGAAACGTCCGCCCTCGAACAAGATAGCGAGCCGTTCCGACTCGACGCCCTGGCGCGGCACAAAATCGGACAGTCGCTGTTTACACAGGGATTGTCGGGAGGAGATCTGACGGACTATTTCCACGTCCAGAACGCGACCGGTCGCCTGCCGCAGGGAGCCGTCGGCGAAACGGCCTACCGCGAGCGCCGGTTGGAGGCCGATGAGTATGTCGACCGGGTGCGATCAGAAGTGCAGGACCAGCCACCCCGGCATCGGCCGGTGGATCTGCAAGTCGGTGAATTCACCCTCAACGGTGTGCTCACCGACTTGTACCGCCGGGGAAGAATCCAGTGCCGGTTCGCCCGCACAAAAGCCCGGGATATTCTGTCTGCTTGGATCGGACATCTGTGTCTGGGACTGGCGGCGGATGACCGCTGCCCGTTTCGATCGACCCTGGTAACCGCCGATTCGATCCTGCAGTTTGCTCCGGTCGAACAGCCCGGTGCCATCCTGAAAGAACTTCTCCGTATTTACTGGAAGGGCCTTCAGGGGCCGTTGCACTTTTTCCCCGACCTCTCCCTCGAATATTTCCGGCAGACCGTCCAAAGGGAGCGGAAACCCGCTGAGGCAATGACAGCGATACGGAAAAAATGGACGGGTGACGCCTGGACCAGGGGACAGCTGGATGATCCGTATCTGCGGATCTGCTTCGAACGATCGGATCCACTCGACGAGTCGTTCCGCCAGCTGGCAACGTCGGTTTATCTTCCGATCATCAGGCACTCGTCCGGAGAAGTAGGAAAACGGAGAAGATGAGCCGAGATCGGCAACCGCAGGCAGGGCAATGGAGGGTCACTTTTTCGGCCGGCGCTTGCCATGGCCGTGCGCGACCCAAAGCACGCCCCACAGGGCGGCAATCGGCAAGATCCCGACGTACACAAACCGGATGGTATCGGCTTTCCAGGGCTGAAAAAAGGCGATCGACGCCAGCAGCCAGATGACCGATAAAACCACCGCAAACCGCAGCGGGCGTGAGGGGTTCCACCGGAGCCTCACCGGCGTCGAGGAGCCGGCGGCATCCTGCCGGCCCCGCTGCATGATCCTGGGCAGCAGAAAAAGGCAACCGATGATCAACGCGATGACAAAGAGCTCCTGGAGGCCTGAAAACATAGTCGTTCGCCCTTTTCGTGAAAGTGGTACCGCCGTAGCCGTGCTGCTGTACCATATCTGCCGCGGTTAATCAAACCATGGACACCTTTGACTTCTTCGACATACCGCTCGACGGCACCCGGCTCATCGAAGCCAGCGCCGGAACGGGGAAAACCTACACAATCACCGGGCTGTTTGTTCGCCTTCTGCTGGAAAAAGCAATGAGCGTGGAACAGATCCTGGTTGTGACGTACACGAAGGCTGCCACAGAAGAGTTGAAGACGCGGATACGCGGGCGAATTGTGGAAGCCCGCAACGGATTCACCTCCGGCAGTGCATCCGATGAACTCATTGCCGCACTGCTCGAAAAGACACCCGACCACCGGAGGGCCGCGCGACTTCTCACCGACGCCCTGTCCGATTTCGACCGGGCGACCATCTTTACGATTCATGGATTCTGCCAGCGCATCCTGCACGAGTACGCCTTTGAAACCGGCAACCTCTATGATACCGAGCTGGTCACAGATCCCCGGGATCTGCAAAGGGAAATCGCGGAGGATTTCTGGCGAACCCACTTCTACACGGCCCCGGCCGAATGGGTAACCTTTGCCGCCCAAAACGGTATCCGCGACCCGTCGTATTTCGAGCGGCTGGCCGGCAGTGTGCACTTCCTGGAGGCGACCGTTATCCCCCGTCTCTCCCGGCCGGAGCTCACCGCCCTGGATCCATTCCGGAGGCATTTCCGGCAACTGGCCACCCGGTGGCCGGCGGCCAGGGAAAAGGTGCTGGAGTTTTTGCGATCACCCGTTCTGGACGGACGTACCTACGGTAGCCTGAGCACCGTCGATCCTCACCGCGGCGTCAGCAAACGCGATCTCCGCCTGGACGGACTGGCCGCCGAAATGGACCGTTTTACCGGATCGCCGCACCCGGGTTTCCCGCCATTCAAGGCGCTGAACAAATTTACCGCCGGCGGCCTGCAGGCAGCGGTTCGGAGAGGGCATCGGCCACCGCAGCATGATCTGTTTCGCATCTGCGATGAACTGCTGGACAGTGCACAGGTCCTGGAAGCCGAGATGCAGGATTTGGCGCTGTATCTGAAAACCGAATATTTCCGATGGGCCAGGGCTGAGTCCCAAAACCGCAAGAGAAGCCGCAACATCCAGCACTACGAAGACCTGCTGCTGGCAGTAAAAAATGCACTGACTGCCAACACCGGCGGAAGGTCGCACCTGCCGGTGGAGAAGATCCGGAAAAATTACCGGGCCGCGCTGGTGGATGAGTTTCAGGATACCGACGCGGTGCAATACGAGATATTTTCATCCATTTTCGGAAGCGCCGAGTATCTGCTGTTTATCATCGGTGACCCGAAGCAGTCGATTTACAGTTTCCGGGGAGCAGACATCTTCTCGTACATCTCGGCCGCCGCAGATGCCGACTCTCGCTACACCCTGCAGGAAAACTGGCGCAGCGGCCCCGGCTTGATCGCGGCCGTGAACACGCTGTTCGCCGGCAGGCGGGCACCGTTTCTGTTTGACGCCATCACCTGTGATCCCACCCGTGCCGGTCGGAAGCCGGAAGGCGGCCCGCAGGCGGCGCTCCGCTCGCTGGTGCTGTGGTACCTGCCGTCGCAGGGCGGCCAACCGGCAAACAAAACCGACGCAGTTGCGATCATCAGCGAAGCGGTGGGAGACGAAATCGTGCGTCTGGTCAGCGCCGCACCCGAGCCGACACCGCCGTCCGACATCGCCGTGCTGGTTCGCACCAATCGCCAGGCGCAGATCGTCAAAGAGAGCCTGGTAAAGCGGAAAATCCCGGCTGTTTTGTACAGCTCCGGCAGCGTGTTTGCCACCCGCGAGTCTGCAGAGCTGCAGCGGGTGTTGACCGGCGTTCTGGAGCACGACAACGAATCGCGTTTTCGCTCCGCACTGGCAACCGACATGATCGGCGTCTGCGGTGACGAGCTGGCCCGCGCCGACCAGCAGCCTTCCGACTGGGAGCGGCGTCGCCACCGGTTTCAGCAGTATGCCGAACTGTGGAAACGCTCCGGGTTCATCCGAATGTTTCGCACACTTCTGGTCCGCGAAAAGGTGCGGGGACGCCTGCTGGCGTTGGACGACGGCGAGCGCCGTCTCACCAACCTGCTGCACCTGGCGGAAGTGCTGCACCGCGAAGCCGACGTCCGGCAGCTCGCGCCTGCCGCGCTTCTCAAGTGGTTGGTTGCCCGGTGCAGGCCCGATGCGCCCGGCAGCGATGAACATCAATTGCGCCTGGAAAGCGACGAACGGGCGGTTAAAATTGTCACCGTTCACAAAAGCAAAGGCCTGGAATACCCAATTGTCTTCTGCCCGTATGGATGGGAAGGTTCGAGGCTGCGAACCGGGGAGCAGGTGTCCTTTCACACCGCGGCACCGGACAGAAAGCTGACCGTCGACCTGGGCTCCGAACGGCTGGATTCCCATCGGGTTTTAGCCCAGCACGAAATACTGGCCGAAAACCTGCGACTGCTCTACGTTGCCGTTACCCGGGCCAAGAAACGGTGCTACCTGGCCTGGGGCCGCATCCGCACCGCCGAGACATCGGCGCTGGCCTATCTGCTCCACCTTGCAGACACTGCCGCAGAGACGGACATTCTCGCTGCGATGGCCCAGCGCTTTGCGTCAATGGACGATGACGATCTGCTGACCGATCTGCACGCTCTGGCCGAACGCTCCAAGGGAAGCATTACCATCGAGATGCTGCCGCAGCGAACCGAAAAAAAATATCGCCCGACGCCGGCTCGCGATGAAACGCTCGTGTGCCCGGTGTTTTCTGGGCAAATTGAGGCCTTCTGGAAAATCGCCAGTTTCTCGACCATGACCTCCCGTCAGTTTCCGGAAGCCGGTCTGCCGGACCACGATTCCGCGTTGCAACTGTCTGCTCCAGACTCCAGCGAACCGCCCGAAGCGACCCGGCCGACATCCGACCGACGGTCGATCTTCGATTTTCCCCGCGGCGCCCGGGCCGGGATCTTTTTCCACGACCTGCTGGAACAGCTCGATTTCTCTCCGGCCTCCGGCCGCGAGCGCGCCGACCGGATCAGCAAAAAGCTGAAAGAATACGGATACGACCGCAGATGGCAGAAGACGCTGCTGCAAGCGATGGACAACCTGCTGCAGGTTCAACTGCCGGCAATGCCGGCCGGCAGCGAAACGTTCTGCCTTGCCGATGTGGCCGCCGGTCACCGGGTTGCCGAAATGGAATTTTATTTTCCGCAACAAACGATTTCCCCGGAATCCCTCGGGAGGATTTTTTCCCTGCACGGCGGCCCCGATATGCCGACCGGGCTGCCACAACATCTGCAAAAACTTTCTTTTCCCCCCACAGGCGGTTTCCTGATGGGGTATGTGGACATGCTGTTCCTGCACGAAAACCGGTTTTACCTGCTGGACTGGAAATCGAATCACCTCGGCAGCCGCCGGGAGGATTATGCACCGGCCCGCCTGGCGGATATCATGGTCACAGAGCATTACATACTTCAGTACTGCCTGTATACGGTGGCGGCCAATCGGTACCTGCAGCTGCATCGACCGAATTACAGTTATGCGGAGCATTTCGGCGGCGTGTTCTACGTTTTTATCCGGGGAGTGGATGCAGGCGCGGGGGCTGCATACGGCATCTTCCACGATCGTCCGGATCCGGCTTTGATCCGTGCGCTGGACGAAGCATTGATCGAACAAAAAACCTGAAACGTGTTGAAGCGACGATGACCCACGATCCGCTCGAAATTCTGAGAAACAACCATGTGCTGGGAGCCATTGACGTCCATTTTGCGCGCTTTCTCGGAGAACTGTCCGGAGGCCGTGACCCCGAAGTTATCCTCGGTGCCGCCCTGGTCAGCCGGGCTACCAGTGCGGGAGACATCTGTCTCGATCTGCGAGCCTTTGCCGACTCGAACCTGCTGGCTGAAGAAACCGGGCGTCCGGCAATCGACTGCCCCCGGCTTGGCCAGTGGGAACGCCGACTGCTGGAAAGCGCCATCGTCGGTGGACCGGGTGACCACCGGCCCCTGATACTCGATGATCACCACCGCCTGTACCTCTACCGGTACTGGCGGTATGAAAGAGACCTTGCCGAGGCCATCACGCGCCGAATCCGGTCGGGCCGCGCGGCCGAACCGGTCGACCCCGAGCGCCTGCGGACAGGACTCGAGCGGATCTTTCCCCCATCCAGCCAAACGGGTGTCGATTGGCAGAAGATAGCGGCCCTGATGGCCGTGCTGAAACCGTTTTGCGTTATCACCGGCGGGCCGGGGACCGGCCAAACTTCAACGGTAGCCGCGATACTGGCACTCAGCGTCCGGCCCGCAAGCCACGAATTTTTCTGGCGGCTCCGACCGGAAAGGCCGCAGCACGTCTCGGCGAGGCCATGCGCTCCCTGCAGGCAACGATGTCCCTGCCCGAGCCGATCCGCAGCCAGCTGCCCACCGAAGCGGTCACGATCCACCGATTGCTGCGATCGATTCCGGGCACCCCTTCTTTTCGGCATGATGCATCGAATCCGCTTGCAGCCGATGCGGTCATTATCGATGAGGCCTCGATGGTAGACCTGGCGTTGATGGCAAAACTCGTGCGGGCCCTCGATGATCGCACGCAGCTGGTGCTGATCGGGGACAAGGACCAGCTGGCCTCGGTGGAGGCGGGGGCTGTTTTGGGAGATCTGTGTGATCGCAGCCGCCGCCGGCACGGGTATTCCGAAGATCTGTGCCGGATCATCAAAACATTCACCGGCGAGGCCATACAGCCGGCGGACGGTTGCGGGTCGGGCGGCGCCGGACTGCGGGATTGCATCGTCGAACTGCGGCAAAGTTACCGGTTTACTCCCACCGGCGGGATCGGCGCTCTCAGCCGACACGTGAAAAAGGGAGATGCTTTGCAGGTATTGTCCCTGTTGCAGGACGATACCGATCCATCGGTGCGCTGGATGCCGATATCTTCCCCCGCTCAGCTCCACCGGCAACTGGCCGGGGCGGTAGCTACCCATGCGGGCAAATACCTGACGACCCCCGATCCGCAGCGGGCACTGGAGACTTTCAACCGCTTCGGCCTTCTGTGCGCCGTAAACTCCGGGCCCTGCGGTGTGGAGGCCATCAATCGTCTCGTGGAGCGGTGGCTGTCCGACAACGGGCTGATCCGTCTTGTCCAACCCGGCGGCGGACCCTGGTATGCCGGACGGCCGGTGATGATCACCCGCAACGACTACCACCTGGGATTGTTTAACGGCGATATCGGTTTAACCCTGCCCGGTTCGCCCGGTGTCGACCCGCAAGACCCGGAACCGGCGCGCCTGTTTGTGCATTTTCAGGACGCCGCCCATCAGGGTCTGCGGCCGATCCCTCCCTACCGCCTGTCAGACCATCAAACCGTTTATGCCATGACCGTGCACAAAAGCCAGGGTTCGGAATTCGACACGGTCCACCTGGTCCTTCCGCAGCACGAATCGATGGTGCTGACCCGCGAGCTGATCTACACAGCGATAACCCGGGCCCGCGAAGAGGTCGTCATCTGGGGCCCGGAACATGTGCTTACAGGGGCCGTTGGGCGAAAGATCGAACGCAGCTCCGGTTTGCGCGACGCCCTCTGGGGGCGTTGATGTCCGACCGCAACCCTATGAGCGCTTGGTGCAGGAGACGGACTCGGAAAGAATCGACTGGATTTTATTGAGCACGATGCAGTCGTGGGAACACACCGGGAAAGAGGTTTTGCGAAAGTCACATTCCCGGCAGGGGCTCTTGACGAGATGGCCGACCTCAAAATCGAACCGGCATTTGAACCGTCGTTGGGGTGAGAGATATTTCATGTTATGTTCATTTCCATTCAGATCAGTTTCGGAAGCCGCGAGCCAGACCACAAGCCAATATATATATCACAGCGGTGATCGAATCTCAAGCTTGCGGTGCCCCGTGGCAGGCTGCCATCGCGGTCATCGGGAGCCGATATTGACAAGTACCGCCGTGATGTGTACAGTGCATAATTCTTGAAAAGATAACGAATCTGGTAGGTTACGATTCTGTGCCGCCGATTCGGACAGGTTATCGCCAAACCGGGAAAAGGATGAAAAATGCGAATCGGACTTGGATATGATGTCCACCGTCTGGTGGAGGACCGAAAGCTGATTCTCGGTGGTGTGTTGATCCCCCACCCGCTCGGTCTTTCGGGGCATTCGGACGCGGATGTTCTCACCCACGCCGTCTGTGACGCCCTGCTGGGGGCGGCCGGGGAGGGAGACATCGGTGTCCACTTTCCGGACAGCAACCCCCAGTACAGGGACATCGACAGCCTGAAACTGCTTTCCCGGACCTGCGAGATGGTTCGCGACAAGGGATATGAAATCGCAAACATCGACGCCACCGTGATTGCCGAAGTTCCCAGGATCCGGCCTTACCGCGACCGGATGGTCCGCAACCTGGCCGATGCCGCGCGCATCGATCCCGGCTGCGTGAACGTGAAGGGCACCACCGTTGAAGGATTGGGCAGCATAGGCAAGGGGGAGGGGATTGCGGCCATGTGTGTGGCACTGATCCAATAAAAACGGGAGCGCGTGAGCGGTCGATGTCGAAATTCCAACTCGTTTCTGAATTTGAGCCCAAGGGGGATCAACCCCGAGCCATTGAGAAGCTTTGCCGCAACCTGCAGTCGGGCAAAACCCGTAATGTGCTGCTGGGAGTCACCGGTTCCGGCAAAACGTTCACCATGGCGCATGTGATCGCCACCACCAATCGACCGACGCTGGTGCTGGCCCCCAACAAAACCCTGGCCGCACAGCTGTTCAACGAGTTCAAGTCCCTGTTCCCCGAAAACGCCGTTGAGTACTTTGTCAGCTACTACGATTACTATCAGCCGGAAGCCTACATCCCTTCCAGCGACACTTACATCGCCAAGGACTCCTCCATCAACGAGATCATCGACAAGCTGCGGCATTCGGCCACACGCTCGGTCCTGTCTCGCCGGGATGTAATCGTTGTCGCCAGCGTTTCGTGCATTTTCGGGCTGGGGGCACCGGAAGACTACCTGTCGATGCGCACCGTGGTGAAAACCGGCATGGACTACGGTCGCGAAAAGCTGCTGCGCGACCTGGTAGCCATGCATTACACCCGCAACGACTTCGATTTTCACAGGGGCACCTTCCGGGTTCGCGGTGATCGGGTGGAAGTGTTTCCGGCCTACGAAGAAGACAAGGGGGTGCGAATCGATTACTTCGGCGACGAGGTGGAAGCATTGTCCGAATTCGACGCCCTGCGGGGCACGGTCCTCAAGCGGCTGACGGAGGCAACGATTTTTCCGGCCAGCCACTACGTGACACCCGGCATCACCTTGCAGCGGGCGGCAGATAGCGTTTTGAAGGAACTGAAAACGCGAATCCGTTTTTTCCGGGACCAGGATCAGCTGATTGAAGCACAGCGCATCGAGGAGCGCACCCATTTCGACCTGGAGATGATGCAGGAACTCGGATACTGTAACGGCATCGAAAATTACTCCCGCCACCTGACCGGCCGATCACCGGGGCAGCCGCCCCCGACATTGCTCGATTACTTCCCCGAAGATTTTCTGATGTTTATCGACGAAAGCCACATTGCCGTTCCGCAGCTCAGGGCCATGTACAATGGCGACCGCTCCCGAAAGCAAACCCTGGTGAACTACGGGTTTCGACTGCCTTCCGCACTCGACAACCGCCCCCTGCGATTTGATGAATGCATGGACCGGTTTAACCAGGTCGTCTACGTCTCGGCCACCCCGGCCGATTACGAGCTGTCCGTGACGGAGACAAAGCCGGTGGAGCAGATCTCACGCCCGACCGGCCTGGTCGATCCCGCAGTCGAGGTTCGCAGCGCCATCAATCAGGTGGATGACCTGCTCGAGGAAATACGTCTTCGCCGGCAGCGAAAGGAGCGGGTGCTGGTGACCACGCTGACCAAGCGCATGGCCGAAGACCTCACCGAATACTACGCCGATCTGGGCATTCCGGTAAGATATCTTCACTCGGACATCGGCACGCTGGAGAGAATGGACATCATCCGAGACCTGCGGTCCGGCGTGTTCGACGTGCTCGTCGGCATCAACCTGTTGCGGGAAGGGCTTGATTTGCCGGAGGTTTCGCTGGTGGCCATATTAGACGCCGACAAAGAAGGCTTCCTGCGTTCCACCCGCTCCCTGATCCAGACATTCGGCCGTGCAGCGCGCAACGTCAACGGCACGGTGGTTATGTACGCAGACGTGATAACCCCCTCCATGAAAGCCGCTATCGATGAAACCGACCGGCGGAGAACGATCCAGCAAGGCTACAACAAGCGCCACGGCATCACTCCGGAAACGATAAAAAAGGCCATCGAACCGGCCTTTGATCTTCAAAATGCCAGGGCAGGCCGCCCGGATGAGAGAGTCGATATCGCGGTTGCCGAACCCCTGGGGGCCTACCGCAGCCTGGAGGATGTCGACCGTCGGGTCGGCAAACTCGAAAAAGAAATGCGGGAGGCTGCCAAAAACCTGGAATTTGAAAGAGCGGCCGAGTTGCGCGATCAGATACGGTCGCTGAAAGAACTGGTGGTGTTCTAAAACCATGCAGACACCTGCCGACAACAGCGAATATCAACGCATAACGGACCTGCATGCGGAGTTGCCGCACCTGCCTGTCAGCGCGGGGGTATACCTGATGCGAAACGCCGACGGGGAGGTGATTTACGTCGGCAAGGCCCGCAACCTGAAAAAACGGCTGGGCGCCTATGTGAAGAACGCCGGTCGTGCGGACACCAAAACAGAGGTGTTGATCGGCAAAATCGCCACCGTCGAAACCATCGTCACCGCTTCGGAGAAAGAAGCGCTGATACTGGAATCGAACCTCATCAAACGCTACCGGCCACGCTACAATGTCGATCTGAAAGACGACAAACGCTACCCGTCTTTGCGCCTCGACATCGGCCATCCTTTCCCGCGACTGTCAATTGTGCGAAAGATTCGAAATGACGGGGCGCTGTATTTCGGACCGTACGCATCGGCCCAGGCCGTGCGGCAAACCCTGAAAATCATCAACAAAAACTTCAAGATCCGCAAGTGTTCCGACCGGGAGTTCAAAACCCGCACCCGCCCCTGTCTGCATTGCCAGATGCAGGGGTGCGCCGCTCCGTGTTGCCGCGAAGTGGATGCCGACACCTATGCGGATATGGTTCAAGAAGTAGTTTTGTTTTTAAAGGGCAGAACACCGGATTTGCTACACAAAATCAAAAAGGATATGACGGCGGCGGCCGAGGAGCAGGACTTCGAGCGAGCGGCAGTGCTGCGCGACCGGATATTCGCCCTGCAGCGAACCCTGGAAAAACAGGCTGTGGTGACAACCGATTTCACAGACCGCGACGTGATCGCCACCGCGGGCAACCAGGGATTGGCCATGGTCACGATGTTGACGGTCAGGGGAGGATTCCTGCAAGGGTCCCGGAGTTATCCGATCAACGAGACCATGTCGAACCAGGCCGAGATCATCTCCGCCTTCATCCGGCAGTATTACGAGCGCGCATCGTTCATCCCCCCGGAAATCCTGGTTTCCGCTGCCCCGGATGAGGTGGCGCTCGTCGAGGACCGCCTGCGGGACCTGAAGGGGCGACGTGTCCGGTTGATTCACCCCCGCCGCGGCGAGAAGGCTCAATTGCTGCGGATGGCTGTCGACAACGCGGAAAAAGAGCTGTCGGAGCAGCTGGCAGCCCGCGCGGCAAAGGTCGATTTTCTCCAGCGCCTGTCCAAGCGCCTCCAGTTGTCCGCCGTCCCACAGCGTATCGAATGCTTTGACAACTCAAACCTTTTCGGAGCCCAGCCGGTTGCCAGCATGGCCGTGTTTTCCGACGGGCGTGCGGACAAACCCGCTTACCGACGCTACAAGATCCGCAGCATAAGCGTTCCCGACGATTATGCCAGTATGAAAGAGGTGCTCTCTCGACGCCTGGGCAAAGGTGCTGCATCCGAGCCCTTACCGAACCTGATCATGGTCGACGGCGGCAAGGGGCAACTCGGCATTGCCCTGGCGGTCGTCTCCGAACTGGGCCTGCAGAAACGCATCGACCTGGTCGCCATTGCCAAAAGGGACGAGAAGCGCGGGGAGAAACTCGACAAGATCTTTCTGCCGCAAAGATCCAATCCGGTTCAGTTCGGCCGGGATTCGGACCTGTTGCTGTTTCTCCAGCACATCCGCGATGAGGCGCATCGATTTGCCATTGACTACCATCGCCGCCGCAGGAAAAAAAGAGCCCTGCGTTCGGCTCTCGATTCTATCCCCGGAGTGGGCCCGAGGCGAAAGGAACAACTGCTGCGCCGCTTCAGGAGTGTCGCAAAAATCCGGGAAGCGACCGTTGACGAGTTGAGCTCACTGCCGGGAATTTCCAGAAAACTGGCCGAAACGATCCGGCGAAGCTTGCTGTAAGGCCTTTTTTCGCCACGGATCCATCGTTGGGCCCTGTTTCCAGCACGATCGCGAACAGCAACATGTCTCCGAGCCGGATGGGTCGCGCCATTTGCACGCAAGTGCGAGGTGCCGGTAAGAAGCCGCTGCCCTGCCGCTTTGCAGATATCGTTGCCCAGGGAGGCGTTTTGCGGGTTATCGCGTCCATGGTCGGTCGATGACGGCAGAGCAAAAAAAAACAGGGGAGGCAGCAACTGCCTCCCCTGTCTCTCGTTCCATTCTTTTGCAGCCGATCAGTCGGGCGAACCCGAATGAACCGGTCGATATCAGGCTTTGAGTTTTTTCAGCACCTCTTTGAGTTCTTGAACCGCAGCGGCGGACTTGTTGAGGGCGGCCTGCTCGGCTTCGCTGAGCCGGATCTCGACGATGTCTTCAATACCGCCGGACCCCAGTTTGACCGGAACGCCGATAAACAGGTCCTGGAGACCGTATTCACCCTGAAGATAGGCCGCGCAGGGAAGAATCTTCTTTTTGTCTTTGAGGATGGATTCGGCCATCTCCACGGCAGCCGATGCCGGCGCATAGTAGGCACTGCCGGTTTTCAGCAGGCCGACAATTTCGGCTCCGCCGTTTCGCGTGCGCTCAACGAGCGCCTCGATCCGATCTTCCGTCATCAACTCGGTGATCGGAATTCCCGCCACGGTCGAATACCGGGGCAGCGGTACCATCGTGTCTCCATGGCCGCCCAGAACGAAAGCGTGGGTGTTTTCAACGGAAACGTTCAGCTCCATGGCGATAAAGGCCCGGAATCGGGCCGAATCCAAAACGCCGGCCATTCCCATCACCCGCTCTTTTGGAAACCCGCTGGTATCGAAGGCAACGTGACACATGGCATCGAGCGGGTTGCTGACGATAATCAGGATCGATCCGGGCGAATGCTTGACCACCTGCTCGGTGACATTTTTCATGATGCCGGCATTGGTGCTGATCAGATCGTCACGGCTCATGCCTGGCTTGCGGGGGATTCCGGCGGTGATGATCACGATGTCGGACCCGGCGGTTTCCTCGTAGGCATTGGCGCCGGTGAGGTGGGCATCATGTTTTTCAATGGGGGCGGCCTCGGTGAGATCGAGTGCCTTTCCCTGGGGCACCCCTTCGATGATATCGACCAGCACGACGTCGCACAGCTCCTTCTCGGCAAGCCGTTGTGCAGCTGTGGCGCCGACGTGGCCGGCACCTACGACGGTTACTTTTTTATCCATACCTACCGCTCCTTTCCTTTACGATGTTATCGATCACCTTACACCCTGTAGCAGACGGCTGAATCGATACCATAATTATCATAATTGTCAACCTATTTATATAATTCTCGATATTGACATACAGGGGTAAAAAAGGCTATTATGTTAGATCGTGGAATCAATGTGGACCTTCTCAAGCCGGCGGCAATAACAACTTGATTTATTACAAATAATTGATCTTCCATTCACTGCGGCGCGTGCGGTTCGAAACCGCTGCGTTTACCACTGATACTTCAGGCTGGAGTCGGATTCAATGGCCATCGTAAACTTGAAAAAACGCGAGATCGAATGCAAAATTGTTTACTACGGACCGGGTCGCTGCGGTAAAACCACCAATCTCGAATACATCTTCAAGGCGTATCGGAAACAGATCACCGGTGAAATGGTCTCCATCAACACGGACGGGGACCGGACACTGTTTTTTGACTTCCTGCCCATGGAGCTGGGGAAATTAAAGGGCTGTGACGTGCGGGTGCATCTCTACACCGTGCCGGGGCAGGTTCAATACACTTCGACGAGGAAGCTGGTGCTCAGAGGCGTCGACGGTGTTGTATTTGTCGGCGATTCTCTGGAGGTCCGGCGCGAGAAAAACATGCTGTCGCTGAAGGACCTGCACCAGAACCTGAAAGAATACGGGTTGAGCATTCTGAAAATCCCTCTGGTGATGCAATACAACAAGCGAGACCTTGCCAAAGAAGGTATCCCCCTGATGCCGGTCGAACAGATGGAAAAAGAGCTCAACCGCCAATTGAAAGTGCCCTCGTTTCCGGCCAGTGCCATCACAGGTGAAGGCGTCGGCAAAACCTTGCAGGCATGCCTCAAGCTGACCCTGCAGTCATTGAAAAAGGAATTGAACTGGACAGATTAACGCTTCGGACCGGTGCTGTCTGAGACAGGCACAGGACCTGCGGTAATCGATCTGAATCCAGGCATACCATTGTAAGGCGATTCGCGAACCATGGGAAAGGGCGATGCATTATCCGGAAGCCTGAGCTTCCTTAGTTTGGGCGAACTGCTGCAGATCATCGGCAACAACGGCGGCACCGGTGTGCTGAAGATTATCAGCAAGTATGCACCGCATCCCGGCGTCATCTACGTGGCCAAGGGTGACCCCGTAGATGCCTCCAATGGAGATCGGAACGGAACAGATGCCCTGTTTTCTCTGTTCGGTTGGACGGAGGGAGAATTTACTTTCAGCGAGGAAGACGTAGAAAAGAAAAACGTCATCAACAAAAACAGAATGGAGATCATTCTAGACGGCAGCCGCATGGTGGACGACGGCAAGATCGAGAAACTGGGGCCGGTATCGTTCAAAAAAGTTGCCAAGGGCGGTGCAGGTAAAGAAAAAACACTGCCGGTCATCAAGGGACCGTTCGTCGATTACATGTATGTCGTCGACGAAGAGGAGTTTTTCGAAGGCACCGAAATCGTCAATGAAGGCAGCTACGGAAACTGGATGTATGTTGTCCTGGAAGGGCAGGTGGAGATCTCGAAGGAGACAGACAAGGGTCCTATCAAAATCCTTCGTCTCAGCGACGGAGCCTATGTCGGCAGCATCGCCTCCTTTCTCTCCGAAGACACCTTGCGCAACACCACCGTAACGGCCGCCGGACGCGTGCAACTCGGTATGCTCGACTCCCAGCGCCTGGCCAACGAGTTTGCCGCCATGTCGGCCGAAATGCGCGCCGTCGTCAAGAGTCTGGACAACCGTCTGAAAAAGATTACCGACAACGTCGCTCTCATTCACGCCGACAGCGACGGGATGGGGAAAATACTGAGAGGCAAAAAAGCCGTTATCGAACAGGGAAAAAACGAAGAGCGGGTTTTCACCATCACCAGCGGATCGGCCACCATCGCCCGCAAAACAGACGGTGTCCATGTCCCCCTGGTGGAATTGGCTGCAGGAGACTTTTTCGGCCACCTCCCATTTATGAAGATGGGACACGAACCGCATTCGGCTTCCGTGTTCGCCTCGACGGATCTGAAAATCGCCCCCCTGGATGCAACGCGCCTGGTGAAGGAGCATGAAAGCATTTCACCCTCCTTTCGAAACATCACCGAATATCTGGCCATTTGTATATCGGTGACCACGATGATTGCCTGTGAAGCTTTTCGGACGGCAAGCAAAAAAAGCCCCAAAAAGGGATAACCCGGTAAAAGCGAGTAAACAACATGGCTAATGAAGACAAAAGAAGATTCCCCCGATTCAACTCCCTGAACCTTTCCTATGTTCTGGTGGACGGTGGAGCGGATGAAGTCGACAAGCAGACCATGGGCAGGACCCTGGATGTGTCTGAAGTCGGCATCCGGCTGGAAACCCATCTTCCGCTTGAAATCGGAAGAGAAATGCTGCTCTCCATCGGGCTGGAGGACGACGTGCTGGACATCAGGGGACGTGTGGTTCATTCCAGCCAGAACAAGGAGGGGAAAAACGAACTCGGTGTCGAGTTTCTCGACAAAGACGCCGCTGCGAGCGAAATCCTGATCAAATTCATCAAAGCGTTCCGCCAGCAGCGCGGCATCAAAGAGTAGCGCAACCCTTTTACAGAAAGGCAATCATGAGCACACCGGTGATAGAGACCGATTTTCCGGAATTGCCGCTTCTCAAGAGAGGCAAGGTCAGGGACCTGTACGATCTGGACGACTGCCTGCTGATGGTGGCCACTGATCGGATTTCCGCATTCGATGTCGTTATGCCGAACCCGATACCCGACAAGGGGAAAATTCTCACCCAGATCTCTTTGTTCTGGTTTGAGGAAATGCGACCACTGGTCGGCAACCATGTCATCACCGCGGAAGTAGATGAGTACCCCGAAAGTTGCAGGCCGTATGCAGACATTCTGCGGGACCGCAGCATGCTGGTAAAAAAGGCGGAGCCCTTGCCGGTGGAGTGCGTGGTGCGCGGATATATATCCGGATCCGGATGGAAGTCATATCAGCAGTCGGGCAGCATATGCGGAATCAGCCTTCCCGGGGGGCTGGTGGAGTCTGAAAAACTTCCGGAGCCGATTTTCACCCCATCGACAAAAGAAGAGATCGGGCTGCACGACATTAACATCGATTTCGACGAAACGGTGCGCCGCATTGGAAAACAGGCTGCCGAGCAGGTGAAAGAGCTCAGCCTGACGATCTATGCAACAGGCGCGCAGCTGGCCGAGCGGCGGGGGATCATTATAGCGGATACCAAGTTCGAGTTCGGCTACGATGGAAAGGATTTGATCCTGATCGATGAAGTGCTGACCCCCGATTCATCCCGATTCTGGCCCCAGGCGACTTACCGTGCCGGTGGCGCCCAGAAAAGCTACGACAAGCAATACCTCCGCGATTACCTGCTTTCGATTCAATGGGACAAATCCCCACCGGCACCGGCACTTCCGGAGGATGTCGTCCACAACACGCGCAGGAAGTATCTGGAAGCACTTACCCGGCTGACCGGCAATGAATACGCGTTTGCATGAACAGATCGTTGCGCTGAACCGCATTGATTCTACGGACACCACTTACCGGATCACCACCCGCACCGGCATCGAGGATCTGACCGCATCCGTCAACCACTTCGGCATCCTGCATGCCCCGATATTGCAACCGCGCGGCGCTCAATGGATCGTCGTGGCGGGTTTTCGTCGAATCGATGCCTGCCGCGCAATTGGGCTCATCGATGTAGCGGCGAAGCTGCTGCCGTCGGAGGCAACCGAGCGGCAGCGGATCGAGCTGGCTATCGCCGACAACTCCCTGCAAAGGCCCCTTACCC
>LJNK01000111.1 GCA_001303025.1 Deltaproteobacteria bacterium SG8_13
TTCCTCGGCATGATATCGCTCAAGTACCGCAGCCGACTCAGACTGTTGTCAAGGATGTACACCTTGGCCCCCAGACCGCAGGCCATCTTGGCGGCGTTGGTGCCCACCACTCCGCCGCCGATCACTACAACGGTACCCGGATCTACGCCCGGGACCCCACCCAGCAGTACACCGGCACCGCCCTGGGCCATCTCCAGGTACTTGGCACCCTGCTGAATGGCCATGCGCCCGGCCACCTCGCTCATCGGTGTGAGCAGCGGCAGGGAGCCGTCCGGTTTCTGAATGGTCTCGTAAGCGATGTTGATGTTTCCGCGTTGCATCAAAACACGGGTGAGTTTGCGGTCGGCCGCCAGGTGCAGATAGGTAAAGACAATCTGATCTTTGCGAATCAGATCGAACTCCGGCGGCAGGGGTTCTTTGACGTGCATCACCATCTGCGCCCGCGCAAAAATCTGTTTCGGGGTGTTGATGATGGTAGCGCCGGCTTTGCGGTAGCTTTCATCCGCAAATCCGCTGCCCAGCCCGGCACCTTTTTCCACCAGCACACTGTGGCCGTGCTGCTTCATCACTTCCACTCCTCCCGGGGTCATGGAAACGCGATTTTCTTCCGTCTTGATCTCTTTCAGAATGCCGATGATCATTGCCACCTCCGATGGGTTCGACCTGCTAACTCGGTTATTTGCCTGGGTCCGCTTGCCGCCATATCCGATCATCCTCCCAGTCCCTGCTCCGGGATCGAGAAGGAACATCATCCTTTAGGGTTAGAGCATTTCGATTGCACAGGCCATCGAAACCCCTCCGCCGCCGCACAGCGTCGCCAACCCCAGGGTCTTGCCGGCCCTTTTCAAGGCGTAAATCAAGGTCACCATGATCCGGGCCCCGGTGGCACCGACCGGATGCCCCAGTCCGATGCCCGATCCGTTGACGTTGGTAATCTCCCGATTCAGATTCAACTGCCGCTCGCAGGCGATATACTGGGCGGCAAAGGCTTCGTTCACCTCGATTCGTTCGAAGTCCTTTATTTTCAGACCGCTTCGCTGCAGCAGATCGTTGACGGCCCGAACCGGTGACAACCCCATCACGGACGGATGGCAGGCGCCCTTTCCGACGGCCCTGATTCTGGCCAGCGGCTGGATATGCAACTCCGCGGCCTTTTGCGCCGACAAGATGACCATTGCCGCGCTGCCGTCGTTGATACCGCTGGAGTTTCCTACCGTCACCCGGCCGATATCGGGGACAAAGGCCGGCGGCAGCCGCTGCAGATCCGCCAGGGCGAGCCCTGGACGGAAATGCTCATCCACCTGAAAGACACTGTCCGGCTCCTTGCCCTTTGAAGCCACCTTTACCGGCACGATTTCATCTGCGAAGGCTCCGCTGACCGTCGCCCTTTCAGCGTTGTTGTGGCTGCGCAGGGCCACCTCGTCCATTTCTTGCCGGCTGATGCTCAGATGCTGTGCGAGAAACTCGGCCGTGTGGCCCATGATGTAAGGCTTGCCCACAAAATTAGACAAGGGCGGTTTGGAGGCGTCCACCGGTCCTTGTTCCGGGTGGGGGATGATGTGCGATCCGCAGTGCAGGGCGCGAATCATGGCGTCAACGAGCACCTGGTCCTGCAGGCGGAAGCCCCAGCGCGCTCCCGGCACCTGGTAGGCGACACCGGACATGTGCTCCACCCCGCCGGCCAATACCACGTCTGCCATGCCGGACTGGATCATGGACATACCGGAAATCACCGCCTCCATCCCCGAGATACAAACCCGGTTAATGGTAACCGCCGGTACCGTGTCCGGCAACCCGGCCAGCAAAGAACCGACCCGGGCGACGTTCAGCGAGTCCGCCGGTTCCATGCAGCACCCGAAACGAATGTCGTCGAGCAGGTGCGGGTCGACACCGGCTGTTTCCACCGCGGCTTTCATCGATGCCGCTGCAATTCGGGCGGCAATCGTATCCCGGAGGGCGCCGCCGAAGGTGCCGATGGCCGTGCGGCAAGCCGATGCAATGACGACTTCCTTCATTTGGATCTCACTTTGCATGAGGGGCCAGCAGAACCGGGGCGAAAGGACATCCGTTTTGATCTGCCCGAAAGGTCGAAGTCCTGTCCGGCAGGTGGACTGCCGCCGCCGGCCGGCCGATCATGGCCGCCGCGCTGTGCGTTGAAGCGACCACCCGTCGGGACCCGGATTCTGAAAAAAAGCGCCTGTTCGTGTGCCCCCGGACGGACGACCGGGGTGCGATGCAGCCGGCCCGGCAGTGGAAGCACGCTGTCGCATCCTATGGGAAAGGGCCGGAATTTGTCAAGCAACAGCCGAAGCCAAATATGAACATTTGCTTGACAAACTTTTTTCACGAACAGTAAGTAAAACAATCGTCCTCCAGTGCTGCCGCCCGTCGAACCTGCCGGCAATCATCCTCTCACAGCCCCGCGCAGTGCCGGAGAGCCGAGAGAGCCCGAAACAGACAACTACAAACGCATAGTTCAACCGGTGGCCATGGAAATCACCCACAACCGCAGGCGCTGGATCCGGGAGGTGTTGAACCCGCCGGAAATCGGTGTCCTGTACACCGGCAACCAGGGATTTCTTCCCGGCGCATCCGCATCCAGGCAGCCATCGTTGCTGTTTGTCGATCTGCTCAACCGAAGCCTGGGCGGGGTCATCCTGCGCACAAAATGGCAGATTGAACTGGAGACCGAGTTCTATCTTCAAATCCACAATGCCCTGGAAGATCTCTGGGAAACCGTCAAGGTCAGGGCCAAGTGGGCCAATGCAGATCCGCACAGACCGGGCTATACCATCGTCGGGGTGGAATTCTGCCCGCCGGAAGAAGCCGGTCGGACTCCCGAGGAACAACGGCCGTCACGCAAAATCGTACCACTTCCATCGGATTACGAACTGTTCCGTGACTGGGAACTGTTTCAGGCCATCCCCCGCACCGCCGTGTGCGCCGTACTAAACGAGTTGAAGTTCGAAACCGTGAAGGCCGGATACCGGCTGTTGAAAACAGGCACCCGCATCGACACCTGCTACCTGATCCAATCCGGATCCTGCATCGTGCACGTCGAAAAAAACGGGAAACCACAGCCCGTCGGCCGCTTGCATCCCGGCGACATTGCCGGTGAAATGGCCCTTCTCGATGACATACCGCTGGAAATGCACGTTGATGCAGAAACCGACCTGGAGCTCTGGACGCTGAACCGCAAACGGTTTGACGCAATTTGCACCGAACACCCGGAGTTGAGGAGTTTTTTGACGTACCTGTTGACGCAGCGGTTTGAGGCCGCAAACCATCACCTGAGAAGAATGCTCGATCCGTACCTGATTACGGATATAACCGGTGAGGGATCCCACAGCCTCATTTTCAAGGGAATGCACGCGACCTTGAAACTTCCGGTCAGCATCAAAATGCTCAAACACGAGCTGTCCCTGGAAAAACCGTTCATCGAACCGATGGAAAAACAGGCCCGCCGGATTGCCAGGCTCAACCACCCCAACGTCGCCCGGATTTATCAGGTTCAGCACCGCTACCGGACCCTGTTCTGGATTTCGGAGCACCTGTCGGGCGAACCGCTGAAATCCCTTCTGGAGCGGTGGAAAAAACTGCCCCTGAATCGTGTCACCCACTTTCTGGTGCAGGCATGCCGTGGACTGGATCACGCTCATCAACACGGTATCACCCACTGTCGCATTACACCGGGCAACCTGATGATCACCACCGGTGATCGGCTCAAAATCGTCGACTTCATGATCGGACCGCGGGCCGAAAAACTGGCCGTCGAAGACACCGGCGGGCTGCACTACAGGGCGCCGGAACAAACGCGGGGCGACGGGTTTGATCATCGCGTGGACCTGTTTGCGCTGGGATCCGTCGCCTACGAGATGATATCCGGCCAAAAACTGCATGCAGGGGACAAAATCGCTCCATTGTCCGATGATCCGGTATTCCGCCAGCCGGGATTTCCAGAAATATTGAAACGTTTCGTCGCCAAGGCCTGTGCTGCCGATCCGGCCGAAAGATTTGACAGCGCGCAGCAGGCGCTGAACCATCTGCAGGCGCTGGCCGATCATTACGGTGTCCCGCAAGGGCAACCGGCAGGCGAGCAGCGCAAAGTCGCCACGATATCGCTGGTCTTTCGGGAAAGGGATCAAAACGCCCTGAACCAAACCCTGGAGGCATTCAGCGCCAAGGTCATCGAACTGGACGCCGAAATAACCGGGATCGACATCGACGATCTGTAAGCCAGGTACCACCGCAGCCAGCCGATCGGGACTCCATGACGGCGTAGCGGGTTCTTACTTCTCATCCTTATCGATGCTGCCATTTCAGATATGCGATCACTGCAAGGAGGCGCACCATGACACAACAATGGGTCTACCGTTTTGACGAAATCGATGCGGTCGAAAAAGCCGTCGGCGGCGACTGGGAAGACGTGCGGTCCCTGCTGGGAGGCAAAGGTGCCAATTTGTTTGAAATGGTGCGCCTGGGAATTCCCGTGCCACCCGGCTATACCGTGACCACGCAGGCGTGCAACGCCTACCTTGCCGGCGGTGGCGCCGTGCCGGCAGGCATGTGGGACCAGATGATGTCCGCGCTTGCCTACATGGAAGAGTCGACCGGCAAAAAATTCGGGGATCCGGACAGACCGCTTCTGGTCTCCTGCCGATCCGGCGCCAAATTTTCCATGCCCGGGATGATGGATACCGTGTTGAACATCGGTCTGAACGATGAAACCGCCCGGGGCCTGGTAAAGCTGACCGACGACGAACGCTTTGTTTACGATGCCTACCGCCGCCTGGTCCAGATGTTCGGCAGCGTGGTGATGGGCATGCCGGACGAGGTCTTTGAAGAAGTGATCACGACAGCGCGCAGGAAAGCGGGAGCAGCGTCCGATACGCAGCTGACGGCTGAAGACTGGAAAGCGATAACTGCAGAGTTCAAGGAGATCTATCGCCACTACACCCACCACCGGTTCCCGCTGGAGGCGCGGGATCAACTCAAGCTGGCCACCGAAGCCGTATTTAAGAGCTGGAACGGCAAACGCGCCGTGGATTACCGCAGAGCCGCCGGCATCGCAAACGACCTGGGCACGGCGGTCAATATCGTCACCATGGTTTTCGGCAACATGGGCGATACGAGCGCCACGGGCGTGGCCTTAACCCGAAACGGCTCCACCGGAGAAAATCGGATCGAAGGCGACTACCTCACCAACGCCCAGGGAGAGGACGTAGTGGCAGGCATCCGACTGACCAAAGATCTCAGGGAACTGCAGATCGAAATGCCGTCTGCGTATGCCGAATTCGAGCAAATTGCCATGCGCCTGGAGAAGCATTACCGCGACATGCAGGATGTGGAATTTACGATCGAAAGCGGGAAACTGTGGATGCTTCAGACCCGCGACGGCAAGCGGTCGGCCCAGGCCGCCGTGCGAATCGCCGTGGACATGGCTGGTGAAGGGCTGATCAGCCGCAAAGAGGCCGTTTTGCGTGTCACCCCCGAGCAGGTGGATTTTTTCCTCCACCCGCAATTTGATCCGGATGCCACCAAAGCGGCCAGGACCGCCGGGCACCTGCTGGCAAAGGGCCTCAACGTCTCACCGGGAGCTGCGATCGGGGTGGTGGCATTCGACGCCGACCTGGCGGAGAGCTGGGCCAAAAAGGAAAACAAGAAGGTGATCATGGTGCGTCCGGAAACCAAACCCGACGACGTGCACGGCATGCTGGCAGCCGAAGGAA
>LJNK01000112.1 GCA_001303025.1 Deltaproteobacteria bacterium SG8_13
CCGAGGGCATTCGCGTTTCCGAGGAGCAGATCGAGCGCCGCAAGAAAGAGATCTTCAAGCCCATGGAACACTACAAGGTTTTCCGCAATGAAATCGTTGCCGGCGATGTCAACCCTAATTACATCAACCCACGGCAGGGGCTGGACCGTTTGCAGAAGTTGATGGATGAATACGCCGGTGGTTCGACAGTCAACTACATGACCAACGATAAACTTTTGAGTATCGGTCTGAAGAAACTGAAGCTTCTGGAAGAGGATCTCGAGAAGGTTGCCGCGAAGGACATCCACGAACTGCTTCGCGCATGGGAGCTGAAGCATCGTCATCTCGCTTCCGAATCCGTCGTGCAGCACACGCTGTTCCGCAAGGAAACCCGCTGGCCGGGTTACTACTACCGGGGTGATGCGATGAAGCTGGACGATGAAAACTGGCACGTGTTGACAGTTTCGCGTCGTGATCCTGAGACTGGTGAATACACCATGGAAAAAGCGCCTTGCTACCACCTCGTGGGCGAGGACGAGTAAACCTCGATATCGCTCGGGGAGGGGTGGCTCACACCTTCCCGAGCGAAATAAAAGATCAACATTCATGTTGGTCTTTTTTTATTTACGGCATTGCTATCTGATAAAATCCAGCCCCCTCCGGAAGATGTGTCTACCGGTACTGGAGCTGGTTTATGGCAGGGAGTTTGTATGAATATTATTGACAAGACCGATGAAGAGCTTGAGGCAATCGCTTTTCCCATGTGGGACGATCTGATCAAGTATTCCAACAAGGGCCAGTACGGCAAATTCATTCTAAACTTTTCCTATGACCTGTTGCTCGGGCTCAATGAAGTTGAACTGGGTAAGCAATTTGCGAAGAGCGAGTTGACTCGAAATCTTATGAAGGAATACGATTTTCTTGGTTTTATCCGTCGCGGTGAACACGTGACCTGCCTGTTCAGGGTGCGCAGCACCAAGAGAGAAGGTGAGTGGCTGGGACGCATGGTCATCGGCTACGAAAGAGGCGAAGTCAAGATTTTTGCAGCGTCTATTTTCTGAAGGAATAGCGAATATGAATACTGAAGTTATTGCAGACGGCAAGTATGTTGAGTTGACCTACAAGGTCATCGACCAGAAATCCGGCGCCGTGCTGACCATGGTGGAATTTCCACTGGGATATGTGCACGGCACCAACGAGGTGCTGGCGCCGGCGGTGATGGCGGAACTCGAGGGGAAGACGGCCGGCGAGGTGATAGAAGTACCCATCGACTGCACCCAGCTATACGGACCGCGCGACGAATCCCTGGTGATTACCGAGCGCATTCAGGATGTTCCCGAGGAATATCATTCGGTTGGAATGTCCATCCTGATGGAGAACGAGAAAGGACAGACCAAAACTTTCATGGTTACCCGCGTCGACAAAAGGTCGGTGACTATCGACGGCAACAATCCGCTGTGCGAACGCCAAGTCATCTTCCGCCTCGAGATATTGCTGGTGCGCGATGCGACGGACGAAGAAATCGAGTATGGCGGCAAGATAGAAGAAGGCCCCGATCTCTCGGGCGTCGAAGGCGTCACCCAGGTGGAGATCAACTAGCCACGGGGTTTCTCGAGAACGGTATGATCCAACGGGCCGTGCTGACCAGGCTGAAGGCTGTCGCCTGGTTACGTCCGTAGCCGGAGATCGAAATCGTGGCGTGCAGCAGGCCCAAAAAAGCCGGCAAGGATGAATATCCCGGCCGGCTTTTTCGTTAGCGTTTCTTAACTACAGGGTCGAGCCAGACTTTTCGGCTAGCGCAACCAGGCTGAATCAAGGGCGCTTGGGCGTCTCGTATTCGACCTCTTTATGGAATTCTTCCCAGATGGTTTCGTAACCAACGAAGCCTTTTTCATTGGCTTCCATCTGGCGAGTAACCAGATAGCGTGCTTTACCTTCGGGAACCTTGGGTCGGGTTTTCTTTTCTTCGCTCATAAATCACCTTTATTGATCAACTAGCTGCTGAAATTTTGCCAGGACGGCCGGCGCGGAAATCTGTCGTTGCAAGCCATCCGGAATCAGTAAATCGTCTTTGACAAGCGCGAATTATACCAATAACAGCCATGAAGGCCCATTACTCCTTTTTATGCGCGGAACACTGTTTTGAATGGGGTCGCGATGCTGGCATGAGGTTTGGAGCCGTACGGTCGACCGGATGTAGCAATCACTGCGGCGAGATACCGTGCAACACGATGCTTTGCGGCTGGTTCGAGATGCATGTGCCGCTGGCTCATGAAGCCTTCGCAATCAAATCAGGTTGCTTTCGAAAACCGGTTTCACCGGCGTGAAAAAACACGGTTAAATGCCTTTATATCTCCAGCCATTCGATTTAGAGTTTGCTGCCTGACGGCTCAATGGGGTGGTCATCAACGGAGCGCAAAATGGGGCCAGCGAGGCTTCGGATGCGCGGGTCGTGTTTCCGCAGATGTCGTCAGCGCACTCCGGGCAGGCAGCACGGGACCTTCAACGTGATCAGTGACCTATGCACCTGATTCCAGCAACTCAATAACCGCGGTGACCATGAAACTCGTACAAAAGCAGCTTTTCAGGGGCGTCAGGGAATTCGAAATCGTAGATGCTGCGATTAGCTTTCGCATCAAGACGCTACGCAAAGAGAAAACATTGACCGTAGAACTGGCGATGATCAACCCGGAGCCGATAGTGAAAGGGCCGTTCCTCGAGTTTCACAGCCGCGTTAAATGTGACCCGTTACTGTCGCTGTTGATCGATAAACCGAATCCGCAGGAATTCAATGCCTTCGTCGAAGAACTCAAGCGGCGCGTACGCCAGGAATACAACGCGTTTGCCGGGCTCAGGGCCAGTCCTCTCCCTGCGGGCATGGAAGCAAATGTCTTTGAGGATCCACCTGAATTCGATGATCCTGCGCAGAATCGAATTGCAAAAACTGCAAAACCGGTCAGCGTCGAGAATATCGATACGGCCATCCGGATGTTGGAAATGTACCTGGGCGCCGAACAGATCGCATCGTTGCTCACGGCGCTCGAAGCCCTAAAACGGGAACCGGAAAATCAGTCTTGTTTAGATCAATTGGTCATGGCATTCGATGATCTGGGACCCAGGCAAGGTGCTGTCTTAACCTACGCGCCGTACGTCGGTATTCTACTGTCCTATGAAAGGTAGGAAGAATAAACGCCATGCCTGGCACGGGGCAGTATGATCATCGCTGGCGTCGATGATCAAGTTGCACATGGAATCGATTGGCTGGGTCCGAGGTTAGGGCAAAAATGCACGATGCCTGCTACCTGGTGCGAAAACGCTATCGAAGCAGGTAAGGTCACCCCGGGGCCTGGGCATCAGGACGGCAGAAATCCAGTGGCTTGAAGATGACGTGGGGAGTACCATCTCGAAAATCAGCACGAGGCTGGAAGCATTGGCAAAAATGATTTTTTATGGGTTGATATTCGGCAGGCCAAAACCTATGATTTTGCAACTTTTTGAACTGCACAGTTACCCTTCCAGTCCGTTTGGCAAAAATCTCCAATGGTAAAGACTTTCAAGGCAGCATTTCAGATCGCCAGCGCATCGATAAATCAAGACCAGGAACGGATATGTTACTTTTCAAGCGGCTTAGAGCTCACTCGGCGGGCATCATCGAGGCCTTGCGCCTCGAACCCGAAACTGCCCGAAGCGATCTGTCGGGAAACCGGTTAGAATCTTGAAGCTGTTTGCAGTGCAGGTTTTAGCTAATGTGCCGCACGGAGCAGATAGCTGATGGACGAGGCACCGATCTGGCTGGTAATGGGTGACAAGCCAGGGGATAACGCGCAACTTCTCGCCATCGCAGAGGCCCTGGGGCGGCCCTACGAAGTACGCCGGATGATTCCGCGCAAGGAATTCGTATACGGCAAACCGGATTTTAAACCGTCGCTATACCACCTGGACCTGGAAAAGTCGGATCCGTTGGTTCCGCCCTGGCCGGATCTGGTGTTGACCGTCGGTCGCCGGCCCTCCATGGCGGCGCAGTGGATCCGGGAGCAGTCCGGGGGTAAGACGAAGGTTGTTTTGCTAGGCAGGCCAAGAAAAATGTTGGCTGAATTTGCCCTGGTGATTATTACGGGGCAATTCCTGATGCCGAAACGGGATAACATCCTGTCTCTGGATCTTCCGCTCATGCGGGTTGATACAGCTAAAATTGAAAAGGCAGTTAAATTATGGCAGCCTTCGTTCGAGGCGATGAAGCAACCCGTTACGGCCCTGTTGATTGGGGGTCCTACCAAGCCTTACCGTATGGACGAGGCCGTTATTGGCAGGCTACTGCAACAGGCTGAGAAACAGCTTGCGGGTGGAAGCCTGTTTATCAGTACCAGTCGACGTACCCCTGACGCTGTCGTCGATTATCTGCGACAGCACAAGCCGCCAGATAGCACCCTGTATTGCTGGCAGCCAGATGACAGCAACAATCCCTACTTTGCGCTGTTGGGGCTGGCGGACTATTTCGTTGTTACCGGTGACAGCTTGTCGATGATGGTGGAGATTGCCCGTTTGGGAAAGCCGCTGGCGATTTATCCGCTGCCCGAGCAAGGCGGCTTAATTGCACACGCGCTGCGGCAGCTCATTATGTCGATCAGGCGTTCTCTGCGGTATTTGCCAGGCGGATACTTTGGTTATGTCCGAGATCTCGGCCTGGCTCACCAATATTTACTGGATAACCGCCTGGCCTCAACAGTCGGGCAGCCATTTGTCTCCCCCGGCGGAGCGATAGAAGACCAGCTTGCGCAGGTTGTAGCGCGGATTAAGCAATTGTGATTGATACAGAGGTTCAAAAACAGACATCATGCTAGCTAAAATTATACGACTGCTGGTGTGGGGTGCTGTTTTCTTCCTGCCCGAGCATAAAAGGATTGCCATCGATCGTCGGCTGCGAGGTCGGGAAGAGTTCCGCAAATTACAGAAATCGGATTGCGTGATCGTTTCTTATGGCAAAAGCGGCAGAACCTGGCTAAGAGTCATGTTGTCACGCTTTTACCAGTTGAAGCACGGTTTGCCTGATAATAGCCTGATCGCTTTTGATAACCTGCAGGCAAAGAATCGGGATATTCCGCTGATATTTTTTTCGCATGATAACTATCTGAAGGATTTCACCGGAAATGCGGATTCCAAAAAGGATTACTACCAGAAAAAGGTGGTATTGCTGGTGCGCGATCCCAGGGACGTGGCCGTGTCCCAGTATTTTCAGTGGAAACATCGCATGCATCCCTGGAAAAAACGCTTAAACAAATACCCTGCTCATGATTCGGATATTAGCGAATACGAATTTGCGATGGATCAAAACGTGGGTTTGCCAAAAATTGTAGAGTTCCTTAATCTGTGGGCAGACGAGGCTGGGAAAATCGACCAGTTGCTGGTGGTTCGTTACGAGGATATGCGCAGGGATACGGCAAAGGTATTGACGCAGATACTGGATTTCATCGGCACCCCGGCAACTCCTGAGGAAGCGCAGGATGTGGTGAATTTTTCTTCCATGGAAAACATGAAAAAAATGGAGGAAAAACGTACTTTCCGATTCAGTGGCAGCAGGATGGTGCCGGGCGATCGTAAAAACCCTGACTCGTACAAAGTGCGGCGTGGCAAGGTGGGTGGTTTCAGTGACTATTTTGATGAAGACCA
>LJNK01000113.1 GCA_001303025.1 Deltaproteobacteria bacterium SG8_13
CATGATCATCATAATTCTTCTGTTTCACTTCCCCTTTCTTTTGTCATTCGGCTTAATCGACTCTTTTAAGATTAGCTGTCCAGCAACACCGATATCAGAATTCCGTGCTCATTGATTCGATGTAAAAAGAGCCTTTTTCTCTATCTATGAGGTGTTCAAATGTTTGCCATCTTGCCGTGGAAAAGAAAAAAAACGTCCGGTAAATGAGATGCGCCGAGAAATGGACAATACATATGCCTGGTTTTTCAGGCCGAACCTTTTTCCGTCATCGCAAGTGTTGGGCGAAGGAAAATGGGATCCAATCTCAGACATTATCGAGGGCAAAAAAGATATCACCTTTAAAGCGGAAATTCCTGGAATGGAAGCCAAAGATTTTGATATCAAGGAACATAAGGACAAAGAGGAAATCTATTATCGTGTCGAAAGATCATATGGGTATTTCAAAAGAACTTTTGAACTGCCTGCAGAAGTAAATCCCGGTGATGTGGATGCCAGGTACAAGCGGGGGATCTTGGAAATCAGATTGCGAAAAGCAAAGGCATCTGAAATGAAAAGAATCCGGATTAGAACTGGTTAAGGCCGGAAATATATACTTGCCGGCCTGAACGTATTTTGTTCAGATGCCCGGGGATGGCTGCCTGGAAGCATTCCATCGAAAAACAGGCGCCTATAAAGAACCATAACCACATTTTGAGGGTCTCTGACATGGCGAAAAGCTACTTTGCAATTCTCGGTATTTCACCGCATGCAACTGTGGATGAGATCAGAAGTGCATACCGTCGTCTTGCCAAGGAATTTCACCCGGATCACTATGCGGGCAGCAGTAAGAGGTTTCGGGATATTCAGGAGGCCTATTCGGTGCTCGGGAACAACCGGAGACGGCGTGAATATGAGCACAGTATCAGGAAGGCAGCGCCAAAAACACTATGGCAACCTCCCGCATATCCTGAACCCGAGCCGCTGATTCCCGAAAAGAGCCCTGTCGATCTGGGAGAAATCTCTCCGGTGCGATCGTTTCAGTCATTTACCCCGTCATTTGACGAAATCTTTGATCGGTTGTGGAATAATTACACCGACCTCGCGCAGCCGAAATCCGGTCGTGTGGAAAACCTGACGCTGGAGGTAAAAATCACTCCGGAGCAAGCGCGTCGCGGGGGCAATGCAAAGATCATGGTACCGGTCCAGGCCTTTTGTCCGACATGTCATGGGCGAGGGGGCGTTGGATTTTACGAATGCACGCGATGTGCCGGTGAGGGGGTAATTTCTGGTGAGCTACCTATTTCAGTTTCATTTCCCCCTGGTCTAGCAAAAGACCATGCCGTGATGATCCCCTTGGACCGATTCGGCATACGAAACATTCATATTACCGTCTTATTCAGGCAAACAGGCAGTCATTCGGGTTGAGTGTGATATCCTGCTGATATGATGATGAGATGCTCACGCTGCGCTAATTAACGGAGCGCTCCGTTGTCTCGTTAAATGACGGTCGTCACCGAGTATCTGCGCGAACGTTTAACTCTGGATAGTGTCTTTTGCCTACAGAGCGGTAAAGCGCATCGATGAATCAAGCGGTCCCAATTTATTTACAGCCGCAGAAAACCCTATATTTTTTGTGGGTCCACTTGACTCACCAGGCGTTATTATTATTGTAAGGTTATAAGAATATGCTCATAACTATGCGGCATTTGCTCAGGTGGTTTATCAAATTGTAATCTTTCTCCCTGCACCTGCTTTCCGACATCACCTCCCAACGACATCTAACTCCGGTTTTGTCCTTTTATCCGCCGCAATTTAAGGAAAGGAGAGCATGCCATCATGTATGCGTTAATTTACGACGATCATGACCTCGCACGGCCATTAAAGCGCGTGATTTCCCTTCACAGAAGCCGTAAAACGGCTGAAAAGGCACTGTTTAAAAGAATGAAACGTTTGGGCAAGCGGGTCTGGGAATGCCACACGCGTATCGTGTGGGTCGATGGCAAGGTTAAAACCAATGATTATTTGAATTCTTCGATGTTTTCCACTTGGCGTTCAGGAGAAAAAATTCCCTGGGGAGAGCTACACTCGGATTCGGACTAACAATAGAGGCAAAAGGGCCGTTACGGTAGAAGAGAATCCGCGGGATAAGCGCTGCACGTTTACCATTAGAAAGGTGGGCGATTCCTGCAATCATCTTGCTTGCCAGGCTGTGAAATAGGCAAAATCACAGATAGGTTTTGGATATGCCATCAATGGGGAATGAAAGATACAGAGGCCCGAAATAGATCGAAAAGGGCATTTGGGTTGAGTGCAAAATCCTGCTATGCTTTCATCTTTAATGAAACTAAGAATAGGGGAATCCGAACTCTGAATGCCACACTGATAAACAGTAAGGTGTTATAAATTTCGGCAACACAACAAAACATTGCCGCTGCTTTTTGTGTTTTCTTTTATAACCATCTATTATTAAAGTGGATTTTAGGTTCTCATATTCAACGAGTTAGAGAGCCACAAAATCAACCACCCTGTCGCGTATCCGGCAGGGTTTCTTTTTTGGATTCGTCGAAGCAACAAGCAGCGCCGGCATTTCTTCAGGCACAAAAGCGCATCGCCGAATGAAACGGCGATCAACGGCTGTCGAATCCATTTTCCGGGTTCGGTTCTTGCCAAATCCCGTATATTTGCATATGCATACTACAGTGTTCGGGACGGAAGGCAATCCAGTTCACGATGCTGTCAAACCGCATGCCCTCAAGCACCTTTTTCGTCTGCTGCGGATTGTGGATATCGGCCTGAAAGGTCGTTACGCCGGCAGGAGCCCGCTCAGGGTGGCTCCCCCTGTTCAGGTGAAAGAGTTCATACCCCTTTCCAAGGGCCGCCACCGTGCAGTCTCGTGAAATATTGCCGGTACCGCCGATAAAAAGTACTCTCATTTGGTTTCTTCTCCAAAATCGTATCGGTATCGTTGCATCCGGCAGCTGACCCACACCATTGAAGTGACCCCAAAGAAATTTGAGATGCCCGCCTCAGCACACTTTCGGCAGATCGGGCCATCGGTTGTCGATCCTGCATGCGTGAAAGAGGGCAAGCAACAGCGCCTTGCGCCGCGGCCGACAACCTTCGAAACGAACGGTAGTTGGCCGCTGCCGAATGCAAGTATGGCAAGAAGATGCTTGTGCGTCAACTTTCCCATACATGCGGTAAGTTGGCAGAAAGGAGTTGATGCGGGCAGAAGTCCTCAGAAAAAGACAGCCCGAGTCCGATTGAATGGACCCGGGCTCATCTCGCAACGCTTTGAAGTGGTTCAGGCCTTTTCAGGCCGGAAGAAAAAGCAGTGCCAGCAAGAAGAAGACCATCCCGATAAACATGACCGCCATGCAGTATCCCATGATCTGCCGCGCCTTCAGGCCGGTCAACCCCAGCAGGGCCAGCGCCCAGAAAGGTTGAAACAGGTTGGTCCACTGGTCTCCGTACGCTAAGGCCATGATGGTCTTCGGGTAACTGACCCCCAGGGTTTTGGCGGCCTCCACCACCACCGGCCCTTGCACGGCCCACTGTCCGCCGCCGGAGGGCACGAAAATGTTGACCAGGCCGGCACTGATAAACGTCAACAGCGGGTAGGTGACCTGATTGGAGATGGCCACAAACCAACCGGCGATGACCACGATCAACCCGGAGAATTTCATCATTCCCATGATTCCCGAGTAAAAGGGGAACTGCAGGATGATGCCGGCGCAACCGCGCGTGCCTTCGGCTATGGCACGCACGTAATTGATCGGTGTGCGATGCAGGAGGATACCGACGAACATGAAAGTGAAGTTCACGATGTTCAAATTGAGCTTGAACCCACTGGTGGCAAAATACCAAACGACAATGATCAACCCCATCACGCCGACGATGATGCTGATGATCATGCTGTGTTCAAGCTTGCTGGCAACGGTAGCGCGTCGCTTCTGCTCCGACTCTTCTTCACCTTGATCGGCCAGCAGTTCATCGATATTCGGCAGCACCTTGTCGATGGTTACCACCTCGCCCGTATCCAGCGGGTTTAAAAATCGAAACAGAAAGGGCAGTCCGATAATCAAAAACACTGCCACCACTATGTTCAGCGGACTGAAGAGCGTCTGACTGACGGGAATGATGCCGATTTTGTCTGCCAGAAAATGTCCTTCGGTGGCCACCAGCAGCGGCGCCGAGGCCGAAAACCCGCCGTGCCACACGGCCAGACCCGCGTATCCGGCAGCTCCCAGGAGCGGATAGTGCATGGCGACTTTTTTCTGATAACCACGCAATGCTACTTGCCGGGCCATCAGCGCTCCGACAATGATACCCAGTCCCCAGTTGATGTAAGCTGCGATGATCGCCACCAGGGCCACCAGGGTGGCGGCACCGGCTCCTGTCTTGGGAATGTCGGCCAGGGCCTCGATGGCCCGGCGGACTACTTTGGTGGTGGCCAAGGCATATCCAGTCACCAGAATCAGGCACATCTGCATGGAAAAGGTCAGCAGCGTCCAGAACCCCTTGTTCCAGTGCTTGAGCATGGAGAAGAACCCGTTATCGGTGAATATGACTCCCAGGATCAGCGTCAAAAACGTCAGCAAAATGGCGAAAAGAAAAGGGTCCGGCATGTATTTGTCGGCCCATCTGGAAAAATAGTCACCAATCCTTCGAACCATGGCAGCCTCCTTCGATTAAAGTTCACCACAAGGACCCAATAATTCGGCGACAGTTATCACCTCCTTTCCGGTAACAGTGGTCGTCAGGTCGCCACGAAATCAAATCCGTGAGACACCTTCTCAGTCAAGGGGCTGCGTCGCTGGAAGAAGAGTTGCTGGAGGCATCTTGAGCGGCAATCGCCGAGGTCGGCATCATCGGAGTTGAAGGGTCCAATCAAGTGAGTGATTCGATCCGAACAGATCCAAACGTCTGCCGAGAGAGGGTCAGGTGCATTTGCTGCAGATAGGCTAGATCAGACGCGACACGGATTTTTACCGGGCGTTGTCAATCCGCGATACTATCTTCGGCATCAGTCATAGTCGACTCGCGATTCGATGTCAACTGAAGGGTTAAAAAAAAGCGTGACGAATCGGGACGATCCGCCAAGCAGGAGATGACCGACCCGACAGTTCCGTGCAACGCCTGATGGACAAGTCCCCTCCCGCTTTTCTCAATCCACAGATCTTTCACGAATCCATTCCAATCGCCCGTCAATTGAGAACCTGCCTGTTTAATGATACACTTGCAGCAGGCTGAAAAAAAGCGGGCTCAAGATCCCCGGATCGACTGCGCATTTCTTTTACCTGCACCGCAAAACGGTCTGAACCTATGAAGAGCCATCGATTGGTCGTTTTGATGTTCATTTTTCTGTGCCTGATCGGCGCTTCGGGGCACGGCGGAGAGCTGGGCATCATCGAACTGCGACACAGAACGGCAGATGAAGTCGTGCGGATTGTAACACCGCTACTGGGTCCCGATGACGCCATCAGCGGAAAAGGCTATGTCGTCATCCTGACCGGCGCGCCTGATAACATTGCCCGGATAGAATCGATCATCCGGAACCTCGACAGGCCGTCACGCCAGCTGTTGATCATCGTTGTCCAGGGGGAAAACGCCAGGGAAGCAATGGCCTCCGTCGATGTTTCCGGAAATGTATCGATCGGGGACGATACCCGGATCGAATTCGGCCGAAACCCGCAGCCGGAAAACACCGTCTCTGTTACCGGCCGCAGTGACCGGTCTGCCCAGCGCAGTATGGACGTCCAAAAGGTACGCGCCCGTGAAGGGCTGGCGGCATTTATCTATATCGGCCAGTCCATACCGGTATCCACGCAAACCGGCGATCCCCGGGTGCACGGCAGCCGCATCGTTTTCCGGGATGTTAGAACCGGCTTCCGGGTGGTACCGCGCCTG
>LJNK01000114.1 GCA_001303025.1 Deltaproteobacteria bacterium SG8_13
CATCACGTACTCCGACAGGGAGATTCCGGCTTCACGAACAAGGCAACCGGCCTTGACGTGGTCCGCTGCCGTATTTCCCTTGCGCATGAAGCGCAGTACCGGATCATAACCACTCTCCAGGCCGATGTGGATGCGGTCCAGACCGGCCTCTCGAAGCATGACTAACTGTTCCAGCGTACGCCGCGCCAGGGTACTTGACCGGGCATAGCTGGTTATTCGACGGATTCCGGGAATTCGCTCGCGCAGATAGTGGAGAACATCTGCCAGATCATCGGGCTTCATGATCAGGCTGTTGGCGTCCTGGAGGAAGACGCTGCCTTCAGCGAAGTAGAGCCAGTGGGCCACCTGTCGATAAATTGGACCGTGGTCTCTGCTGGGGTAGATGTGGGAGACGACCGAGCCCGTAATCCTGCCGGCAAAGCCCAGCTTCCAGGAAAGGGCTTGAATCTCATCGATGACCACCCTGATGGCATCGATTTCCTTTTTTATCTCGGCCACGGACCTACGAGAAAAGGCACTCCCTTTATAAACCGGGCAAAACAGGCATTGATTCCAGGGACAGTTGCGCGTCAGCCTCAGCAGCAAACTCTTGCTTTCAGATGGGGGTCTTATGGGGCCTTGTTCGATCATTGCATTCCTCTGGTGAAATGTGCAAAGGCCATTTCGGGCAGCTTTTGCTCAAGGATTGTAACACAACATACTCCTCATTCCACCTCCACCCGTAATCTGCCCGCTGTTAGCTGCCAGTTGCCAGCTTCTCTTCCCCTGGAGGTGCGGCTTTTAACCGCGATTGCAGCCTTACTTCGATAGAGCTCGCTTATTCCGCCCTACCCTTTTCCCAGACCTTACTCCTCCTCTAATAACCTATATATAAATACAGGTATATAAATATAGGCCTCCTCCGCAACAGCCGAGTAGGGAGAAACCAGAATCATCGCCAGCAAGGCCACGATCAGGTATAAGAAGCAGTTTCGGAACCGGGGCTACAAATCCACCTTGATCTTTTGGGGGACCATAGACAGATCCAGAAATTATCCTTCAAGTTGCCGGTATGTGACACCCAGTTCTCAACTAAGACGTCGACCACCCGCGGGCCAGTTCCTCCTCCCGTTCCTTCTCCCCACCCCAAGTATCAGCAGTGGCGATCAACTTTGTTTTGTTTTCATCTTTGGCCACCGTTTTGACACTGACCGTCTGATTTCCATTGGTAACTGCTAGAATAGCATCGTAAAACCGAAAATCCCGTGAAGGGAGCGCGAGAGTATCGCTTCCTTATGGCCCTTTTGGGTTCAGCCGGGTACATTAATTGCCGGGGATTTTAACCCGAAAGAAGACGCTGTAAAGGGCCGGGACATAGTTTAGCGTAAACAAACTGCCGATGCCCAGACCGAAAAACATGATGCATGCCATGCCGTAAAAGAGCGGATCATGATTGATGATCAGCGGCGTGAATCCAAGCATGGTCGTTGAAACCGAAAGCAGGATCGGTCTGAATCGGCTGACGGCCGAATTGATCACCGCATCATAAGGCGTCTGCCCGTCGCGCCGGTTCTCCTCAATTTTATCGATCATCACGATACCGTTGTTCACAATGGATCCGGCCAGGGCCAAAAGTCCGAGAATGACCATAAAACCAAAATCGGCCTGCATCAGCAGCAGGCCGACCACGGCGCCGACAATGACCAGCGGCATGGTCAGGATAATGATGGCGGCCCGCCGGATGGAGTTAAACTGCCATACCAGCAAAAACACAATACCGCCAAAACAAGGCAGCAGCCATTTCGCCAGGTTCTTCTTGGCCCTGACGGAATCCTCCAGCTCGCCCCCTACTTCCCAGTAGTGGTTTTTCGGAAATGTCATCTTGTCGAGTGTCGGCGTAAGGGCCGCGAAGATCTCCGAAGCCTTCAGCACCTGATTTTTGGCGCTGACGGTTATGGTGCGCTCCTGATTGTACCGCACGATACGGTTCAGCTCTCCGATGGTGTAGACATCGGCAATCTGGTTGACAGGCACGCTGCCGCCGGATGACGAACGGATGCCGAGCGTGCGCAGGCTTTCAGGGGAATCCCGTTCAGCCTTAACGCCGCGCGCGACGATGGGGATCTCAACATTGCCCTGATGGTAATTGGTGGCCGTCGCACCGTCGACAAAGAAGTCCAGGGCATCGGCCACATCCTTCGATGTCACCCCGGCGCGGCTGGCGCGGGCCTGATCGACATCCGCCTTGACCGTCATCACCCGGTTGTTCCAATCCTGCTTGATATCGATGGTGCCGGGGATCTTGCGGAGCGCGGCCATCAACTGCTCGGCCTGTTCCTGCAACACCTCTATGCCGGGGCCACTGAACCGGACTTGCATCAGGCCGGTCTCACTGCCGCCAAGCCACATGGCCTTCACCCGGCCGCGCACGTTGGGGAAATGATTCAGCACGTATTGGTTCGTGCGCTCCACAAGCTCAGGTACCTCTTTGCTGGTCTCGGTGTTGACGATTAAAAATGCGAGGAACGGATCCGGGTCCAACGGCGATAGTGAGAGAAAAAACCGCGGACCGCCGTTTCCCACATAGGCAATGGTTCCGGTGATTTCCGGGTTTTGCTGTTTATCCTGCAGCCAACCGCTGAGTTTTCTCACTGTCCTGTCGGTCTCCTCGATGCGCGTTCCGGCGGGGAGGTCGAGATAAATCAAATACTGGTTTCGGTCCCCGCCCGGGAAAAAGGCCTGGGGCAAAAACGATGCCGCATACAATGCAAGAGCAAACACGCCACCCGTGATGGCCAGCACCAGGAGCCGATTGCGCAGGGAAAATTTCAAGATCTGGCGATAGAGCCGATAAAATCTTCCCTGGTAAGGATCGCGCTCCTGTTGGTTATCGCCGGCAGCAGCCGGTTTTGTCTTTAAGAACCAGTAGCACATGCTGGTGGAGGAAAACATGGAAAAAAACCACGATCCCATGAGTAAAATAATCATCACCGAACCCAGCGAGGAGGTGTAATCACCCGTTGTTCCAATTTGAAGCAGAATCGGTCCGAAGGCGAAAACAGTCGTGAGCGTACTGGTGAGCAGGGGCAGTGCAAGCGAAGTGCCGGTTTTTATAATGGCATCCTCGCGTGCCATTCCCGTTTCCAGATTGACTTTAATGTCATCGGATACCACAATGGCGTTATCCACGAACATACCCAATGCAATAATCATCGTGGCCAGCGACATCCGTTCCATATCAATCCCCAGCGCATACATCATCAAAACACCGAAAAGCATGACCAGGGGGATGAATGAGCCGACAATCAAACCGGTTCTAAGCCCCAGCAGCAGCATGACCACCACCAGGACGATAACCACACTTTCGAGCACATTGACCACCATGCCGCTGACGGCTTTTTTAATGAGTTCGGGCTGGTAGGTGGCAAATTCGAGCTTGTAGCCCCACGGAAGGGACTGCTCTATCTCTCGGACTTCTTTATTTAACCGCTCCCCGAACTCTACGGCATCCACCCCTCTGAGGATAAAGACACTTAAAACAATGGCCTGATGGCCATTGTAGTAAGCCGGGTTGTGAATCGGTTCCACGTAAGCTTTTCTGATGGCTGCGATGTCACGCAGCGGAATCGTGGCCTGGGTGCCGGATATCGGGATGAGAACCTCTGAGATCTCTTCTATGGACGTGAATCTGCCCTGGGTCTCCACGATGATTTCCACATCGTTGAGGTTTATCCTGCCGCCGGGCAGCAGAATGTTCTGCTCCCGCAGACTTTTCCCGATATCTGCGGTATCGATTCCCAGCTGCGCAATCTTGGCGTTTGACACTTCGAGATAAATGCGCTCATCCTGCACACCGGTGAGATCGACCTTCTGGATGCCTTTCATCATATTGAGGCGCTCTCTGATTTGACGGGCGGTTTCGTGCATTTCCGCCATACTGAATCCATCGCTCCAGAGCGCGATGGTGGCCACCGACGTATCGCCGAACGTATCGTCGACCATCGGTCCGATGGTGCCTTTCGGCAGCTCGGGTTTGACATCAGCCATCCGGTTGCGGAGCAGCTTCCACGTTGCCGGGAGCTGTTCGGCGGGCACCTCATCTTTGATGGTCACGTGGATTAGGCATTCGCCGACTTTGGAGGTGGAATCCTTAATCTTATCGACTTCGCCCATACTCCGGATCTTCTCTTCGATGGGCCGGGTAATCAACCGTTCGACTTGCTCCACCGGCATGCCGGGATATTTTGCCGCTACCACCGCTTCGCGAATCGTGATTAAAGGGTCTTCCAGTTTCGGAAGGTTGATAAACGCATATATACCTCCGACAATTACCAGTAATATGGTCATGACGACGGTTCGCGAATTATTCAGCGCAAATCCGGTGATACCTTTCATTTTCAGTTCCTTTTAACCGGAGGGTGGCGAAGATTATGCCAACGTTGCACAAATTCTTTTCTGCAGGATGGGCATTGCCGTCAAACACGGGCGGTTTCAGGGAGCAAAAATGTATCGGCCGAAACCTGAACACTGACATCTGTCCCTTATTGTTTCATCAGTTTGACTTCCATCCCATCGGCTAAAAAACTCACGCCGGCCACGGCAATAATGTCCCCGGTCGCAAGACCCTCGTACACGATTGCTTTTTTATTTTCCGTGCCGCGGGAGCGGACCGGCGTTTTTTTGACCGTCGATGTCTTGGGGTCGTACAAAAAGGCATACCCCCGGTTCGCCTCCGGGGAAGGCAGGAGCGCTTGGAGAGGAACCAGGTAGCCGGGTTTGCGGTCTTCATCTTTTATAATAAGATTGGCCTCAGCGGTCATGCCGGGTTTGACTTTTTCATTTGGATCAATCAGCTCCGCTTTGACCGGAAAGGCATTGGCCTTGACGGCGGCGCCACCGATGTAGGAAATACGGCCTCTTGTGGACTCGCCCGGCAGCGTGGGAAAGGTGATCGTCGCCGGGTCATCGATGTGTATCCGGTCGATGGTGGTCTCCGGAATCCCCAGCTGTACCTCCATTTTACCCGTGGCATTAATTTCGAAAATTTTCTGCCCGACTTGCACCTCCTCATTCGGCTGCACTGACCGCCAGGCGATGATGCCGTCGTAAGGAGAGAGCAGTTTTGTTTTGCGCAGATTGCGCTTGGCAAGATCCAGTCTTGCAAGCTGGAATTTAACCGCGCTCATGGCGGCCTTGTAATTATATTCTGTGACTTCCACAAAACTTTTTGCCCCCGCACGCTGTTCGAAAAGACGCTTATGGCGTTCGTACTGCGCCTTTGTTTTGGTAACATTGTCGCTAGCCTTGACAAGCTCAGCCTTGATCGCATCCACCTCCAACTGGTAGGGCTCCGGATCAAGAACAGCGAGGATCTGTCCTTTTTTCACGCGATCTCCGATGTCAACTTCCACAGACTCCACCTGCCCGCTGACCTGAAAACTGAGGCCGGAGGAATCGACCGCAGCGACCTGTCCGGGAAATTTGAGTATCTGCTCGGCAGCCTGCTCACTGACGGTAATCGTCTTGATGGCCCGGACTACTTCAATAATTTCAGGTTTCTTTTTGCATGCCGTCAGGGCAACTGATATGCACAGCAGCCAGACC
>LJNK01000115.1 GCA_001303025.1 Deltaproteobacteria bacterium SG8_13
TATGGGCCGGGGTAATGAGCGGGAAAATTCGGGTGTGGCCTAAAACGAGATGGTGCATCTCGTGCATCAGCAGCATGAGCAGGTGCTCGTCGGTGCGGCAGTGCTCATCCACGAACTCACGGTTGAACAGAAGTTTGGGGGGCACCCGCGTTTGAACTGCGGCCGTCGGGATCTTTGTGCTGTAAGAGACGCTGAAAAGCCCCAGAAGATGATCCAGGGCCAGTTCGTTTGCCGGGAAAACGTTGTAAATCCTCCATTTGAGGTCTTCTATGGGTAAAGCCATTTATTTTACCTCCTTTGGCCGACAAACACGATCTCAAGCCGGCGCTCGATCGATATAAGACTGAGCAGAGGGCTCTTGTCGCGGATGTAAACGGCGCGGTTGGCGCGCGCCATGATAAACAGGGCCGCGTGCAGGCTCTTTATCGTGCGCGCCCACCTCTTCGGGCGCGCGCAAAACCCATTTCATCAGGCTTTGTTCGTGGTCGGCCCCACTCTTTATAAAGCGTTCGTATACACTTAAGTGGCGGCGATTGCGGCCGAACGTCAGCAGGGCGTTAAAAATCGGGACGCTCATTCCCGGGTTGTGCTCGGCATAACGTGTCAGGCTGACGGGTACAAAATCTCTGAAGTCGATGATGAAGTTCTCTCCTTTCAGCCTTTCGGGAATTTTCGAGAGGGTCAGCCCTGCGCTGCGGACCGTTGTGCGGGGTCGGCAGCTCATGTTCTGGATAAAGGAGGAACAGCTGATCGTATTTGCAGAACCCTCGTTTTGCAGCGCTAAACCATCTCTTTCTTTCAAGCGCACCTGGCAACGGCTACATGCTCTGCAGTGATGTCGCCGCCTTCTTCGAAACGGGCGATGGACTCGCTGAGGTCTTGCCAGAATTTCCACCTTTTACCGTTGTTGTGCATCGATTCACTGAATTCGGCGTGAGCCCCATCGTGTATCTTTGATTCGACCTCTGCCATCATTTCCAGGACCGCTGCGCCTACGTGCGCACCCTCGGAAATTCTCGGAAACACCCGGTGCACCCAGGCGTAACGCTCGACGAGGCTCAGGGAAGCAAAGGCATCCGAGAAAATCTGGGTCTGCAAGGGTCTGTCCGGTTTTTCCCGCAGGGCGACTTCTGCACGTTTGACCGGGTCTTTTATGCGTCGGATTTTTGAAATGATGCTGTCCGAGCCTGCCCCTGCATCCAGGACCGCCTGTTTATGCGCCAGCAGGATTTTTCCGTGCTCCACGGTTTTGCCGGATGCGCTGTGGGGAAGGCCTGCAAACACGGCCCGCAGGGCGACATCACCGAGCTCGGAACGTTCGCCCAGCACCCTCTCGGCGGCCTGCAGCGCCAGAATGTTTTCAAACAGGTACCTGGCGCGGCGGCCCGAAATCGGAAGCTCAGCTTTTTCGAGCAGCGGGACCATGGCGGAGAGGTAACGAACCGCCCAGCGCCTGTCGGTTTCATCCGCCGCATTCAGCTTTTTGCGAACCGATCCGATCCAGGTCTTCAATGCGGGGCGGCCTTTCTTCCCGTCGCCGTTCAGCAGGATTTCTTCACGTTCCTTTTCCTGCAATTCGTCGAACCCGGGGACCCTCAGGATAAAGCGAAAGCGGTCTGCCAGGGCTGCGTCCAGCGACCATGAGCCGAAATAGATGGCGTCGTGGGCATCTTCTCCGTCGGACGGCGGATTCATGGCTGCCCAGCAGTGGCTCAGGTGCTGCAGCTCGATACCCTGCACGCGGTGTTCGTGGACGATGGGAAAGACTTTGTTCTGAATCTCGGGGCGGGCACGGGAGATCTCATCAAAAAGGATGAATTCGGCATTCCATATGGTTCCCGGGGTCTGGATGAAGTTCAGGGTCCGGTTTTCCTGATCGGGCATCGGGTAACCGACCAGGTCGTCGTAATTCAGCAGACTGGTGTTGTAGTGGCGGAAGCTGCAGCCCAGTGTTTCGGCAACCCGACGTGCCAGAAGCGTTTTGGCGCTGCCGTGCGGGCCGATCAAAAGGAGCGTTGACTCTGTTGCCAGGGCGGCAAGGATGGCTGCGTCCAGGTTTTCCAGCCCATGGATGCCCAGTTTAGGTGTGAGGTACTTTTTCATGGTGCATGTCTCCTTTTTCGAACCTTAAAACACGCACCAGGATGGCATTGCGAAGAAAACGTCGCAAATTAACCGATTTGTGAAGACCATTTTGCTGCTGCCGCATCCGGTCGTTTCGACCGAGGCACCGTGGCGTCTCCTGCTCGGTTGCCGGGCCTGCATCTGCAGACCGCTCCTGATGCTTTTGATAAATGTTTCCGTATATTGTAAAAGAACCCTGAAGAACCCCGTTGCCGATCAAGTTCTTGATCGGCATCCCGGGAACAAAAAAAACCTCCCGGAGGGAGGTCTCTGAGTCCTGTTGTCGTTTCGACCTCATGGTTTCCCTTGCGGGTTGGCTTTGGCACCTTGTGGAACAGGCTGCCGGGCGGTCTCAGGGCCAGGTCCCTCGCGCCTCTCTTCATGATTATTTTGATTTGTTATATATAATTATATCGAATTTTGGCCTAAAAGTCAAATTGTCTGCTGTTTATTTCTCGGGCCTTTTTACCCCTTCTGCGCTTATTTACAGCGTACCACATCCCTATGACGGATCCGGTCATAGGAGATAATTTTTTTCTCATCTCCAGCCTAACGCTTTTTTTAGAAAGTCCAGCCAGTAAGTGCCTGCAGGGCCGAGGCGCCGTTCTGCAAATCTGGGATTTATGCCCTGCTTCTGTAGTTCGACATACAGGGTCTCTGTGAAATAGAACACCACATGATCGACGACTTTCTTGTTTCCCTCTAAATGCAACCGTTCGATAAGATCAAAGATTGCCGGAAACTCGGCGAACCGGCGATCATTCCACAGCCGGGCCACATGACCGGCAAACCCGATCATGAGCGGAATGGAATACTCATAGCCGCCGGTGTCACGGTCGTCCAGATCGGGCCAGGCCTCCCTGTACGAGGGGCATGCTTCAAATACCAGGGCGGCAACATCTTCCGGTTTGATTTTCATAAGGTACCTCTCCCTCCTCTATTGGCGCATTCACTGCACACATACCCATCATCCGCAGGAAATATCGGGTTTTGCAAAAACCACAGGGGATAATGGTAATCGTTCGCGATGCCCGTCGAGCAGATCGAATTCCCGCATCTGCTGCAGTAGAAAAAAAGCTGCAGATGAAGTTCATCTGTTATTCTCACGCCTATATCCTGATGCAATGTCATCTGAATTCAATGTCTTTCTTTCACCACGAAGGCACAAAGTTCACAAAGTACCTTTTATTTTTTAGCTTTTATAATTCTCTGCAACCCCTGTGCGCTCTGTGGTCAATTTTTAATATTTGCATTGCTTTCGCCTGCTCGACGCTAAAATCCCGATATTCTCACGGTACTTGGCCACTGTCCGGCGGGCGATGTCGATGCCCGCGCCCTGCAGTAACTTTGCGATCCTGTCGTCGCTAAGCGGCTTTTGGGGGTCCTCGGCTGAAACGATTTTCCTGATTTTTTCCTGAACCACCGTGGATGACACGGGTTCACCCTCTTGTGAGTTGACATGGCTGCTGAAAAAGTATTTCAACTCGAAAATCCCGTGCGGCGTGTGCGCATACTTGTTGGCCGTGGCTCGGCTGACGGTCGACTCGGCCATTTCGATGTCTTCGGCAACGTCCCGCAGCACCATCGGCTTGAGGTGCGCGATTCCCTTCTCGAAAAAGTCCCGTTGAGATCTGAGAATGCTCTCCATCACCCGGTAAATGGTCCGCCGGCGCTCCTGGATGCTTCTGATCAGCCATCGAGCCGAGCGCAGCTTTTCCCGCAGAAAATCAACGGTTTTTGGGCCTGGGGCGCCCCCGTTTTTCAGCGCCTGCCTGAAAAACGAGCTGATGCGGAGCTCGGGCAGCCCCCTGTTGTTCAGGCTGATCACAAATTCATCTCTGATTTTAAATACAAAAATATCGGGCTCGATGTATCGGGGGAGCTCGTCATTGAACTGCCGCCCCGGCCGAGGCTCGAGGCTCGTGATGAGCTTCGCCGCCGCGATGACATCCGCCGGTTTTAAACCGAGCGCCTTTGCGATTGATTTGTAGTCCCTTTTTGCGAGCTGCGCGAGATGCTTCGAAACGATGTCTTTTGCCACAGGGTTTTCTACATCCTGCCGCTCGATTTGCAGCAGGAGGCACTCCTTGAGTTCCCTGCCGCACACGCCCGGCGGATCGAAGCCCTGCATCAGTGCCAGAACACGCTCAATTTTTTCAGGCTCGCAACCGCTCATTTCAGAAATTTCAACGACCGACACCGTCAGATAACCATCTTTGTTCAGGCTGCCGGCAATCAGGCTGCCGATTTTTTCTTCCTCGGCTGTCGGCGATGTCATCAGAAGCTGCCGCAGCAGATGTTCAGTCAGCGTCTCCCGGCCTGCGGTGTAGGTCTCAAAATCCCTGTACTCTCGAACTTCTGTTTGCGAGGGGTTTCTTCCGTAATCATAGGAATTGAGATATTCGTGCAGGCTGCTCAGATCATCGAGTCGCTCTTCGGCCTTTGGTTCGGCAACCTCCTCCAGCGCCGGGTTTTCGGCCAGCTCCTGCCTGACGGTTTCCTCGAGCTCCAACCGGGACAGCTGCAGCAGTTTGATCGCCTGCTGCAGCTGCAGGGTCATTATGGGCTTCTGAACTAAAACTGGTTTCTGGCGCAGATCGAGAAACATGCCTGAAATGTTCCTTTCTGTTAGTGTTTTAACATAACCGCTTCCGTTGAATCGGCTTTAGAGATCTTTTTTCCGTTTGCTTTATTGTTGCTCGCAACCGCTTTGAGATCCGTAGAACGGTCTTCGCCGATTCGATAGATCGACAGGATTTCATCCTGCGCAGCTTCGGCCTTTTTGCGGTCGATGGCGATGGTCTGATCACCCAGCGTATTGAACACTACAAATGGTCTGTCGGTGTCTGTCTCCACGAAATCGATGAGCTCCTCAAGGTCGCGGATCCTTTTTCCATTGACCGCCAGGATGCGCGTATTGACCAGATCGTCGTATCCGTTGTTGAAATCGCCGGCCAGAACCTTGATGATGACGACAACCTCCTCGCCTTCCCGGTCAGGTTTTTGCTGGATGAAATAATTCATCAAATCGTAAGGTGCGTCTTTCCAAACATTCTCGCCCCAGGTTAAGAGGTAGTTCAGAGTCAGGGGGCAGAACACCAGTCCCCCGTACACGTAGTAGGTGGGCTGAACGTCATACCTTGCCGTGGGCACCAGCATGTTTTTTCCCCAGGGTTTGTCCAGGGTCAGCCTGACGGTGAGCTCCTTGCCGCGCCGCAAAATTTTATAAACAGCTTCATCGCCGACCTGATGTTGCTTGATGTAGAAATCGGCGTCGGTGCGCTCTCCGGGGCGAAACTCGACCGTGCAATCATCGGCAATTCGATGCCCGTCTATGGACATGAGCACGTCGCCGGGGTAAATTTGATTTTCAGCCGGTGAACCGGGTGCGACCGACGAAACCAGGGCTCCGGACTGTTCCTCGTTCAGGCCGTGCATTTTTTTAAGGCCTTCGTTTTCCAGCGTCTGAATGATAATACCGTCTTCAGGAAAACCATGGTAACGGCCGTCATCCATGTCGATCAGGAAGTGCTCGATGACCGGCACCGGGACCATATAGCCGATGTTTTGCGACTTTTCCAAGGCCTGCATCACGACCCCGACGATACGGTCGCCCACCATTACCGGTCCGCCGCTGTTGCCCGGGTTTATGGCTGCGTCCAGCTGACCGGCCAGCAGATTGATCCAGCTGTGAACGTACCGCTGATTTTCGATGCGGGAAATCACGCCTTTGGTCGTACTCAGGGAATCGCCGCCCTCGGGAAAACCGAATACGGTAGCTTCCTGTTCGATTTCCGGTAAGCTGCCGAATCTGAGCGCCTTAACCCCATCGAAAAATGAGGGGTCATCGACGCCCAGCAGGGCCAGGTCGGCATCGTGGGAGATGGCAATCACTCTTGCAGGGTGCTTTTGCGACTGGCCGTGCAGGCGCACCATGATATAGGTCTGATTGCTGACCACGTGCGCGTTGGTCAGAATGCGGTCGCCGTCGATGACGCACCCGGAGCCGCTGAACATCTCGGCGCCTTTCATTTGCCAGGGGTTGTCGTAGTCCGGCTCATTTTGAACGCAGTAGATTTTTACCATTGAGTTCCGCACGTCGGCCGCCGCCTTTGCGGAA
>LJNK01000061.1:0-10940 GCA_001303025.1 Deltaproteobacteria bacterium SG8_13
CTTGAGAAAATTGCCGCTTGCCTGCTTGTCGTAAATCGCGTTGATTCCCGAAAAATAATCCCTGTCGGTGAAAAGGAAAGGCACTTGCATATCCATGTAAATGAGGCAGTCGGGCCACATCCGCCAGCTCAGGTAACCGCCGGTGACCGGATCGTTCAGGATTCGTCCCCTGGCTCCGACATGCTGCAGAAAGGCGGTGACACCGACCGGCAATCCGGACCGCGTGACGGGATATTTCGGACGATGGCCGTAGAGGTTGTGCAGGTAAAGAAAAGCGCCGAACACAAGGGCAAAGGTCGTCACCGCCAGAGCCGGTGTTCGCAGCGACCGCTGCCCTCCGACCGGGGCTAGTCGATCCACGACCGCCATAGCCGGCAGCGACAGCAGGGCGAACTCGTGAACGAAGCGGATGCCCCTGGCGAGCAAAAAACAACCGCCGGCGAACAATATCAGGTGGTGCACGGGAATTTGCCGCCGCCACAGGCGCAGAAGAACAACGGCTGCGGTCGAGAAGATCAGCAGGTTCGACACGGTTGAAAAATCGGGCACCAGTCCGATCAGGCGGAACTGCAACAGATCATCGAAAGCGATTTTCCGCAGCTCGCTGATGTAGTGCGAAGCATAGGCGGTGTCGGTGAAAGGCACCCGCAGCAGGGCCGCGCCGTATGGCGAAGCGAATACCGCTGCCATGCACAGCGCTAGGGGGACGAGAAAACGATAGGTGTGCGGCTCTTTTGGCCGGTTCTGCTGCCGGCGGCCGATAAAATAGGCCGCCAGGTAGCAGCCGACGATCAGCATCATCACCGGGTATTCGATCCCGTGGAAATTGATCCACACGATCGCCACCGCCGGCAGCAGGTACGCTTTTCGGGGGTGACGCTCGAGCACGTAGAGGAAAACGGTAATGAAGAGAAAGGAAAAGTTGTAGGGGCGCAGACCCTCTCCGGAGTCGACAAACAAAAGAAAACACAAAACAAAGAGCACGGTTTGGCCGATGCCGGCCCGACGGTTTCGCAAGACAAGAAATATGAGCGACAACGTGACCGTGAAAACCAGGGTCCGGAGAGCGATGAGCCCGTAGTAGCCGGTAAACCGGAACACTTCGTAGACAAAGGCCTTGAACAGCCACGAATAGCTGATGATCTCTCTCGGAGGGCTGACAAAGGAATAAAAGCTGGTATCCGGGATTTTGCCGTGTTCGACCAGATAGCGCCCGCCGTTGAGATGGGTCCACAAATCCGTGTCAAAGGCCATGATCGGCCACTGCAGAAAGAAAAAAACCGTCATCAGGAGAGCAGCGATGAAACAGATATCGAGGCTGCTATCCGACAGGTTGCGGAGACCGGCGATGTAATTTCGAAGCCCGGCGCCGAGGGGTCCGGTGGTTTCGGTGGAAGGGGTTTTCAAGGCTTCGGTGGAATTCATCGACGCATCCGGAGGGTGCCAAAGGAAGTCAATACGGGAACCTTGTATGAAATTTGACGAGAAAGCAGCGAACCGGCAACGAAATCAGGCCGATGAAACCGCCATTGCCGGTTGGCCCTCTTCGACAGGCAGCGGTAAAATCGATCGCGGTTTTCGCATTCTCCTGTTTATGTCGTTCGGACTGCGCAAGTTACCGGTATTATACCACAATGGGAAATTCCTGTATACCGCAACCTGAGAGCCGGTCAACCCGCTCGACGGCATCTGCCGCACGGCTGCCGGCGCCGGGCCGCCGGCGCCTGCTGCCCGTTGTGTCGCTGATATGCCCGGCCGCACCTGATCGCTTGTTTTTCCTCGACCTCGCGGTCATTGCCAATTTGGCCCGGCTCATATACAATAATACCTTCAGATTTCGCGATCGGCGCTGACCTGTGCATGCCACATGCGCAAGAAGCCTCTTTCGGTTCTCCAGGGAGACGGCTATTGCTTTCAAACGGCAAACCCGAAAACCGATGGACCCTGCTGCTGCCGCCGGCCGTCCTGCTGCTGCTGGCGATCGGCTTCTTCCATCCGGTGATCTTTCTGGGAAAGACGTTTTACGCCTTTGACGCCCTGCTGCAATTCTACCCGTGGAACTACCTGGCACCGGGCTTTGAGCCGCACAACTCGTTGATCACCGATCCGATCAACGTTTTCTATCCCACCTACGATTTTTATTTTCAGCACATCAAACAGCTGTCACTGCCCTGGTGGTACCCGGATACCTTCTGCGGGAAGCCGTTTCCCAGCGGCATATACCCGATGAACAATCCGCTGGTGTTCCTGAGCAACCTGCTGCTGCCGACCATCCGGGCCCACGATTTCGTATTGTGGCTGCACATGCTGGCTGCCGGCATTTTCATGCTGCTCTATTTGAAAGAGCTGCGCCTGCGAACCTGGGCCGCGCTGATCGGAGCGGTGGGATGGATGTTCAACGGGCACCTGATGGTATGGTTCGAGTTCGAGCACCTGCCGATTATGGCCGCCACGTTGCCCGCGGCACTGTTTTGCCTGCACCGCTGGCTCGCCTACCGGTCCCGGCTGTATTGCCTCTGCTTCACCGCTGCCGTTTCCCTGTCCGTAACCGCCGGTTATTCTCACGTGTTGATTTACGAGCTGATTTTCCTTCTGCTCTACTTTGTTGTCCTGGTCTGCAAGCTTCGCCGGAACTTTTGGCCGCCGGGGCGCAACCAACCGGCCGAATGGGTCAATCTCGGTGTGTGCCTGCTGCTGGGGGTGGCAATATCGGCCAACTTTTTCACCAGTTCCCTGATCCTGCTGGACGACTCCCAGCGGGCCGAGATCCCGGCTCAAAAACTCTTCGACCAGACCGGTCAGCTGCCGGCGACATACCTGGCCACGTATATTTTCCCTGATTTCTACGGAAATCCGGCCGGTGATTCGGTGGTCTTTACCCCCCGCAAGAGGGGCTTGCAGCCGTACAACAATTACAACGAGCTCTGTGTTTATGCCGGCGTCCTTCCGCTGTTTCTCGTTCTGGTGACCGCGGCCCATCCGCGCCGGCGGCAGTTTTCGCTGCTTTACCTGGCGACCGCGACGGTCACCCTGGCAATGGCCATGGGCAGTTTTCTCTATTATCCGCTGGCAAGGTGGGTGATCGGCCTGGGATACTCCACCCCCACCCGGATTCTCTACCTGACCGGGTTTTCCGTCGTCGTGGCGGCGGCCATGGGGGCCGACATTTTCTTCCGAAGGCAGGACGTCAACCGGCGGTTGGTGTTTTCGCTTTGGACGGCTTTTGCCGCCCTTGCCGTTGCAGTGGCGCTGGCAGTGCAATCCGAGGTGGTTGTGCGCTGGCTCGTCGGGCCGGTGAAACCGGCCGACTGGCTGCATGATTACCCGATTCTGGCCGGACACTTTGCGCTCTTTTCCCCGCTCATCCTCTATCCGCTGATCCTCGTGCTGCTGTCCTATGGTGCGCTCACCGGGGCCCTTTTTGCCCGCAGCCGAAAATCGGGCGACCGCTGCATGGCCCTGGTCCTATTGATCCTGGCGGCAGACCTCGGCACCTTCGGACTGAAGTACAACACGGCCTCACCGGTCGAGCTGGCCTATCCACCCACCGGCGCCATCCGGTTCCTGATGAAACGCCCGCCCGGATATCGGGTCATCGCCTACGGGAACTTTCTGGACAACACGCTGGCGCCCTACCGGGTGCCGGACATCGGCGGACACTCCTCCTTTTATCCCCGCCGATTCGGCGAGTTTCTGTTTCTGAGCCAGAACAACCTGAAAACACCGCTGCCGGAAACATTCGACAGTTGGGTCGAGCTGGACACGTTCGGCTCGCCGCTGCTCGACCTGCTCAACAGCAAGTACATCCTGATGCCGCCGGGTGCCAATCCGGACGCGCCGAACCTGCGCCTTTTATATGACAAGGAAATCTCCATCTACGAAAATCTGGCGGCCTTTCCGCGGGCCTTTATCGTTGCCGATTTCCAGTACTGCGAAGACCGCCAATCGGCATACCGGGTCATGGGTTCCTGGCGCAATGCCGATTTTCGAAATAAAGCGATCCTGGAAGAACAGCCGCCCATCGACTTGCACACGGATGCGACGGGCCCTTCCGGCTCGATGCGACAGGAAGTGAAGCAGGTTCGCCACCAAACCAACCGGGTGGAGATCGACATCCGAACCGAGGGCAACGGGCTGCTGGTGCTCAGCGAAAGTCATCACCCCGGTTGGCGGGCCACCATCGACGGCCGTCCTGCCCGTATCCTGCGCGCCAACTACGTGCTGCAGGCGGTTGCGGTCGGTGCCGGCGATCAGACGGTCGTTTTTGAATTCGATCCTGCGATTCTAAAGGCGGGGCTGGCGGTCACCTGCGGCGGGTGGCTGGCGCTGGGGACGCTGCTGGCGTGGTCTTTGTGGGTGGCTGCGCGAAAAAGCCGTCGGCATCGGCAGACCGAGCCGCTCCGCTCCGGCGAACCGCCCGATACCTGATTATGCCTCCGATCGCTCCCGTAGGATCAATACCAGGTCGAGCACGGCACCCGCTGCGGCGGAGAGAAGCTGGAGCCCGAACAGCGCAAGTGAGCACGCCAGGGCTTTTTCACCCGGGACGCCAAGTCCGGCGAGCAGCGCCACATACCCGCCTTCCCGCAGTCCGATTCCGCCGATGGTCACCGGCAGCAGCAGCAGCAGGGAGACAGCGGTGAAAATCCAGCACCAGTCCACAAAAGCAATCTGCAGGCCGATGCTCGCCGCAATGCGGTATAGTATGAAAACGGCAAGGCATTGAAACACCACTCCCAGGGCCATCGCCAGTGCAAGCCGAGCCGGTGACTGCAGGATTTCGACCCAGGCGTCGATGCATTTTACCAGGGTGCCGGCGAAACCGGCAGCGCGGGGAAACCGGTCGCCGATCGCGGTTACCGCATTTCGGCTCCGGGCTCTGCATGGATGAAGACGCATCAGAAAGGCCGCCAGGGCGATGCCGGCAAGCAGCGTGCCGAAAACCACAGTCCAGCGAATCCCGGCAGTGGTCTCGGTGACACTCGCACCGACAAGTCCGACCCACAGCAGGCTCACCACCCCGACGACTCGATCCATCAAGACGGAGCTGACCGCTGGTGCGATCTCACCGGTCCGGCCGATGAGCTTCCAGGCTTTGACGGCTTCTCCTGCGATCTGACCCGGCAGCACCAATGCATAGAACTGGCCGATCATGGTCAGGGCGAAAAGGCGCAGATAAGAGTGACGACCCAACAGAGTTTTCCACTTGGCCGCATTCACCAGCCAGGCCGCGCAGTAGAGTCCGACAACCAGGAAACCTTCACCGGCGGGAATTCCTGCCAGGATTGCCCGGAGTCGTGGCAGATCCACGCCGGCTAAAAGCCATCCCAGCAGCCCGACACTGACTGCGATCTTTATCCATATACCATGTTTCACGTTGCACCCACGCTGCGGCATGCTGCATGATTCCGGTCGGTTCGGCCGCGATCCCAGCCGTCGGCCGACATGGACCATGTGTGCGCTTACCGCAGCTTTCGAAGCCAGGCGAACATCTTCTTGCGCAAGGCATAGTCGAGGCGATACAGCAGGCCGGCATCCGGGCGGTGGCTGAGCCGACGCCAATACGGGCCGACGGCTCTTCCTCTGCTCGTCGCAGCCCCGGTGTGCACCCGGTAATAGACTTTGGCCCTGCGCACATAAGTGAAGCGGCCGCACGTGCGCATCCGGATCAGGTGCAGAATATCGGATCCGTCAAATGCCGGATCGATGAACGGCTGGCGCTGCAGGGCGGCCGTTCGGTAGACAACGCCCGATCGGGTGGCCAGTGTGCCGAGAACGGGCAGCCGGCGCGGCAAGCATGTCGGCACGAAGGGGCCGGCGGCCGCATTCAGCAGGTTGAGCAGCGAAAGGTTCGAGCGGGCAGCGGCCACAATTCCCGTTGCTTCGCTTTCCAGATGCGGAGCGATTTCCCGGTAGAATCCCTCCAGCAAATAGTCGTCGGCATCCAGAATTTGAACCCAGGTTTGCCGGGAAGCGGTTGCAATCTGGTTGTAGACGGCTCCGATTCCAACGCTCGATTCGTTCCGGTAGATGTGAATGTTCCACCCGGCATGCTCCGCAGCGAAGGCTCTCACCGTCTTCAGCGAACTGTCCGTGGAACCGTCGTTAACGAAGAGGATCTGGGCCGGAAGGCAGCACTGGGTCTCCAGGCTCGCCAGCAGCTCCGGCAGGTAGGCGGCGCTGTTTTTGAAAGGTACGCCCAGCGTGAGGTCGATGAAGGATTCTGCTTTGGCTGCCGTCATTTTCTCTTCTTTCTGAGCACCAGCGCAAGAACGGTCGATGACCGGCAGATTCGATCCACTGCGACCTGCAGCGGAAACAATCCCAATCCGAACAGGCCCAGATTGCCGACCGGCATACCGGTCAGATACCCCAGGCTTTTCCCCAGGATCGGTGTGTGGTTGCGGTAAAGCTTCACCTGCCGGTACCTGCCGAACAACCCTTTCAGGGTTGTCTCGTCGAAGTGCAACAGGTGCCGCGGCAGGTAAAGTGCGAAGTAATATCGCCCGAACAGCTTTCGCCACACCGAGCGATAATTCGGCACCTCCACCACCAGCATGCCGCCGGGCGCCAGCAAGGCCTCCAATTCAGCCGCAACCGCTTGCGGATCCGGGACGTGTTCGATCACCTGACGACAGAAGATCAGCTGGTAGCGTTTCGGTTCCCTTCGAAGCTGCCCGAAGGAACGATAGTGAACGACGCCATGTCCGTTCAGTCCGGCCGGGGGCACCTCGTGCAGATCGACCGCCGTAATATCTGCCGATGCGGCATAGCGGGCCAGCTGCGCCGCAAAGAAACCGTCTCCACAGCCATAGTCGAGCACCGATTCGAACCGGCCGGCATGGGCCGTCACCTTGCCGATCCAGCGACGAATCGTCAGAGAACGCAATCGATCGGTGATCCGGTTCGATCGGACGTAATCGGTACTGTCGCGGGTCCGGTAGAGCTCGAAGGCCGATTCTGCCGTCGGCCGGGGGTTGGTAAACCGCACGCCGCACTGCCGACAGCACTCCACCCGATAACGGCCGGTGCCGCTCTCGAAATCCCGTCCTTCGATTTCCGTGAAAAAGTCGGCTTTGCCGCAAACCGGACACCGGGTCAGCCGATCCTTGCGGGTATGGTGTCCGGGAACCCTCACGGCAGAACTCCGCCCCCATGCTGTTGGAGAAGCCAGATGTTCCAGAGAAACAGTCGGTGATCGGTTTTTGCCGACAGGTGCTGCGAGCGCATGCGGTCGATGAAGCGTTGCGAAAGATCGGCCGGTGTGCCGCCGTCGTGCCATCGCAGTTTCGATTCCAAGAACCATTTGCCCACCGGTGCAGCGAATCCTTGCTTTGTGCGGTGGATCAGTTGGGCCGGAAGCAGCGGCGCCAGCGCTTTTTTCAGGATGTATTTTGTCCGGCCCCTGCGGAGCTTCCATTCGGAGGGTATGCGGCGCACAAAATTCACCAACTCGATATCCAGATACGGGGACCGTACCTCCAACGAGTTCATCATTCCGGCGCGATCGGCTTTGACCATGATGTTGTCCTGCAGGTAGAGCTTGGTGTAAAATTCCAGGGTTTGGTCTGCCGTGTTTTTCGATGTCGCGTTTTCCCAGCATTCGATGGCTTCGCAGTACACCGCCTCTATGTCCGTCGGCTCCCGGAACAGCTCTTCGAGTTCTACCGGCTCCAGCGGTCCGAGCCACACCGGATTCCACAGTGGCTGGGGGTAGGAAAGTCCGCGCAGGAACCGTTGAATCCGGAAGCCTGTTGCCATGTAGCGATGGGCTGTCGGCAGCAAAGCGGCTGCCATTCTCACCGCAGGGTGCAGCGGACGGGGCGTGACGGCGGCATACAGTCGAGCCAGGGCCAGTGCCCGAAAGGGGTCGTACCCGGCAAACAGCTCATCTCCGCCCTCTCCGGACAGCGCAACGGTCACTTGCTTGCGAGCCATGCGGCACAGGACATAGGTGGGCAGAATCGAGCTGTCGCCGAACGGTTCGTCCAATCGATCGGCGATGTCGGGCAGGTGCTTTCGAATCCGCTCAACAGAGAAGGTCTGGTGATGGTGATCGGTTCCATATCGTCCGGCGACATCCTCCGCAAAGCGGGCTTCGTCGAAACTCGGCTCTTCGAATCCGATCGTGAACGTCTTCAACTTCCCCCGGTCCACCAGTTGAGCGGCCATTGCGGTTATGGAAGACGAATCGAGGCCGCCGCTGAGCAGCACACCCAGTGGGACATCGGCCATCAGGCGCCGCTTGACCGCCGCCCGCAGCAGTGTGCGAATTTCCTCCCCCCACTGCTCTTCAGCGTTTTTCGGGATGCGGGTAAAAGGCTCTATCGTAAATTCCCAGTAGCGCCAGGTTTTGAAAGTTTGGTTTCGGAGATCGAACAGCAGGTTGCATCCCCCGGGGAGCTTGTGAAACCCTTTGAAGAGGCAGCCGGGGGAAGGGATGAAACCGTAGGCGAAGTATTTTTTCAGGTTGGCTTTCGACAGGGCAGCAGCCAATTTGCGGTGCCGTGTAAGGCTGGTGAGTTCCGAGGCGAACGCAAAGGTGTGGTTCTGAAAGGTGTAGTATAATGGCTTTTTGCCGAAGCGATCCCGGCTGATGAACAGCTGCTTTGTTGTGCGATCCCACAGCGCAAATGCCCACATTCCGTTCAGCCGCCCGGGAAGCTGTGTCCCCCATCGCCGGTAGCCGTGCAGCAGCACTTCCGTGTCCGAATGATCGGATGTGAACACGGATCCGGTCCGGATCAGTTCGTCTCTCAGCTGCAGGTGGTTGTAAATTTCTCCGTTGAAGATGACCCCGATGCGGCCATCGGCGGTCCACATCGGCTGGTGCCCGCCGGGAATGTCGACAATCGCCAGTCGCCGGTGCCCCAGATAAACAGCGCACTGCGGATCGAACCAATAGCCCTGTTCGTCCGGCCCGCGATGCGCCACGGCAGCGGTCATCCGTTTGAGGTCTTCCTCGTCGCCGTTCCCGATGAATCCGCAAATTCCGCACATATTACCCGTCTGCCGTTACGCTCTTGCCGTTGTTCAACCACCAGGACACCGCATCGGTCGGCCTGGGGAACTGTCCACGTACACAACGCCCGTGCCATGGGCTTACCGGCCGGAAACGATGCGGTCGATACGGTAGGGCTTTTTCTGCTGGGACTCGTAATAGGTTCGAATCACCAGTTCTGCAACGATTCCCAGCAAAAAGGCCATACTGCCCATCAGGATGAACAATACGGTGAGTGTTGGAAGTGGTGTTTCGATGAAGGTTTTGCCGCCCCAGAACTTGTAGTAGACCATTAGGGCGAAACTGAGCGCGGCCAGCAGCATGTTGACGACACCGAAGCGGCCGAAAAAATGGATCGGGTGCTGCATGTGCCGCTGCATGAACCGGACCAAAAACAGATCGAGCAGCACGGGCAACACCCTGGAAATACCGTATTTGCTTGCACCCGAGCGGCGCGGCCGGTGGTTTACGACGATTTCACCGACACGGGCACCGCCCCCTTCCGAAAAAACGGGGATGAACCGGTGCATTTCACCGTAGAGTTTCAAATCCCGTATCACCGTCCGATGGTAGGCTTTCAAGGAGCATCCGTGATCGTGCAGGCGGACGCCGGTCACCAACGAGATGATACGGTTGGCCACTTTCGACGGCATCACCTTGGTCACAAAGGCATCCTTGCGGATTTTGCGCCACCCGCTCACCACCGTATAGCCTTCGTTCATTTTGTCCAGCAGCCGGGGGATGTCGGCCGGATCATTCTGGCTGTCTCCATCCATGACGACCACAACGTCCCCCCGGGCCTGATCGAACCCGGCCATCATGGCCGTTGTCTGCCCGTAGTTTCGCATCAGGTGTACGACCGTGACCCGTCGATCCCGGTTCGCCAGCCCGTCGAGAACCGTGGCTGAGGCGTCCCGGCTGCCGTCATTGACGAAGATGATTTCAAACCGCAACGGCTGGCCTTCCAGCACTTCGACGAGCTCTTCATACAACGGCTCGACGTTGTCTTGTTCGTCGTGGACCGGAATGGTGATCGACAAATCGATCTTCTCTATATGTCGGCCTTCGCTGCTGTCCATAGTTCCATCGGTTGAACGGTATACGGATGAATTACGAGAACCGGTTGATTATACTACACATCCCTTCTGGGAAACAAGCGGGATCGCAAGAGTTTCATTCGTGCCAGCCGGTAGAGCAGACCGGTGGCCAGGCATCCGGTCCCGTAACGGATGCTGCGCGGAAGGTTGATGGTGGACGCCTCGGGGAAATAGCGTGTCGGACAGCTGACCTCCGCAATCCGATATCCGTACCATAAAACCTGGGCCAGGATCTGGTTGTCAAACAGAAAATCGTTTGAATTGTCTTCAAAGGGCAGCCGTTGAAGAAGCTGTCGGGAATAGGCCCGGTAGCCGGTGTGAAACTCGGACAGCTTGGTTCCCAGCATCAGGTTTTCCACCAGGGTTAAAAACCGGTTGGAAACATATTTCCAGAGCGGCATGCCGCCCTGCAGGGCGTATCCTCCCAAAATCCGTGATCCGAGCACGCAGTCATACAGGCCGCAGCCGATCATCGCCGCCATGGCCGGGATCAACCTGGGCGTGTACTGGTAATCCGGATGGACCATGATGATAATGTCGCCGCCGGCGTCCAGGGCCTTGCGATAGCAAAACTTCTGATTGGCCCCGTAGCCGAGGTTTTTCGGAAGAACATAGACATCGGTTTTGGGCAGGCTGCGGGCAACGGCCACCGTTTCGTCGGAGCTGGCGTCGTCGACCACGATAATCCGATCGACAATCCGCTGGGCAACCACTTCGCCGTGGGTTGCACGCAGCGTCTGTTCGGCGTTGTATGCCGGCATGACGACAATGATTCGCTGTCCTTCCAACATCGTAAACATCCCATAGGGCATCGAGTCGGACCGCTGCCGGGTCAATGCAAC
>LJNK01000061.1:10947-29070 GCA_001303025.1 Deltaproteobacteria bacterium SG8_13
GCTGCCGGTGCTCACCGCCCGGAAATCGCCTTTTCCAGATTGCCCGCCGCGGCACTGTGCCCGGGATCCTTTCGCAAGGCCTCCTGAAACATGATGGCGGCATCGTCGTGAAATCCCAGACGTGCGTAGGCGACACCCAGCCGGTTGCAGGTATCCGCACTGCCGGGATTCAACCGCAAAGCGGCAGCGTAAAATTCGGCCGCTGCGGCAACATACCCACCGCGCATCAGGGAGTCGGCCGCCTGCAGGCAATACAGCGCGTTATCCGGGTTGAGCTGCAATGTGATGCGAAAATGCAGCAGTGCTTCGGCGGTGCGCCCGTCCGCGGCCAGCAGCTTGCCCAGCGCCAGGTGGGCTTCCGGATGCCGGGGATCCAGCAGCAGGGCCTGTCGATATTTTTCGATCGCCTCCGGGCGTCGGCCCATCTTCGTCAGTGCCACCGCCAGATTGCTATACGGATTGGCAAATTTCGGGTCGATGGCAACCGCCTTCCGGCAGTTTGCCATGCCCTCCTGCACCTGGCCGGCGCCAATCAGCTCGCCGCAGAGGTTGTTGAGCGCACCGGTATGCGAAGGCGAAACGGTGAGAACCTGCCGGTATAGCCGGATCGCCTCTTGGTGGCGTCCGAGACCGGATTGCGTCGCCGCGAGATTGTACCGGGCATCCGCATATCCGGGTGCGATCTCGATTGCGGTCTGGTAGTGCACCAGGGCGGCGTCGGGTTGTCCGCGACGGGCCATGGCGCTTCCCAGGTTGTTGTGGGCAACCCAGTTGTCGGTCGTGTGCGCGGCGGCATGCTGAAACAGACGCACGCTGTCGGTCCAGTACCCGGTTTGTTTCCAGGACAATACCCCCAGCAGGATCAGGAACGCCCCTGCCCCGCAGGCTGCAGCAGCGGTGTTCAATCGCAGCCGCAACGCCGCTGCGTGCAATGTCCAGACAACCATGATGAAGATGCCGATCAGCGGTATGTAGGTGTACCGGTCGGCCATGGCCTGGGCGCCCACCTGCACCAGACCGATCACCGGCAGCAGGGTGACAAGATACCAGAACCACCCGCAAACCAGGTAGCGCTGCTTTTGCCCGTATACCAGCACGGCGGTGGTGGCGGCGCCAAGCAGCCCGGCGGCGCCCAGCCAGGTCCAGACGGCGATCGTTTCCCGATAGGGGTAAAAAACCACCAGTGGGTGGGGCCAGATGGTTTTTACGAGGTAGGCAGCATAAGAGACCGCTGCATTGGCCAACCGGTGCAAGAAGGGATAGATGGCCATCGAAACGGTTGCCCCCAGGCTGTGCTGGGCTGCCAGCGTGACAACGCACGCACCGGCGGCCAGCAGGAAAAACGGAGCCTTTTCCACAACCAGTGACCGGGGCCCGGTTTGCTCAGGCGATGCCGCACCTGCTGCGTCGGCGGCCGGGTGCCAGCGCTGCAGGGGCCAGTAATCGATCAGCAGCAGTACGAAGGGCAGGCTCACCACCATCGGCTTGGACAGCAGCCCAAGGCAGAAACAGCCCAGGGCGGCACCATACCAGCCCTTAGAGCGCCGGCAGGCGTATTCGATGTAGCTGCGCAGGGTCAGCAACCAGAAAAAGGTGCTGAGCACGTCCTTGCGCTCGGACACCATGGCTACCGATTCGACGTGCAACGGGTGCAGCGCGAACAGCGCCGCCACGACGGCGCTGCGCCAGGTCGCAGCGGTCATCCGCTGCAGAAGCCCAAAAAGCAGCAGGGTGTTGAGCAGGTGCAGCACCACATTGGTCAGGTGGTGACCGCCCGGATTCAGCCCAAACAGGTCGATATCGAGCATGTGCGACAGCCACGTGAGCGGATGCCAGTTGGCCGCATAAAAGGTGATGAACGCCCAGTAGATCCCGCCGGCGGTGATGCCGTGGCGAATGTGGGGGTTGTCCACCACGTATTCGCGGTCGTCGTAGCTGTGGATGAAGTCAAATCGACCCGTCTGCCAGTACACCAGCAGAACGACAGCCGCAAGACAGACTGCGATCAGCATGCGCGGGTGAATATTTCCGTTTTTGTCAGACCGCATGTCCCCGTAATACCTTGGGCTGCATCAGCCCGTCGCCTGATGGGTGGGAGTCAATTCCAGCAGCACGTACCCGCCGCTTGAGATCAGCTTCCGCGTGTGCTGGTCGAAAAAAGCGTTGATCCGATGAATTTCCTCGCTGGTGAAAATCGCCTGGGACCACCGCTCAAACAGATCGAAGTGAATCAACACGTGGGTAAATTTCTTTTTTGCGAGCTTCTCGGCAATCTCGGTCGCAGAAGCCGAATGGTATACGATGTCGCGGAAACGGATCTCGTTGTGCACCGTAACCCTGTCGATGTAATAGCGGCGGTATCCCTGAAAAAGGCACAACAGTTTGCTCCGCTCATCGGTGTATTGGTTGGCGTATTGAAGCACCGGGTATTCCGGCCGGTAGCGCGTGATGTATGCATCGCGCCCCACCCTTCCACTGATGTAGTCCAGCGGTCGATATTTGGTGAACTGCTCGAAGATGTATGCTGCGTTCCAGACCAGTCCGGCTGCCACCGTTGCCACGACCAGGCCGGTGAAAAACGTCCTTTTGCTTCCCGAATAGCGCTGTCTCACCGCGGCCAGGACCTGTTGCAGGCCGAAAGCCGAAAGGATCACCAGTGGCGGAATGATGGGCGCAATGTAACGGATCCGCATGTCCACCCTGAAAAAAGTAATCAAGAGAAACAGGACGGCAAACGCTAACAGCAGCTGTTTTTCCCTCTTCAGCCGGGAAGGGTCGCTGCGAAAGCGCATGAACGCGAACATCGGCAGGAAAAACAGCATGGGGTTGAGCCGGCCGTCGAACGTGCGGGGGTCGTCATCGCGGCCCTGGAAAAAAACCCTCACCGGAATCAAAGCGGTCTGCCACCACTTTTCGTGAAAAGCGTTTTTCCGGATCCACAGGGGGCTGGTGGGTTTGCGCGGCGAGGGCCTTTCGACTTTCCGGTCCGCTGCGGTGGGTTTGGACGCCTGCTTTGCGGTGCCGAACACGCCCGGAAACAACGGGTGGACCGGGTTGCCGGTCCAGATGGCGTTGCGGATCATCCAGGGGGAAAACACCAGCAGTGCCACCGCGCAAAACAGCAGGCCGCAGCCCGCTGCCCGCAGTTGGGTTGTCCTGGTCGGACGGGAGTGGCGGACATACAGAACGGGCACCAACAGGGTCAGGAGTGAAAAAACGATCAACCCGTTGTACTTGGTGCCCAGCGCCAGGCCGCAGCAGACAGCCGAAAGGAGCAGATAACGGGTTCGAAACCTTTCTTCGAGCCATTTGAAAAGCAGGAGAAAAGAGGCCGTGGAAAAAAAGATCAGGCCCAAATCGACGTATACCGTAAAGGAAAGCTTGACGATCACCGGCAGGGACAGAAAAAGAAGCGTTCCGAACAGTGCATACAGACTGTCCGATCGCTTTTTCAGGTACCCGAAGATCAAGGCGGCCGTTAGCAGCGCAAAGCTGAAATGAATGTACTTGGGGAGAATGTCATTGCCGAAGTAAAGGGGCAGCATATACAGCAGGTCGATATTTTGCGGGAAATAGGAGGCCCCGATCCACCGGATTTGCACGATACCGCCGTTTTCCAGATAGATCTTGGGGACCACCAGGTGATGCGTGAGCGCATCCCGGCTTACGGGCGGCACCCAGCCGAGGATGCAGACCGCAACGATCAGGCACACAATCAGGCCGGCCAGGCCGATGAGAATTGGTGTTTCGGCCACGGTGCGCGACGATGGAGCCAGGGGGCTTTCGGTCATAAGCAGTTTACATGGCCGCTTCACGGGGTCACTCTCTTTCACACCGGCGCTTGCACCGGTTGCGGCCCTCCCTTTCAATCGATGATTTGCGTAATGATTTCCGGTGGAAGATGACCTTCGTACAGGTGCCCGTTAACGACAAAAGTGGGTGTGCCGCTGACACCGAACTGAAAGCCTTCGGTCAGATCCGATTGGAGTTTCTGCCACAGGACCGGGTCCTTCAACGAATTCTGCAACTCTTTAGCGTCCAGGCCCACCGCGTCGGCCAGTGCCGCCACATCGATGCTTCCTGCCGAACGGGCGGTGGCGAACAGGTGATCGCTCATCTGCCAGAACTTGCCCTGGCTGGCGGCATACAGGGCGAAGACCGCCAGTACACCCGATCCCTCGTGCACTTCTTGCTTCAGCAGGGGATTCACCCGTGGATCCATGGGAAAATGGCGGTGGATTAGCTTCAGCTTGCCCGGATATCGGATCATCAGGCTGCGCAAATAGTAGTGCATCTTGTTGCACTGAAAGCAGAGGTAATCGGCAAATTCGGTGATGACCAGCTCGGCAGTCTCCGATCCGATCCAGGGATGACCATCGGCGGTGGTGCCGTGGGGAAGATCGGCCCGAATCGGCGGCGGTTCGAAAAACCAGTAATTCGGATAAAAAGACCAGGTCAGCAGGACGGCTGCCAGAAATGGCACGGCGGCGATGACCGCGGATTTTCTTTTTCCCGACAGAAAGCGGGCATCTTTTACCAGCGCCCGGCCGAAAGAATCCGAATCGAACCGCTTGCGGGTGAGCCAGGTAAAGTACAGCAGCAGGAAGTTGATGCCGTACAAAACGATGCACATGATGCAAAAGCTTTGAATCAACCAGGTGGAGATCAGCGCCAAAACGATGCTATACAGGCTGAATCCCAGTGCAACGCAAAAAAGCAGCGACCAGACCCGCCGGCGCTCGTTGTGCGTGCTTCGGACAAAACGAAGCAGGATGAGGAAAAAAGTGTAACCGCTGACCCCCCAGACCGGAACCGGCAACCCGAGAAAAACCGAATACGGGCTCTGGGACACATTGTCGCAGTTGATCGATTGGGAAATGGCGCAAAAGCTCTCGTAGGCGGCGTCCGTGTACACCCGATAGTGGGAGACCGAAAGATAGAGGGAGACAGCCAAACCGGCCGCGGCCAGAAAGGCCGTGGTCCAGAAATAAACCGGAAACGGCAGCGGTTGGACCGCATTATTATCGTTGCGACTCTTCAAAGAAGGGTATGAACTCGTCAGCTGTTAATCGGGTTTGTTCGTCTCTGTCTTGCCGGGGTGGGCACCGTTGACGATTCCCGCAGGAGGATCGACTTGCCGCCCTTCGCAACGGCAGTCCGTCTGCAGCCGCACCATGACGTCATCAACGGTATATTGTAGCAGAAAACAACACAGGGGGAAAGATCGCTCTTTCCCCCCGTGGATCGATCGCTAAATTATAACGGTACGATTTACTGCCAGTAACCGGTTCCACCACCCATGGTGGAAATGTAGTCGGTGTTACGCGGGCAGCGGTTGGAGCTGTCGGTAACCCGCACCCGGATCGACTGGCTCTGGGCCGCGACTCCCGGCGCCGGGAACAGGTTGACGTTCGCTTCCGGGTTGTTCAGGGACAGGTCCGCATCGGATATCAGTACGGCAACCGTCGGAACCCGCATGTTTTCCGGCTCGGAGAAGTAAGACGCCATGGCGGCCAGGACGTTTTTGGTGTCCTGTTCTGCCCGGCTGCAGTAGGCCTTGTCGCGATAAGCGATGAAGTTCGGGATCGCGATGGCGGCCAGGATACCGATGATCGCGATAACGATCATCAACTCGATCAGCGTAAAACCCTTTTCGTTGTTGCCTCTGATTTTCTGTAACATGCTCGTGCCTCCTTTGTATGATAAGAACCTCAACTTTTGGTGATTCCCTCGAATCGTCTTTCGATCCCGGGCCCTGATCGCGATCCCACCGACTTGCATCAGCTGCGGCCCTCATATCTGGGATCCATTCTGTTTGCAGATACTGGAATGCAAGGCACATGCCACATTCTGTTCTAGTGACCGTGAAAGTTATAACTGACTGTTTTTAAATGGGAAAATTTTTAGGTGCGAAAGGCGGGTTGAAAAAACCGTCGAAATGGCGGTCTTGGATAACAAATTTTGTTCGCTGTTTGACAATTTTTGTCATGGCCGGCCCGGTATCGATGCCGGGATTTCTAAGTCGAAGAAATTTCATCAAATGTGCGGATTAACTGTCTCCCAGCTTGTCCAGCCGATAGCGCAGCGAACGGAAGCTGATGCCCAGCAGATCGGCGGCCTTGTTCTTGTTGCCGTTGGCGATTTCCAGCGCTTTGAGCATGTACGCCCTTTCGATTTCCTCCAGGATGCTGTCGAGCGCGACACCGTGAGATACTTCGTCGAGATCGAAACGGCGGTCCTTGACCCCTTCGATCCAGCGCCGCTTGTGAATCGACAGGGCCAGACTGTCGGGTAGCAGAATGTTGGTGGTCGACAGGGCGACGCTTCGCTCCATCAGGTTTTCCAGTTCGCGGATGTTGCCCGGAAAATCGTACTTGTTCAACAGATCGATGGCGTATGCGGAGATCTTGGTGATCTTTTTGTTCATTTCCCGGGCATACTTGTCGAGAAAGTGCTGGGCCAGTGCCCGCAGGTCGCCCTTTCTTTCCCGCAGCGGCGGCAGTTTGATTTCGATGACATTGAGCCGGTAGAAAAGGTCTTCGCGGAAGTTGCCCGCGATCACTTCTTTTTCCAACTGCTTGTTGGTGGCCGCGATGATCCGGATATCGACCACGATGTCCTCGTTGCCGCCGACCGCCTTGAAGGTGCGTTCCTGGATCGCGCGCAACAGTTTGACCTGAATCGGCATGCTCAGCTCACCGATCTCGTCTAAAAATATGGTTCCCTTGTCGGCGATCTCGAACAGCCCTTTTTTATCGCTGGTGGCACCGGTAAAGGATCCTTTCTTGTGGCCGAACAGCTCGCTTTCCAGCAGTGTTTCCGGAATCCCGCCGCAGTTGATCACCACGAAGGGTTTGGTTTTTCGATCGCTTTCCTGGTGGATGGCCCGGGCAATCAACTCTTTGCCCGTGCCGCTCTCACCGGTAATGAGCACGTTGGTGCGGGTCGGGGCCACCTGACGGATCATTTTATATATGTGCAGCATCACCGGACTGTTTCCCACGATAATGTCGAAGTGCAGATTCTGCTTCATCTCGTCGTCGATGATCTGCTTCTCGTGCTCGAGGGTTTTCAGATCCAGTGCCTTTGCGATCGTCTGCTTCAACTCCTCGTTGTCGAAGGGTTTGGGCACGTAATCGTAGGCCCCCTCGTTCATCGCTTCCACCGCCGTCTCCGTAGAAGCATAGGCCGATATCATCACAACGGTGGTGTTCGGCTGTTTCTGGCGGCACGCTCGCAGTACGTCCAACCCGGTCATATCTCCCAGGCGGATGTCACAGAGCAGCAGGTCGTAGGAGTTTTTTTTCAGCATTTCGATCGCCTGGCCGCCGTTTTGTGCCACCGATACCTGATACCCTTCTTTTTTCAGCATGAATTCGAGCAGCTCGCGCATGCTCAATTCATCATCTACCACCAATATGTGGCGCCCGTTTTCCATGATGGCTCCGTCCCCTGTTGCTGTTTGCCGGTTGTGTCGAGGAAAGGGTTATTTCAGTATCTGCCCGATTCGACCCCAGCGGACACCGAAGCTGTCTTTGTCCCAGGACCAGTAGATCATGAACGCTTTGCCGCTGACCACCTTCATGTCCACAAACCCCCAGAAGCGGCTGTCGAAGCTCTGGTCACGGTTGTCACCCATGACGAACAGCGCGTTTTCGGGTACCGTAATCGGCCCGAAATTGTCGCGCGTCTGCATGCCTTTCGGGTATACGTGAGGATCAGTCTTTATGGCGTATTGTTCCACCAGGGGCTCACCGTTTACGAAGATCTGTTTGTTTCGTCCTTCCAGAATGTCCCCGGGAATGCCCACGACCCGTTTGATAAAGTCTTTTTCGGGTTCGACGGGAAACTTGAACACGATAATATCCCCCCTCCGGGGCTTTTTCACCGGAATGATCACCTTTTGTAAAAACGGGAGTTTGACGCCGTAAACGAACTTGCTGACCAGGATGTGATCTCCGATCTGCAGGGTTTGCTTCATCGAACCGGAAGGAATTTTGAATGCCTGGACGATAAATGTCCGGATGAACAGGGCCAGCAAAACCGCCACCAGAATGGCCTCGACGTTCTCCCGCAACCGGCTTTTCTGTTTTACCCGAACTTCTTTTTCAACTGCCATTTCAGCCTTCAACGTGATCTGCCGCCTTTCTGCCTCGAAATCGCCTTTTCTCCATCGATAAAAGATGGGTTTCAATACTACACAAGCTCGCCGATTGCAAACCCAACCCGCAGCAGCAGGTTGGCGATTATACCGGCGGCAACATCGTCGAGAACCACACCCGCACCGCCGGGAACGCGACGTTCCAGCATGCGAATGGGAAACGGTTTCAGAATGTCCAGGATGCGAAACAAAGCGAACCCGGCGACCGCCGTTGCCGCAGTAAAAGGAACGGCAACCAGCGTCACCAGCATGCCGGCGACCTCATCGATAACCACACAGCCAGGGTCTTGGCGTCCGATCAACCCCACGGCCCGGTGAGCCACGGCGATGGAAACGATGATGAACAGCCCGATCGACAAAACGGCTACCGGCGCCCGTACGCCGGACAAAAGGTAGGCAGCCGGCAGCCCCCAGAGGCTGCCGAAAGTTCCGGGGGCATACGGAATTTTTCCGATATATGCTCCGGTCGCCAGAAAGATGGCAGCGTGATCGAAAATTTTCATGGCCGGTGTCTATAATCCGTCCGATCGATTGTCAAGGGCCGACCGGCTGCCGATCTCCCGCAAAATGGTCTCGAAGACGATCCGGATCGGAAGGTCCTGGGCAACGGCAATCCGGCGGCAGGCGTCGAACTCCGGAACAACTCTCACCTGCCCGTCGACACCCGTGATGCGTTTAACGGCGACCTCGCCATACGTTGTGGTCACAACCGCCTGCTCACGCTGCAGGGTCAGGCGACGGACCGGGTAGTATCGGACGCCGGTGGTGGTGGTCTCCCGCAAAATCCGATCGGAAATCGCAGCGGTCGCATCCCGGCGGCACAGAACCTGGACTTTGGTTGCCGGCCGGTTTTTTTTCATGTAGATCGGAATCCAATAGACATCCAGGGCTCCATCTTCGAACAGGCGGTCCATGAGAAAACCGAATATTTCCGGATTCATGTCATCGATGCAGGTTTCCACCATCACGACATCCGCTTCGCTGCCGCCGGCTGTCGTTTTATCTTCTCCGGGCTGGCCGATTATGACGCGCAGCAGGTTCGGCCGCTGTTCGAGATCTCTTTTGCCTGCTCCATAGCCCACTCGCTGAACGGTCATCGACGGCATTTCGGAAAACGTGTCCGCCAGCGATGTGATAATGGCCGCTCCGGTGGGCGTGACCAGTTCGGCGGCTATGCCGGTCCCGTAGACCGGCACATTTTGTAACAGGGCAAGCGTGGCCGGCGCCGGAACGGGCAGCCTGCCGTGGTGCGCATCCACGAAGCCCGATCCAACCGGAACGCGCGATGCGACTACCCGCTGGATTCCGAGATGGTCCACCGCAAGTGCCGTTCCGATAATATCCACCAGCGCATCTACCGCTCCCACCTCGTGAAAGTGTACCTCTTCCAGCGGACAGCCATGCACGGCGGCTTCTGCCTCACCCAGCCGTTTGAACATGCCCAGGCTTGCGCTTTTTACGGCGGCCGGCAGGTCGCTGCCGTCGATGAGCTTTTGTATGTCCCGGTAGTTTCTCGATTTCTGCCCCGGCTTGACCGACACCTTCAGACTGCAGGCGGAAATGCCGTGACGCTGAACCCGGTCGGAATGAATCTCGAATCCTTTCAGCCCCACCGATTCCCGGAGGGTTTCCTGCAGCCACCCGGCAGATACACCCAGGTCGACCAGCGCACCGAGGGTCATATCGCCGCTGATTCCGCCGATGCAGTCAAAAAATGCGATCATGGTGCCATCATCCCTTTCCGGATATCGTTCGTCGGGTCTCAGAACGGTTCTTGTATATCAGCAGGTTGTCGCTCCGATGGACCAGATCGAACGCATCCAGTTTCGATCTCCGGTTCCGCAGTTTCTTTTTCAACTCCTGCACCAGGTTCCTGTCCATGTTGCGGTAGTGCGGAAAGCCGAAGGGCAGCAGCACCGCAACGTAATCGACTTCATCGTGGAACCTTTCCGATGAATGGAAGATACGCTCTCTGTCGTAAAGGTTCCAAAGCAGCTGGCCGCTGGCCATCACCGAGGCGTCCTTCTCAATAACGGACAACGCAGACAGGATTTTCTCGGAATCGACGCCGTGGGTTTTGAAATAAAACTGACTGCCGGCTTGAAGAACATGCCGGTTGTACACGTTCAGATGGAACAGCAATCCGCCGACCAGCACGACGGCCAGGGCGTAAATGACCGGTTTTCGGTTTCCTGCTCGTTTTATCACCCAGCCAACAGTGGCCGTCATCCCCAGAAAAATGAACGGAACCACTACCGCCCAGTGCCACCCGCAGAACACAGAGTGATAATCTTCCAAAAGGGCGATAATCAACAACTGGAAGAAGGATATCCAGAAAATCGGGCTGAGCACCGCAAGAAAACCGTACGGGATAAGAATCGTAAGAAAATGTGACATCTCCTGTTTTGAGATCTCGGCGATAATGATGGCAGGATCGAGAAGCAGGCGGGAAAGTGCCTGCCAGGGAGTCGCTCCGAACCTGGCCAGATGTTTGAAGTGGGCTACGGAATTTTGCTGAAAATGACCCATGATCCATTCGACACCGACCAGGTAGTACACCAGGGCTGCGCACATGCAGAAGAGGCCGAAACGCCAATTCGCACGTTCGACGGCCACAAAATAGAACCCGATCATGAAAACAATGGGTATCGAGTTGTGTTTGGTCAACAACGTCAGCAAAAGAAAAGCCGATGCCAGCAGGGTTTTTTTTATTTCCGCAAAATAAAAAACGGCAAAAATAAAGGGGATGAACAGGGTCTCGACCCGAAAGCCGAAAAAGTGAAAAGACAAAAAAGTGGCCGTGTGAAACAGGTAACAGGTGGCCACCACCAAGGAAAGGGCCGGATTCCCCAACCTTTTGTTTGCATAAGCGTAGAGAAAAACCGCCCCCAGGCCGATGATCGCAGTCTGAAGGACAAGAAACAGCAACCCGGAAGTGGTTACGAGAAGCAACGGCGAAAACAGTATCAGGGTGAATATCAGCTGGTCACCCAAAAAATTGTGTTGTGTAAGACCGATCCATCTTTCCTGAATCGATGTCGTGAACGGCATGCCGTGTAAAATGGACCAGGAAACCTGCATATAGGTGGAGGAGTCGACCGGTTCGCGCATTTCGAAACTCATGTACCGGTTGTACAGTGCGCTGTAGGTAATGGCAAAGTGCATGACCAGAACGAAAAGCAGAACGTACAGGAAAGGGTTTGTGAGGCTTTTGGTGACGGCTGCGCGGGCGAGAGGGTTCTTGAATATCGATCGATTCATTTCACCTGCATTTCGGTCGGATGAACTGTTCACAGCGGCCAAACCGTTTGGAATTGCAGATTATATCACATTACGTGCCCCCCCGTCAGCATTATTGACAACCTTGCTCGATTTCGGCGCAGGCGGTGGCTTCGGCAGTTGCAGCCGAATGGGCGCTGCGACCCGGCCGGCACCTGTCAAAATCGCAATGGCAGGCCTCGTCTGCATTGACAAAGTCGGTTTTTGCGTTTATAGACTCTTTTCGTGCTGGAAGTGCGCAGCTCACTGGTGGGGCTCCCGGGCTTCAAACCCGGTGTGGGGCGCTAAAACCGTCCCGGGTGGGTTCGATTCCCATGCACTTCCGCCACCTTTATCCCAGCACCCCGATGTGAGACCGGCCAAATCCCTCTTTCGGCCGCAATTTTGGCTGCGTCAGATCCCATCCGGCTCCAAACCACATTCAGAGCATTGGCTCGCAGTACAATCTACGGTATAATGGGGAGCAGAGAACAGATCGAAATTCACCCCCACACCGGAACGAATCGCCTGCGAACATGCCGCAACCGCTTCAGCGCCGCCTATCGACGGATCGATTTTCGAACAGCAAACTCGCACCGCAGTGGATGGTTCCGGTGCTGCTGGCCAGCCCGTTTTTCATCTGGGTGGCTGTCAAATACCTGGCTCTAGACTTCTGGTACGATGAAGCTTTTACACTGCATTTTTTCGCCTTTCGTCCGCTGAAAGAAACCGTTACCAATTACCAGTTTCCCAACAACCACATCTTCTTCAACCTCGTTAACAACCTTTACATCCGGCTGACCGGCATCGAAAGCCTGGGGCAGTTGATCGAAAGCCCGGAGAGACTGCGCATCCTGATGCTGGTTTACGCTTCCGTGACCCTGTTTTACGTTTATCGCCTCTGCACTCGGTTTCTCAATGCCGCCATCGCCTGTCTGGCAATAATCATCCTGGTCTCCACCATCCCCTTTTTCAACTTTGCCGTTCAGATAAGAGGCTACATCCTGAGCATGATGCTGCTGGTGATGTTTTTATATTACGCATGGAGTTTCGAACAAAACCGCACGACCGGCAGTGCGGCGATGGTGGCCGCCACGACAATGCTGGCCCTTTACGCGATTCCGCTCAATTTGTATTTTCTGATGGCCGCCGCGACCTTTTATCTGTTCAGCGTCGGTTTTCAGCTGTGGAAAAAAGAAGGCAAACATCCTATTGACGGCCCGGGACCGGTTTTTCTTCGCAAGGAGCTGCCCGCAGCGTTTCAGGATTTGGCGATTGTTTTGTTCGTGGTTCTTGGAATCAGCGCGGCCGTGGTCGCCTATTGGCCGGTTTTTTACCTGGTGATCAACAACCGCTTTGTGGAAAGCCGCGGCTGGTTTCATTTCCACACCCTTACCACGGTCGCACCCCGCACGATCGAATACTTCTTTTCACAACGCTATGCGCTCGCGGCATTTGCCCTGCTGGGAATGCTGTACTTCGCATGGTCGTCGGTTCGCAAGCGCCATCTGCCGTTTGCCCGATATACTGCCTGTTGCATATGCTTGCTGCTGCTTCCCTTTATATTCAGCTTTGTGCGCGGGGATCGGCCGTTCTTGCGGGTGTTCGTGAACCTGACCCCGGTTTTCGCCATTTTCGTATCTCTGAATGTGTACTACGGATATCTGATGCTGCACCGCTGGATGACAAGGCTTCATCCCGCGTGGTGGATTTTGCTCGCAGCGCTCTATTGCCAGGTCACTTTCGCCGCAGAGCTGCATGCCATCGACTCACAGCTGTATAAGGATATCCAGCGGGGACAAACAACCCAGAATATCTACTATAACTACTACCAGGCCCATTTCCGTCCGAAGAAATTGCTGCGGCAGTTCAAGGAGCGGCACTTCGATAAAAACACGCCGGTGTTCACCGGCTATTATTTCGATGCGGCCACATTGCCGATATACTGCCACCACTACCAGCTTTCCTGCCGGGAGATAAAGCTCTATGAAGAAGAGCTGTTTTCCGCCGCACCGCGGATACACGTCATCACCGCACAGCCTTTCAACTGCATGCGCAAGATCACCGACCGATATCCCGCCGCCGACTGCACTGTGCTCAATGACCGGTTGGGCTATCACAACATTCTGCAGTGCCGGATTCGTTGAAGATCGAACAGAACCGGTGGAGGATGGGGCGGGCGGCCTGCGGCCGGCAGATAACGTTATCAGGCAAATCCGAGCAGACGTCCGGCCTGGTAGACCACGAAGGCCATCAGCCATGCCACCGAAGTGCTGTAGAAAATACTGAAGAACATCCACTTGAGCGAGCCGGTTTCTCTTCGTATCGCTGTCACCGTTGCCAGGCAGGGAAGATAGAGCAGTACGAAAACCATCATGGAAAGCGCTGCCAGCGGCGTCATACCCGAGGCTTTCAGGGCCGTTCGCAGGGCTTCGGATCTCTCGTCGCCGTCGACGGCGTGAAGAACTCCCAGGGTGCTGACGACGATTTCCTTGGCGACAAAACCGGAAACCAGGGCCACACCCCCGCGCCAGTCGATTCCCAGGGGAGCGAAAAGCGGTGCCATGGCCTTGCCGATCCATCCCATCAATGACCCTTCCGTCTGCTCGGCCCGCCGGTCGCGATCCAGCACCTGCAGGGCCTCATCCCTTTCCTTCTCGATCAGCAGCCGTCCGGCCGGCTCGGCGGCCTGCAGCTTCGTTTCGTAGGCGGTTTTCACCTGCGCGGCTTCGGCGTCGTAATCACGGGTGAGCGGTACGTTTTGGGGGAACGAAGACAGGCACCAGATCACAACGGAGCCGATGAGGATGATGCCGCCCATCTTTCGCAGAAAAATCTTGCTGCGGTCCCACATGTGGATCAGCAGGCTTTTGAACATCGGCACCCGGTAGGGCGGCAGTTCCATCACAAACGGCGCGTCGGCACCGCGGAGCAAGGTCGAGCGGAAGATGCGCCCGGTGATCATCGAAAGTACGATGCCCGTCAGGTAGACCGCGAAGATGACGCTGCCGGCCCGGCCGCCGAAGAATGTTCCGGCCAGGGCGATGTAGACCGGCAGTTTGGCGCTGCAGGACATGAACGGCGTGATGAGAATGGTCAGGATGCGATCTTTTTCGCTTTCGAGGGTCCGCGATGCCATGATGGCCGGCACGTTGCATCCGAAGCCCATCAGCATGGGGATAAAGGATTTGCCGTGCAGGCCGATCAGGTGCATGATTTTGTCCATCAGAAACGCCGAGCGGGACATGTAACCAGTGTCTTCGAACAAGGCGATACAGAAAAAAAGAATCAGAATGTTCGGTAAAAAGATGATAACGCTGCCGACTCCGGCCACCATCCCATCCAGCAGCAAGCTCTTGAAAAGACTGTCGGGCAGCAGACTTCCCAGGGAGCTGGAAAACCAGCCGATCAGGGCATCGATTGCCTCCATGGGGTATTCGCCGAGGGTGAAGGTCAGCTGGAACATGGCCCAGATGAAGAAGACAAAGATCGGGAAGCCCACAAAGCGGTTGGTGAGCACCAGGTCGATGTTGCGGGAGATGTCGATGCGCTGTCGCGTCGTGTTCGTCTGGACCTCCCGGACAATGCCGGCGATGAAACCGTAGCGTTCATCGGTGGTGACGATCTCCGGTTCCTCGTCGAAACGATCCCGCAGATGCTCGCGCAGGGACGCGGTGAGGTCCAGAATCCGCCGGGCTTCCCCGCCGGTTTTTTCGACAATGCGCTGCTTGACGATCTTGTCGTCTTCGAGCAGCTTGATGGCGGTCCAGCGCTCGTTGTACGGAACCCGTGCTTCGGGGTGCCGGGCAAAGTCCTGCTGCAGTTTCTCAATAGCGGTTTCGATATCCTTGCTGTACCTGACCCTGCGCTTGGAGCGGTCCGGCATTTCGGATTCGGCCAGCTCCACGGCCATTTCCAACAGGATGTCGATCCCTTCATTTTTGTTTCCCACCGTGAAGGTGACCGGAACTTCCAGCAGCTCGGAGAGTTTGCTGCCGTCGATTTTACTTCCCCGCGAGGACGCCAGGTCGGCCATGTTCAGAGCAAAGAGAACCTTGCAGTCCAGTTCGCAGAGCTGGGTGGCCAGATAGAGGCTGCGTTCGAGGTTGGAAGCGTCGATGATGTCGATAACCACATCCGGGGACTGGTCCAGGATGAAGTTGCGGGCGACGATTTCTTCGATGGAATACGGGGTGAGACTGTAAGTGCCGGGAAGATCTACCACCCTCAGGTCGTAACCGCGGTAGTGGATCAGTCCTTCTTTTTTTTCGACCGTGACACCGGGCCAGTTGCCGACTTTCTGGCGCGTGCCGGTGATGTTGTTGAAAATGGTCGTCTTGCCGGAGTTGGGGTTTCCGGCGAGCGCAATGGTAAGACGCTTGGCGGTCATGCTGGTTTCACCGGGGTGACCGTGATCTTGGCGGCCTCTTCGACGCGCAACGAAACGTGGTAGCCTTTTACAATCAGCTCCAGGGGGTCTTTGAGCGGTGCGTATTTTTCCACGTAGACTTCCGTGCCGCGGACGATCCCCATCTCCAGAATGCGGCGGCGCAGCGCGCCGTTTCCTCCGATTTTTTCGATGACGGCCGACTGGCCTTGCCGCAGATCACTTAACACCATAACCGCTCTCCTTGGTTTCAGGCAACGATCGAATCTAACGACCGATAGGAGCAATGTCAATATGGCGCATCATCCGGAGCGAAAACCACTAACAATAAGCGGGTGGGCCGGGTCTCGGATCAAAGCGCAAGGTCGGTGACGGCAGCAGGTGAGAAGGCGGGGCGCGCGGGCATACGCGACAGTTCGGGAGCATTTCGAGTCGGTCCGCACTCCGGCCGCGTGCCAATCGATGCATTTTCAAGATCGGCTCTACTTGCCCATCACCATTATCAACACAGCCCCGCTGAGCATCAAGGTCGCCCCGGCAAGCCGGATGGATATCCGGGTCTCTTTGAAAATCAGGCCGCCGTATAGCACCCCGAACAGGATGCTGAAGCGTTTGATGGCAATCATGTAGGCTGCTTTTGCCATGGTGATCGCATAGCCGTGCAGCAGTGCGTGAACAAACATCAGCAGGCCCGCCGCCAACCCCTTGTACGGATACCGCAGGTAGGTACGCGGGCGTATTTTGCCGGACAACCACAAGGCGAGCGGGATCAGGCTGTTGAAAAGCGCGAAGAAGGCAACGATGAAAAACAGCGACGATGAATGCAGAATTCCCTTTTTCCCGAGCACGGCGCCGACGCTGTAAATAAACGCAACCACCACCATGAGGCGCGAGCCAGGTTCCCGCAGTATCGAGCGGATGGGCTCCACCAGGCTGTGTTGATTCGGCGCCAGGTTCAGGACATAGCCGCCGAAACAGGTGGCTGCGATGCCGAGTATGCCCCAACCGTTGAGGGTTTCACCGAGAACCACCCGGCCGGTGAGGATCATGAAGACCGGCGTAAATGCCAGGTAGGGCACGGTGAGAGAAAGCGGCGAGATCTTGATGGCCTTCATGTGGAGGGTGAAGGCGATTGCATTGATGGGCAGACTCGCCAGTAAACACCAGGCAAACACTGCGTCGAGGGAGGGTCGCGGAGCAACCAGCAGCGTGACGAGAAACAATGGCAGGCTGTAGAGGCTCGGGTAGGCGACCATGTCATAGGCAGTCAGGTGCGAGAAATATTTTTTTACCCAGGCGTCCTGGGTAGCGACCGTCAGGGCGGTCAGCAGGGAAAGGAGCAACCAGGGCATTGCCGTGCCTTCAGGGCGACATCACCAGCATGTCCGAGACCAGCTGTACGATTCCCCAGATGGCATCGGCGGTAAGATGTCGTTCGATGGATCGATCGAATAATACGGTCATGTTCGCTTCGAATTCCTCGTCCCCCTCCCAGAGCAGATAGTACACCGGGATTTTCGGCAGGGGCAGGAGCATGAATGCCGCACCTGCCAGGTCCAACTTTGCACCGCCCAGCTGCCGGGCGGCGGCGATGAAACCGGGCAGGTTCCGGCCGAAGATTTCCAGCAGCGGTGCGGTTTTGAGTGTGTGCGGCCCTTGAAAAAAATGCGCATCCTTGAGATCGTGGACACTGACCCTTTCACCGGTGAGCGGCGTTTCGGTGACGTTCAACAGATAGACCTGCATCACCAGCTCCAGCAAGGGATAGTCGACCGGCTGCCAGCGCCCTTCGATCCGCTCCCGGAGCGCACTGTTTTCCAGATCCACCAAAATCGAGCGGTTGAAAAAGGGCACCAGCAGTCCCCGGGGCGGCTTCGGCGCAGCCAGGCTCAGGCGACACAGCTGGTCGATATCTCTGGTTTTCAACTCTTCCCAGTATTCGGCCGGCACCGTCAGCACGGTGCCGGAAGGAGTCCGTCCGGGCGGTTTCTGTCGGCGTCGTCGTTTCTGCATCGCCAGATATCCCTCTGAATACGGATAGGGTCCACGGGAGAAATTTTCGCAGGGAAACGATCGGCAATCCCGCGAACAGTAGAAAATTTGCTGGTTCTGCGCGCATGCAAGGATCGGGCAGGGTGCTCCCAGGAGCCGGACCTGGGCTGCCAGTTTACGGGCCGCGGTATCACTGTTGCCCGGGCCGCAGCTGGAGCAAATCCCCGCCACCTTCAGCTTGCAGACATCGCAGTCGATTCCGCAGGCACCTGTCGGCATGCCATCCTCCCCTTCCCTGCACGATATGAACCATCCAGGCGGACTG
>LJNK01000116.1 GCA_001303025.1 Deltaproteobacteria bacterium SG8_13
CATCGTAGCAGAGCTGGATGCCGAATCGGATTCCGTATGCGCTAAACAGGGGAACGTCGCTGCCGGCGGTGAAGACGCCGCGCTCCGGGGGGGCGATGTGCAGTTTGCGATAGGAGCCGGCCAGCCCCTCTGGCGTGACCACCAGGTGGCCGGCATATACGCGGCCGGCATCATCCTTTTCCGCCAGGCCTGCCAGAATGACCACCTTCTCCCGGCCGGCGAGTTGCTGCAGGCGGTCGGCGGCAGGTCCCGGCACGCATTCGGCCGTATCTGCCGCCATGGACCGGGTAGTATAACCGCTGATGCAAAGTTCCGGGAAACAAAGGATTTGTACCCCCTGCCTGCCGGCCTCTGCGGTCCAGTGGTCAACCCGCTCCAGGTTTTCCCGGTTGCGACCCACCGGGCAGTTCATCACTGCCAGGGCGATGCGAACGTTTTTCATAGCCGTTGAGCTGTGCTCTCGTTCTTGGTTTGAAGTGTATCAGTGAATTCAAAGTTGGATTTCCACTTATTGATGAGGAATTGTTTCGATGGGCAAGGCCGCACAAGGGTTTTTGCCGAGGCGTACTTGTCGTGCGTCGCAGGCGCAAAACCCGCTAAACAGTCGAAAACGCAGCCCATCGGGAAAAGGGCCATCAAGAAGTGGGAATCAGACTTCGAATTTGGCTTTGATCTTAAACACCTTCGTGGCCGGCAGGTTCAGTATCTCCGTTACGCCGGTGTCTTCGGAGATCTGTTTCAGGTTCGCCTCGATCTCCTCCATGCTCGGGGCGATAAAGGTAAACCAGATGTTGAAGTCATGGTCCCGCTGATAGTTGTGGGTCACGCCGCGATACCGGTTGACGGTTTCGGCAAATTGATCGATCTTTTCCTGCGGGACCCGGGCCGCACAGAGCGTGCTGACGAAGCCGACTTTTTCCGGCACGAAATTACCGCCGATCCTTCGGATAATGTCGTTTTTTTTCATGCGGGATATGCGCTCGATGACCTCGTCTTCGGTCAAGCCGATCTCTTCTGCAATGGCCCGGTATGGCCGGGCGGTGATGGGAAATCTCGATTGGATCCGATTCAAGATCAAGCGGTCGGTGTCGTCCAGCTTCATAGGCCGTGCTCCCGGGTCGTTGTCATACGATAAACTTCTGCTCGCTCAGTCGCAGGTGGAGTTTGCGGGTCCGCGGCCCGTCGAATTCACAGAAAAAAATGCCCTGCCACGTGCCCAGCACCAGCCGGCCTTTTTCCACCGCGATGATCTCGGAAGCCCCCACCAGCGACGACTTGATGTGGGCCGGCGAATTGCCCTCCAGATGCCGGTATGCGGCCTTCCAGGGGACGATGTCGTTGAGCACCATCAATATGTCGGCCCTGACACTCGGATCGGCACTCTCGTTGATGGTGACAGCCGCGGTGGTGTGGGGAACGTAGAGCATGCACCAGCCCTCGCGCATACCCGATGCGCTGACAGCCTGTTCCACCTCCGAGGTGACGTCAACAAACTGGGTTGTGGAATGGGTCTTAACGGTGAGTATCATCGGTTCACCCCCCAAGGGCGCTGCAATTGTCGTGAACCCACAAAAAAAAGCCCTGCCGTCAAGGGCAGGGCCTTTTTGCCGAAATCGTTACAAGCGCCAGCGTCTGTGCAGTCTTACACGCAGCCAGTCGGTTTGGGAAGACCGGCCATCTTGCAGGCTCCCTTACCCGGTCCGGACGGGAACAGTTCATAGATGTGTTTCAGTTTGAACCCAGTGACTTTGGAAAGAACGCGGACCATCGGAGCAATCCCGTTTTTCTCGTAGTATTCCTGGAGAACCTGGATTACTTTGGTGTGCTCTTCGGTCAGCTCATCGATGCCTTCCTGCTGTTTGACCCACTGAACCCACTCTTCGCACCAGTTGTCGTACGAATCGATGAACCCGTCCTCGTCAACCGTAAACGTCTTCCCCATGAAATCAACACTTGGCATACAGAAACCCTCCTTTACAATATATTATCCCTACGGCTTATGCCGACGTAACGCCTATCCGCCCATTGGACCACTCGAAGTTGCTCTTTTAACGTATTGCCTGCATGATGTCAATATGAAAAATCGATTTTCGAAACCCGGTCGCAACGGTCGCAAAAACGCGTCAATACTCGCGTGGCGTGTGGTTCAGCTGGGCCAGAGTGAACACCGGTCCGTCCTTGCAAACCAGTTCCTTGCCGATGTTGCAACGGCCGCACATGCCGATGCCGCACTTCATACGGTTTTCAAGGGACATGATGATCTGATCGTGGGGATATCCCAAGGTTTCGAGTACCGGCAGCGTAAATTTGATCATGATCGGCGGCCCGCAGACAATCGCGTAAGTGTCTTTATCCGCGGCCGGTGCCTTCTGCTCGGTGATGGTGGGCACAAAGCCCGTGTTGTACTTCCAGTCGGGGTCGTCGGTACCGTCCACGGTGATGTGCATGTGGATATCATCGCGCTGTTCCCAGTCATACAGTTCGTCGCGATACAGAAGCAGGCCGGGATTGCGAGCACCGTAAATGACATGTATATCTTTGAATTTCGGCCGGTTGGCAGGATCCAGCATGTACACGATGGACGATCGCAAGGTGGTAAAGGCGAATCCGCCCCCGATGATGACGATGTTTTTGCCTTCCAGTAGATCCCAGGGATAGCAGTTGCCCAGGGGGCCTCGAATTCCCATCAGGTCACCGGCGGTCATGTTGTGCAGGTAGGAAGTGACCTTGCCCACCCTGAACACCGTGAACATGACAAAGCCTTTTTCGGTCGGTGAGGAAGCGATCCCGATGGGAATCTCTCCCAGCCCGGTGACGGAAAGCTCTGCAAATTGACCGGCGCGATAAGAAAACTTCTCCTCGTCCTCGGGATTTTCGAAAACGAACCGAAAGGTTTTCAGGCTCTTGTCCTCTGTTGCGTCCGTCACCTCGTCGATGCGAACCGGATAGGGTTCATATGGATTCTGCAACGTTACCCTCCGTTTACTTTTGGTTATACGGCGCATGCGTCCGGATCCGGACCGTAGCGGTTCATCAGTTCGCAAACCCTGCGAATGTCGATATTTACGGGACAGGACCGCACGCACCGGCCGCAGCCGACACACATGATCCCGTCGTCGTATTTGTCGAGAAAATATTTGAGCTTGTGCATGAAGCGCTGCCGCGCGCGCATGGTTTTGGTGCCCCGGGGGTTGTGACCGGACCCGTGCAGGCTGAAAAGCGGATACATGCAGCTGTCCCAGTTTTTATAGCGCACGCCGGTTTTTCCTTTGCTTTCATCCTGGATGTCGAAGCACCAGCAGGTGGGGCACACATAGGTGCAGGTGCCGCAGTTGATGCAGGAAAAGGCTACGTCGTCCCAGAAATCGGCTTTGTAAAGATCCAGGATCGATTTGCGTGCAATCTTATCGAAGGAAACCGAGGAGACGATCAGCGCCTCGGCCGCTTTCTTTTTCTTCTCGATCTGCTGCGCCGCTGCTTTTGCGTCGGCAGCACGCTGCCAACCGGCGGCCTTCATGTAGGCTGCGCCCTTGTCGGTCAAGACCTTGGCCAGGTAGTGACCGGCCATGTCCACCAGCAGCACGTCCAGGCCCTTTTCGGAGAAAGGCCCACTGCCGGTGCTGGTGCTGAAATCGGTGCTTGAGGGGGCATCCACCGCCAGGCCGACAAAGGTACAGGCCTCATAGGCATCGCACCAGTAAGGGTCGCGGTAGTCGGGTGTGTCGAAGTTTTTCTTGAGCATCAGGATCGCGGCGGCATCGTAAGGCCGGATGCCGATCACCGCGCGCGGGGAATAGTCTGCAGCCGGCCGCTTGAGCCGGTTGCAGTCCGGGCTGTTTTTGTCGGTGGTGTAGCGAAACATCACCTCGGTTTGCGGATAGACCACCGATTTGGCCGACAGCACCGTATCGGCGGCGCCCATATCCGGATGCTCTTTGTCGGCGAGTTCGTAAAAGCCGGCCAGGTCCTCGCCCGCCCGTTTCACCGGACCGACGAGACGATAAGTTTTGCGCGATCGATCCAGCCCCTTGTTCCAGTCTTTTTTATCGATCTTGATCATTTCCATGTCGAAAACCTTCGATATTATTTGATGAAATCATCCGGATCTTCAGGCCGGTAGGTGTCCAGCGGCGGCCGGACGTCCGGCGACAGGCCGGCCTCCCAGCCGAAGCTCTCGAAGCAGTCCTTTTCCAGCTTCTTTGTGAATACCCGCATGTTGATCCCCACCGGGCAGGCCCGCTCGCAGGCCCCGCAGTCCGTGCAGCGACCCGCGCAATGATAGGCGCGCAGGAAATGAAAGGTCCGCACGTCCACGGGGTTCTGGCTCTTGCCCACCCACTGGGGCCGGGCTTCGTCCACAAAGCAGGTGGGGCAGTAGCAAAGCGGACAGGCATTGCGGCAGGCGTAGCAGCGAATGCAGGGGGCCAGCAGCTTCTCGAAGGCATCCCAGCGCTGCTGCGGATCCATCGCCTCGATCTCCCTGACGTCCGCATACCGGTCCACGCCCTGCTGCTCGTCGACCGGATCGGCTGCCATCTCGTCGAAGATCACCGGGTTGCGGTGGGTGCAAACGCTGCAGTTCTGTTGCAGCAGCTCGGATTTTTCGAAGCTCTTCTCGAAATCGGCCCCGCGGACGGTCACCAGACCGTCGGATTCGACCACCTCCCGAACCTCTCCGTCGAACATGGCGTTGACCTTGCGCCGGTCGATCATGCCCTGGCAGGGCACCCCGATGATGAACAGCTGATCGCGCCCGATCTTGTTCTCGATGATGTGGGTGGCAATGTTGCGCGAATCACAGCCTTTGGCGACAATGCCGATCTTTTCCGTGCGGTTGGCCAGGTAGTTGGCCAGGTTGATGCCGCAGTTCGAATCCCACACCAGCTGGTCGGCCTCGTCCGGGCTGTTGATGAAACACGGTTCGTTCATCATCGGCACGGTCCCCTTGCGGAAGCCGATCACCAGTTCCACCCGGCAATCTGTGAGCAGCGCCCGGGCGATCTCCTTGATCCTGTCAGTATATGCCAGCATGTCAGGCTACCTTTATCTCTTTTTTCACGAACCGGTCGTTCGGTCCCAGTTTCTTGATGGTCTCGGAGACCTCGTTGACCACTTTTACGAACTTGGTCGACTCCGCCGAAGAGACCCAGGAGAACTGCAGGCGGCCGGGTTCGATCCCCATGTGTTCCATCAGGTTTTGAAACAGGTTGAACTTTCTACGGGCGTAGTAATTACCTTCCAGGTAATGGCATTCGCCGGGATGTCACCCGGACACCCAGACGCCGTCCGCCCCTTCGCGCAGTGCGGCCAGAAAGAACTTGGGGCTCATACGGCCCGTGCAGGGGATGCGGATCACCCGGATGGTCGCCGGGTACTCCATCCGGCCCACCCCTGCCAGGTCGGCGGCACCGTAGCTGCACCAGTTGCACAAAAACGCGACGATTTTCGGTTCCCAATCC
>LJNK01000117.1 GCA_001303025.1 Deltaproteobacteria bacterium SG8_13
TATTTATTGTAGAAATCTTTTGATTGCGGGAGGTTGGCCGCATAGATGGCGCTGCCGAGTTCAAAGATACAATTGATGGCCCCGCCGATCTTGCCGTCGAATGTCTTCCAGGCACCCGAGCCGGCCAGCGGGGAGATGAACCCTGCCATCAGGGCCGGCACTTTCATTGACTTCCACTGCTTGACCAGAATCCCGCTCTGGGGCATGTCGAATATCGGCATGATCACCTGGGCGCCGCTGGCCCGGGCCTTCATCAATGCAGAGGAAAAGTCGGATGTGCCGGTGGGATACGCCTCTGTTCCCACGACCTCCCATCCGGCCTTGTCGAAGTAGACCTTTTTGACGAACTCGCCAGTGGCTCTGGCCCAGGCCACATCCTGGTGCATGACGTAGACCTTGTTGAACCCGAACTCCTCGTTGATCAGCGCCATGGTGCCGGCCAGGTATTTCACCAGGTGAACGGCGTTCAGGCAGGTGCGGAAGATGTACTTGTATTTTTCCGGGTCCTTCTTGAGTTTCGCTTCCGAACCGGGGCTCATGGCAATGGTTCCCAGCATGGGGACTTTGTATTTGGCGATGATGTCCATTCCTGCAATCAGGGCTTCGGAGCGAAAGGGGCCGACGACGATCGCGGCCGGCTTCTTTTCCAGTATGATTTTTTCGATACCCAGCAGTGCCTCGGGCACCGGCACCCCGGGAGCCGCATCGCGGATGTCGATGGCAGCCACTTCGAAGGGGCGCTGCACGCCACCGACGCGGACACCGCCCCGGGCGTTGATCTCACTGACAGCCATCTGAACGACCTTGTGGGATTCTTTGCCTTCCAGAAACCCCAGCGAAGTCGGCACGGCGATAACGATCGGGTCGGCGGCAAACCCGATGCTGCCGGAGAGGATGAAACCCGGCGACAGGAGCAAGACAAGGCTGATGAGTCCAACGATTCTTTTCATGTGCGTCCTCCTTTTTTTGCGGCTCTCACACCAGAGTGCAGAGAGGTCCGGTAAGGATGGTTGGTCAGAGACAACTTATGGAAAGCGGCTATCGGGGGATGGTTCTCACACGGTGCGGTCGATGGCAGATTTCCGTTCGGTTTTTTCCCGTTTGCCCGCTGGGCTGCACCGCTACACCGGAATTTCTCAGCGGTAGAACTGAAAGGGGGCATAAGACCGGTTAGCGATTTTATGCTTCTCCGTTGCAGAGCTATCCAATCTGGATACGGCTGTCAAGGGAATAATCCGGGCCGGTGGCGCAGCCACCCCAGCGGGTCGCTGCCGGTCAGGTAGCGCTTGCATTTCCGGCACTTGAAGGTTATACGAACGAAAGAGCGATGGGGGTCTTGCGCCGTCAAGCCGGCGGGAAGGAGGATGCGGTTTTTGAGCATTCGGGTATACCTGCATAAAACCCACCGACAGTACGTCGACGACCTGGAGTCGGTGGAGGTGACCGGCCGCACGGTAGGCGAGTGCCTGCAGAATCTGGTCCAGCGCTATCCGCAAATGGCCCCGGCCCTTTTTGGCGGCGGCGAAAAGCTGCACAGAACCGTTGAGGTTTATCTCAACATGCAAAGCACATATCCGGAGGAGCTGGCCAAGCCGACGAAAAGCGGCGATGTCATTCACATAACGCTGCTGCTGGCCGGCGGTTAACCGACAGGCGAGCCGGCCGCCCACCGGTGGATTTGCCGATGCAACCGAAAAGCCGGACGCCGGCCGAACGGGCCGACGCATTGACACCGGTTGCCACCCAAAGGAATCCCAACCCGGAATCTATATGTATCGTGCCCAGCTCCACTTGAAACCGATCGCTATCTTGCTGCTGCTGGCGCTTATCTGGGGCGCCAACATGGCGTTTATCAAGTTTGCCGCCCGCGAGGTGGCACCGCTGTTTATGGTCGGTGTACGCTCGACCGTTGCCTCCGTGGTGGTCTTTTTCTGGATGAAGGCCCGCGGTGTGCCGATCTTTCCCTCATGGACCGTTGTCGGGCATGGATTTGCCGTAGGGGTGCTTTTTGCCGTGGAGTTTGCCCTTATTTACCTTGGACTGCAGCGCACCCTGGCCTCGCGTACCTATATACTGGTGTATACGGCCCCGTTTTTCGTGGCTCTGGGGGCGCATTTTTTTCTTCAGGGTGACCGGCTGAATGCCTGGAAAACCATCGGGTTGATCGTCGCCTTTTCCGGCGTGACGCTGTTGTTCACCCGCGGGTTCGGCTCGTTTTCGGTCCGAACGCTGCCCGGAGACCTGATGGCACTGGTTGCCGGAGCGCTGTGGGGGGCTACCACGCTATACATCAAGCGGTTTCTGGTTCATCGCACCGTTCCGCTGCAGACCATGTTCTATCAGCTTTTTTTTTCCATCCCGGTGCTTCTCGGATTGAGCCTGCTTGTCGAGGCGCCGGTCATATCCGGGTTCTCTCTGCTGACCGCCGTGTCGCTTTTTTATCAGTGCATTGTGGTGGCCTCGGCAAGCTTTATATTATGGTTTGAACTCATTCATCGCTATCCGGTCAGCCTCCTGCACGCCTTTACCTTCTTTGTGCCGGTATTCGGGGTGTTTTTGAGCGGCGTGTTGATGCTCGGCGAGGCCATCACCGTTCGCTTGGTCACCGCCCTGTGCCTGGTCAGTGCGGGTATGATCCTTGTAAACTATCGGCCCGCTGCGGCAAAGCAGGCGTTCGACCCGCCTGCCGCTGGCAGCGGGTCGGTGCAGAAATGAAGCCGACAATCGGTAGTGCAGAAGTTTGTGAAAAGGATTTGGGGAATTCAATCATGACGACAGATGCATTGCAGTACATTTCGCAAATGCCGCATTTTTCCTTTCTGCCGAAAAAGGAACTGGACCGGGTTGCCGCTGCGGCGGTTTATGAACGCCTTCGGGCAAAATCGGTCTACGCCAAGCAGGGGAAGACCCGGGTGAAGTCCATTTTCATCGTCAGTGAAGGTTCCCTGGCGCTCTACGACGAACGGGAAAACAATAAACTCGTCGGGCATATCAAGGAAGGGGAGGTTTTCGGCGGGATAACGATCCTGCTCAACGGCGGGGTTTCCCTGCGCACGGCGAAAGCCAACAAGGCCTGTGCCGGCTTTTCGGTGCCCCGGGAGATTTTTCTCGATCTGACAACCCACTACCCCGAATTCTTCGAATATTTCCTGGAAAATTTCAGTAAAAACATCGTTGATCCATCCCTGTCGTCGCTGATCGAATCCGGTTTTCTGCGCCGGTTTCTATCCGGCATCGAGCCGTTTTCCTTTCTGCCGGAAGAAGAGATCGGCCGGATCTCCGAGGCGGTAAAGGTGGTGCGCTATCCGAAAAATACGGTTTTATTCGTTCAGGGCAGCTCTCGAATCGGCTATCTCTACATTCTCCAGAAAGGATCGGCAGAGCGCTACTATGAAGAAGGGGGCAAGCGCTCCATGCGAGAGCTGTTGAGCGAAGGAGATATGTACGGAGGCATTTCCATTCTGCTCAACGACGGCATATCCGTTCGCACCGTCCGAACTCTTGAAGAGGCGTATTTTTACATGCTGCCCAAGCAGCAATTTCTCGCCCTGTGCAGAAGCTATGAATCATTTACGGAGTTTTTCACCGACACCTTCGGCAAGCGCATGCTGGAGCGGTCCTATGCCGCTATCGTCAACAAAACAATGGGTCCCCGGGAAGAGAGCATGCAGTTTTTCAACCAGCATGTCGCCAGTATCTATTCCATGGAACCGATCTTCGGAACAGTTTCGATGTCCATTCGCGAGGTGGCCGAAGTGATGACCCGCAAAAACATCAGCTCGTTGTTTGTCAATTCCGAAAAAGGCAATTGCGTAGGGGTGGTGACAGAAAGAGACCTCGCCCGCAGAGTGATTGCCCGGGGCCTTGATACGACCCGGCCGGTCACCGACATCATGAGCACCCCGGTGAGAACCATCCCCGAATATGCCCAGGTCTTCGATGCCATGATGGCCATGATGGAAAACGACATCCGCCATCTGGCGATCACCGACGTGGACGACAATGTGGTCGGTATTCTCACCAACCGGGACCTGCTTGGCGCCCAGGGCCAATCCCCTTTGTTTCTGATTCGCACCATAACCGAAGCCGTCAGCATCGACGAAGTCGTCGCCGAACACAATCACCTGCCGCAGCTGATTCGCACGCTGGTGACCAGCGGCGCCAAAGCCGACAATCTCACCCATTTCATTACAACGGTTTCGGATGCCATTCTCAAAAAGGTTATGGGGTTTACCCTCGATGCGATGGGAGAGCCTCCGGCGAAGTTCGCCTTCATGATCATGGGCAGCGAAGGGCGCGGGGAGCAGACGTTGAAGACCGACCAGGACAATGCCATCGTCTTCGAGGACGTGCCGCAAGACCGGCTAAAGGAGGTTGGCGATTATTTTTTGAAATTCGGGGAAAAGGCCAACGAACTGCTCAACCAGGCAGGATACGCGTTCTGCGAGGGCGGGGTGATGGCCAAAAACCCGAAACTGTGCCAGCCCCTTTCGGTGTGGAAAAATCGTTTCTTGAACTGGATTCACGCAGCGGAGGCCGAAGATCTGCTGCACGCGAGCATTTTCTTCGATTTTCGGCTCGGCTATGGGGATGGGAGCCTCATCAGCAGCTTGCGCCGGCATCTGTTGGATTCCCTGCGAGACTGGGCCGGCTTTTTCTGGCACCTTTCCGAAAACGCCCTGCACTTCAAACCGCCGATCGGATTTTTCCGCAGCTTCGTGGTGGAGTCTAAGGGGGAGCACCGCGACAAGTTCGATATCAAGTCGGCTATGACCCCCATCGTCGACTTTGCCCGTATTTACGCCCTGCGTCACAAAGTCGAGGAGACCAACACATTGAAGCGGCTGTCGCATTTACGCCTGAAAGATGTCATTTCCCAAAAGGAATACGAGGAACTGGAGAAAGCCTACGGCTTTTTGATGCAGCTGCGGCTGGTCCGGCAGGTGACCGCGATCATCGACGAAAAGAAAAAACCGGACAACTACATCAATCCGAAGTCGCTGACGCGCATCGAGCAGCGCATGCTCAAAGAAATTTTTGCGCGCATCGAGAATTTCCAGAAGAAACTGGAGGTTGAATTTATCGGAATCATGTAAAGACCGTTGTCCTCTCTCGTTGGCGCTTTGATAGAACCTGCGCCGCCGAAAGCTGCAGGGCAGGATTGTCTCAAATGTCGATTACTTCGGCCGGAAGCTGAACTTCTGACCGCCAATGGACGCCTCGTACATCAGCCCGCCCCGGGCGTGGACAAACACGGCCATTCCTTTGCTGTACCCACCGCTGACCTGCTCGCCGGTAGCCGGACCGGCACTCGCACCGGCAGAGGCTCCCGCTGTGCCTGCCTGGGCCTGGACACCGGCGGTAATGGCCACGGCGGATGCGCTGGCGTCGAATTCGAAACTTCCGCTGGTGAACTCCTCATAGGCGCGCTTGTCCTGGAAAAAGATTATTTCGCTGTA
>LJNK01000118.1 GCA_001303025.1 Deltaproteobacteria bacterium SG8_13
TCTTACGGCGGCTATGCCGGCTCCTACGCAGACGGGGAAAACATCACCCCGACCTCCCCGCCGATTGATCTGTCCGGATACGATTCGGCCGTGCTGACCTTCTGGACCTGGTACCGGATCTATTCTTGCGACGACTTCGGGTACGTCCAGATCTCCACCAACGGCACGGCCGGCCCCTGGACCACGCTCAACGACCGGATCTCCAACCACTGCACCGGGCCGGAGCCGGACGACTCCCCTTACGCCCACTACACGTCCAACAGCGTCGATCTTCCGGGTGACGTGAACGGCTGGGTGAAAAAAACTTTTGACCTGAGCAGCTACGCGGGAGGCGGCAACAGCGACGTGCGGATCCGGTTCTTGTTCGACCGGGACAACGACCCGCTCGACGTGCGCAACGGCTGGTGGATCGACGACGTGCGCATCACCACCAAGGAGATATACGACCTGCCCCTCGACTACGCCACCTTGATGGTGCGGGTGATCGAAGCGGCGGTCATCGACTTCACCAGCGGCGGCACCACCGAGATCGAGGCCGGCGACCTGGTCACCCAGCCCGGCGGTGTGTATGGCCGGGTGATCTTCGACCCGATCGTGCGCTCCGGAAGCTGGGCCGGCGGCAACGCCGCCGGCATGATCTGCCTCAACCGGATTTCTTCCGCACCGTTCACCGGCGGCGCCATCAACGTGGCGGGCAAGGGCAACGACCTGGCCACGGCGGTCAGCTACAAGCAGCGCACCAACCTGATCAAGGCGTACCTGAACTCGGCCGCTACGGCGGACACCGGCGGACCCTACGACAACGGCTACGACCAGCTGCGCCTGGCCAACCCCCGCGGGACCCTGGAGTGGCCGGCCGACGAAGGCCAGCTCACAACCTCGTCAAACGACTTCTTCACGCTGCTGGAGTGGGACATCGACATCAATCATTCGATCCCGACCATCGAACGTCTCATGGACGAAAACGGCCGCTACACCATCATCTCCAGCGACGATCCGGACCTGTTTACGCCGCCGGACACCTACTTTCCCTTCGACCGGCCGGAGCTGGGCCTGTTTGCCCTGGGCCACGGCGGCATACGGGCCTACTTCGACGACCTGGGCGTGCAGCTCTACATGACCACCGGAGCGGGTTTTTTGACGCCGGTTCAGCAGTAAAGCGCTCCGGCCGGCAAAAAGTTTCCGGAATGCACAGCTGCCCTGCCGGCTGCAGTCACGGGCCGGGCAGGAGTCCCGCTGACCGCCGGCGCGAAAATTCCGACGGGTGCCTGCCCCCCACACCTGTTTGCATCTTCCCGATTCCGTCTTATATTCAATGCCGTCCAACCCATGCGCGCACACCAAACTTTTCTGGAAAGGATGCTCTTATGAAACTGGCCGTGAGCGGGAAAGGCGGAGTGGGAAAAACGACTTTTTCCGCGCTTTTGATTCGAACCCTGAACGAAAACGGAAAGCACGTGCTGGCCATCGACGCGGACCCGGATGCCAACCTGGGCTCGGCGCTCGGTGTGAAGGATTCCGAACAGATCGTGCCGATCTCCGAGATGAAAGACCTGGTCATCGAGCGCACCGGCGCCACGCCCGGTGCCATCGGGGGCTACTTTTCCCTGAACCCCAAGGTGGACGACCTGCCGGAAACCCTGTCGGCGCGGCTGGAAAACATCAAGCTGATGCGTCTGGGCGGAGTGCAGAAGGGCGGTGCCGGCTGCATCTGCCCGGAAAGCAGCCTGCTCAAGGCCCTGGTGCGGCACATCGTGCTGCAGCGCGACGAAGTCGTCGTGCTCGACATGGAAGCCGGTATCGAGCATCTCGGCAGGGCCACGGCCAAGGCGGTTGACAAACTGATCGTCGTCGTCGAGCCGGGCCGCCGCAGTATCGACACGGCGGCCCACATCAAGCAGCTGGCCGCGGAAATCCGGCTCACCAACGTGGTGGTGGTGGGCAACAAGATCCGGTCCGAAAAGGACGAAGCCTTTCTGCGGGATCACATGCCGGAGTTCGAATTTTTGGGATTTCTGCCTTTTGACGACGCCCTTATCGAGGCGGACCTGAAAGGCGTCTCGCCTTTCGAGACCGACTCGCGGGCCAAGACGGCCGTGCAGGAAATGATATCGCGGCTGTAAGCTGGCGCTGGCGCTCAAACGCCGGGGGACCGACTCGATGGTTTTACTCGGCGGCAGGATTTCAGACCCTGTGATCGCTGCGCGGCAGCGGTAGCGGCGATGTGCACCCCATGCTTTGAGGTTTGATGGCCAAGCGCACCCCATACAGACCCCGGCAGCGGCCTGCCGGGCGGAAAAAAAGTCGATTTACCCCCAGAAAGACCACCCGGGTCACCATCCGGCCGGCCGCCGAACCAAAGCTGAAAAAAGTCTTTGCCACGATCGGCGTGCCGCCCAAGCAACCCTTCCGGCCCGATCCCTTCCAGCTCCAGGCCCTGGCAGCGATGGCATCGGCCGACTGCCTGGTCACCGCCCCCACCGGGGCGGGAAAAACCTGGATCGCCGAACGGGCCATTGCCCGGCTGCTGGCCGAAACCGGCGGACGTGCCTGGTACGCATCGCCCCTCAAGGCCCTTTCCAACGCCAAGTACACCGAGTTCAGCGCTGCATTCGGCGCAGACCAGGTGGGCATTCTCACCGGCGACCGCAAGGAAAACGCCGAAGCGCCGGTGATCATCGGCACCACTGAAATTTTGCGAAACCACCTCTACGATGCCATGCACCGCGGAGAGACCCTGAACACCGACCTGGTGATTCTCGACGAAGCCCACTTTCTCGGAGACCCGGAGCGCGGAGTGGTGTGGGAGGAGGTCATGATTTACCTGCCCACCCGAATCCCCCTGCTGCTGTTGTCGGCCACCATCGGCAATGCCGACCAGATCGCCGCCTGGCTCTCCCACATCCGCTCCCGGCCCTGCCGGGTGGTGGCGGAAACCCGCCGCCCGGTCCCGCTCTACCCGCTGTTTTTTCACCCCAGCGGCACGCTGACACCCCTGCTCAAGGCCAGTGCAAAGGGCGGAAAAACACGGCTTTACAAAAAAGTGGGCGATTTCGTCCATGCCCGCAAGCCACCGCGCATCGCCTCGCCGGGCAAACTGCCGCCGTTCGGCGACATCCTGGCCGTGTTGAAAAAATACCGGCTCCACCCGGTCATCTTTTTCCTCAAATCAAGAGCGGACTGCGACCGGGCGCTGCAGCTGTGCCAGAACAACCAGATCGAGGACGACCTGCGCCGCCAGAAACTGCAACGCCGGGTGAGTATGCTCGTATCCCACAGCAGCCACATGGCCGAGCACAAGCAGCGCTGGTTTCTGGAAAACCTGGCGGTCGGCTCGCACCACAGCGGGCAGCTGCCGGCCTGGAAGCTGATACTGGAAAACCTGATGACCGACGGGCTGCTCGATGCGGTCTTTGCCACTTCCACCGTGGCGGCTGGTGTGAACTTTCCGGCGCGCACGGTGGTGATGTTCAACTCGGACCGCTACAACGGCGTCGATTTTTCCCCGCTGACACCCACCGAGTTTCACCAGATGACCGGCCGGGCCGGCCGCCGGGGCATGGACAACGTCGGTTTTGCGGTCAGCGTTCCGGGAAAGTTCATGGACCTGCAGATGATCGCCCGGCTGCTGCACGCCCGACCTTCCAACGTGGTCAGTCAAATCAAGATCAACTTTTCCATGGTGCTGAACCTGCTGCTGTCCCACAGCCCCGAGCAGATTCAAAAACTGCTCGAGCGCTCCTTTGCCACCTACCTGCTCGGCGGCCGGGACGCAAAGCGGGGGCTGTCGGATCCGGCCCGGGCCGACCGCCGGTTTCTGTGGCGTGATTTCCTGCGGCACCTGGAGTTTTTGCAGCAACACCGGTACGTTCTGCCGGACGGCAGTCTTACCGAAGACGGGATGTGGGCATCCCGGCTACGGGTGGATCAGCCCCTGCTGATCGCCGAAGGGTTCCGGCTGGGCGCTCTGCCGGTGAAGGACCCGGTATTGATGGCCGCCGTGGTTTCCTGTTTCGTATTCGAAAAGGAATCGGACGATCACCTGGACGGCGACTCGCTGCCGAAGCTGTTAAAGGGCGCATTTGTGGACCTCAAAGAAGCCCTGACGCCGTTCGCCCGCCAGATGTTCGCCGCCGGGTTTGCGGTCCGACCGCTGTTTATCCGTCCGGCGGCGGCCGTGTTCGCCTGGGCCAACGGCGCACCCTGGGAGACGGCCCTGCACATCGCCGAGATGGAGGAAGGCATCTTCTCTTCCCTGATCCTGCGCATCGCCGACAACCTGCGACACATTCGCAACCTGCAGGACATCTTCCCGCAGCCGGCCGCTTCCGCCTCCGCAGCGATCGATCTGATCCTGCGCGATCCGGTATCGCTATACTAAAGCCGACTCAAAAAAGTCTGTTGGTCCCGCCCTTAAGATGGCTTTTCAACCGCGCTTTTCCAACAATTATGGATTGGGCGCCACCAGGCAGCGATGCCGGCAGGGGCCTGTACCATCGCCGGAAACCACTTCTAGAAGCGGAAGCCGGCTTTGCGCAGATCATCCCCCCGGAAGATCCACGCCTGGGTGTAGCCGCCAAAGCGGATGGTGTCGACCGGGTCCGCCTGACGGGGAAACGAAACCATTTGTTGCACTACTGCCGACCGGTTGACGACAACATACTCCCTGTCGTCGTAGTTCAGCCGGCTGTGGCCGGTGATGCCGGCAATGTTTTCGCGGGCGATGGCTGTCGGCTGCAGCCAGGCCCCCGGATACGCCCAGAAAAGCCGGATGTCGCCGCAGCCGGCGTTCCGGCAACGGTTTTCAATGCGCCGGCCGGCCAGCATCACCTCCTCCCCCCAGCCGGTCCAGCGAAACATCGATACCAACTGTCCCGGCTGGACCGTTGCGGTAAACCGCGTGTCGGGTTCATGGGCCCAGAACGGTGCGAAGGCGCCGAATACCGGCCGATACGCGAGCACTTCGGCCACCAGAAGGCCAATGGAGACCGCAACCACCAGCGGTTTCAGCCGGCTTCGATACTGCCGGCTGCAGATGCGCAACAGCGCGATGAACACCGCCAGGAACAAAAAGACATTGAAATACCGAATGCCGGGCGGCATCTGGGCAAGGGCAAAAAAGACCGGTGACAGCAATGACAGGCCCGACACCAGGTAAAACAGATAGCTGGAGACGACCGGGTCTTTGGCGGCTGCCGAGGGCGTAAGGCCGATAAAGCAGCCGAAAAAAATCACCCCCCAGGCCACGCTGGGCAGGGCATGCACGAATACGGCCAGGTAGGCGGCGGTCGAACGGAAGAGATGAGCGGCTCGCGTGGCGGCGCCGTAATGCCAGTACAGATCGTTGAAGGTGTGGGTGGGTTTGAAGAGATGGTCAGGAACCGGCAT
>LJNK01000062.1 GCA_001303025.1 Deltaproteobacteria bacterium SG8_13
CCATCACCACACCGGACGACTTTACCGGCGACATCATGGGGGATTTAAACGGGCGCCGCGGAAGGGTTCTGGGCATGGACAGCGCCGGCCGCAATCAGCTGATCAAGGCCCAGGTGCCGATGGCCGAGTTTCTGACCTATGCACCCGATTTGCGCAGCATGACAGGCGGTCGCGGCATCTACACCATGAAGTTTTCCCACTACGAGGAAGTCCCGGCCCAGATCGCCGAAAAGATCGTGGCCGAAGCGAAAAAGGAAGCCGAATAAAGCCCCGCTGCAAAAGACCGGCACACAGACCCGCCGCCGCGGGAACAAAGAAACGATAAAGGAGTTGCACCCGCAACTCCTTTATTTTTGGAAGCATTCTTTCGCGGGCGCATACCCTTCCCAGAACGCCTCCCACGGGCTGTTGAAACGGATGCGGTTGCGGGCGCTGATCTTGCTGCCGTTGGGGCAAGAGTCGGCGTGAAATCGCCGGGACCTGCGGTTGCCGATCACTGCCTGGTCGATCCCTTTCCATTGCCGCCAGATGCCCCTGGCTGCCTGCATGGCCGCGCGCTGTGCCCTGAGCAGCTGCGCATCGTATCGCCTATTGGGCCAGTGGGGCAGCACATACGCCAGCCCGCTGGCCACCATCTGCTCGTTGACCATCTGCTTTCCCGGCAAAAACACGTACGCCAGGAGGCGGTCGTATGCGTCGCGGGTTTCCTCGTCGAATTCGAGAAGAACCCGCTTGTGGTGCACCAGGTGCCGGTTGAACGCGAGGGCCTCGTCGCCCAACGGCTGCGCTTTCCGCCCGTATTGCTCGTTGGCGATCTCCGGTGCGTTGATGCCGATATAGCGCACCCTGCGGCCGTCCACCAGCACGATCGTGTCTCCGTCATCCACCCACCGAACCCGTATCCAATCGACTGCCAAAGCGACCGAGCCGACCAGGCAAACCAGAACGGAAGCCAATATGATTCGGGCCAGCCGAAACTGCATCTGCCGCCTTTTCACGTCCCTACCCCAGACCGGCCGGATTCAACCCGCACAGCCGCACGGCACTTTCATCCAGCATGCGGCCCAGCCCGCCTTTGTCTGCCGGTGTAAAACCGATGGCCTTGCGCCAGACCTCATCGTCTTCCATGCACAAGTACACCGGCACAGACGGAGCATGGTCGCGAATCCACGACGCCACTTTTCGAAACAGTTCGATCCGCAGCGGTTTGAAATAGCGCAACTTTCCGTCCAGCCCCGGCACGAACTCGCCGTACACGATTTTTGATTCCGGAAATCGATCCTGAACGATGCTTTTCAACGGTGGCATGAAACGAAAAGCGCCCAGGCTGATCCATGCGATGTTTTCCGCTTCGATCTGATCGAAAAGAAGCGCCACCACCTTGCGGTACTCCGCTTCGCAGCCGTCGTAGAGCAGCATCGGATCGAAATGAAACGCCAATGGATACCCCCATCGCTGGCAGCGGGCCGCCGCCTTGATGCGGGCCGCCAGCGAAGCGGTCCCGCGTTCTTCCTGACGGATGACCCGATCGGTGTTCAGCGACCATGCCACGATGGTTTTTCGGTTGTGGTCAATTTTTTGCAGTTTGTCGACAGCCGTGGTTTTGGTTTTGAGCTCCAGAACCGCCTGGCGTTGACGGGCGAATGCCGGCACCAGATCGAGCGAAAGATCGGTCCAGATATCCCAGATCATGCTGTCGGTAAACTCGCCGGTGCCGATGCGGCTGATTGTCTGCCGTGCAAAGAGCCTGCGGAGCTCGGCCAGCAGATCTTCATGGTTGACAAAAAACTGCAGTACCGGCGGGTGAAAATAACTCTGCATAATGCAGTAGGAGCAATCCATACTGCAGTAGGTCCCGATATGCAGGATCTGGTAGTCGCAGCACAGGTACTCGCGGGTTCCGGGGCAACTCTTGATGAAAGCCCCCTGGTTGCGGGTCAGAAACAGCACCTGCTTGCCGGCGGCGATCGGGTCGTCGGTTGCAGATACCGCGGCAAATACCTGCCGGTAGGAGTCGACCGTTTCAGCCGGCAGATTCAACCGGGCGCAGATTTCGGGAATCAGCGGGTTGCCTGATACTTCGCGGTCGATGTAGATCTTGTGTATGGCCATGCTATCAGCGGTAAGCCTCTGGCGGTGCGTTGCCCGTGGTGAACTTCGCTCTGCTGTATCAGATATCCGGTCAAAGCGCCAACACAATAGGCGGAAAACCGATTGCCCTGCCTTGCACGGGTCGCTGCATTGACTCCGCAATCCGTTTCGATTATACTCGAAACCGGCGCGCCGACGCGCAGCCTCTCCAATCGGCATCTTGAAACGGGATCGACCATATCGTTGTCCACTCCAGCTGCAACCCGCTTGTTCATGAATTTTTGTCGGCTTTTCCGAAAGCACCGTGATGGCCGAAGCTACCTGTAACGACAGCACCGCCAACCAGATACCGCAAGGAGCCGCAGAACAATGACACCCGAATCGATCAAAGGCAGACGACTGGTAGGGTTGTTTTTGCTGGGATTCGTGTTGTTCAACTACCCCATTATCTCCCTGTTTAACATCGAATCGGACCTGCTCGGCATTCCGGTCCTCTACCATTACTGTTTCGGGGTGTGGCTGCTGGTGATCGTCTTTATCCGGTATGTGACCAGAAACCAGGTTCGCGAATCGAAACCGCCTTCGGACCTGAGGTGAAAACCCGTGCTATCCACCGAGACAGTTCTCTTCTTCTCCTTCAGCTACATCGGCCTGCTGTTTGCCATCGCTTTTATCGGTGACCGGCATGCGGAAATCGGCATGAGCCTGGTCAGCAATCCCTATATCTACGCCCTCTCCCTGGCGGTTTATTGCACCGCCTGGACCTTTTACGGCAGTGTCGGCCGGGCCGCAACGTTCGGGCTCGGCTTTCTGCCCACTTACATCGGACCCACTCTGGTGGCAGCCCTCGGATGGTTGGTGCTGCGCAAAATCATCCGCATCAGTAAAATTCACCGGATCACTTCCATTGCGGATTTCATTGCTTCCCGCTACGGCAAGAGCACCGCATTGGGAAGCGTTGTGACCATCATTGCCGTGCTGGGGATCATCCCCTACATCTCACTGCAGCTGAAGGCCATCGCGACCAGCTACCTGATCGTGATCGATTTCCCCCTCACGAGCCTCCCCCGCCATTTTGCAGAAGTTCCGGTCTTTAAAGACACCGCTTTTTACATCGCCCTGATACTGGCCGTTTTCACCATCCTGTTTGGCACCCGGCACCTGGAGGCGACCGAACGGCACGAAGGCCTGGTGGCGGCCATTGCCTTCGAGTCGATCGTCAAGTTGATCGCCTTTCTGGCGGTCGGCGTGTTTGTCACCTACGGCATCTACCAGGGGTTCGGCGATATCTTTGAAAAGGCCCGGTCGATGCCCGAGCTGCGTCAATCTCTGACCATGGGCAGCCGGCCCGGTATGTATGCCAACTGGTGCATCCACATCCTGCTCTCCATGATGGCCGTAATGTTTCTGCCCCGCCAGTTTCAGGTCATCGTGGTGGAAAACGTCAATGAAGACCACCTCAACAAAGCCATCTGGCTCTTCCCCCTTTACCTGCTGGCCATCAACATCTTCGTGCTGCCCATCGCCTTCGGCGGCGTTCTTCATTTCCAGGGCAGCGGTGCGGACGCGGACACCTTCGTGTTGACCCTGCCGATGGAAATGAACCGGCCGGTTCTGGCCCTGCTGGTGTTCATCGGCGGGATGTCGGCTGCAACCGGGATGGTGATCGTGGCAACCATCGCCCTGTCGACGATGATCTGCAACGATCTGGTAATGCCCGTGATGCTGCGCTGGCCTTTGCTGGGGCTGGCGCAAAGAAGCGATCTGAGCAACGTACTGCTTTCGATCCGCCGCGGCAGTATCGTTCTCGTGTTGCTGCTCGGCTATGCCTACTACCGCTTCGTCGGTGAATACTACTCGCTGGTTTCCATCGGCTTGATTTCCTTCGTGGCGGTGACCCAGTTCGCACCATCGATTTTGGCCGGCATCTTCTGGAAGCGCGGCACCAAGGCCGGAGCGATGAGCGGTCTGATTGCCGGCTTTTTCGTCTGGGGCTACACGCTGGTGATTCCGTCCCTGGTACAAGCAGGGTTCCTGCCCACGGAGATTGTCGCCAAAGGCCCTTTTGGTATCGCCCTGCTCAAACCCTTTCATCTATTCGGTTTGACCGATCTCGATCATATTGCCCATGCCGTTTTCTGGAGTCTGCTGGCAAACTGCACGATGTTTGTGGGTGTCTCGCTTTTCGGTGTGCCCAGCGCCATTGAACACACCCAGGCAACGTTTTTCGTCGATGTGTTCAAGTATTCGGTCGACTCCGGCGGATCGAGCCTTTGGCGCGGCACCGCCCAGGTGGGCGACCTGCGTTCCCTGCTGAATCGGTTCATGGGGCCCGAGCGGACAGAGGAGATGCTGGCCGAGTACGCCAGTCGCCATGCCATCGATTTGAACCAGTCGATGACCGCCGACGCCGCGCTGGTCAGCCACGTTGAAAAACTGCTGGCCGGTACGATCGGATCTGCTTCGGCACGGGTGGTCGTGGGAACCGTTGCCAAGGAGGAACCGCTGGGCATCGACGAGGTGATGAACATCCTCGATGAAACACGGCAGGTCATCGCTTACAGCCGGGAGCTGGAAATCGCCACCAACGAGCTCAAGGCCGCCAATGAAAGATTGAAGGAGCTCGATCGCCTCAAAGACGAGTTCATTTCCACCGTGACCCACGAGCTGCGTACACCGCTGACGTCCGTTCGGTCCATCGCGGAAATCCTGCATACCAACCCGAAACTCGACTCCCAGCAGCACCGCAGCTTCACATCGATCATCGTCAAGGAGAGCGAGCGCCTGACCCGCCTGATCAATCAAGTCCTCGATTTTCAGAAGATTGAAACCGGCGCGATGGACTGGCATATTTCGCACCTGAATCTCAAAGAGGTGATTGAGGATGCCCTGACAACCACCAACCAGCTGATTGAAGAAAAGAAGATCAATGTTGGCTGCCGGCTGCCCGAAAACGTGCCGCTGATTACCGGTGATCGGGATCGGCTGATTCAGGCAATGGTCAACCTGATATCCAATGCCGTCAAATTCTGCCGTGACAACCACGGGAAGATCGACATCGACCTGCAGGTGGCTGCCGACCGGATGCAGGTGAACGTGCGCGATAACGGCATCGGCATCAATGAATCGGACCAGAACGTTATCTTCGACGAGTTTCGCCAGATCCGCCATGTGACCAAGGGCCGGCCGCGGGGAAGCGGCCTGGGGTTGGCCATCACGCGAAGGATCATCGATTTTCACAACGGGCGGATCTGGGTGGAAAGCCAGCCAGGCAAGGGGTCTACCTTTTCCTTCACCCTGCCCATCAAGACGGTCAGTATAGAGGTGTAAAACGCAACCGGCAGATACGCGGGGGGCTTCAAAGCCAGGGTAAAAATCCTCCTCAAAATAGTGTATCGGCGTTCAGGACAAGGCGTGGGGTGGCGCGAAAGAGGAGCATACACGTCAGTATGCGAGCAATTCGAGCCGACCCGCAACGCAGTCCGGGAGCTTTAGACGCATTTTGAGGGGGGGTTAGTATTTCAGGCGGGCGTAATAGGTCTTTCTGGAAGCACTGCGGGCCTGCCCGAGTGTCGCGATGCCCTGCTTTTTCAATAGCGGAATCAGCTTCAGAAATATCTCCGCTGTCACCAGGGCATCTCCCAGGGCAGTGTGACGGCCGACGATACTGATCCCCAGGCGGGCGGCGATGCCCTCCATGTCGTGATCCTTTTGCCCGGGCTGCACCACGGCCGACAGCAGCATGGTGTCGAGGACCGGGTTGGAAAACCGGACCCCGGAGAGCTCTTCTTTCAACTGCAGCATGCGCATGTCGAAAGCGGCATTGTGGGCCACCAGGATTGTATCTTCGCTAAACTGGAGAAAAGAAGGCAGGGCCTTTTCGATTGGAGGCTGCCCGGTTACCATTTCCGGCAGGATGCCGTGAATCCGAATCGATTCCTCCGGTATCCGGCGCCGCGGATCGACGAGCTGATCGAAACACTCTTCCCTCAGGATTCGATTGTTGACGATCCTGACGGCACCGATTGAAAGTATCTCGTCGCCTCCCTGGGGGTCCAGGCCGGTGGTCTCCGTATCGAATACTGTGTAGGTGAGCTCCGGCAGCAGGTGTTGATCCAGTTCCGGACGCTGGCCCGGCTGGCTGAACAGGTCGAAGTCGAAAAATTCCGGCCGGCTCTTGGGAAGAATGGTCAGGTTTCGGATGCGCCCGTTTTCCACCGATTCGGCAACCGGGAACAACAGGCGCAGGTAGGCCTTTTGCCTGTCCTTGTATGCGTGCGACCAGATTTCGGCAGCGTGCTGTTCGATGATTTCTTTGAGTGTGGATGAAAGTGCCTGCCGGTCGACAGCAACCGGCTGTTCTTCCCATTTTCGGAGGGTCTCCGGCCGAACCGGTTTTCCCTCCCAGATAATGTCAAAGCAGGCAAACCGGCCCTCCCTCGCCATTTTGTAAATCAAACGGTGGCTGCCGGTCACCTCGATCAGCTGCTTTTGCAGAAATGTCAGGGCAGAAATGATCGAATAGCTGTCCACCTTCAACCACAGGTCTTCGTCGGCTGCCTCGGTGAGAATGTCAATGCCGAGGATCTCCTCGGCTTTTCTGGCCGTTGCGGCCAGCATGTCCCGGCCGCTCATCTGGGTCAGGGGCCAGTACGACCGCAGGTTTATGAAATGACTGCTGGTGGCGTCATCGATGATGCGTCCGATGGTGATCGTCTCGCTGTGGATGATTTCCTTGAACTTCTGCAGCTTTCCACTGTCCATATTCGGATACTCGATGATCGCCTCGATGGCGGCCCGGATGCTGGCCAGAGAGGCGCGAGTGCCGCGGCCCAGAGAACGCAGCAGTACGTTCAGCCGGCTGCCGGATTCCATTTGCCGGGTGATATCACGGAAAATGAGGACGAATCCGGTGAATTGTCTTCGATGGTCGAGAAGCGGCACGGCTTCGACCCGCAACAGTCGCTGGTCGGCGCCCATGGTTACGAAGTAAGATGCGATGTCCGCATCTTCGCTTTTGAGTTTGCGGGCAATTTCATCCAGGGCGTGAACGATCAGATGTTTGTCGATCACGCCGAAGACCGAACGTCCGAGACCGATGAATCGACCGGGGGAGACGTCGGATGATTCTATGCTGCCGATTTCACCGACCAGGTAGCGGCGGGCGCGTTTATTGTAGAGCAGGATCCGCCCATCTTTGTTGCAGATCAACACCCCTTCCGGCAGCTCGGCCATAACGGCGGCCAGGATGTTCTTTTCCTCGTCGGCATCGGCCCGTGCCCTCTCGATTTCCGTGTTCAGCTGGCTGTTGAGGTATTCGTACTGGTCGGCCGATTCATTGATGATGTTTACCAGCCGCACGATGTCACGGCTTCCCTCCAGGTGGATGCGGTGCGATGGATTCACCGAGTGAATCAAGCGGGTCTCTTCGGCTAGCTTGTCGAGCGGCAGAATGTAGAGGCGAAAGAGCCAGTCCAGAGCGAAGCCGAGACCGGCCAGCAGAAAAACCGCCGCACTGAAAATGTATCCGATGTAATCGTGGGCCAGGCGGGCGACCAGATCTTTTTCTGTCGGGGGCAGCTGCTGCCAGAATAGAAAAGCCAGGCTGGCAACCACCAGGACGGTGAATGCAGCGCTGGCAACGGCAAACAACCAGAAAATATTACTTCGTTTCATCTTTCTGCTTAAGGAGTTCTCTCACCTTCTCCACAACTGCGGCGTTGGAAAACGGTTTGGTGATGTAGGCATCGGCTCCCAGCGCCAAACCCTTGGCAATGTTGGCCTCGCTGCCCATGGCGGTGATCATGATGATCCGGACATGATCCAGTTCCGATCTTTCCCGGACCCGCTGGCAAACCTCGAAGCCATCGATAATCGGCAGCATGATATCCAACAGGATCAGGTCGGGCGGGTCCGCGAGAATGGATTCCATGGCCTCCTCTCCACTGAAGGCCACCATCGTATCATACCCGTTCTGCTCCATGAGAAACTGCAACGGTACGATGATACTCGGTTCATCATCGACTATGAGAATCTTTTTCCCCATGTAAACAACCTAACCCATCCCGGTTACCGATCTTCCGGCTTTGAACCGGTTTTACCAAACTTCACGGGCGGGGAGTTCTGACGACATCTCGATTGAAACCGATAGCCGGCACCGGAAGGATCCGTGGTGCCGGCTATTTTCAGGTGCATAGTAACATTGCCGCGGGATTTCCGGACAATTGAATTTTCACCCGTGAATGACGCACAAGTTGTTGATCATTCCTTTCTCGATTTGGCCAATCCGATCCCCTCCAGGGCCTCTTCGATTTCACCCAGAATGGCCGGGTCATCGATGGTGGCCGGCATCTTCCATTCCTTGTTGTCGGCAATCTTTTGAATGGTGCCCCGCAGGATTTTGCCGGAACGGGTTTTCGGCAGACGCTTGACCACGGTGGCGGTTTTGAAAGATGCAACCGGACCGATTCGATCACGCACCATCTGGATAACTTCCTTGACGATGTCGCTTTCGGCGCGATCCACTCCGGCCTTGAGCACAATAAAGCCCACCGGCACCTGTCCTTTGAGCTTGTCATCGACCCCCAGCACGGCGCATTCGGCCACATCCGGGTGATCGGCCAGCACCTCTTCCATCCCGCCGGTGGACAACCGGTGACCGGCGACATTGATGATGTCGTCGGTGCGCGTCATCACCCAAACGTAGCCTTCCTGATCGATAAAACCGGCATCGTGGGTGGCATAATAACCGGGGAACAGATCCATGTAAGCTTTCAGAAAGCCGGCATCGTTGTTCCAGAGGGTCGGCAGGGTTCCGGGGGGCAGCGGCAGCTTGGCGACCAGAGCGCCGATATCACCGGGTTTGATCGGCTCTTTGGTCTCCGTATCGAGAACCATCATGTTCCAGCCCGGAGCCGGTTTGGTGGGTGATCCGGGTTTGACCGAAAACTGGTGGATACCCAGGCAGTTGGCTGCGATGGCCCAGCCGGTTTCGGTTTGCCACCAGTGGTCGATGACCGGCACCTGCAGCGCCTCTTCGGCCCACTTGAGGGTGTCCGGATCGAGGCGTTCGCCGGCCAGAAACAGTGCGTAGAAATTCGACAGGTCATGTTTTTTGACTAGTTCGGCCCTGGGGTCCTCGCGTTTGATGGCCCGGAAGGCCGTCGGGGCCGTAAACAGCGTTCGGACATTGTGCTGAGCGATCACCCGCCAGAACACACCGGCATCCGGTGTGCCGACCGGTTTGCCTTCGAATAGGATCGTGGTGCAGCCCCGCAGCAGCGGTCCGTAAACGATGTAGGAGTGGCCGACCACCCAGCCCACATCCGAAGCCGCCCAGTAGGTATCCCCCTTGTCGACGTTGTAAATGTTCTTCATGGTCCATTTCAGGGCAACCGCGTGACCACCGTTGTCGCGCACTACGCCCTTGGGAATCCCCGTGGTGCCCGAGGTGTAGAGGATATAGAGCGGATCGGTGGCCGCCACCGGCACGCAGTCCACCGGTTTGGCGCCGGCCACCAGCTCTGCCCAGTCGAGGTCCCGATCGGCGACCATCGAGGCTTTTTCCATCGGCCGCTGGAAGATGACGCATTTCTCGGGTTTATAATCGGCAAGGTTGATCGCCTCGTCGAGCAAGGGCTTGTACTTGATGACTTTGGCCACTTCGATGCCGCAGGAAGCCGAGACGATCACTTTGGGTTTGGCGTCATTGATGCGCACCGCCAGCTCCTTGGAGGCAAACCCGCCGAAAACTACCGAGTGAACCGCACCCAGGCGGGCGCAGGCGAGCATGGCGATCACCGCCTCGGGGATCATCGGCATGTAGCAGATGACCCGATCGCCTTTGGTAACACCGAGTCCGGCCAGAGCACCGGCAAATTTGGCGACTTCATCGCGCAGCTGGCTGTAGGTATAGGTTTTTATGGTGTCGGTGACAGGGCTGTCGTATATCATCGCCGCCTGATCGCCGAGACCGTTTTCCACGTGCACGTCGAGTGCATTGTAGCAGGTATTGAGCTCGCCGCCGGTAAACCAGCGGTAAAAAGGCGGGTTGGAGTCATCGAGCACCTTGTCCCACTTTTTGTACCAGGTGATGTCTTCCGCTGCCTTTCCCCAGAAACCGTTCGGATCCTCGATCGATTTCTGAAAAGCTTCATCGTACGGGTTCGCCATTTTCATCTCCTCCTTTGTTAAAGTCTTATCGGGTTGCTATTTATGGTTAAGATCTCAGCTCGGATCGTTTATGTCTTTATTGTCCTGTCGGAACCAATCCGCCCTTTTCGCGCTTCTGCCAGCTTCGAACAAAACACACCACAGATCCAACAGGAGGGGTCCGCTCTGATTCGGCGAATATACGAAACAGCCTTTACCAGATTCCGCGGAAATCAACAAGATTCAAAATTGTGCGGTCCGTTGCAAGGAAGGCGCCGGATAGCCGTATGGATTTGATACGCAATAGATCGATACCGGCCGAGAGAAACGGGTTCTCCCGGCCGGCGGTTATGGTTTATTTGTCGCTATCTTCCTATCCCCAGAGCCCCCAACCAAAGGAGGCGGTGAACAGGATGCAGAAAATAACGATACCCAGCATCCAAAAAAAGTCATCAGTCATTTGAAACTCTCCTTTAGGCTTCAAGGGTTATCTTTAGGCCTCTTTGACCACGATCATGGTTTCCTTCTCGGCCCGTTCGATCTGGGTTGCGGAAGTAGTGGCCAGTTCGGCTTTAAAGCACAGCATCCACATCATGACGATACCGGTGATCCACCAGAAGATCTGCCATGACCACAGGGGCGGGAAGCCGGCAAAGGAGAAGGCGTTGTTGCCCAGAATACAGGCCGGGCCGATGGCAAAGAAATACCACACCGGCACGAAGACCTTCATGACCCCGCGCCACTTCTTGCCGGATTCGCTGGGCGCGTCGATGTCGTCAAGGAAAGCGCGCACCTCGTTCTGGCGCTTGATGGTTTCCTCGTTGTCCTTGAACCCGATGGCCCGGCACAGATAGGCAACCACCAGGCCGATAAAGGTGCCCCAGAAGGCGCAGTGCATCGACAGCGGGTATCTCCAGACGTAGTAGGTCAGAAAGACCGCTACCATGCCGGCCAGCACTCCCAAGGTGGCACCGATGCTCGGGAACCTGAATCCCCAGTGCACGCCCAGCAGCAGCACGTACATGACGAACCCGAAGGCGGTTGCCAGGGCGCCGAGAATAACCAGCGCGGCTTTTGAGGTAAGACCCACCGACAGGGCGGCGATGGTCACGACGGTGGCCAGCAGTCGGTTGACCCAGATCTGCTCGGCATGGCCGGCCTGCTGCTTGCGGATGTAACGCCAGTAGACGTCACGCAGCAGGATCGAACCGCCGGTGCCGATGTACGGTGCCGCGGTAGAGTGAATGGCGGCGATGGCACCCATGAACACGACCCCCAAAACAAACGGTGGCAGGTACTCCACCATCAGTTTGGGCACCAGGTCAGAGTCCTTGGTGAGTTCCAGCACCCCCTGCAGCTGAAGGATGCGGCCTCCCATGCCCTGAAAAGCGGTGAAGTAGAACAGGGCGAAGCCGACCACGAACGTGGACATGAAGGCCTGCTGCCAGGCCAGCGGCTTCGGGGATTTGATGCCGAAGTTCCAGAGCGTAAAGGCCGGTGAGGACTGAATGCCCATCAGGGCGAACATGTAGGTGAGAACCATCACGGCGGTCCAGACGGTTTCGCCCGGAGCCGCTCCGAGGCCCCAGTTGATCACCCGCGGCACCTTCAACATCCTGAACTTCATGTCATCGGGCCATGCGGCCATCTTGGTCTGAAACGCGGACCAGCCGCCGATGGCATCGGAGGTGATGACAAAAAAGCCCAGTAGAATGATACCGCCCACCAGCAGGATGAACTGCAGCACGCCGACCCAGGTGCTGGCCTTCAGTCCGCCGGAGCAGACATAGAACCACACGATAAAGGCCATGAAGATAGCGCCGAAGGTCACCGGCACACCGGCCACCCAATGAAACAGGGCCGCTGAGGCCATCAGCTGCACCGCGGAGTAAAACATCGAGTAGAGAAACGCGGTGAAGACCACCAGCCAACGAACCGCTTCGGTGTTGTAGTAGTAGGCGAACATGTCGCCGGGGGTGATGAATCCATAGCGCTTGCCCATGAGCCAGTTCCGTTTGGCGAAGAAGGTGCCGGTGATCGGAATGGTCAGAACATAAAAGGAGGCAAACGCATAGGCCAGTCCATCACGCCAGATCAGCCCCGGGTGTCCGATAAAGGTCCACCCGGAGAATGAGGCGGCGGTAGCCGCCATCAAAAAGGCGATAAAGGGGATGGAACGGCCTGCTATAGCATACCCGGCGGAGGTTTTTTCGGAGAAATACCCCTTCAAACCCCAATAGAAGCAGTAGATAATGTAAAGGCCGAGCATAATGTAGACCCAAGTTGTTCCACTCATTTTTTCCTCCTGTGCAATCGTCAATGCAATTGACTGTTGTCGAAAGAAATTCGGATATGCGCCGATTCAGCGCCTCACGGTTTGGTTATCACCTCCTTTCGTCAACAAACGGGGCTAAGGTTGGATGTATTGGGGCCGGCCCCACAAAGGGGCCGGCTCCCTTTCAGCAACACAACGGTCACAGGGCTTTGCAGCTCTAACGCTCTATCGCTTTATCCCTGAACCATTTTCTTGATTTCCGTCACAATTTCCGGATTGGCCAGGGTGGTCACATCCCCTTCATCCTGTGCGTTGGAGATCGAGGCCAGCACCCGGCGCATGATCTTGCCCGATCGGGTCTTGGGCATGTCCGCGACGATCCAGACCTTGCGCGGTTTGGCGATCTTGCCGATTTCCTCGGATATGGTGTCGGAGATCTTCTTGGCCAGATCGGCGGAGGCCTTCAAACCCGGTTTGAGCGCCACGTACAGATCCGGCTCCTTGCCCTTGATCTCATGGTTCACCGGCACCACTGCCGCTTCGGCAACTTCTTCGCATACCAGTGCGGCGGACTCGATCTCCTTGGTGCCCAGGCGGTGACCGGAGACGTTGATGACATCGTCGATCCGTCCCAGGATGCGCACGTACCCGTCGGCGGCCACCACGGCGGCGTCGCCGGTCATGTACGGCCAATCCTGCCATTTCTTGCTCTTGGGATCCTTGCAGTAGCGGGCGAAGTAGGTGTCCACGAAGCGATCCCGATCCCCCCAGATGGTCTGGAACATCCCCGGCCAGGGGTTCTGGATGCAGATGTTGCCGGCCTTGCCCGCACCGGCCTCCACGACGGCCCCCTCGTCGTCATAGACGATGGGGTGGATGCCGGGCATGCCCGGTCCGGCGCTGCCGGGTTTCATAGGCTTGAGGGCCGGCAGGGTGCTGCACAGAAAACCGCCGGTTTCGGTCTGCCACCAGGTGTCGACGATGGCGGCCTTGCCCTTGCCCACCGACTTGTAATACCATTTCCAGACCTCGGGCTCGATCGGCTCGCCCACGGTGGTCATGTGCTTGAACTCGTAGTTGTACTTGGCGGGCTCGTCCGGGCCGATCTTGCGCAGGGCGCGGATGGCGGTGGGCGCCGTGTGGAAGATGTTCACGTCCAGGTCCTGGGCGATCCGCCAGGGACGTCCCGGATCCGGATAGTTGGGAATGCCCTCGTAAATCACCGATGATGCGGCGATGGCCAGGGGCCCGTAAACGATGTAGGAGTGGCCCGTGATCCATCCGATATCGGCCATGCACCAGTAGACATCCTCGGGATGGATGTCCTGAACGTACTTGGAGGTGCCGGCCGTGTAGGCCAGGTAGCCGCCGGTGCCATGCTGGCAGCCCTTGGGCTTGCCGGTGGTGCCGCTGGTGTACATCAGAAACAGCGGCTCTTCGGCGTTCATTTTTTCCGGCTCCACCCGCGCGCCGTAGTAGTCCTTGAGCACGTCGTTGACAAAGAAATCGCGATCTTTGACCATGTCGGGGGCGCCGGAATACTTGCCGGCATAACGCTGCCAGATCAGGACCTTGTCGACCTTCTGTCCTTCTTTTGCGGCCAGTGTAACTGCCTGATCGGCCTTTTCCTTGTGATCGAGCAACTTGCCGCCGCGGTAATAGGCATCCATGGTGATCAGCACGCGGCTGCCGGAGTCGACGATCCGGTCGGCACAGGCCTTGCCCGAAAAGCCGCCGAAGACCTGGGAGTGGATCACTCCCAGCCGGGCGCAGGCCAGCATGGTGATGGGAAGTTCGGCCGACATCGGCAGATGCAGGGTGACCCGATCGCCTCTTTTCAGGCCGGCAAAATCGCGCAGCAGGGCCGCCATTTCGTTGACCCGTACGTAGAGCTCCTGATAGGTGACGTGATCGACCTTTTCCTCCTCCAGCTCCGGGACAAAGTGGATCGCCGTTTTGTTCTTGTATTTCGGCAGGTGACGGTCCACACAGTTGTAGCTGGCATTGATCTTGCCACCCTTGAACCACTTGAAGCAGGGGGCATCGCTGGTGTCGAGAATTTCATCCCAGTATTCGTACCAGTCGAGCAGGTCCGCATACTCCTTGTAGCAGTTCGGGAAATTGTCCAGGCTAAAGCGATCGTAAACCGACTCGTCGGCCATGTTGGCCTGGGCAATGAATTTGGCGGATGGATGATAGAACTCTTCTTCTCCCCAGTGCACGGCAATCTGAGCTTCTGAGGTTTCCACTACTTCTTTTTCTGCCATAGATCACACTCCTTCGATTGAGGTTGTCTGTTGACCGGATGTTTCTGCAGCCGCTCTGTTGTTTCTCCTCTACCCGTATCTGGTGCCATCCCTCCTTTCTTATAAAGTGCGCAGGCTGCGACGGTGATTGACGCTTCGATGAATTTACTTCTGAGCCGAAATGCCCTGACGAAATATATCAAAGGCCACTTCCAGCGTCGGCTTCAGGTAGTCTTTTTCCTTGTTGATGATGCGCTTGCTTTCTTCCCAGAGGATGATTCCGGAAAACATAGCCCACAGGATGTCGGCCAGCGCGATCGGGTGCTGCTCGATAAATGCGCCCTTGTTGATACCCTCTTCAAATATGTCGGCCATCGACCCCAGGGAGCTGCGGGAGAGTTCCTTGATTTCCGCGAGCAGCTCCGGGGACAGGTTTTTGAGGGTTTCACTGGATTGAAGATGAAACATGTTGATCAGAATCAGCGGGTCGAATTCATAAACGTCGTACAAGGCCTGCTTTAGCGAGGCGATGCGTTCTCCGTGATCCTGAAAAGTTTCGTTCTTGACGTGTTCGAGGCGTATGTTTAGATGTTTTAGAATTCGAAGGGAAAGCGAAGCATAAAGCTCGTCTTTGTTTTTGAAGTAAATGTAGATCGTGCCCGGGCTGAGCTCGGCTTCCTTGGCGATGTCTTCCATTGTCGCCTTGTTGAAGCCCTTTGCGGAAAACACGCGCTTGGCCGCTACGATGATCTGCTGGCGGCGGCGTTCCCGCTCACGCTCTTTGCGTTCCTGTATGCCCATATGTTTTCTGAATGTGATTTAGTTCTTAGAATTCTTTATAGAAGATGCGGGTTGTTTGTCAAGAAAAAAATGTTCATGTACCAAAGTTTTTTTCTCAGAAGAAATGAACGGATCAGCAGTTTTATTCAATGTGAAATCAATTTGTTATAGTTTATTTTCCAAGCTTTTGAATGAGGGACGGCGCGATGCTGCGGCCGAGAAGGACAGCGAGGTCGGAATCAGGGGGATACATCCTGGCGGTTGCAGATTACGCTTGCCTGGGCATTCAATATGGTCTATTACATGGGTCTGCTGAGCGCAAGCGGAGCGGAAGTTGGGTAAGACGAGACCGGCGACGGGTAGCCGTCCGTCAGGCGGCAACCGAATCGCCCGGTAGCTGCAAAGATAAGAGCGCTACTAAATTTTATCAGTATTTCAGGTAATTATTGTAATGTTATTCAACACAAACATTCAGTTTCAAATCTACCCGCAACCGGTCAAGAACGCCATTGTGAGCCTGGTTGCGGGCTGGGCCCTGTTCCTTGCCTACTATTACTATTTATTCATCCATTTAGCCGGATCCGAATTGGCCCGTTTCGATTACCTGATGATCGGCGTGGGCGTGGCGATCTGTTTTTTTGTCGCCGCCATCAATAAGTGGGCAAGAATGCTTTGTATATTTTTCAATCTGCCGATCATTGCCACTTGCCTTACCCTTACGCTGTTTCATCAGACGACCCTTGGACAACGGTTCATAACGGGATCAGTGGCGGGGTTGTTTTGCCTGGCCACCTATTATCTGCTGAACAAAGAAACGGCCGCGTATTTTAAAACCTACAATCAATCCCCGGAGCACGAGAAGCCGGAAGGTACGAGGGAGCGCTAAAAAACAGATGCCCAAACCACCCAAAGACATCACCTGTAAATGTGGTCACACCACCACGCTGGAGACCAGCAAGTTGTTGTGTATCAAATGCGGCAAATACGTTTTTTACAATGACCGGGAAAAGCGCCGTTACAAGATGACAACCTTCTATACCCTGGCATTGTTTCTTCTGGCCTTCGGCTTCCTGACTTTTTTGTTCATGGAGATGATCGTCACGCCGCTGATGAGTGGGCAGGCCGTTCGTCCATAGAGAAAATTCGTCTCATCCGGTGCTGAATTTCCGCACACCGGCATCTGCTGACCGGCGGGGACATTCAGCTTCGCGCTCTTATTTGCTTCACCTGGCCGGCGCACCCCGCTCAGAAACCAGCCCCCCGCCCTATTCCACCATTGCTCGGGATCTTTATTCCAATACAGCCTTGAACTTCGGATTGTCTAGCAGCTTTTCGATGGCCTGCCGGTGCCGTTCAAGCTCTTCGGGGCTGCGAAACAGAAGCTGCAGCCGGTAGGTCGTTCCTTCGAAATGCGCCGGAGGGGTGAGCCGGGCGTGCGGGCCGAGTGATAGGGTTTGCACCAGATCATCGAATCGGCGCTCAGCGCGGGTAATGTGCGGGAATCGACGCTGTCGCAGGTGAGCTGCCAGCACCCGGTATTTCTGCGCCGCGTCAGCGTCGGTTGGAGAAAGGATTTGCCGAATCCGGTTGTCGAACAGGACATCGGCAATGCCTCTGTCCTCGCGGATGGCGATTTCGGCGACCAGCGTCAGCAGTTCCCGCTGCCGGTTGAGCCCCAGGTTCAGATCCCGAAAGATCCGGACCCACTCATCGGCGACAGGCGCTTCCAGGTCCCCCAGCGTGAGCGCCATGGCAAGGGCGATCACCTCGTCGCGGACCCCGTTTTGAATCGACTCGGGAAGGGTCGACAGGTGCAACAGCTTTGTAATCAGGTCCCGACTGTCCGGCAGATTCAGTTTTGCGGCGGCCACGGCCAGTTCATTACGGTCCGCATGGCAGCGCGACAGCAACTCCAGTGACCTGGAAACTTCGATCAGGGTAAGGGG
>LJNK01000001.1 GCA_001303025.1 Deltaproteobacteria bacterium SG8_13
CAGTGCCACCGGTTGCCCGTGGAAGTTGCCACCCAACAGAAAATCCTGGGAGCCGGCGAAAATGAGGGGGTTGTTGGTGGAAGAGTTCATTTCGGTTTCGAGCACCTGGCGGGCATGGGCGATCGCATCCCGACTGCCGCCGTGCACCTGCGGTGAGCATCGCAGGGTATAGGCATCCTGGATCCGCCCGCAGTCCTTGTGAGAGGAGATGATTTCACTGTTTTCGATGAGGCGGTCCATGTTGTCGGCAGCGGCTCGCTGGCCGGGGTGAGGTCGGACCTGGTGGATGCGTGCATCGAATTCCGTGCGGCTGCCGAGGAGCACCTCCAGGCTCATGGCGGCGGCCACGTCGATCATCTTCGCCAGCCGGATCGCATCGTAAAGGGCCAGCCCCCCGACGGCGGTCATGACCTGGGTGCCGTTGACCAGAGCCAGCCCTTCACCGGATTGTAGCCGGATCGGCTTAAGGCCGCACTGCCGAAGGGCGGCAGCTCCCGATAACCGCTGTCCTCGAAACAGGGCTTCTCCGCGGCCGATCAGCACCAGCGCCAGGTGCGCCAGCGGCGCCAGGTCACCGCTGGCTCCCACCGATCCCTGCTGGGGGACGATGGGGCACACACCGCGGTTGAGCAACGCCGCCAGCTGGCGAACCGTCTTCAGGCGGATGCCCGAATGTCCCCTGGCCAGGTCCTTGATTCGCAGGGCCATCGTGGCCCGGACGACCTCCGGGTCGAACGGAGGCCCCACTCCGCTGGAGTGGCTCATCAGGATGTTTTCCTGCAGCCGGCGGGTGTCCTTGGCGGATATGCTGACGTCGCTCAGCGCGCCGAAGCCGGTCGTTATACCATAGATGGCCCGGTTTTCCTTCACCCAGCGGTCCACCAGCTGCCGGGAGCTGCGGATGCGTCGGACTGAATTTTCCGTCAATGTGACTTGCGCCCCGTGGCGGGCCACGGCGACAAGATCCTCGAGCGCCAGCCCGTCGAATCCCAACGCCACCTTTTTTTTCAGGGGACGGATTTCCAGCATGGCGGCGACCGGTTTGCGCGGTGACACAAAAGTGCCGACCCCCTGCACGCGGATCAGGTACCCCTCGGCTGCCAGTTCGCGCAGCGCTCGATGGACCGTCATCCGCGAAACGCCCAAGGCGGGCACCAGCTCGTTTTCGGAAGGAATCCGGTCTTCGGGCGGCCATTCGCCGGAGACGATGCGCTGCTTGATGATTTTCTTCACCTTTTTAAACAGCGGTCCGGGGAAACCGGCAAGCGGGTTGTCGGTCGGGTTTTTGGGTTTCATAACTGCCTGCAGTTTGCCGTTGAAGTTGACAGCGGGGCGGCGAGACGACTATACAACCATATACAACCGATGGGAACCCGTCAACCCGAAACTCTTCATTGAACCGGCCGCTGCAATTCGATATGGTGAAACAGACCAGGGAGCTTCACAGCGAGCGGCAACGCATCGCTTGGCTTCTCATCAACTGCACGCCGTATTCAGAAACGATCCGTTTCCCATAGGGTCGATCCGCAAAAAGGAGCCAGCCATGGACAACCAAACGATTGCCGGGGCCATGACGATCCGGCTCGACGCCCTGTTCGACAGCCTGCCGCCCGAGCCGCAGTTTGAGCAGGGCATTCGTCGGGCCCCCAAAAGAGGCTTTGCACTCAATCGCGCGGAAACCGCACTCGCTTTGAGAAATGCGCTGCGGTATATCCCGGAAAAGTGGCAGCCGCAACTGGCGCCGGAATTTCTGACCGAACTGATGACCCGGGGCCGGGTGTACGGGTATCGTTTCCGGCCGCAGGGGCGTTTGCGGGGGCTATCGGTTGATACCTACCGGGGTGCGTGCATCGAAGGGCGCGCATTTCAGGTGATGATTGACAACAACCTCGATTTTGACATCGCGCTGTATCCTTACGAACTGGTGACTTACGGGGAAACCGGGCAGGTCTGCCAGAACTGGATGCAGTACAACTTGATCAAGCGCTACCTGGAAATCTTGACCCGCGAGCAGACGCTGGTGGTGGCATCCGGTCACCCGTTGGGGCTGTTTGCGTCTTCTGCTCAGGCACCGCGGGTGATCATCACCAACGCCATGATGGTCGGCGCCTTCGACGATCAGCAGAACTGGCAGCGGGCGGCAGCGCTGGGCGTGGCAAACTACGGGCAGATGACCGCCGGCGGCTGGATGTATATCGGACCCCAGGGGATCGTTCACGGAACCTACAGCACCATTCTAAATGCCGGGCGGCTCAAGCTGAACCTGCCGGTGGACGGAAATCTGGCCGGCCGGCTGTTCGTATCTTCCGGTCTGGGAGGGATGAGCGGTGCCCAGGGCAAGGCCGTCGAAATTGCCGGTGGTGTCGGCATCATCGCCGAGGTCGATCGCTCCCGGATCGACACCCGCCTGAACCAGGGATGGGTGCGGGAGGTCTGCGACAGCCCTCGGGAGGCGTTTGCGCTGGCCGCCCGATTTCAGAAAGAGAAAAAGCCGGCCGCCATCGCCTTTTGCGGCAACATCGTCGACTTGCTGGAAACAGCGGCCGCAGAGCGGCACCGCATCGATCTGCTGTCGGATCAGACTTCCTGCCACGCAGTTTACGACGGCGGCTATTGTCCCCAGGGGCTGACCTTTGAGCAGCGCACCGAAATGTTGAAGACCGACCCGGACGGCTTCCGGGCAGCGGTGGACCGTTCTCTCAAGCGCCACTTCGAGCTGGTTCACCAGCTGGTGCAGCAGGGTGTTTATTTTTTCGACTACGGCAACAGTTTCATGAAAGCCGTCTGCGATGCCGGTGTCTCCGCTATCTGTAAAAACGGCAAAGACCCCATGGACGGCTTTATCTTTCCGTCTTATGTTGAAGACATTATGGGCCCGCTGCTTTTCGATTACGGGTACGGGCCATTTCGATGGGTCTGCCTGAGCGGCAAGCAGGAAGATCTTCGGAAAACCGATCAGGCGGCCATGGACTGTATCGATCCGCAGGGTCGATTTCAGGACCGGGACAATTATGTGTGGATCCGGGATGCCGAACACCACCGACTGGTGGTCGGCACACAGGCCCGCATCCTCTATCAGGATGCGATGGGCCGCATGAAGATCGCCTTGAAGTTTAACGGAATGGTGCGCAGCGGCGATATCGGCCCGGTCATGCTGGGCAGGGATCACCACGATACCGGCGGGACGGATTCTCCGTTTCGGGAAACAGCGAACATCTATGACGGCAGCAACATCATGGCCGACATGGCCGTTCACTGTTTTGCGGGAAATGCGGCCCGGGGGATGAGCCTGGTCGCCCTGCACAACGGCGGCGGGGTGGGCATCGGCAACGCCGTCAACGGTGGATTCGGCCTGGTGCTCGACGGCAGCGACCGGGCGGATCGGGTCGTTCGGCAGGCGATCCCCTGGGATGTGATGGTCGGGCGCCGGATACAACCTCGCTAGAAAAGAGACGGACCACATCACGCTGCCGTATACGGCTGACGACGAACTGGTCAGAGCGTGTGTCGACCAGGCCTTTTCTTCGAAGTAAAAGGAGAGCTTGCTGGCAATGAATAAAATCATCGAATGCGTGCCCAATTTCAGTGAAGGGCGCGATGCGGAAACCGTTGATAAGATCATCGACGCCTTCCGGGGGCAGCAGCAGGTCAAACTGCTCGACTACCAGCTGGATAAGGATCATAACCGATCGGTGGTCACGGTGGTCGGGCAACCCGATGCGCTGAAAAAAGCCGTCATCGGCGCGGTCGCTGAGGCTGTCGAACGAATCGACATGCGCAAACACCAGGGACAGCATCCGCGCATGGGCGCTGTGGATGTCGTCCCGTTCATTCCGGTGAAAAATATCACCATGGATGAAGTGGTGACGTTTTCCCGGCAGGTGGCGGAAGAGATCGGCCAAACCTTTCAATTGCCCGTGTTTCTCTACGAAGCCTCGGCTGCGCGGCCCCAGCGGCAGAACCTGGCAGCCATCCGCAAAGGGCAGTTCGAAGGGATGGAAGCAAAGCTGAAAGATCCTGTCTGGAAGCCGGATTTCGGCCCGGCTCAGGTTCACCCGACAGCGGGGGTAACGGCCGTTGGCGCGCGCATGCCGCTGGTGGCCTACAATGTAAACCTGGACACCGACAAGCTGGAGATTGCCGATGCCATTGCCAAAAAGGTCCGCCACATCAGTGGAGGGCTCCGGTACTGCAAAGCGCTTGGCATTGAGATGCAAGACCGCGGGCTGGTGCAGGTTTCCATCAACATGACCGACTACACCAGAACTGCCCTGTACCGGGTTTTCGAGCTGATCCGGATCGAAGCCCGGCGCTACGGGGTAAATATCGTCGGCAGCGAAATTGTCGGCCTGGTGCCGATGGGCGCCCTGATCGACTCCGCGGCCTTTTACCTGGGGCTGGAGGGCTTTTCCATGGACCAGGTGCTGGAGTACCGGATATACGAATAGCACCAGCGCAGCCGGCTTCCACTCATCGGCGTTCTACCGCAAAGCTCAATAATCGGGGGGGCACCGTGCCCAACGGAAACATCATCATCAAAAATGCATCCGAATTGGTGACCTGCAGCGGTTTCAGGGCCAAATGCGGCGCGGAGATGTCCGACCTGCGCGTCATCGACAGCGGCGCGGTTGTCATCCGCAACGGGGTGATCCAGGCGGTGGGACCCAGCGGACAGGCGCTGGCGGGCGTGGACGAATCCGACTTCAGCGTAATCGATGCTTCCGGCAAGGCCGTGCTGCCGGGCTTTGTCGATTCGCACACCCACCTGGTGTTCGGCGGTTACCGCGCCGAAGAATTCGGCTGGCGGCTGCGGGGCGACAGTTACATGGAGATCATGCAGCGCGGCGGCGGAATCGTCAATACGGTCGACGCCACCCGCAAGGCATCCCGGCAGCAGCTGGTGGACTCCGGCATGCGCCGCCTCGACAGCATGCTCTCCTTCGGTGTAACCACCGTTGAAGGCAAGAGCGGCTACGGGCTGGACCGGGATACGGAGATCAAGCAGCTCGAAGCAATGCGCGAGTTAAACCGGCTTCACCCGGTAGAGGTGGTGCCCACCTTTTTGGGCGCCCACGCCGTACCGGGCGATTACAAGGGGCGCGAAGATGCGTTCATCGACCTGCTGATCACCGATGTCATGCCGCTGGCTGCCGCCGGAGGGTTGTCAGAGTTTTGCGATGTCTTTTGCGAAAGGGGGGTGTTCTCCATCGAGCAGTCCCGCCGGCTGTTGTTGAAAGCCCGCGAGATGGGACTGAAGCTGAAGCTGCACGCCGACGAGATCGTGCGGCTCGGAGGAGCCGAGCTGGCAGCCGAACTCGGTGCGGTGTCGGCCGATCACCTGCTGCAAGCCTCCGACGAGGGAATCGACCGGCTGGCTGCAGCCGGTGTTATCGCCACATTGTTGCCGGGTACGGCCTTCAGTCTCCGCGAGCCATACGCCAGGGCACGCACCATGATCGATAGAGGCTGTGCGGTTGCGCTGGCCACCGACTTCAACCCCGGCAGCTGTTTCACCGAATCGATTCCGCTGATCCTGGCGCTGGCCACGCTGCACATGAACATTACCACCGAGGAAGCAATCACGGCCATGACGATCAACGGGGCGGCCGCCCTTAACCGGGCGGAAACCATCGGCAGCCTAGATGTCGGCAAGCAGGGCGATCTGATCGTTCTGGAATTCCCATCCTACCATTTCATCCCTTATCACATCGGTGTCAGCACAGTGGAAAAGGTCATCAAGGGCGGCCGGGTGGTATTTGAAAAAACGGCTGCAAAGGAGGCAATCTAAATGCTGGCAGATCTGGGAATCAAAGAGTTTGTCGATCAAACCGCTTCATCGAAGCCGGTGCCCGGCGGCGGCAGTGCAGCCGCCCTGAGCGGAGCGCTGGCAGCCGGATTGACGGAAATGGTGGCCGGCCTGACAATCGGGCGCAAGGGATTCGAAGCTGTCGAATCCGATATGCAGCGCATCGCAGAAGAAGCCGGCGAGCTTCGCAAAAAGTGTCTGCAGAATATCGATCGCGACTCGGATGCCTATACCGGCGTCATCGATGCGTTTCGGCTGCCCAAAAGCAGCCCAGAAGAGAAAAATACGCGTAAACTAGCCATCCAGACAGCCTTGCAGCATGCCAGCCGGGTTCCACTGGAAACCGCTGAACTGGCCGCACGGGTCATCGAGCTGGCCGGGCAGGTGGTCGCCAAGGGAAATCCAAACGCCGTCACCGACGGAGCGGTGGCCGGCATGCTGGCCCGAACGGCCGTACTGGCCGGTGCCATGAATGTCCGGATCAACCTGGCCACTATCGAGGACCGCGATTTCACCGCCAGACTGGCCGGACAGGTGGATGAGCTGGAGGCGAGAGCCAAGAAGGTGGAGCAGGAACTGTTGGCCGGCTTGAAGTTGTAAATGGCGAAAATCCCTCAATTGCAGGCCTGCAGGCAGGCAGAGCATCCGAGAACACCAAGTCATGGGACAACCACAGGAGAACCGCTGTAAAAATAAACGGCTCGGCTTTGAAGGGTTCACGATCACGACATAACGGTGTGATGCGAGAATGATGATCCCGTCATTGTACTACCTGGATCGTTACAGAAATGAAGGCACCAGAACCTACAGTGTTCACGCCGATTTTACGGAGGCGCAGCAACCCTACCGGCCCGATTCGAAACACTCCCGATTTGCGCTGCCGTCCTTCGAGGTTCCCCGCGATCAAATGCTGGTCTATACAGCCCACCCATCCGTTGAACTGCAACAGACCTATCTGAGAGCCGAAACGGTTCTGTTTTGCATCCACCCGCAGGTGCTTGAACACTATCCCGACGATCCATACATTAAGCGAACACTGTCCATCGGAACCCCGTGCGGCGGTATCGCCGTGGCGCCGAGCTCCTCGACGAGGACGCTTTACGTCGACGACGACAACCCCCCGCATGCCGTCAAGGTGCATTTCCCGTTCCGGATTTCGCGCTACCACCGCCGCATGCGCCAGGAAGTTGTCGAGCAGGCGGTCGTCGTCTCCAGGGAGCTCGAAAGGGCGGTGGGGTGTTTAGACGATCGGTTTGCCTTTTGCAGGGAGGTCATCGGTTTGGTGCACAAAGACCTGCAGCCGGAAACTCCCCGCGGCGAGAATTGGGGGTATCTGGTCCGGGACATGCAGCCGTTTCCGGTCGCCGCCGCCGAGCGAAATCTCGTTCCCGGGTTTTCGCTGTACGGCACGGATTTTTTTGAACCCGCAACCACCCCGCTGCTGTTTGAGCTGATGGGAAACAAGGACCCCCGGGAATTTGTCCTCAACGAGATCATGATCCCCATTATCCGACACTGGGTCGGCTGTTTCCAACATTTCGGCTACCTGCTCGAACCCCACGGTCAGAATGTGCTGCTGGAGGTAAATAAAGATCTGGATATTACCCGGATCGTCCATCGGGATTTGAGCATTGGTATCGATATGAGGCGTCGGCGTGAACGGAACCTTCCGGATGGAAACCTGAATGCCTACAATCGGATGGAAACCGACGAATTTCACAGCATCGTCTATGACATGTTCATGGGGGGCCACTTTTTTGACCGCCTGGTGGCGCTTTGCCTGGAAAAGTATCCGAACCTCCAAAAGGAGGACTTCTGCAGACCCTGTCGCGATGAGTTCGCACGGATTTTGCCCGACCACGAAAAGTATTTCCCCAAGACCATTCAGTACTTCAGCGAAAAGCGGGATCGTTTCGGGAAGCCACTTTTTGAAGATACGGGAAAGGCGCCGCAGTGGCGGCCATAAGAAATCAACTCATCCCAGGGCAACATCTAGAGTCATCATTACAGCAAAGCCTAACATCGCGCCAACGGTAGCGACGTCAGAATGTTTTTCAAGTTGGGATTCCGGAATTAGCTCTTCAACCACCACATAAATCATGGCCCCCGCTGCAAATGCAAGCGCATAAGGAAGAATCGGTCGCATATAGATAACGGCGACCGCGCCGAGAACCCCCGCTACCGGTTCAACAGCTCCGGATAACTGACCGTACCAAAAGCTTTTTCTTCTCGAAAGTCCTTCGCGGCGAAGCGGCACCGATACGGCGGTTCCTTCAGGAAAATTCTGTATGCCAATCCCCAAAGCCAGCGCGACTGCACCGCCCAGGGTAGCTGCCGGCAAATCGGCTGCTAAGGCGCCAAACGCCACTCCTACTGCCAGGCCTTCCGGTATATTATGAATGGTAATTGCCAATACCAACAGCACGCTCCTGCGCCAGCTCGTGCTGACTCCCTCAGCCTCTCCTTTTGGAAATCCCGGGTGTACGTGAGGCAGCAGCTTATCAACAAACAACAGAAAGGCGCCACCCAAAAGAAATCCCGACGTTGCGACCAGCCATGCGGGCAAACTGGATTCTTCAGCCATTTCAATTGCCGGGGCCAGCAAGGACCAGTAAGATGCCGCGATCATAACCCCGGCTGCAAAACCGAGCATAGAATCCAATATCTTTCGGTTAATTTGTTTAAAAAAGAACACCAAGCCTGCACCTGCGGCAGTCATCAACCAAGTAAACAAAGTCGCAATGATCGCCTGGTAAATTGGACTCAATCCAACAAAGAATTCAATCAACATATCGATCTCCACTTTTCGAACATTTTCTACGGTAATCCTGAGCTCTCAATAGTTATTTTGAATCAGATTCGCAAGGGGTTGTTATCGAAATCACCATCATTTCGCGTATCCCTCCGACTGTCTCAAGCCCACCGTTTTTCCGGCATGTTACGCCATGGCAGATGGGGTTTTGTCAGTACAGAAATGGAATATATCTTTTGGTGACTTGGCAATATCGGGTGTAATCCTGCCCGTGAGATTCTATAAGAAATTCTTCCTCCAGCCGGACTTGGAATTCAATTGATATGAAAAAAACCGTTATCCATAAACTGAATGACATGGTGGGGAAAATCATAAATGACCCGATGCATATTAACAGAAGGCCGCTGTAAGTGGGGTTCCGTATGTATGCATAAACACCGGTTGTTATCAGCGCTGTCTTGTTTTGCCGGTCAATGCCGACTCGCCACGAGTTGCCCATTTCCTGTTGAGCCCTCCAGCTTAAGAACAGTCCCAAAATACCAAGAACGAAACCAATGACGTTAACAGCATCATTGTCCAAAAAGTCCAATTGATGCAGGGCGAAATGATTTTCGACACCGGCGCTGTGAAATCCGATCAGCAAGGCAATCGTGATAGACATCACGCGTAACAAATTGGCAAAAAACTTTTGCGTTGGACGGTTATCGTCGTAGATGACCTCTGGATTATCCCCACTGTGTCTGACCATTATCCGTTTTTTGATCCGCCACAGGGCGAGATAACCAAGGAACAATGATAAAACCATGACGCCTTCCATTTGTTCAAATCCCAAATCCGGTTCTTTCAAAAAATGAGAAAAGGTTACGCTGGGTCAGGTAACTCGATTTTTCCGATTATTCGCGTTGAATTTGCAACTGCTGCCAAAGCAGTGCCCATATCTGCAAATACAGCTTCCCACATCGTTGCCATTCCCATTGCGCCGAAGAGTATGAAGATTCCTTTAACAACAAACGCCAAAATAATATTCTGCCAGACGATCCGGCGTGTGTGTTTGGCAATGGAAATCGACTCGGCCATTTTCATGGGCGAATCGTTCATCAACACCACATCAGCCGTCTCCACTGCAACATCGCTTCCAAGCGCTCCCATGGCCACGCCGACATCCGCGCGGGCAAGGACCGGTGCATCGTTGATACCGTCACCGACAAAAGCGATTTTACCCTGACTTTGCCATCGTCTTGTTAGCTTTTCAAAAGTGCTGACCTTATCTTCCGGTAGAAGATCAGCATAATAACTGTCGATTCCCAATACAGTCGCAACAGCCTCCGCAGCACAGGTATTATCGCCTGTCAACATCGCAACATGTTCTACACCCTGCTGCCTGAGCATCTTGATGGCTTTTTTCCCGTCCGATTTGATTTCATCCCCGATTGTGATGAAACCTGCGTATTTTTCATCCACCACGATGTGGGCGACAGTCGCGTCGAATTCACATTTTGGATGATCGATTGATTCTACGTGAAGAAGGCTGTCGTTTCCGACCATAACCGAATGAGAGCCATAGCGGGCCTTGACACCCTTCCCTGATATTTCCGTATGGTCAAAAACCATTGCAGGGTTCAGTTCCTGGCCATTTTTTTCATAAGCGTGGATAATGGAAGTGGCGATGGGATGATTTGACTGCAATTCTGCTGCAGCTGCAAACTCTAAAAGTTGATTTTTCGAAAATCCGTTCAGATTGACGATCTCCTGTACGTTGAATACACCTTTTGTCAGGGTTCCAGTTTTGTCGAATACCACCATTTTAACGGCTGCCAGTGCATCGATAAAGTTAGAGCCTTTTACCAGAATACCGTTGCGGGAGGCCTTGCCGATCCCACCGAAATAGCCCAGTGGAATGCTGACAACCAACGCACAAGGGCACGAAATGACCAGCAGCACCAGGGCCCGGTAGATCCAAGTTTGAAAAGATGCTCCGGTGATAGCCGGCGGGATAAAGGCAACAGCCGCTGCGATCAGCACCACCGCAGGGGTATAATAGCGGGCAAATGTGGTTATGAAATTTTCAGTTTTTGCTTTTCGAGCAGTGGCATTTTCGACAAGATCCATCACCTTGGCAATGGAAGATTCGCCAAAAGGCCGCGTCACCCGAACAACCAGGGCGCCGCTTTGATTGATTTGCCCGGCCAATACCGAGTCCCCGGGTTTGACGGTGACAGGCACAAATTCGCCGGTTAGGGCAGAGGAATCCAGTTGAGAGTTTCCCGTAACGATATCTCCATCCAAAGGAACCTTTTCGCCGGGTTTAACGAGTATCAGATCACCGACAACAACTGACTCCGGAGCCACTTCATGGTATCCGTTGGGAGTTTTTATAACCGCCTTGTCCGGCTTTGCCGCCAACAGTGCTCGTATCGAGCGGCGCGACCGGGACACGGCCACACCCTGGAGCAGTTCACCGACTTTGAAAAAAATCATGACCCCGACGGCCTCGGCATACGCATGAATTGCCAGCGCTCCCCCGGTGGCTATCACCATGAGTACATTTTCGTCGAATAACGTGCCTTTGCGAATCGTTTTGAATGCTCCCAAAAGAACATTCCAACCCGCCATCAGATAGGCCGCAGCAACAATGGCGATTTCCAGAATCGGAAGGGGGTTTTTATGAAACCAGTCTTCAAAAAAAAGTTGCAGCATGAACAGGACCGAAGCAGCAGACAGGATTGAGAGCTCTCTTTTACGTTTGATACGTCCGGATGCTTCATCGCGCTTATGCCAAGCCCGATTCCCGGATTTTGGTTCCAGCTCAACCTCGGGTTCAATCCTGCGGACTTCATCCAAAACCCGCGGGATATCCTTGGCCTTCACATGCAGGGTCGAGGTGGCAAAGTCGAGAACGGCTTCATCTACGCCGGCTAAGGCGTTCAACCCGTTTTCAATTTTCGCCGCACAGGAGGCGCAATCGAGGTTTTTTACAGTAAATATTTCTGTTTTTATCTCTTCCATTCTCGGGATTCTATCGACTGCATCATGACTCTTGCGTATGTTCCATTCCCAAATTAAGCAGCTTGCGGATGTGCTCATCGTCCAAGCTGTAGTAAACGATTTTCCCGTCCCTTCTGGCTTTGACAACCCGTGACTGTTTTAAATTTTTTAGCTGATGGGAAACCGCCGGTTGTTTCATCTGTAACAATGCGCACAGGTCACAAACGCACATTTCAGATTCGCTCAACGCCCACAGAATACCTAACCTGGTGCTGTCACCGAAAAGCTTAAACAGGTCAGCGAGTTCATACAAAGCAACCGCATCCGGCATATTCCGATCCACTGCACGGATCGTATCCTTATGGATTCCCTTGGTAATGCATGTTTCAACCGCATCGGTGGTGTTGCGTTGCCGGGCTGCCATGTTTCATCCCCTTTCGGGTTCATCATTTGTACATATGAACATATATTAATATGTTATGAAATGTCAAGCTTCTGTAAAGTTCATTCACCGGCTTTTGTGCGGGAAGGGGTCGATTAGGTAAAATTTCAGTGAGTTGTATACAAGCTGTTCAGACGAATATTTTGTCTATAAACAGGATTATTCGTGATGAACTGCCGGATGAGAGTGTCTGGTTTTATGAAAAAATCCCCATCCAAACAACTCCACAGCCGGGGGGATGCCTCTGTGTCGCCTATCAACGCATTCGAAAATTTGGAATCGCGATAAAAGAATTTTGCGGCAAACCTGTCCAAGGCAGAGCAGCGATGCGCGTCTTCGGTATCGTTGTTTGTGGAAACGTTTGTGCACAGCAGACGTGCCGCAGGGCCATTGCAATTGCCGGTGCCGGCATCAAAAAAAATCAGTCCAAAAACCGTTCCTGCAATGATAAAAACAGCAGGTCTTGGACAACCTTGCCGTCACACCGACGCAACATTCAAAGGAAAAGCGCTGTTTGGATTGAAAAATACCACTATCGTGAACGTTGAGAAGTGTAATCTTCTGCGGTGCTTTTCATTTGGGTGAAAAAAAGAAAAGTGCAATCCTGCTGATGAAGACTGCAATTTTTTACATTATACACGCCCACTGCCTGCAGTGGCTAACCGTTGTTTTCGATTCGCCAAACGCTTTCAGGCGATCATTGCGTCAACTGTTGACAGGTTCGGTAGCTTCTGACGGCGCGTGGGCAGACGGCAGTGCCACGGCAACGGCCTCGTCGATTTGTTCGACCGGAACGAACAGCAGCGTGTTGCGCACCTCGTCCGGGAGGTCCTCCAGGTCTTTTTCGTTGCGCCTGGGCAGCACCACTGTGCTCAGACCGGCCCGATGGGCCGCGAGCACCTTCATCTTTATGCCGCCGACCGGCAATACCCTCCCTCGAAGGGTCACTTCGCCGGTCATGCCGACATCGCCGCGAACCGGGCGGTTGCTGAACAGGCTGGCCATGGCCATGATCATGGCGACACCCGCCGATGGGCCGTCTTTGGGCACGGCTCCGGCCGGCACGTGCAGGTGCACATCGGTCTTGTCGAAGCTGTCCGGTTCGATGCCCAGCTCCCTGGCCTTCGAACGGACGTAGCTGTAAGCGATCTGGGCGCTTTCGCGCATGACATCTCCCAGGTGGCCGGTTAGGGTCAAGCCGCCCTTGCCGTTCATCTTGGTCGCTTCGATAAACAGGATGTCGCCGCCGACCGCCGTCACGGCCAGGCCGGTGGAAATACCTGGAATCTCGATGTCTTCGGAGAGCTCCGACTCGAATTTTTCCTTTTTCAGGTACTCGCGGATCAGCTCCGGTGTGATGATGACGTGCTCCCACCGCTGGTCGGCAATTTTCACCACACTTTTGCGACAGACCGCACCGATCTGTCTCTCGAGGTTGCGCACTCCGGCCTCCCGGGTGTAATCTTCGACAATCTTGCGCAGGGCCTCTTCGGTGAAGGTGATCTCCTCATCCTCGAGGGCATGGGCTTTGACCTGCCGCGGCACCAGGTGACGCTGGGCGATCTGGATTTTTTCGTATTCGGTGTAACCGTCCAGCCCGATGATTTCCATGCGATCGCGCAACGGGGCCGGGATGGTTTCCAGCTGATTGGCGGTGGTGATGAAGATCACTTCGCTCAGGTCAAAGTCCACATCGAGGTAGTGATCGCGGAATGCGTGGTTTTGAGCCGGATCGAGGACTTCGAGCAGGGCGCTGCTGGGGTCGCCTCGCCAGTCCACCCCGATCTTGTCCACCTCGTCGAGCATGAAGACCGGATTGCGGGTCTTCGCCCGCTTGATCGACTGGATGATGCGTCCGGGCATGGCGCCGATGTAAGTGCGCCGGTGTCCGCGGATCTCGGCTTCATCCCGCATACCGCCCAGGCTCATTCGGGTGAACTCGCGACCCAGGGCCCGGGCAATGCTCTGTCCCAGACTGGTTTTACCGACGCCCGGAGGTCCGGCAAAGCATAAAATGGCCCCCATCGCTTCGCCCGCATCTTTCGATTCGGCCGGTTCGGAGGACTTTCCGCGTTCCAGCACCAGCTTGCGTACCGCCAGGTATTCGATGATTCGTTCCTTGACGTCCTGCAATCCGTAGTGATCCTCGTCCAGAACCGTTCGGGCACGATCGATGTCGGTCTGGTCTTCGCTGGTCTTGTCCCAGGGAAGATCGAGCAGCCAATCGAGATAGGTTTTGATCACCGAATACTCCGCGGACTGGGGCGCCATGCTCGCCAGGCGTTTGAGCTCGCGCTCGGCCTCTTTGCGGGCTTCTTCGGGAAGCTGCGCCTCGTTTAGTTTCTCGGTGTACTCGTCCACCTCGGACTGGCCTTCTTCGGTCTCGCCCAGCTCGCTTTTAATCGCCTTGAGCTGCTGGCGCAGGTAGTATTCCCGCTGGGCCTTGTTCATCTTCTCCCTGGTTTCGGATTCGATTTTTTTGCCCAGCGTCAGCACCTCTTTTTCCCGGGACAGGTAACCGATCAGCTGCCGGATCTTGTCTTTGACCGAGTTTCTTTCCAGTATCTGCTGGGCCTTTTCGACCTCCAGGCCGGCGCCGCTGGCCACCAGGTAGGTCAGGTAGCGGGGATCTTTCACCTGGGCCAGGTAGTCGCCGACTTCTTTGGGGAACTTAGGCGACAGGGCGACCACCTCCTGGGCCAATTCCCGCAGGCTTCGCTGGAGCGCATCCATTTCCAGGTCTTTTTCCACCCGGTCGGGGGAAAGGGCGATGCGCGCCCGCAGATAAGGGCTGTCCGCCAGCCAGTAATCGATTCGAAACCGTTCCAGGCCGTGCACGATCACCTGCATGCTCTTGTCGGCCGCGCGGGTCACGTGCTCCACCTTGGCAACGGTCCCCACCTCGTAAGTCTGACCCGGAAGCGGCTCTTCGATATCGGGATATTTCATCCCCACCAGCCCGATCAAGCGGTCGCCTTTCAAGGCTTCTTCGATCAGTTTGACCGAGCGGGCCACCCCGACAGAGAGCGGCACCATGGAAAACGGAAATGCCACCGTGTTGCGCAGGGGCAGGATCGGCAGTTCGTTGGGAATTTCCGCTTCCTGGGAAGGGGCGGTATCTTTCTGTTCAACGGGCTTCAAAGGTGTTTTTTCTTCACTCATGGATTCACCTGTCTGTTGTTCTTTTCGGGCTTGAAACGACAACATAATACGCGACCCGGGATTGTAAAGCCGGGTGTTTCGACCATTTCTGATTCTGAAAAGAGCCGCCACCGCGCCCGGCGTGTGGGCAGCACCGCCCGCTTTCCCTGATGAAGCCGGTTCGGATACCAGCAGGGCCGGGTTACAGCCTTTGTCGATAGTCGGCACGAACCCTGACGTTTTTTGTCATTCCCGCACCGGCCATTGGGGGGACAGGGGCTTAAACTATCTGAAATGATAGTATAAATTATATTCGGGATACGTGGTATGAAATTTGCTTCCTAGTATGTCATCCGGTTGATGTACCGGCGGGCCGGGAACTGATGTATTTTACGACAGAGGGGAGGAGTGCTGTGATCTGTAAAGAGTGTTATCATGAGAATGGGTGCGATAGGCGTCCGGACGAGGACGGCCGATGCGGCTTCTACGTGAAAAAGACCCGGGTGGACATCGGAAATGAAGTCGAGGTGAACCCAATGGACACCATGACCTTCGATTACGACGACATTAAAAAACTCTTCGAAGATGCCGACCTGACAGAAGAACAGCTCAAGGAATTGGGGCTGTAACCCCCCGCATGAAATACAGTAATCGGTAATTCCTGTCATGCCGAACTGGCCGACGCTGATCATCGCTGTTCGCCGGCGATGATCGCGTCGGCTTCCAATTCCACCAGCCACTGCGGATCGATAAAACCGGTAACCTGCACCACGGTGTCAGCCGGCCGGATGTCATGGAAATACTCGGCATGCACCCTGGCAACGGCCTGCCAGTCTTCGATACGCTTTAGCAGCAATCGGGTTCGAACCACATCGCCGAGCGTCGCGCCGGCCTTTTCCAGCGCTTCCCGGATGATTTCCAGACACCGACGGGCCTGAGCGCCGGCATCACCGGGTGCAACGGTTTTACCGTCGACCCCGATGGGGGCGGTACCGCCGACGCTAACAAAGGGACCGACGCGCACGGCCCGCGAAAATCCGATGACAGCTTCGTAGGGACTGCCGCTGAAAACGAGTTTGCGTTCCATGATGTGTTCCTTTCCGTTTACCTGCCTATTTCATGTTCCCTATCTTCTTGCAATTCCCTATCAAGTATGGGAAGTGTTAGACAACATATGCCAAACCGCCCGAAGATTCGAACCGGATGGTTAAACCCTGATCCGCCCCTGCAAGCTTCTGGCCTCTGCACCGTCTTTTCACCTGGAAACTGCGCCTTCTGCCCTTGCAGCTGACCACTCCCGCCATCTTTGCCACTGGTGACCCTGAACCTTGAACTCGCATGGTTTTGTCGCTCCAAGCGCATCTGCTGTAATCTGCTTCCAAGGCGTGTTGTCATGATGGCTGTTTCGTTTCAAAGGCCGTCCGGAGGTATGAACCACCCAACACAAGGAGGTGACTATGGAAAAGCCCATCATCAACTACGAAACCTTGATTCGCATCACCAAGGCCATTTCCATGATCCGGGATCCGGAGGAGATCTTGTTGATTACGGTTGAGGGCGTCACAAGTGCTCTGGGTATCAAGGGCTGTGCCGTGTTTTTGTTCAGCGCAAAAACTGACGAACTGAAGCTTGCTTGCAGTTACGGCCTCAGCGACGAATATTTGAACAAGGGGCCGGTAAACGCCCTTCGTTCGATTGCATCGGCTCTTCAGGACGGCCAACCGGTGGCCATTTCCGATGTTACGGACGACCCCCGGGTACAGTACCCCGAAGCAGCGCAAAAGGAGGGTGTCGCCTCGATCCTATCGGTGCCGATGATTATCGGTGATAAGATTACCGGGTGCATGCGAGTCTATACTGCCGAGCGCTGGGAGTTCACTTTGAACGATGTGAATTTTGTCCAGGCCGTAGCGCAGGTGGTTGGAATGGCCCTGGAAATGTGCCGGGTCAACAAAGGGTTGAAAGACAGCATCGACATTCTCAAAACGATGCGGGATCCAAAGACGCTGAAGTCCCAAAAACGGACACCATATGAAGGCGTGCCGAAAAGTTTCGCCAGACAGGAGATCGCTGAAACCAGCGCTTGAGTGAAAATCTGCGCTGTCGGCCATTGGATTGTTGCTGCACCGGTCCATGGTTGATTGACCCGTGCGATATACGGCAGGCCGGTTGAGAGATAGTGGAGATGGAGGCAGGTCGAAACTTGATGGCAGCTGCCTGCCGCCGGGTTCGGCCATGCTTACCCCCACACACTGGCAAGCCTGCGGATCAGGTTCATCATGTCGCTGTGCTCGTAGACCTCGGGCATCAACCCGATGGGATCGTTATAGAGCCGGTCGTCTTCAATGATGGCAGCCCAATCGAGTCCGTTCGGATCGACCACCCGGCCACCGGCATCTTTGACGCCGGCTTGCTGCATTATTTTTAAAAATTCGTATGCCACCAGTCCCTGGCCGATCACGGTTGGATGCACGCCGTCGAGGCCGAAGATTCCTCCCTGGACCAGCTGTCCGTTTCGCGCTGCATGGTAAAACTTGGTGTTCACCGGCGGGTCCATGTAAGCCAGGGCCGGCGGCAGGGTATAGGTGGGGTTGCCGTTGTTTCGTTTCCAGGCCATTTCGGAAAGCGCCCGGCTGACATCCACCAGATAATAACGCTGCCGGCCGCCGCGGCTTTTGTGTTCACTGTTGAGACGGTTGATGGTTTTGCGGATCGACTCGTTGTAGGCGTTGATGGCCAGGTCGATGTTGCGGGCCCTGTGCTGGGTGAGAAACGGCCACAGTCCGCTGTGGATGTCCTTTTCACGGAGAAAGAAATACGCGTAGTATTTGTAGTAAACCGATCGCTTCGTGCGGCCTTCCAGCGTGTCTTCGTAAACTGTTGTGGGGCCGAAGCCTTTGGCCAGCGGAGCGATGGTCACATGGGGCACGTTGGCCACAAAAACCTTCCAGTCGACTTCTGCCGGGTTGTTGCGCATGGCCGCATCGACCCGCTTCGCAAGTTCGGCGTACTCCGCCGCAAAATGATCGGGGTGCCAGAAATTCCAGCCCTGTCTTTCCCGCTCGACATGGCTCAACTGGTGCGGCCATTTGCCATCGACCAGGGTTGTTTGATTCGGCTGCAGACGCAGCACGGCGCCCAGCACATTGTTGCTGCCCAACCAGAGAATCAGGTTTTCCACCCCCGGCTCCTCGGAACCGCCTGCAAGCCCCTGCACATGGGCATCGAGCCATCCGAGCGGGCTCAGGGCGTCATAATCTGAAAGCTGTGCAGGGTTGAGCACGGTGTTGATGGCCCGGTAAAAAGGGGCGTTCGGCCACGAGAACCATTCGTCACCGTGCCCCCGGGTCTTTTTAATGAGTTGCTTGCAAAGGCCCGCATGGATGCCCCAGGCATCGGCGACCCGCAGGCCGAATACGGCGATATTGTGGAAATAGGCGTCACCGCCGGGATGGGGGGCACCTACCTTGCCTTTGCCGCGTTCGTAATAGCGTTCGACCCTGTCCATGGCCTTGCGGATGGTGTTGACAGCCTGCAGCCACTCGATCGGGCCGAAGATATCGCTGCCGAATTTGTTTTCAAGACTGCGCAGGATCGTTTCGAGGTTGAGCGGGAAACCACCGTGGGGCCATTCCGCGGGGATTCGGTACGGGTCCGCCCCCAGCATATTGGCGATCAGGGTCGAATAACAGGCATCTGTGCGCGCTGCGGCAAAAGACATAAATCCCTGGGTGATGCTGTCTCCGATGGAGAATAGCTTCATGGCGATCTCCTTTCAACCGACAGGATGCATCCGATCAAGAAACTCTTCTACCCCATATTCGATTCGGCCGGGGCCCGTTGTGCCCGGTGTAATACCGCGGCGGGATCAACCTGCACGATGATGGACCAGCATCGACAAAAGCAGCTGCAGCCCCCCGGTCCATGCGAAAAGAACCAGGTAATAAAACGATCCCAGCATGTCCCGTACGTCTCTATCGCTGCGCCCTTCCAAGCCTTCGGCGCCCGCGGATCTGCTGAACTGCACTTCGAAACTGCCCCGCGAGGCAAACGAACCGAGCATGGAGAGACAGCCGGTAAGGATGCAGGCCAAACCGCTCCAGCCCAGGGCCCGCACGAAATAAGCGACAGTGAGTTCGCCTCTGGCAAGCCCGACGGCTGCAATCATCGCAACGGTGCAAAGAACCAGCAGCGAACTTTTCAACTGAAATCGAAGGAATGAGCCCACCATAACCGGTTTGCTTTCGGCGTGGCTGGATAAAAGTCCTGAACCTGGCGGGATGGCGATTCGGCTCTTTTTACGGTTCGGCCAGCAGCGGTCGTATGCTGTTTTCATCTGCCACCAGGTCCTCAAAAGAGCAGTGGATGAACTCCACATTGTTCGACAGGGCATGATACTGCTGTCGCAGGTTGGCCGAGCGTTTGGGATTCACCACAACAATGCGGGTGTTTTCCTTCAGGTGCTTTTTGAACAGGGCCTTGATGTGCACATCGGTATCCGAGAGGGAGTAGCCGATGAACACGATTTTGCGGCACATCCGTATCTCCCGGGAAGCTTCTCCAAGCAGCTGTGTTACGATCGGGTTATTCAGTGATTTGATGTACGAAGGCGGCATGATCAGGGTTTGAAACTCGGTCCGGTCGATGGGGCAGTAATAGTCGTATTGTTTTTCGTCGGGAAACGTGTGGCCGATCAGTTTTCCGCGGTTCAGATCGATTTTTCGGTCCCACGGGGTCAGCAGGGTGTGGTTGCAGCAGTTGCAGTATTTCCAGTTCAGGCTGCCGTGCAGCTTGATGATTTTTATGGGGACCGGGTCCTCTCCCGGCTGGACCGAAATCGGCTCGCGGGGGTTGACCCAGAAGTTGAAGTCCATGAGTTCGATGAGCTTTTCGTAGTTCATCAGGTGGATGCTGTAGTCGATGTAGCCGTATTTACGAAACAAAAAATCGAAAGCCTGCTCCAGAAGCGTGTCGTAGTTCAAGGTGATAATGGAGATGTTGCGGTTATAGCGGGCAACGGCATCCCAGAAAAGATGGTAGGTTTTGCTTCGCTTGTCCGTGCGCAGGTTTACGATATAGTGAATGATTTTGATGAAATTTTCCTTGATTTCCCGGATCGTTTCGTAGCTGTATTTCGAACTCAGGCTCTCGTTTTGCTGGATGAAATAGTCCAGAAATCCGAAAATAGCCTCCAGCTTGGGGAGATGGCCGGCATCGGGATCGACGGAAAAGTTGTCGAAGATAAATTCCCTGACCTGCTGGCCGATGGCAGAAGAGCTGATTTCCGCTACTTGTTCGGAAATGATTATCGGCAGGATATCGTGCTGCAGGGGAACCCCGTCGGGGTGCGAGGAACCCGCGCCCAGCACAAACAGCACGTCGCGGACCGGCGCGTACCGCAGGTATTTTTCCGATGATTGCGATGGCTGATTCGGGGCTGAGCTGCTCATATGAACCGGTATTTCTGCAAGTTTTTTTCCAGGTAGCCGATAAATTCCTCCGCTTTTTCTGCCGGGGCCTGCGTGAAGAGGCTGATGGCGATGTAAAGCAGAATGCCGGCCGCCAGTCCCCACACACCGGGCCAGACGCCCAGCGGTTTGGTTCCGGTCAGCTGAAGGATCAGAACCACGATCGATCCGCCCAGCATGCTGCCAAGGGCGCCCGCCGCAGTGGCCCTTCTCCAGAAAAAGGCGCCGACGATGGCCGGCACGGCCATCAGCAAGCCGGCTGAAGCGGCCGAGGCCAGCGGGGCGATCATAAACGCCAGCCCCGATTTTCCGGCCGCCCAATAGGCGAAGACGAAAAACACCACCGCCAGAATCGGGATGATCAGCTTGCCAAGCCGCAGTTCCGACGCCTCGGTCATACCGGCGGCGAAACCGGCCTTGAGAATATCTCGCGCGGCCATGGATGAAAGGCTCAGCAGAATGGAGTCGATGGTCGATATGGCCGCCGAGAGGATGCCGACCATCACGATGACCGCGATCAGCCTGGGTATGATCGGAAGGGCCAGCAGGGCCGGTGTGGCCAGGTCGGCCGATTGCAGATCGGGAATCAGCAAGCGGGCGCCAAAGCCCCAGAAAACAGACACCAGCGTGTAGAGAAATCCGAATACGAGAAACCCGCCGATCATCTGCTTGAACGCCTTGACGGATTGGGGAACGAACAGGCGCTGGGTGACCTGGGGGTTGGAGATGGAGAAAAAGAGCCACGGCAGTGCCAGGCCCACGAAAACATTGAATTTAAACAAACCCGGGCCGGAGAGCAGCTCGGGGATGTCGCGGTTCATCCGGGCAAAGAATTCGGCAAATCCACCGAAACCGCGGTACACCATGAAACACAGGGTGATGACCGAACTCACCAGCATGATTACCGCTTGCAGGGCATCGGTCCAGGCGACCGAACGCAAACCGGCCATGTTCGACCAGATCACCGCCAGTACGGTGGCAAGGATCATGGCCGCCACCAGGCCGACGCTCCCCTGGGAAACACCGGCAAGCAGATACCCGATGCCCATGAGCTGAATGGCAGCATAAGGAATCAGAAATACCAGGCAGAGCAGGGCAGAGATGATGCCGACGGCGCGGGACTGGTAGCGGTCGGCCAGAAGCTGGGCGTGGGTCAGGTAGTCGAATCTGCGGCCCACGAGCCAGAACCGCGGTCCGAAAAAAACGACCAGCGCCAGCCCGCACAGATAGGTGACCTCAAAACCGAAAGCCCCCACCCCGAGCTTGTAGGTGAGTCCGGCCAGCCCCACCATCATAAAGGCGCTGTAGGTCGTGGCGGCATAACTGAGCGCTGAAACGATCCCGCCCAGCTGGCGGTTGGCCAGGAAAAACTCGTTCATGCCGGCGCCCATTTGTTGACGGGCAACCGCCGCTACCGCTATGCCCAGTGCAGCGTATATCGCCAGAATCATCCAGGGATAAAAGGTCTCACCCAAGGCAACATCCTCTCATCCTTCATCTGCGGTGGGGGCGTCCCGCCACCGGAGGAAAATAACGAACATGCTGCCGATGGCCAGCAGCGTCCAGCAGGTCCAGAAGAGAAAACTGCCTTTTGCGTGCGGGATGCCCGCGAGCAGGAAAAACGGAAACAGCACGTCGATCAGCAGTAGAAAACCAAACCAGATCAACCAGAAACGTAGGGTATTGCTCATGTCAGCCGTTCTTTCCAAATCCGAGATGATTGCCCGTCCACCGGATCGCATGCCGCCGGTGGGCCAGGGCTTTTTTCGATGCAAGGCGCACGTGCGGCTGCAGCTATTGCTTCAAGGGAGCCGCCATCACCAGCGTCCAATAGGTCCCGTAGCGCGACGCAGTGTTCTGCGCGCATGCAGCGCCGATTTCGGTAAAGGCCGGTTCCATGATGTTGGCACAGTGGCCGGGGCTTTTTAGCCAACCGGATACCACCGATTCGCAGGAGTCGAGACCGCCGGCCACGTTTTCCCCAACGGCCCGCCAGGTGTATCCGGCCCGACCGACCCGTTTTTCCACCGTCGACTTTCCCGTACCCTTATGACCCAGACGGTTGCGGTCGGCCATATCGATTGAATGACTGCGGGCTGCCGTGGCCAGCGCGGGATTCCATCGGACTGCTGCGGCGGGTCGAAACCGCTTTGCTCCACACCTGCCTCCCGAGGCACGGGCGCGATTGATCAGTTTTACCATCTGTTTTTCCATACGGGCTGCAGATGTACACTGGGCGTACGGTCTTTTCGGTACCACCACCGTTTTCTTTTCCGGCGGGGCGCAACCGCCCGCGAGAAAAATGACAAGGGCTGTGGTCACAATTGCCAATCGGTGTCTGCGGGGGCTCATTTGGCGTCTTCCCGCATCTCGCACTCCATCTTCATCAGATCGGAAATGGTGATCTGCGAGAGCCTCCGGTACATCGCCTTCGTGGCCTCGTGCCATACAAAGCGCGTTGCGCAATCATCGGATCGCTGGCAGCTGTCCGGATCGACGGTGCAAGCTGTTAATTCAATTCCTCCTTCAAGCACGGAAACGATGTCGCCGACCGAAATTTCTTCGGGCGATCTTGCCAGGTAGTGGCCTCCTTTGGGTCCCCGGACACTCATTACATAGTCGGCCTGCTTGAGCGGTCGCACCAAATGCTCCAGGTATTTCATGGAGATGTTCTGCCGTCGGGCGATGTCGCTGAGCCGGATCGGTCCCTGGTCGTAATGCTGGGCCATGTCCAGCACCAACCGGGTTCCGTATCTGCTGCGAGTCGAAAGTTTCATGGCATTTCTCCGCTATCGGTTGAATCCTGTTGCCGGGCCGTGTTTTGTGTCGGGGCCTCTTGATCGATATGCGAATCACGCGAATCCGTCAAGTCCCGTCGGTCGACTGCCCGTCTGATCACTACACGTAGGATATCGGGGCCATCTGCTTTTGGCGGCGGATGGCCTCCAGCAGGCCGACCGTTCCGGTCATCATGTTGTCTCCGAAAGGAGCGCCAAAGGAGATCGGCAACTGCGTATCCTCCAAGAGTCGTCGTTTGGGTCCCGTGGCGATGATGGCTTCGGTGGACCCGAATCCGAAGGCCCTGCGAATGTAAGCTCCGTGCCCCCCTTCGGCCAGGACCTGCTCATGGCTCAGCTTGCCGTCTGTCAGTTCCCGCAGCAGGGATTCGAGCCGGCTCAAAGAGATGTCTCTGGTGTGGTACTCGAAAAAGCCGCAGATCTCGCCTTTTTCAAGGGCCGCGCATACCGTGTGGGAAGTTGCGATATCAAGCACCACGATGCGCTCGCAACGGCGGGCCTGCATGTCGAGAGAGGCCCCGAGGATCGCCGCCATCCCGCTGTCCATTACAAAAACTTCGGAGGTCGGCAAGCGCTCTGCGCTTCGCGCAATTGTCGTCAGCCGATTCATGGTGGCTGGCACCTGGCTGCTGGAAAACAAAACGGCGTGAGGGTAGGGCGCATCGTCCAGCTTGTCGCGAAACAACCGGTGGCGGTAGTCAAGGTGGGAGACCCCTGCCGGCGGAACCCCATGGTCCTGGGCGCAGACACCGACCACGTCGAATGCGAAGGCGACGCCAAAACTTTTCACCATCTGCTCGATGCGTCCGGCATCGATGTCCGTGACCACCAGTGATGAGTAACCGGGCTGCTGCAGTCGGTTTTCCGCCTCGGCGTCCGATACAATCTCGATGTTCCAGCTGCGCACGACATCCGGGTTGTGGTGCAGGGTGGCAGCCGATGAAGCCGACATGATCACTGCGGACTGTCGGGCCCTTTCCCGCAGGGCATCGGTGACGGGGCCGCCGCCCATTTCGCCGCCGGTGACCACCAGGTTGCCGGGGAGAGCATCGATTTTTTCCGCCACCGTTCTCACCGGGGACCGGACAACGGCCTTGTAGTGCAGGTCTTGCGCGCTGTCGTGGTAGAGTACATCCAGCGTTCCGGCACCGATGTCGAGCAATAGAATTCGGCTCATTGCGGCATTTCTCCCACTGTAATCATTCCGAAGATCGACCCGGGTGGCCCGCGTCTTTGTGAAGTGCCGGCAGGCTTACACCGCTACCGCTTCCCCCTGTTGGGGTACGACAGCTGAAATTCCCTCTTTGCGGAGCGTGTCCGCAAATGCTTGCGCCTGCTCTTTTTCACCGTGAACCACGGCGACCTTATTGATTCGTACGTTCGATCCTTTGACAAACCGGACCAGTTCGCTGCGGTCGCCATGGGCGCTGAACCCACCGATGCTGACCACGTGCGCTTTGAGCGGGTACTCCTTGTTTAGAAATTTCAGGTACGGTGCGGCGCCGCTGCGGCCGTTCTTCTCGTATTCAATGCCCTTTTCGAGAATCCGTCTGCCCAGGGTGTTTTCGGCCATGAAACCGACGATCAGGATGGTGTTGCGGGGGTCGTGGATTCGATGACGCAAGTGGTGCAGAACACGGCCGGCTTCACACATTCCCGAGGCGGCCAGGACGATATGCGGTTTTTTGCTGCGATTCAGGGCGATGGATTCCTCCACCGAACTCACGAACCGGAGCTTGTCAAAGGCAAACGGGTTTTTGCCGCTTTGAAGAAACGTCTCCTGCGTATCGGTATCGTAGACTTCCGGGTGTTCGCCAAACACGTGGGTAAGATTGCTGGCCAGCGGACTGTCCACGTAAACCGGCAATTTGGGGATCTGTCTGTCGTCATACAGCTCATGCAGCACGTAGAGCAGCTCCTGCGTGCGCCCGAATGCAAAGGACGGAATCAGCACACATCCACCGCGCTGGACCGCGTCGATGAGCACCTCGCGCAGACGCGGCTTGAGATCGACCACCGGCTCGTGGTCGCGGTTTCCGTATGTGCTTTCCATGATCAGCAGGTCCACTTGTCGATGTGCTTCTTCGAATTCAAGGGTCGGGTCGCGCAGGATCGGTTTGTCGAAACGACCGATATCTCCGGTGTAACAAACCGTTTTCATTTGTCCGTTTTCCCGAACCCGCAGCATGCTTACAGCCGAGCCGAGGATGTGACCGGCATCGTACAGGCACCCTTCAGCGTCCCGTCCGACCGTTACCGTGTATCGGTATGGGAAACCGTCAAAATGCGTCAATGCCTGCTGGGCATCGGCGGTATTGTATAGCGGCTCGATGCGGTGGAGCTGCAGCCGATCGATCAGATTATCAATGGTATCGGTGTCGAGGTGATGGCGGTTCTTTTTCAGCAGCTTTTTAACCGCCGTCATTTGCCCCCCTCCACCGAATTTTTTCCGTGCCGAGGGTTTCATCTGGGAAAAAGTGGACCGCAGCGTCTTGTAGTTCAGATAGGCCGCGTCCGACTCCTGGATATTTGCCGAATCGAGCAGCAGATATTTGCAGGCGGCTGCCGTGGGACGGGTGCAAAATACCCGGCCGGCAAAGCCGTTTTTCACCAACAGGGGGATGCGACCTGAATGATCGATGTGGGCGTGAGAGAGGATAACGTTGGTGACGATTTTCGGATCGAAGGGCAGGATCCGATTCTTGGCTTCACTCTCCCTGCGGCGTCCCTGGAACATGCCGCAATCGAATAGAATCCGGTCAGTGTCGGTGGTCAGCAGGTGCATTGAACCGGTTACCTCCCGGGCGGCACCGTAGAAAGTTACATGCATATGACACCATCCTCAAAGAAGAGCGCGCGGGCAGTGCCGGCTGGGTGAGCAGCGAGGGCCGAGCCGCAGATACCACGAAATATCCGGACGTAATCGACGACCGTCGGCGGGCCGGGTCAACGGGTTGGGATTATACACGGAATACGCCGGCTTGCAAAGGCGGCTTGATTGTCCTGACAAAATTCAGTAAAATAATAGTCTCGAATAAAAGGAGATATTGCCATGGCCAACCCAGCCCCCTCTTCGGGTGCCCGAAATGAAAGCAAGGATCTTTCCGATCTGCGCATCACGATAAATATTATTCGCGACTTTTTGACCCTGGTCGAATTGCTCGATACCCTGCCGAACATGTCAAAGGTCCCCTATGACGTAACCCGCAGTCTGTACCAGTCCGTATCGAAGGGACGCGACATTCACATGCTCGGAAGAGAACTGGAGGGATTCTTCGGCCCGCCAAAGAAAGAACCCGGCAAACCATTGCCGAAAATGCTCCGATTTCATCCTACCATCAAATACCTGGACGGCATTCGCGACGAACAAGCGCTGTACATCAAAAAAACCAAAAATGGTTTTTTCTATGGCGCCCTCTGGCCCTGGTTCAAGACACCGGAAAACATCACGGTTCACCTCGGCTACATCGGCAACAAGATGTCCGGCAAGGACTTTGACAAGCTCAACAAAACGGTCAAAACCCGGCTGCTGAATGAAAAAATATTCGACGAGCTGGCTGCCGGCGAAGGAGGGCGGATTCACGGAATCAGCCTGGCGTCCTTTCTGCAGATGGGTCAACTCGAAAAGGTCTCGTGTTCACTGGAGGTGAAAACCGCCGGTGCAGGAGGGTACCTGCATCTTTATAACGGGGAGCTGTGCGATGCCAAAACCGGCAACTTGAGCGGAAAGTCGGCCGCCTACGAAGTGATCAGCTGGGACAACACGGAAATCGATCTCAGGGATCTTGGCGGGAAAAAGAAAAATGAGATCAATCAGCCGCTGGTGCAGGTGCTCAGCGAGGCGCTCAGGCTCCGGAAGAGCAAGAAGAACAAACCGGGCGTTTCGGCTGCGGCTGCCGGTCTCGCAGCGCGCGGGCCCACAGACGATCGCTACAAGGCGCTGCGTGACGCCCAGGCGTCGAAGGACAGGCGCCTGATGCCGGTCATCCTCGGCACCCTGCTGGCCCTGATGATCATCGGTGCCGGGGCCGTGTTCGGCATGCGTTTTGTGAAAACCTGGCAACTGAAGAAAGAGTATCAGGCGGTTCTCACCCAGGTTGCGGGGATCCAGGACCCTGAAGAAATAGCGGCGCTGCTGCAGGAATTCGCCGATTCCCATGAATACACAGACCAGGCGGATGATGCGATGACCCGGATTCGGAAAATCTATGCAGGCGTAGAGGACCACGAATACCGGCTGGTTCTGGAGCGGGTGGCCCGGCTTCCCATCGACGAAAAATACGAAGAGACCGCTTCTGAAATTTACGACCAGTACCTGATGGAGTATCCGGATAGCGAACACTACAACGACATCCAGGTCAAGCTTTCCGAGATCCCCATTGTGATCGACGATGTCGATTTCCAGAAGGTTCAGAAGGTCGCCGAACAAGATTATGACAACCGCATTGCGGCTTACCTCGATTATATGGTGAAGCATCCCAACGGACGGCACAAATCGAAGGTCGAATCCTTTGTAGCGGAGATGAGCGAGGAGTATTACGATCACCTGCTAACAGAAGTTCCGCGTTGCGACAGAGAAGAGAATTGGGACCGCTGCCTGTTGCTGTGTGACAATTTTCTGGGGTACTTTCGAAACCATCACCGTGCTTATGAAATCGAAGCGTTGAAAGGGGTTTTGATCGACAAGAAAGAGGTGGCGGCCCTGATGCAGACCGTCAAAGAACTGGGGGACCGGTTCGAACTGGCAAAAATGGTGTTGACCGAGTATTTGGAAGAAAACCCGTACTCCTCTCAGGCGGAGAAGGTCAAAGAACAACTGACCAAGATCCGGCGCAACCTTGCCATAACCCACGAGTGGGAGCAGGCGCTGGCATACAGCCAGGACAACCGATACCCCTATCGCGACCGGATTGGGTATCTGACCCGTTATATCCAGCAGAATCCCTCCGGCCGATACACCGATGAAGCAAAGCAGGTGCTGGTTCAGCTGCAGCAGGAGAACCGAACCCGATACAACGAGTTGATCAAGGCTGAACAGGCCCAGCAGGCTGAGCAGCTGGCGGAGGAAAAAGCGCGGCTCCAGAAGGTAAGAAACAGGCTGGTCGCTCAAATCCGGCAGGCCGGCGGTCGGTTTGCCGCCAACGACAATGACACCTTCATCGACACCCGAACCAATCTGACATGGTGTCTGCTCGACTCGAGCGTGATGTTGAATCAATGCCAGAATTTCAACGACGCCCAGCAGTACGTCAAAAATCTCAACACCGGCGGGTACACGGACTGGCGTCTGCCTTACGGGAACGAGCTGGCCGGTCTCTACAAGAATGAGCCGTATTTTCCCGGTGACAGTTCTCCCTGGTACTGGACCGCCGAAGTGTTTGTCAAAGGCTATCGCAAACAGGTGATGGCAGTCACGTCCGTCCGGGAACTGGGGCACAACCGCCTGAAGAAAAACCTGAATCAGTGCGGTGCGGTCCGCGCGGTGCGTCCCTAACCGACAGTTACGACGACACGCCCCGTTACCTTGCCGGCCAGTATCTGATCTATCAGAGGGTCGAGCGCCTCCAGATCGACCTGAGAAGACAGTCCTTCCAGATCGGCCGGTTTCCACTGCCCGGCGAGTTTTTGCCACACCGCTTGGCGAAGATCCATGGGGCACTCCACCGAGTCGATGCCCAGCAGGCTGACGCCCCTGAGGATGAACGGGAAAACGGTCGTTGAAAGACTCGGAGAGGCCACCAGGCCACAGCACGTTGCGACACCCCCGTATTGCAGCGATTTCAGTGCGCTGGCAAGAATGTCGCCTCCAACCGTATCCACCACCCCTGCCCATCTTCCCTTCAGCATCGGCCGGCCACTGGTATCCGTTGCTTCTTCACGGCTGATGACTTCGGTTGCCCCGAGCTGATCGAGGAAGCTTTTCCGGTCGGTTTTTCCGCTGACGGCAACCACCCGGAATCCAATTTTGGCCAGCACGGCGACGGCAACGCTGCCCACGCCGCCGGTTGCACCGGTCACCAGCACCTCACCGCGATCGGGCGTTACACCGCATTCCTGCAGTTTCCAAACAGAAAGCCCCGCGGTGAATCCGGCGGTTCCCAAGATCATGCTTTCCCGCAGGGATAGGCCGTCCGGCAGCCGCACGACCCAGTCGGCAGGGACACGGATATATTCGGCAAAGCCACCGGGCGTATTCATACCCAGATCATAACCGGTGACGACCACAGGGGCGCCGGCACGCAAACGATCGGTGGCGCTGGCAGCGACCTCTCCGGCTGCATCGATGCCGGGAGTGTGCGGGAATTGGCGGGTGACACCCTTATTCCCGGTTGCCGACAGTGCGTCCTTGTAATTGAGCGACGAGTATTTTACCCGAATCAGGACCTCGCCGTCCGGCAATTCATCGATCGATCTTGTTCCGATGCGGCGAACAAATTTTTTGTCCGCCACTTCTTCCACCACCATGGCCTTGAATTGTTCTGGAATTTCCATGCGCCCCCCTTCCAGGATGTGTGTTCGGTTGGCTCTGTCGCCTGCGCCTGTCAGAAACTTTGTCACCTAATACCGAAAGATCAGAAAAATCATGTTGCCACAATTCGTTGTGTGTTCTCCCCTGCAAATTCCTGTGATCATTGGCTGGGTGAAGAATCAGCCGGTTCGATCGAAATCTGCCGGCCCGCCCGTTCCGCGGTGCCTGCGGCCGGTGTTCCGTCGCTTGCGGTGCGCGCATTGCATGGGGCCGGCTCCGCCCGATGCATTTTGTATCAACGAGCAAATGCCGCCCGTGCGGGCTATGTGCGGGGGACAAATTCCCGATCCTTGCTTATGCAAAACAGCATGTCGAACCGAATCTTTCAAGACTTTCTTTGCCCCCTGTTCGATTTACCGTTTACAGGGGAAAAGAATTGAAATATAAATTGACATTGTAATACAATTTTAATACAATTATCCTGCTATGAAAAAAGACATCGTATACAGCATTCGGATGAGTCTGGTTGTCCGCGAAGCGTTGAAGAGGGCGGCCAAAAAGGAACGGCGGACAGTAGCGTCATTGCTCGACAAAATAATCCTCGACTACCTCGAAGAGCAACGCTACCTGCTCCCCCACGAGACCGGGTCCGACCGCAGGGGATTCCAGCGGCGCAAAATAACGCTGCCGGCCTCCACTGTTGTCGTGGACGGAGATCCTTCCGAAATCTTTCCCTGCGTGATCACCGATATTGCCATGGGCGGTGTGTTCGTTACCTATCCAAAGGGATCGAGGATCAAGGAAGTCTTCATGCGCGACCTGGACCGGTTTTTTCTCTCCTTCAAACTTCCCCAGACCGGCGAAGAGCTCCGCTTTGACTGCGATGCCCGGCGCATGGTGGAAGTGGACGGGGAGATTCAGGTGGGCGCTATCCTCAACGAGCCGGACGAGCAAGACCTGGGCAAACTGAAATCGTACCTGATTTAGACCAAATCCCCTGGAATGCGAACGCTGCACTTGCGGCCCCGTTTTTCCATGGGTGATTTCATTGCCGCCGCCGCCGCAGATATCCGGCTATACCCGCGATCCGTCCGATTGCGCCGGCTCTGTGCGGTTGCGATGGCAAAGCAGCAAAACCCTGATGGACAGATAATTAGCAGGCGCCCTGTCTGATGGATGCACGGAGCGAGCCACAAACTTCCGGCATCTTACCATTATACAGGGCCAAAGGAGGCTATGATCATGAAAAGGCGTATGACAGCAACACTGGCGGTTATCATTGCAATGACCTTTCTGATCGGATGTGTGACGACTTCGGGATCGAAGAGCGGCTCTGCATCCGGCTCCGGTGCCCCAAAAGCCGAGCCGGGCAGCTACAGCCAGGTACCGGCATCGCTGCGGGGTCCGGTGAAAGAAGCCGAGTTCGACCTGAGGCAGGCCAGTGAGGACATGAAACTTGCCGATGAAAAGGTCAAGCTGGCGGAGCTGCAGAAAGAATGGGCACTGCTCAACGACAAGAATGCCGGTTACGTGAAGAAACTGGCCGAAGTGCGGCGGGCCAAAGCCGAGATCGTCGTCGAAGTCAGAAAGGCCGAGGCCATCGACAATGCAGGCCTGGGCGACAAGGAAGAGAACATCAAGAACATTGCAAAACTGAGAACCAAAGAACTCGATATTTCCACTGACGAGATCAAGGTCCAGGCCGATATCGACACCACCGAACTGAGGCTCAAAAAGCTGGACAAGCAGATCCGAAGCCAGCAGGCAGCGGTGGCCAAAGCTGCCGGACACACCGGCAAAACAAACGCCAGCAGCAAAAAGTCGAAAAAAAGAGCGGCAAAAAAGTAAGCAAGAAGAAGTAACGCATTGGAGGAGATCATGAAGAATTTTCGAGGATTTCTGAAACTGATTCTTGTCGGCCTGTCGCTGGTGGTGGCTGCTTGCTCTGCCAAGATTTATGGCAGTGTGCAGTTGGTAGATCCAGAGATGAAGCCGATCGAAAGCGAAAGCGCCCAGGGCACGGTAATCAACATGATCAACACCACCGCCCAGGTCGAAAATGCATCGACTTCCGCCGTTGTTGACGAAAAGGGGAAGTTCGAATCCGCGAAAGAGTCGATCGTGCCGGGCACCTACAAGGTGGAGGCGGCCAGAATCGGGTTTGAAACGGAGACCGAGACCGTGGAAATCAAGGGAAGCAGCAGTAAAAAAATCGAGTTCAAGCTCAAGAAGATCGAGGAAGGCAAGCGCCGAACCATCGAGAGTTCTTCGACCGACGCAGATAAGATCATCAATCCCGGTGAAGTCAACATTCGTCCGCCCGGCATGTAATCTTCAGCCGGGCGCCCAAATACGGAATACGAGGCGAGCAGCCATCTTCTCAAGCGGGAGACCGGAGGTGGCGTGTCGGCGGCAGGCGACTGTGCGCCTGATGACAGACGTCTCAAACGAATCCGATTCTTTGGAGGTACCATGATTGCCAACCGAGCCACCCGATGGGGTATAGCAATTGCCGCAGCGTTTTTCTTTTTAGCCTGTGAGGGGTCGAAAACGGTAGACCTGGAACTGGAGCTTACCGTCACCCTCGACGGCAAACCAGCTCCTGCGGCAAAAGTGTTAATCGATGGCACACACGTCGGCGCCACCGATGACAGCGGGCATTTTCTACAGAAACTCAGCAAGCTGCCGGGAACGGAAGTTCAAGTGGCCGTGGAAAAGGAGGCTGCCGGGTATCGTGTCGATCCCTGGAAAGACTCTTTCGTCACCAAACTGACCCAACCGGGAACCATTGAACGGTACGGGTTCAAACCGGATCTGAGTGCCACCCGCTATTTTACCCTGTTGGTTACCGATGAGGGCGAGCCGGTCGAAGGCGCCGCGGTTCAGATTCAGGGCGAGCGGGTTTCCGAGACCGGGCAGGCCGGAGAATACGAGTACAGCTATCAACGGACTCCCGGCAAAGGGTTTGCGGTCAGTGTTTCCAAACCAGGCTATCTCGCCTGGCGAAAGACCGTCAGCGTCCAGCCCGGAGAACTGTACACGGTTGATCTGCAAAAGAAAGAAGCCAAACCGGCTCCGCAGGTGGCGGCAGTGGCCCCACCGGCGGAAAAAGAGCCGCCGGCACCGGTGAAGGCCGCCGCGCCTGCTCCGAAGGCAGCTCCGAAACCGAAGGCCCAGAGCACCACGCTGTATGTCGGCGCACTGACGGAAGCCTACGGCGTTACGCGTGCCGTACCCGGTGTATCGGTGGCTGCCGGCGGCACGGCGGTCGGCAAGACCAATGCCAAGGGGGCCCTCGTATACACTTACAAGGGACAGCCCGCCGAGACGGTAAACATCAAGCTGACCTCCCCCGGCCTCATACCGGCAGAATGGGAAAGCACCGTTCCACTGAGAAACAAACGGCGGGTTCAGCGTTATTTTTACCCGGTGAAACCGGATCCCATCCGCGTGGGGATTTACGGTTACGTCAACAACTCCCCCGACAAGGATCTCACCGATGTTATTGAGCGGGTGGAACTGACCATCGCCAACAACCTGTTCTCCTATGGCGGATTCCGGGAGGTGCCGAAGGACTCCCTGCAAGCCATGATGCGGCAGGCGAAGCTGGACATGGAGACGGTTTCCACCAAAGGCTGGATGACCACGCCGCTGATCAAAGCGGTGGACATGATCATTTACGGCAGCGTCACCGCCGATGAAGTCGGCATGTCCATCGAAACCACCGTTACTACGGCCGACGGCACCATCATCTTGAGCCAGATCAACCCGGCCAGGAAAAAAGAAAACATTAAAAACACCGCCAAACTGATAGTCGGCGGCATTGTCGATCAGTTCCCATTCGAAGGCACCGTTTCGGAGGTGGCGCCCGAAGGCTGCCGCATCAATCTTGGCAAGGCCGATTTTCAGCTCCGACGCGGCAACGAGTTCCGCTATATGGTGGCGGATACCGATCGATCGGGCCGCCTGAAAGGGTATAAGGATGCCGGGTTGCTGCGGGTTATTCAAACCGACGACGCGTCATCGCTGCTGGAGGTCGTGGAACTGGCAGAAGGCACCCAGCTGAGCGTCGGTGATCGGGTGGTACGCCGAATCTATCTCGACGAACGAAGAGAAACCGAAAAGGCCACCGCCACTGTTTCGGTGACAGGCGGAATGCCGCCGGACAGCAGGCCCCTGTGGGGCGTAAATATCTATTTGAACAACACCTGGGTGGGTACCACCGGATCCAAGGGGTCGGTGAACATACCGGTGCGCCTTTATGAAGAACAGGATATCCTGCTCTCCCGCCACGGTTACCAGCAACTGCGTGACACCGTCAGCTTCGGTGAGAACAAGGAGGTCATGACATTTAGCCTCGATGTCGCCAGCGCGCTGTTCAAGGTGGAGTCGGAGCCATCCGGCGCCGAAGTCTCCATTGACGGGACGGTGATCGGCACCACGCCGATGATGAAAGGTGAGTTGGTCAATTTCGGATTCCGCAAGGTCAAACTGACCGTTGGCGGAGATTTCCGCGATTGGGAGCAGGTGATCGAATTCAACCAGCCCGAAGTGGACCGAACCGGCGGCCGTAAAATAGTGTTTCTGAAAGATTACATGAAGATCGGCAAACGGGCCGAAGCGCAGGGCAATATGGATGCTGCCATCACGGCATACGCCAGCACCGAAAGAGAGAACCCGGATTACTCGGAAGCGCGCTGCAGGCTTGCGCAATTGTACATGGACGAAAAAAACGACAGTGACGCCGCCATTCGGGAATTCGAAAGCGTGCTGTCGTTGCCCGAAAACCGGCAGATCATTTACAAGCAGTTTGCCGTGACATACACCAACTTGGGGCACGCATATTATGAAAAGGGCAACAGCCTGGTGCGCGACGACCAGCGGGCGGCTGCTCAACATTTTGCCTCGGCCCTGAAAAACCTGGGCATTGCCAAGCAGAACACACGCTTCTTCCCCACGGCCTATTACGACGAAGCTTTGCACGACACCTATTACTACACGGCGATTTCTTATCACAAGCTCTACCTGGTGACAAAGAAACGTTCGCTGATCGACAGAGCCGACCGGGCGTGGCAGGAGTATTTTGACTTTTACCCGGAATCCCTGGAGGGGAAAAGCAACTTCGTTGCAATGCGCAGCGGAGCTCAAAAATACTGGAGCCAGATAAAAGATCTGAAGTAGCGGAGGGAATCGGAGTTGGACCAGTGGAAGAAGTCTGCGCTCCTCGGCATCCTGTTTCTTTTGGCAATGGTGCCCGTCTCGGCTCGATGGGCTGCCGAAGGCGACCCCATCGTACCCAAGGATGAGCGGTTGACCGGGACGGCTGCTGTTCAGAATAAATTGCCCGGAGCGGCGGAGCAACCGGAAAATTCCGGTGTTGCTGGAGACCCGGCAGTGCCGACGCCGGGGCCTTCACAGGCGCCGGAAAATGCAGCTCCGGCCGAGAGTGCAACCGACAGCAGTGCATCGGAGGCGCCAGGCCAGCAGGCGACACCGGCTGCCGACCCGCAGCGCGACAGTCAGCCCCAGGATGCGCCTCGGGCCGGCACTCCGCCGGAAAAAGACCTGCAGTCGGAGGCCGGGATGCCGCCGGCGCCGGTCGCCGAGCCGGTGGACGGCGGCGAACCGGTGCAACAGCACGGTGAAGATCCGGTGGGCGTGGATGTCGGCGAAGTGACGGCTCCGCCGGCTGAGACAGTCCCGGTGCAGACACCCATTGAACCGGATTTCGTGCGTGCCCTTACCGATATCGCCGCAGGCCGCAATGACTCAAACCCGGTATGGTCCCCCTCCGGAGAGATGATCGCGTTTGAACGCAGCATTGGCGACAATCGTGAAATCATCGTCGCCCGCAGCAACGGTTCGATCATACAGCGTATCCAGTGTCGGCCCACAGAAAAAAAAGATGAGATGGAGTTCTTTATGCCGGGAATCGTGGAAGAAACCAGCTACAATGCCGGCATCAGCTGGTCTCCGGATGAAAACCGCCTGGTCTTTATGAGCAATGGCGGCAGCGGCAACTACGACCTTTATCTTCTCCCCGTTCTGGGGCAAGAGAAAACCATACGCCTGACGAAAAACTCCGAGAAAGACAGCCATCCGCACTGGAGCCCGATTGACGAACGGCTGGCATTCGTTTCGGGTCGCACCGGCAAGGCCGAGGTTTATCTCATGGACCTGGCTTCGAGGCGGGTCAGTGTTGTAACCAATGGCACCAAAACCTACCTCTATCCGCAGTGGTCACCGGACGGAAGCAAGCTGGCACTGATATACGGCAGCAACGAAAACCACGACATATATCTGATTGAAGATCTGCGCAAGCCGGCCGAAACCCGGAAGGCGCTGACCACGTGGCAGTATGACGACCTGCGGCCAACCTGGTCGCCCGACGGCGGTAAGATCGCCTTTTACTCCAATTACAACCCTGCGGCGGACCCAAAAGTGTGGTCAATCATCGTGGTGGCTGCCGACGGCACGGACCCGACCGACGGTGAGGAGCTGGCAGCTAAGGTCGTGGCGCACAATGTGGTTCCTGACGTAGAGCGGGGGCCGGCCTGGATGCCCGACAGCCGACGTATCGTTTTCGTGAAAAACGATCCGAAGGCCTACAACCCGATCTTTATAACCAATATCGGTGACCCCAGAGAAATGCCGCTTCGCACCGAAACGAAAATGAATCACGATGTGGTTTGCTCGAAAACCGGGGTGCTGGCATTTCGATCCCAGACCGAGCAGTGGGATCACATCTACGTCGCAAAGCTGAAAAATGAAGTCGCAAACCGGGAGCCGCAATGAAACGCGTTGCCATATTGCTGATATTCGTCCTGGCAGCCGGTGCTGCCCTGGCGGCCGAAGACAATCTGAACCGTGGCATGAAATTTTACAAACAGCACCGCTACGATGATGCTTTCCAGCTGCTGCGCCGGGACCATTCGGAAGCGGCAGCCGGCAGCCGGCAGAAGCTGCAGTTGAGCCTCGGAATGGTCGCTCTGCGCTCCGCCGGTTTGTATCAGCAGCTCTACAGCCTTTCGTTGCGCATGAGCCTGGGTTATCTCACCCGGTTGATAGCCGACGAGCAGCAGCTGGACAGCCGGCTGGTCAAGCTCTATCTGGGAATGACCCTTCTTCAGACCGGTGAACTGACCGAGTCGACGGCCTTTCTGGCCAAGTTCGTCGACGATAAAGGCGCTCTGGAGAAGGACCGGCAGCTTGCCGGCATCGATCTGGGTGCGGCCTATTACCTGCAGGGCAAAAAAGATCGGGCCGAAAAGTTCTGGTCCAAAATCAACGGCAATCCGAGCGATCCGTCCATCGTCACTTCCCTGGCATCGGTGTACAACCGCCTCGGCCTGGATGCGAAAGATCCCGTCGCACTGTGCAGCGGGGCTCTTGCGCAGCAGGCACCGGGAACGCAGCCCTCGATCCGCATGGTGTCGGACATCGTGGGAGTGTACGCCGGCCGCAGCCGGATCGATGAAAGCCTCGATTTGTTGCGGCAATCCGACCTGAGAAGCTATTTCCACGAGGAAATGTTGGTGGAAAACAAGGTGATTCGTTTTTACGATCCGATGCTGTTGCTGAATTTGTTTCACCTGTATGCCAGCGCTGCCGTTGCCTACCTGCAGGAGGCCGCCGGCGGGCCGGACGAAAAGCTGGCCGCCGCTGCAGGGACCTATCTCTGCGAAGGATACGAAATGACCGGTGCTGCAGATCAGTCGCAGCAGCTGGCGGAAAAACTGCTGGCCGAACCGAAATGGCCGGCCTGGATGAAAAACAGACTAACCATCCGTCTGGCGACCGCGCAGTATCTGCTGGGTCAGAAAGAGACAGCCGAAAGCCAGTTCCAGCAGCTGCTGCAGTCGAAACCAGATCCGGATCTGGCGGCAGAACTGCTGATGGCCTGCTGCAACCATGGGATCGATTTCCCGCCGGCGGTCATCAGTGCAACCGAGCTGGCCCAGAAAGGAGAGGGCAAGGCGTTTGCCTCTTTGAATCACGCCCTGGGCCGGTATTACCTGTGGAAAAAAGATTACGTCAGGGCTGTGGTCCACATGGAGGCCGGGCGCGACAAGAGTAACAAGAACCGCATAGAATTCAACGACCCGCTGATGCTGATCCACCTGGCAGATGCATACTACTACTCGCGAAAATACTCGGAGGCCCTGGAGATCTTTTTCGAGATGAGCAAGCAGTTCCCGGCCGTTCGGCAGATACAGGTTGCCATTCAGGGAGTTTACTCGATGGAGCAGAAAAGCGCCGGCGATGCCAAGATCTTTTAAGACCGCAATAAGGATTCCTGCATTCGGTGCACCGGCGCAGGAGCAAGCAGGTGTTTTCGATGAGGGGATGAGACGAAGTTTCGTTGTGACAAAACTCCATACTCCAAAACTTCAGCGGCAGCAAGCAGCTCTAGCCGCTATTTGAGGAGGATATCATGAAAAGGTTGCCCATTGTAGTTACGATCTTTCTGATGATGTGTTGCCTCGCAGCCTCTCCGGCACTGGCCGGACAGCGCGGGGACCAGTTTCCAGACGGCGGTGCCCTGAACTACGGTGAATACGGACGCCCTGCAACCCTGGATCCCATCACCAGCAACGATATGATCTCTTTGCGGATTACCGAACTGATCTTCAACGGTCTGGTCGGCATCGATGAAAAACAGGAGATCATTCCGGAGCTGGCCGAAAGATGGGAAATTGAAGAGGATGGTAAAAAGTACACCTTCTACCTGCGCCAGGACGTTGCCTGGCACCCGCGGGAAGGCGAGGATGCCAAGCCGTTCACGGCAGATGACGTGGTCTTTACCTACGACATTATGATGCACCCCCAGACCATCACGCCGTTGAAAGTCCGGTATGAGTTTATCGAAAGCGTCACCAAGGTGGACGATTTCACCGTGACCTTCACCTTGAAGCGGCCGATCCTGAACGCGCTGGCCAAATTCAGCTTCAAAGTGATCCCACGCCACGGGCTGCAAAATCAGGAATTTCTGACCCGGGAGGATCCGTTCGTCCAGGCTCCGATCGGCACCGGGCCTTACATGCTAAAAAACATCACCGCCGATCGTGAAGTGATCCTGGTGTCCAACGAGAACTATTTTAAAGGGCGGCCGCACATCGACAAGTATATCGCGCGGCCCTTTGCCGACCAGAACATTATGGGCCAGGCCCTGATGTTCAACGCCATCGACATGATCGTGCTGGTGAACCACCGCGATATTCCCCAGCTTCAGGGAGATAAGCGCTTTGTCATGCAGCCCTACAACGCGCTTTCTTATTCGTTTTTTGGGTTCAACTTGCGCAATCCGCTGCTGGTCGACAAAAGGGTTCGCAAGGCCTTTACCTACGCGATCAACCGCCAGGAGATGCTCGACTCCTTTTTCAACAGCCAGGGAACCATTATTTCCGGACCGTTCGCACCGGGCAGCTGGGCCTACAATCTTGACGTTCAGCCGGTGCCCTACGATCCCCAGAAGGCCGAAGAGCTGCTTACCGAGGCCGGTTTCACCAAAAACGGTGACGGAATTATGGAAAAGGACGGGCGCAAGCTGTCGTTGAACCTCAAGGTGCCGATAGCCAAAGAAAGCGAAGCCGTCAAGCGCGTCGTGCTGGCTTTCAAGAACTATCTTCAGAAAGTCGGTGTCGACATCCAGCCCGAATTTCAGGAATGGATGGCGTGGAAAGAAGATATCTTTCTGCATCATGATTACGATCTGATGTACGCCTCCTGGGTCTTTGACGATTCGGCCGATATTTCTTCCCTGTTTCATTCCGCCGAGATCGGATCCTGGAAAAACAACTTCGGCGCCTTCTCCAATCCGGAAGTCGACGGATTGATCGTCGAGGCCAAACTGACTCTCGATCATGAAAAACGAAGGACCATCAACCGCAAACTGCACGAAAAAATTGCCGATGAAAATCCCTACACGTTTCTGTGGACCCTGACCAACTATGCCGGCTACAACAAAAAGCTCCGGAAAGTGGCCATTCATCCATACAAGTTCTTCTCCTTTGCAGATGAATGGTACATTCCCAAGTCGGAGCAGCGCTAAATAAGGACGCGGGCAATCTTTTCACTCCAGCCGCAGGGGGCCCGGAACGGGCACCCTGCGGCTGCTCAAATCCAATAAACGGATGAAACTTTCTGCCGTACGACCCATCACCGTTCTGGTTACCCGGGAACTGGGCATCGCCGCTCTTTTGCTGCTGGGCGTCAGTTTTGTCGTGTTCGTCATTTTGTACTTGTCTCCCGGAAATCCATTCGCCACGCTGGTCACCCGGATAGAGACCGCAGCCGATCCCGGCGCGGCTGCAGCGGCGCCGGCAACCTGGTACGGCCAGTATTTCACCTGGCTGAAAAACCTGTTCAAAGGCAACCTCGGCAATTCCATCCGCACCGGACTGCCGGTGCTGCAGGAGGTCGTGCGGGTCGGGATCAACACCCTGTATCTTACCATCGGCTCTTTGCTGGTTACGCTGCTGATCGCCGTGCCGATCGCCGTTTTTTCCGCCAGACGCGGGATGACCCCAACCAGCTGGTCGATGACGGTTTTTACCTATGTCGTGTCGGCCCTGCCGGTTTTCTGGCTGGGGTACATCGTCATTTACATATCCATTCACCGGTTCGGGCTCTTTCCCCTGGCTTTTGGCTCCAGCGCCGGCCCGTGGAACTGGTTTTACTTCCTGCTTCCGGTTCTGGTGCTGGGCATCAGCAACGGCACCATCAGTGAGGTCGTTCGCTACCTGCGCGAGGAGATGAAGCGGGTTTTTGCCGAGGAATACATCGTCACTGCCCGCGCCAAAGGGGCCTCTGTGTGGAAACATTCCTTCAAGGAGGGATTTCTGATTCCCATCACCGAGATCATCGCCGCCAAGATACCTTTCATCCTGGGCGGTGCGGTGGTGGTCGAGCAGGTGTTCAACTGGCCCGGAATGGGGCGCATGGCCTGGCAGGCCGCTCAGGATCGGGATTATCCGTTGATTATGGGCATCACGCTGGTTGCCGCCATCATCGTTCGGATGGGCAGCCTGATGCAGCGGGTGGTGCACATTATCGTCAACCCGCGGGCATCCAAGGAATAATTTTGGATCAAAGATTTACATTATGAGACGATTCTCCCAGTACGCTTTTGAAATAAGCGACGTTTCCCATGTGTCGTTCTGGAAAAAGGCCGGACCGATGGACCGGGTGTACATCGGTTACGGGCTGCTGGTGGTGCTGCTGGTGGTTATATCCTATTTGCTGGGGGCGACCGGCGCTCTGCCGTACGATCCCCAGGAGATCAACCTGGAGCTGATTATGGCACCGCCCAACACCGGCGGGCATCTGCTGGGCACCGATTTCATGGGGCGGGATATGCTCTCGCGGCTGATCATTTCAATTCAGGCATATTTTCTTCCGGGACTGCTGGCCATCGGGATCGCCATTGTTTTCGGAACCTGCTTCGGTGTTTTTGCCGGCTACTGGGGAGGGGCGCTGGAGACGGCCACCACGTACGTCAGCAACCTGTTGAATTCCTTTCCCCGCCTGGTGCTGATCCTGTTGATGGTCGCCGCTTTCAAGCCGGACATCTACTACATCATGATCATCGTCGGGGTCACCAACATCCCGGTGGTGGCTTCGCTGATTCACAGCAAGATTCAATTTTTGAAACAGAAGAACTTTATCGAAGCGGCCACGGCGCTCGGTTTGAACAACTGTACCATCATTTTCAAGCATATCCTCTGGCACAACTGCCGGTCGGTGCTGATCATACAGGCAACTTTGGGGATGGCCGAAGCCATTTTGATGGAAACCAGCCTGAGCTACCTCGGCTTCGGCGTGCAGGAGCCCACTCCCTCCTGGGGCAACATGGTGCAGGCCGGCTCCAATTACTTCATGCAGGGCAAGTTCTGGCCCTCGACCGCACCCGCCCTGGCGATTTTGTTCGCCATCATGGGATTTCATCTGCTCGGCGACGGATTGAACAGCATGCTCGAAAGGAAAGGGGATCGATGACCGACGGGCCGGTACTGAAAATCGAGAACCTTTACACCTACTTTTACACCCGCAGCCGGCAGGCCTTCATCCGCAGCGTCGACGGGGTCCACCTGGAGATCGAAAAGGGCCAAACGCTGGGGATTGTGGGCGAAAGCGGCAGCGGAAAGAGCGTAACCGCCCTGTCGGTGATGGGGCTGGTGACCGCCGAACCGGGCGTAATCAGCGGCAAAGTCGGCCTGAAAACCGCCAACGTTCAAAAAAACCTTCTCCAGGACCTGTCCGAGTATGTAAAGACGGCCACCATAACCGGCCGAATCATGGACGTCTACAAGGACAACCGGCGCTGGCAGAAAAACGTCGATCGGGTGATGCGCGGGATCCGCGGCCGGGAGATATCGATGATCTTCCAGAACCCCAAGCTTTCGATGAACCCGTTCACCAGCGTCGGAAGACAGATCCAGGAATCGATCCTGCTCAACACCGCGGTGCGCAGTGCTGCTGAAGCCAGGGACCGGGCATTGTACTGGCTGGAGAAAGTGAGAATCGACTCGCCCCGGCTGCGCTACGACAACAACCCCTACGGTCTTTCTGGCGGAATGTGCCAGCGGGCGATGATCGCCATGGCACTTTCCTCCGAGCCCTCCCTGCTGATTGCCGATGAACCCACAACCGGACTGGATGCCACGATTCAGTCGAAAATCGTCGAGCTGCTGCAGGAAATCAAAACCACGGTGGGGGTAACCACCATGCTCATCAGCCACGATATCGACGTGATCCGCGCCCTGTCGGATCAGGTGGCTGTCATGTACGGCGGCACTATCCTCGAGCACGGCCCGGCCGATGCGATTCTCTCCGGTGCAATGGCCCAGAGCCATCCGTATACGGCGGCGCTGATGGCCTCGATTCCCAACCGGGAGCAGATCAGAACAAAGGCCTATCTGCAGGCCATCAAGGGGGAGGTGCTCGACACGATCAACCTGCCCGAAGGTTGCCGTTTTTATCCGCGCTGCGAGCAGGTGACGGATCGGATTCAGGAGCATTGCCGGCTGCGGGAGCCGGGGCTGCTTTCGATATCCAACGGCCACAGGATTCGCTGCTGGCGATACCAGCAATAAAGTCACATTGCACTTAGAGGGTGACCGCAACAGATGACCACGGCTAAAACCATACTGGAAGTTCAAAACCTGAAAAAATACTACTCATCCTCCAAGGGCCTGTTTACTTCCCTGCGCAAAACCACAAACTTCATCCCGGCCGTGGATGATGTCAGTTTCTATATCAAGGAAAATGAAACCATGGGGCTGGTGGGTGAGACCGGCTGTGGAAAGACCACGATCGGGAAAACCGTTTTAAAGCTGACACCGCCGACGGCCGGGCGGATTCTTTACGACGGCAAGGACATCACCGGATTGTCGCAGGCCGGTTTCCGCCCGTATCGGAAGCAGATGCAAATGATATTCCAGGACCTGGATGCGGCCCTGAACCCGAAGATGCGCATCCGGTCCATTTTGAAAGAAGCCCTCACCGTGCATGAAAGGCCCAGTGATGCGCAGGTCGACCGCCGCATCGCAGAGCTGCTGGAGATGGTGAATCTGAAAAAAGGAAAGCTCAACAACTTTCCCGGGGAGCTTTCCGGCGGCGAGAAACGCCGGGTGGGCATTGCCCGTTCGCTGGCCGTCGACCCCCGGTTTGTGGTGGCCGACGAGCCCACCAGCGCCCTGGATGTGTCGATCCAGGCCCAGGTGGTCAACCTCCTGCGCGATTTGCAGCAGCGGCTGAAGCTGTCTTATCTGTTCATCTCCCACGACCTGCGGGTGGTGGAGCTGATCAGTCACAAGGTGGCGGTCATGTACCTGGGACAGATCGTCGAGATGGGCATGGCTGGCAAGATAGCCAGCGCTCCGCGGCACCCGTATACGGCCGTGCTCTGGTCGTCACTGGTGGACAAGACCACCGGCGAGGGCAAAAGCGTGGTCAGCGATCTCGAGGGCCAGCACTGGGGGGTTTTCGACTTCGAACGCCCCACCACCGGATGCCGGTTCGCCCCCCGCTGTCCGGTTTACGAGGTCAAAGGACGCCCGCCGTTTTGCACCAACCCGGGCACACCGCCCGAGCTGCACAGGGTCGGCGAAGCGCACATGGTGCGTTGCCACTACCCTTTGCAGTAAAAGCAGGTCTATACGCCTCCCCCTCCGGTTGTTTCGGTCCGTTGCCGACAACCGTCAGATAGTGGCCAGACGGCATCGGTTGGCCATCGGCAGCATCAAAGGGCTTGATGAAGGTGAAGATGTGCGGTTTGCTGTTCGAACGGACAGACCCGCTTGACTTGCCGCACCCGATAGTCCGGCGGTGGGCCGGGAATCGACTGACCTGCATGCGGGTTACGGGTGCCGGAAAATAGGTCCGGCCGATACTGCGCAGGCGCGGTTTCACCAACTGCAATGGGGCGGTCCGGCGGCGGCACTTTCTGCTATTGGCTCCTGGGCTGACTCTGCAGGCTGGGTGCAGGGCTCGTGTTTTGACGGGTGCGCCGTTTGATCCGCTCCCGGTGAAATGCTTCCCTTTCGGCGTCTTCCGCCACGCCTGGTTCGGATCCGACCGGTTCAGCAACGGTGTCGGTCGATCCTTCGGACGGGGCTTCACTCTCGGGCGCTTGCTGTTCGGGCTCTTTGAGATCCTGCCGGTCGCTTTCCGCCTGCTTCTGGAGCTGCGGTTCGTCTGTTTTTATTTCGATGTCCTGAGAAAAAACGGTTACGCCTTCGGGCGGCGGGTCGTTGCTGTAGTGCTTGACGCCATTTTCGTCCACCCAGCCGTAGATCTCCCCAAATGCTGCGCAGGGCAGCAACACACTGACAAGACAAACTGCTGCGATCCTCCATGCGCTCATAATTCCCGCTCCCCGAAGAAATGTTGCCCAGCGAATGACGCTTCGCACATTCAATATTGCAAAATCAACTCATAGCAGAAAACCGTCTTGCAATACAGCCGATGGCTTTGGGTTGTCTGATGACGCCATCCACCATCGCCCCAAAATAATCCGTCCCGCACAAGGCGGGACGGAAGAAGGTGGACAGGTGCCGGTGTCTCGGTCGGCAACAGCTGCATTGCTTTGGGCAGTGCCGATCAGCTGGTCGGCGGCACCAGCTGTTCCATCACCTGGTCGATCGTAAAGCTGGCCGCTTTTTGCCGTGGCGGAAATTCCTTGAATGTCGATAGGAACTTGCCTATGTAGGCCTGTGCAGGAATCAACAGGAAAGCGTGGTCCAGATACCAGTCCCAATAGGTGTTCGAGCTGATGGTGGCGCGTTCGTAGGGATCGGTGCGCAGGTTGAACAGCCAGGGCAGCCGGGTTTTTACATACGGTTCGCTCCAGACCAGCATGGTGCCGGGTGCCCGTTGCTGGGCAAAGACCACCTTCCAGTTATCGTAGCGAAGCGCTGTCAGGTCGCCGTCATCGGAAAAGTAGAAAAACTCCTTGCGGGGGCCTTGCTTCTCCCGCCCGGTCAGGTACGGCAGGAAATTGTAGCCGTCCAGGTGGACCTTGAAATTCTTTTTGCCTACCTTCAGGCCTTTTTTCAGTTTTTCCTTGATGTCGGGGTCTCCGGCGGCTGCCAGAAGGGTGGGCAGCCAATCCAGGTGCGACATGATGTCGTTGGAGACCGCACCGGCCTTGATTTTGCCGGGCCATCGCACCATGGCCGGAACCCGATAAGCGCCCTCCCAGTTCGAATTTTTCTCGTTTCGGAAAGGGGTCATAGCGGAATCAGGCCAGGTGTTAATGTGCGGGCCGTTGTCGGTGCCGTACATGACAATGGTGTTGTCGGTGATGCCGAGTTCATCGAGCTTGGCGAGCACCGTTCCCACGTTTTTGTCGTGGTCGATCATGACGTCATGGTAGACACTTTGCCAGCGACCGGCCTGGCCGACACTGTTCTGCTTGGCGTGAGTCCGGAAGTGCATGTGGGTGAAGTTCACCCAGACGAAGACCGGTTTGCCGGCCCGGTGCTGTTTGTCGATGAAGTCGGCTGCTTTCGAGGCGACATCGTCATCGATGGTCTCCATCCGTTTCCGGGTCAGCGGGCCGGTATCCTCGATTTTTTGTTTGCCGTTGGCCAGGGCATAGCTGTGGATCACCCCCCTTGGGCCGAATCGTTTGCGAAAACCCGGTATTTCGGTTTCAAGGGGATAATCGGGGTGTTCCGGCTCCTCCTCGGCGTTGAGGTGATAGAGATTGCCGTAAAATTCGTCGAATCCGTGATTGGTGGGCAGATGCTCGTCCTTGTCGCCCAGATGGTTTTTGCCGAACTGTCCGGTGGCATAGCCCAACGGTTTGAGCAGCTCTGCAATGGTTGGATCGTCCTCGTGCATGCCAAGATCGGCACCGGGCAGACCGACCTTGCTCAGACCGGAGCGAAAGACGTTTTGGCCGGTAATGAAGGCCGAGCGACCCGCCGTGCAGCTTTGCTCGGCGTAATAGTCGGTAAAGAGCATGCCCTCCCTGGCCACCCGGTCGATGTTGGGAGTCTGGTAGCCCATCAACCCCCGGGTGTATGTGCTCAGGTTGCTTTGACCGATGTCGTCGCCCCAGATAACGACGATGTTCGGCTTATCTGTGCTTGCGACCGCGGCAGTGCTCATGCACAAAAACACCGCGGAGAGTACCAGCAAGGTGAAAACGCCTGCTCGCTTCATTTCAACCTCCTTTTCTGGTGCCGTTTGTTTGTACCCCGGGTTCATCTGTTTTTGTTTGGTACGTAAACGGGTTGTCATTTCTGGCTGCTGCATGATTGTTTCCCGGGCGGCCGGCAACATAAGACAGTAAACATCAGAGGGGGGGTTGTCATCCGTATCTGTGCCTGGAGGCTCGAAACGGATTGGATGCAATGGCTGCAGGGCGCTCCTGCCTTGCTGTATGGCGGGATCGATCCGCTTATCGGATAGCAGCTGCCCATTGGTCCTTGGGTGTATGGGGGATGTATCGGCTGTAGATACCCGATGAGCACTAGAGCGGTCTGCCGAGTTGAAACACGAACTGCGGTCCCTTCTGATCCAGGAAATCGGGTTGCACAAGGGGCCAGGCGACACCGGCGCGAAAGGCGGAGAAGTTGCCCCAGGCGAATTCCAGCGAGGTGACCAGCTCGAAGCCGGCACCCACCAGCAGATCGTCGGAAGTGGGGTTCTCGGCGGCAAACCCGGCGTCCACGAACGTGCCCAGCCGCAGGCGGTGCAGGTAAAGCGGCAGCGTGGCATAGCCGTACTGCAGGTTGGCCAGCGGCCAGAAGACCTCCACATTTCCGGTCGCTGCCTTCGGCGCTTCGAGCAGTTCGGAATCAAACCCCCGAATCGGAAACAGCCGGGTGGGCCGCCGGGTGAAGTACCCCTCGCCCACAGAGCCGCCGACCCGGAAGGTGGTGTGGCCGGCGGTGGGCTCTCCCCACGACCGGCCGGCCAGCAGGTTTATCGAGGCGAGGATCTGATCGCCGAAAAGCAGGTTCGCTCCGAATGAGAAAGACTGCCGGTTTTCGGTGAACAGCTCCAGACTGCCCCAGGTTCTGAGCATGGCGAAGCGCCGCGCGAAATCGACACCGATCCACGCTTCTTCGTCCGATGCGCCGCTTCCTTCCAGGGGGCGGAAGGTGCGCCCGTTCAGCGAAATCTCCGCGCCGTCGATCAGATCGAATCCTTCCCGGGCCCGGAGGATGTCGGTCGCTTCCACCAGCTTTTGCTCCACCGGGCGCCAGAACAGCCGGATTTCATTGCGGGCTTCATCGATGGTCTGGTCCAGGGCCGTGGTGTAGGAGAGCGGATAGCGGGTGTACTGGGTGCCGAATTCTTTGAACTGGAGTCCTGCCCGAAAAGCGAAAAAGTTGGCGTCAAATGAATAGCGAAGTCCGGCGTCGAACTTGTAATCTCCGGTGACATCCCGGCTTCGGGTGGCCAGGCCGATCTGCAGATCGGTGACGGCCGCAAAAAAGTCCGGTCGGATGTAGTTCGGCCACAGGCTCTTAAATGGCGAGTACGGCCTGGTTCCGAGCGGTGGGGGGGCTGCTTCTGCTGTCTGTGGCGCGGCGGAGGCCGGCAGCGCAAACGGTGCGAAGCCGGCCCGGTCGATCTTGTAGTTCATCAGCTTCCAGCCGGAGGGTGTCAGGTCCATGTACTTGCCCTGCCGCGGCAGGATCGCTGCCGTCGTGGAGCGGGAAAGCTGCTCGCCGCCGGCGTGGATCTGAAACCGGCCCGTTTCGTTGGAGGCATACACCAGGGACTCTCCCTCCCACCAGGGGTCCATCTGCACCGAAGGTGCCGTGGTCAGGCGATACCAGCGGTTGTCGTACACCCAGATGTCCCAGTTGCCGTCGCGGTTGCCCGCCACCGCGATGCGCCCATTGTCGTCACGCACCGGTCCGGACAGCTGGATGACTCCCGGCGGGGCTTCGATGAGAGTGGCCGGCTTTTTCTTTTGCTGATCGGCCAACCGAAAACCACCCCGTCCGTCGTCCGGAAAGATGATCAGCGCAGGCCGTCGGCCCCGGCGGGTTACGGCGACCCGTCCGGGTCCCGGGTCCCAGACATGCCGGAGCCGTTTAAAGGTGGTGGTGCCGGCCGAATACCGGTAGATTCGGGAACTGTCGTTGTACTCGGAGAGCCAGATCGTTCCGCCGGGTTCGACATAACCGTATCGACCGCGGCTTCGAACCTGCAGCTTGCCGGGGAAAACCCCGGACCGGTTCCAGTAGACGAACGGTTCGCTCCAGTATCCGGTAATCAGCAGCCCCGGCGGGGATTGTCCCCGGCGGGTGCGGGTTCGCTGGAAATCCCGCCAGAGCCCGGCGCCGGTTTTGCCGAATACCTGCAAGGCTTTCAGGTCGATTTCAATCGGTACAATGCCCCGGCCGTGCACCTGCAAAAACTCGAGGATTTTGTCCCAGCCGTATTCCCGGTCGAGCCATGCGAAAAAGGGCCGGCCGAAAATCCGGTAGGCATGATATCCGGGCCAGATCTGGGGGTGATGGCTGATCAACTCCAGGTCGGGGGTGGGGATGGCTCCAAAGACCGCCTGCTCGAAGGGGCCCAGGATGTCTGTCTGGCGGTACTGGGCATAGAGAAAGCTGCAGATGCCGTCTTCCACCCACGGCGGCAGGATGACATTGGGAGAGATGAGTTCACCGAAGCCCCGATACAGGAAACCGGGCACCCCGCCGCGGATCGCGTAGATGCCCTGCAGGCACAGCCCTTTGAACAGATAGTAGTGCCAGGGATCGGCCTCGGTGTAGCCGTCTTCCAGAACCCCCGGCGCCCGCAGGGGAATGCGGATTTCCAGGTGTGGGATTGTGTATGCCTGCATATCGGGTTCGTCGCGCTCGTCATCCAAAATGATGTGCAAAGGGGTCGGCACCGGCAGACCGCGGGCCTGCAGAAAGGAGCGGATTTCCGGCACGCCTTTCATCAGGGCGCTGCCGAGGCCCTGCTCGGTTTCGGGAAAATAAAGGAAGACGCCCTCATCTTGGATAAAGACGGGAGCTGCCGCACCGGCGGGCAGCACCCAGAACACCGGCAACACGAGCAAAACGATCAATACAGCCCGACGATTTGCGCCCGGGGAAAAATTGTGTAGCCAATCAGACATCGAACCGATACCGTGCAACTCAACATTGTGGTGCCATCAGACAGGGCTGATGGGTCGTTCGCAGAATCCAGCCAGGTGGAGAACGGAAAAATGAACATAAAACCCAAAATACGTGGGCTATAACGGATCTGGACGATAATTGCGAGCAAATTCGATAAGATCGGGAAAGAAAGCGGAAAAATTGTCCTCCAGAGCGCCGTAGCAGGCGGTGATATCGGCCATGGCGTCATCGAGCCGGATGTTGGCGCTCAGACGCCTGGAGATCCGCATCAGGGTCAGCTCCACCCCCTCAAGGGAACGGTAGCTGGAGAGCCAGTTCTGCTCGCGCATACGCGGCAAAACCTGGCGAAACCGCTTGGGCAGAAGATCGATGTGCGACTGCAGCAGATCGTATATGCCCGCGATGAACACCGCCAGTTCGATTTCGGCATACCGGCCCCAGTTTTTGGCCAGAAAATGATCGTAGCAGATGTCCAGAACGATACCGGCCGTTCGACGACGGTGGGGCGCAAACAGCCTTCGGCTGGCGGCGGTCATGTGGTGACCGTCGGCAAAGGCATCGACCTTGCGATGAAAGACAATGCCGGCGGCGATCTGCCGGTCGTACTTTTTATCGGCGCTGCCCTTAACGAAGTCGGCGATCAGGTTGCCGATCAGAAACCGGTCGGTCGAGTCTGCCAGGTAGGCGTGGGCCAGGTAGTTCATCGGGGTTGCTGCGCTCGTTTCGCCGGTTGCCGGGTTTCGGGTTTGGGGGCTCCCAAATGAGCAGATGTTGTTACATTATTGTGTCTATTGAGCCCGTGATTCGACATTTGTGTCATAAACTCATCCTCCTCAGGTTGCCGATCTTATTTGAGAACATACGATATCATCCTGTTACTATACAGCAATTACGTTTTCACACCCGGCCGGTGACGATGGGCATATTCTTTGCAGTTACCCTAATACTTTCACACACAACCCCGGAGGTTCTGATGGAATCGGACATTCAATCGATGAACAAGCCCACCGATCAGTCATCCCAAACACGATACGCCGTCTGCGCGGAATGCGGACACCGGATCAAGGCGAGTGCCGAACGGCTTCGTGTCGGTGACTGCTCTTTTATCTGCGATCAATGCTACAAGCATCTTTCCTTCCCGGAGAATGTGATCCGCTGCTGCGAGTGAGCGCCGGCGGGTGCTGCGGTTCGCGTCCTATCCGCTGTTCCCGTTTCTCAATGCTGCCGCCGTGCGCCTGCGGTAGCGTCGTCTCAAGGATATTTTCATCTGTTCATAAAATTCGTAGTTGGTCGGAGTGATCAGCAGCGTCAGAAACGTTGCGCTGGACAACCCGGCCACAAAAGCAGTGGCCATCGGTGCCCACTCGATGGAACGGTTCGGGATGCCGATCGCCATCGGCAGCAGCCCCAGCATGGTGGTCACTGTGGTGATGATCACCGGCCGCATGCGGGCGGCGCACGATTCGATGATGGCCTCCCGCAAGTCTTTGCCCTCCCGCCTGCGCACGTTCATGAAATCGATCAGCAGCAGGGTGTCATTAACGGCAATACCGGCCAGGCCGACAATGGCCAGAAAACTGCCCACCGTGAAGGGGGTGCGGGTGACCAGCAGCCCCAGGACCACGCCGATCAGCGCATAGGGAACCGCATTGATGATGATGACCGGTTGGAAGTAGTCTTTGAACTGGGAAGCCAGCACGAGGTAGATCAGCATCAGGGCGATGAAAAAGGCGAATGTCAGTGACGTGTAGGATTTGCTGGTGGACTCGAACTCTCCGCCGAAGGATATCGATATGCCGGGGAACATGTCGCTGTGGCCCTGATAATAGCTCTTGACCAGGTACTGCACCCGGGCTGGTGACAGCTGGGACCCGTCGGCGATATTCGAGGTGATCGTCACAGCCGGCTTGCCTTTGTAACGCATGCGCACGTTGGGTTCGGATTCAAATTCGATGCGCACCAGGTCCCTGAGCAGAACCGGTGAAGCGCTGTCTTCGACCACCGGGACATCCAGGATATCCGTCGGATCCGACAAGCCGGCCGCCGAAGGGTTACCGGAGTCGTCATACCGGGCGATTCTCACCAGCAGATCGACCTCTTCATCATCCGTTCTGAAGTTGCCGGCATATCGCCCGTTGAGGGCGCCGGCCACCAGGGTGGTGACATCACCGGGCAGCAGACCGAACTCAAACGCCTTTTCGGCCACAGGTGCATATTTGACGGTGCGGTACAGGGCCGGCCGGTCATCGCCCAGATCCACCAGGTCGGCAAGCTCGGCCTCGGTTTGCATGTAACCAATCAAAGCGTCGGTGGCCCGGAAGGCTTGTTGGAGGGCGGCTGCGGTGATGCGGATGTTGACCGCTTTGCCCGCCGGGGGTCCGCCGCTTTCTTCGAAGACTTTGACCACCGGAGCGGCGGCGCTGCCACCGTATCTTTCCCGGGCGAAACGCTGCACTTCGCGACGCATGAATTCCAGGTGACGCATCGGTTCGTTTCGCGGGTTTTCGGGGAAATCCTGCATTTTCTGCTCCGGCATGGTGACGATGATCTGGCCGAAGTTGTTGCCGCTGTGGCGCACATAGTCTTCGTCTTCATAAAAGCCGGCGCTGCCGGCCGCCGACTGGGCGGATTGCTGCCCGAAGGACATGATGAACCGCGACAGTTCCCGCACCACTTCATCGGTCTTTTCGATGGAAGAGCCCACCGGCGTGGCGATGGTGACGTGATAGCGAAAATAGGTGCCGGGAAAGAACTTAACCTTGATCAGTGGCAAAACCCCGGAGATGGACAACCCCAAAATCGCCACGGTGGAAAGAAAGAGCATCGACATGCCGGCAAAGCAAAGCAGCTTATGGTTCAGCAGGAAAACCACCGCTGTCCGGTAGATCTTCCAGAACGGTGCGAACAGTCCTGCGCGAAGATGGTGAAAGGGATCCTGGTCATTCTCATCAGCGCGTTTGCGGTCAGCTTTTTTGGGGCCCCAGTCGAGAAAGTGGATCGGCAGAATGAACAGCGCTTCCACCAGCGAGGCGGCCAGGGCAAAACTGACGGTCTTGGGGATGTAGGCAAAGAAGTCGCCGGTGCTGCCGGTCATGATCAGCATGGGCAGAAACGCCAGCACCGTGGTGACTGCCGAGCTGATCACCGGCAGCATGACTTCGGCGGTTCCATCGATGACGGCCTGTCGGCGGGATTTGCCCATTTCAAAGTGGCGGAAGATGTTTTCCACGATGATGACCGCGTCATCGACCATGATGCCGGTCACCAGCACGAAGGCGAACAGGCTGATGCTGTTGAGGGATACGTTGTTGAGCTTCATCACCAGGATGGAGCACAGAAACGCAAACGGGATGCCGATGGCGGTGAGCATGGCGTTGCGAAATCCGAGGCTGATCCACAAAACGATGAGTACCAGGGCCATGCCCAGAATGAGGTTGCCACCGAGGGTGTGAAGCGAGTCGTTGATTTCAATGGTGGAGTCGTTGGTGAAAATCACCTCGATACCGTCGCGCTGGTGAAGTGCCTCGAACTGTTCGGAAAGCTTCTTGACGGCCGCGGATATGGCCACCGCATTTCCCGATTCCTCCTTGCTGACCAACAAGCGCACGGTGTTGCGACCGTTTACCGACGGTATCAGTGACGGGTCGCGGTGACTGAGCCTGGCGTTGGACACCAGGTCGGCGACCCGGATGAAATTCCCGTCACCGTCCCGGCGAACCACGACATTGAGAACCTTTTCCTGTGAATTGAGCTTACTGCCGGCATCCAGCATGTACTCGCTGTCGAGCTTGCGAAAACGGCCGGTGGGGTACTTGGTATTGGCCGATTCGATGGCGGCGGCCAGCTGTTGGAAAGTGATGCCGTAACGTCTCAGTTTGGCCGGATCGGCGGAGACATGAAATTCGTCCACAAAGTCTCCTTCGATGGCCACATCCCGCAAACTGTCGATCGACAGCAGTCGGGTGCGCAGCTCTTCGGCATACAGTTTCAGGCTGCGCTGGGGCAGATCGCCGGCAATGTTTACGATCACCACCGGCAGCCAGGCATTGGTGTCCATGTAGAGGAAGCTGGGATCATCGACTTCAGGGGGCAGTTCGCTTCTGATGTTCAGGACGCGGAAGCGCAGGTCGTCGTAGAGTTTCTTGTAATCCGAATCGTCGATGAACTTGACGTTGATAAAAGAAAAGTTGCGGTAGGATTGAGACTGAATCCACTCGACGTTTTCCAGGCCGTCGAGCGCCTCTTCGATTTTGGTGGTAACCAGCTGTTCGACATCTTCGGCCGATGCGCCGAAATATACGGTCTGGACGAAGACATTGCCCATGTCCACCACCGGGTAGTTCTCCAAGGGAGTGGTAAACACCGCATATGATCCGGCGACAACGAGAATCACGAAGACCACGTTGATGAATACCGACTGCCGTATGGAAAATTTGACGACCGGGCGCATAGGAATCGTTTTCGTCTTCCTGCCGGAGATTCACGCTGCCGCTGGAACGGACTGCGTGCAGTACGAAGACCGCAGTTGATTTTCAGGCGGAAAAATTAATTGTTGTCGGCCAGCTCCACCCCCGGCATCAGTTGCCGGGTTTCAGCAATGATATAGTGGTCGTTGGATTCGCCCAAGATCATCACCTGGACTTCTTCACCGGTAGTTCGGATTCTGACCCTCGGATTTTCATAGCGGGTGATGACGGCGTCTTTGGGGACTCGCAAGCCCTCGGTTTCGATTTGCAGGGGAAGGTTGAGAAGAAGACCGCCGCGCTTTTCGCCGCGGTAGCGGCCTACGATCAGCTCGATGTTCAGTTTACGTGTTTCTTCGTCAAATTCTGGATTGATCCAGTTGACTTCGGTCTCCACGGGTTCGCTTTCCAGATAAGCGGTAAAGGGCGATGAGAGCCGGCGAATAGCGGCAAGCTCTCTGCCGGAAACCGACAGCGGGACGATCAGCTCGCGGTAGTCGGCCACCCTTCCCATGGCCGTGCCGGTCGCGACGATCTCGCCGCTTTCGACAAACCTGTCCGTCACGATCCAACCGTCGGGGGCGGATACGCGGTGGCGCCGCTTGCGTTCCGCCAGCTCCGCCAGGGCCGTCTTTACTTCGGCAATCCGCACGCGGATCGACTCACTTTCCAGCTTCGCCTGGGACAGATCTTCGGCCGCCTTGTCCCATTGGGTCTCGGCCGTGCTTTGACCGCGAAACAGCCGATCGATTCGAGTGAATTCCTTTTCCAAATAGCCGATCCGCGACTGGCTTCTTTGAAAGTCGATCTCCAGGTTGTGCAGGGATTGACGGGTGCTTTCCAGCTGAAAGTCGATAAAGGTCGGGTCGATTTCTGCAAATGGGGACTTGGCGACAACCTGGCCGACATCGTAGTTGACCCGCAGGATCTTGCCCGAAACCTCCGAGGATACGGTCACGGTCGATTGGGCGCGGGTGTAGCCGGATAGAACCACCTCCTTGGTAGCCTTTTCGACCCGGAAGTCATCCTGCGCGGTTGCAGATGTCGCAAGAATCAGCAAAGTGAATAGCGCATGGGCTATAAAGCGCATAAACAGGTTCCCATCCTTCGGGTATCGGTTAAAACTGGGATTCCTCGGTCGAACCTGTCAAGGCTCCCACGGAGGTTTCACCGGTTGTGACGGCGTTCATCACCCGATCGAAATAACCGGTGCCGACGAATTTCTGGTGAGTCGTGGCCATATAGCCATCCTCTTTGCCGAACCGGAATTCTTCCTCCTGGAACCGTGCGTAAGCCGCCATGCCTTCTTTGCGGTAGCTTTGGGCCAGGTCGAACATACCCAGGTTCAGGGCGTGAAACCCGGCCAGGGTTACGAATTGAAATTTATAACCCATGGCGGCCAGCTCCCGCTGAAATTTTGCAATGGTGGCCTGATCGAGGTTTGCCTTCCAGTTGAAAGACGGAGAGCAGTTGTAGGCCAGCAGTTTGCCGGGGAATTTCTCATGGATGCCCTCGGCAAACCGTTTGGCCTGTTGCAGGTCCGGCGTGGAAGTCTCGCACCAAACCATGTCGGCGTATGGCGCGTAAGACAGCCCGCGGGCGATGGCCGATTCCACGCCGCTCTTAACGTAGAAAAACCCCTCCGACGAGCGCTGTCGGTCGAGAAGGAAGGGTTTGTCTCGTTCATCGTGGTCACTGGTGATCAACCGCGCGGCGTCGGCATCGGTTCGGGCCACCAGGACGGTGGGTACCCCGCAGATGTCTGCCGCCAACCGCGCGGCTGCCAGTTTGTTGATAAATTCTGCGGTTGGAACCAGGACCTTGCCGCCCAGGTGGCCGCACTTTTTGGCGGAAGCCAGTTGATCTTCGAAATGGACCCCTGCCGCCCCGGCCTCGATCATCTGTTTCATCAGTTCGAACGCATTCAGGGGCCCGCCGAAACCGGCCTCGGCATCGGCCACAATGGGGGCAAACCAGTAGGGGCCTTTTTTGCGCCCATCCAGAATCTGGATTTGATCGGCGCGCTGCAAGGCGTTGTTGATCCGCCTGACCACTGCCGGAACGCTGTTGGAAGGGTACAGGCTCTGGTCCGGATACATCTGCCCGGCAAGGTTGGCGTCGGCAGCCACCTGCCAGCCGCTCAGGTAAATGGCCTGCAGTCCTGCTTCCACCTGCTGGACCGCCTGGTTGCCGGTCAGGGCGCCCAGCGCGGCAATATACGATTCTTTTTGCAGCAACAGCCAGAGGCGCTTGGCCCCCACCCGGGCGAACGAGTGCTCGACATGCAGGTTGCCCCGCAGTTTTAGCACTTCCTCGGCCGAGTAGGGCCGGACGATTCCTTCCCAGCGAGGATCGTTTTCCCATGACTCTTTCAGGTCGGTGACTTCGTCTGCAACGACCTCGCGACACGAGAGCCTTTCGCAGATCTCTTCAGCCTTTTCATCGACAGTTTTCATACTTGCCCCCTTCCGGTGATGCTTGCCCGCTGCCCGCGTGGCGGGCTGGTTCGTCGTTTGCGCGTCAGTGGCACCCGCAGCAGCTGTCACCACAGTTGGCGACGTCCGCCAGGGTCCTGACAACCTCCCGGCTGCTTGCCGGTGATATATCCAGAATGCGCGCTTTCAACGCGATCGAATCCGACCCCCCGGAAGCGTGAACGGCGGGTATACGAATGTGTCCGAAAAACTCCGGTATCTGATTCGGCTGCAACTGCAGTTGCACCTCGTCGCCGACGGTTTTTTGCGCCAGGGCAAACTCGAAGGGCGTCAGCCCCGACGAGCCCAATCCATAGACAAACTCGATTGTTGGAAAGGATGCGGATGCACTTTCCGTATCCGGGGTGCTGCCGGTTTCCAGGGATAGCCTTATTTTTTGCATATACTCGACTTTAGCCTTCACTGTACCTCCTTTGGGACAACCGGGTGACCCGTCGGAATGATTGAATAATTATCAACAACATAGGACAACCGCCGGAATTTGGCAACCGCAGCCAAAGCCATTTTTTGAAAGGTTTGCCACCGCCTCTTCACGTTACATGCCATTCTGGAGCGCAGCCGACGCTGCGATCTGCGAAAATCCCCCGGACGTCTCACCAATTGGCGAAATTCCGGTAGGTTCGCATGCGACAGGCACCTGGTTTCATTTTTACAGCCCTGCTCTTTTGACTTCCGGGTCAACCTGCCGGTTTTCAGGTCGTGCTGCGGTGTCGGAAACAGCCGCAAACTCTTTACAATTTCTAAAAATATTGATAAGTTATTAGGGTCAGCCCTGAAGTGGTAGCCAGTTGATTCCGGTCGGTCGCCGACCCAGTCTTTCCCTTTCCGGCCGTTGTCCCGGCCGCGTGTTGTACCCAGGATGGTGATCATGGTTGTCAAATGCCCGACATGCCAGTCTGGCTATCAGATTGATGAATCCAAAATACCGGCCAGGGGTGCCTACACCCGGTGCCGGAAGTGCCAGACGCGATTCAAGGTTCAAGTCGGAAGCACGGTGCCGCCACCGGCAGAAGCCGGCAAGGATGCTCCCGCGCCGCTGCCGGAATCAAGCGCGCCCCTAAACCCGGAAGCAGCCGCACCCCAGAACCCGGAAGCAGCCGGCCAAGCCGTTTCGGCCGATGAGGATCGCCGTATCCAGGAGGTTGTGGCGTCCGGCGACCAGGAGGCGATTGCACGGCTGCTGCTCGATCTGATTATCGAGCATGCCGGCCGGAGAAACTTCGCCCGGGCAGAGACCCTGCGCGATCAACTTTACGAAGCGGCACCGCTGGCACTCAATGAGATCGTTAAAGCCAACGAGACCATCGACGAGGAGAAAAGCGGTTCCATCGATTCCGAGCACCTGGAGCTGTGGTCCGGTCTGTTCGAGTCGCTGGAGAGCGACGAAGCCAGCGAACTCTACTACGCCATGCAAACCGCCAACACGCATGCCGGGCAGCCGGTTTTCGAAAAGGGGCAATACAACTCCAACCTCTACTTCGTTCAGAGCGGCAGCCTGAAAATGCTCCACTTCGATCCCGGGGAGAAAAAGGAAATCGTTCTGAAGCAGATGCGGGCCGGCAGCCTTTTCAACATGGAGGCTTTTTTTTCCTTTACGGTTACCACCTGTGCTGTCGTTGCAGAAGCCGATTGCACGCTGAGATACCTGGAACAGTCCATCCTGGATCGTTGGAGGGAAAAATTCCCGCGGATTGAACCGAAACTGAACAGTTTTTGCCGGCAGTTCGAAGACGTGCGGGCGCTGGTAAAGAAAACCGGGGCAGACGTGCGTTCCAGTCCGCGCTACCTGGTTTCGATGGCAGCGATCATCCAGTTTCTCGATACTTACGGAAAACCGTCGAAAAAACCGTTCAAGGTCACCCTGTTCGACATCTCCAGCGGTGGTATCAGCTTCGGGTTGAAATTAAACCGGCGACAGGAGGCCGCCCAGTTGCTGGGGCAGGCGTTGTTTATGCAGACCGGCTACGTGTTGGACGGAAAAAAGCAGAAAGTCTCCCAAAAAGGCAGAATCATCGCTGCCCACCTGCAACCCTTCGGAGAGAGTTCTGTCCACGTTCAATTTGACAAATCCCTACCCGATGATGCAATGGCCGATATCATGAAAGTCTCCGGGCATCCCCCAGAAGACGCTTAATCCACTGATATAATTTGATTATTCTTTTGTCGATCCGCGTCAAAAAAAGGGATTGACAGAAAACCCATTCTTGACTAAATAGGTCAACAAATATCTCGACCAATGCAGTCGAGATAAGGGCTGACCGGCGAACCACTGGAGCCACAAACCGAATCCGAAAAAAATAGCGCGATGATTCGGACGCACAAGAAAGAGCAGTACGCACTTCGAGCGATGTTGGAGCTTGCCAAAAAGAGCGGCAAAGGTCCCACCAAAATATCCGATATCGCTGCCGCCCAGGCGATTCCGATCCGATTCCTGGAGGTCATCCTCAGCCAGCTGAAGGCGAGCGGATTCGTAGATTCAAAAAGGGGTTTCTACGGAGGGTATTACCTGCTGCGGCCTCCGGATCAGATCACGGTCGGCGACGTGCTGCGTTTCATGCAGGGAGATGAAGACCCCGCCCACCGAGTATCCTGTATGTCCAAGAAGGAATGCCCGTTTAACTGTGATTGCGCGTTTGTCCCCATGTGGACAAAGCTCAATAAAGCTGTTTTCAAAATATACGATGAAACGTCTTTTCAGGATCTGCTGAACATCGAGAGGCGGAGGCATTAATCGCCAACCGGACACCAACGCAGCCGGGGTTGATCCAAGGCTGAAAATCTGACGGGGAACGGAAGCATCATGAAGAAGGGCAAGACATTTCTGCGAGGGACAGGGATCATATGCGGTGTCGTTTTTTCGGTGGTGTTTGCATGGAGCATCGGAGCTCGGGGACTTGTGCAGTCGTCGGCCTCACCGGACAAACCGAGGGCGGATATCATCACCATCGATGCGCTGAAAAGCTTCGGCGACCTTGAGAGACCTCCGGTGATATTTCTGCATGAAAAGCACTCCGATGCAGTGGAAAAGCAAAACAAGGACTGTTCGGCCTGCCACCTCAAGGAGGAATCCCGCCAGTCGATCAAGTTCAAGCGTCTGAAGGACACCGCCAAAAAGACGACCATGGACCTGTATCATGCCGAGTGCATCGACTGTCACAACCAGACGGCAGCCGTCGGCCAGAAAAGCGGTCCGGTCACCTGCGGTCAGTGCCACAGGCAAGACGGCCAGGTGGCTTCTTCTTGGGAGCCGATCGGCATGAACAATTCTCTTCACTTCCGGCATTCCAAGGCGCTGGACAAAAAATGCGAACGATGCCACCACGAATTCAACGAAAGCACCAAAGAGCTGTTTTACGCCAAGGGTAAAGAAGGAACCTGCCGCTACTGCCACCGGCAGGTCAGCGAAGAAAACCGGATTTCCATGCGGTTGGCTTCTCACCAGGCCTGCGTCGACTGCCACCTCAAGCAACTCGCCCTGGACAAGGATGCCGGTCCGGTCAAATGTGGAAGCTGCCACGAACCGGCCCAACAGAAACTCATCAAGGCGCTCAAGGATGTTCCGCGCATGGAGCGCAACCAGCCGGACGCGGTTTTCGTGAGCAAGGTCAAAGAATCGCAGCCGGTCGCCGAGCCGCCGGCGGAGGGGTCTATTTCTCTGGTACCGTTCAACCACAAAGCCCACGAAGGCTATAACGATACCTGCCGCGTGTGCCATCACGCGGAAATGAATGCATGTGCTCAGTGCCACACGATGGAGGGCGCCAAAGACGGCCGGCACATAAAATTGGCGCAGGCCATGCACCAGCTCGGCTCGAACCAGAGCTGCATTGGCTGCCACGAGCGCAACCAGAAAAAGCCGGAGTGCGCCGGCTGCCACAACTCGATCAGCCGGACACGGGTCTTTGAAGAAACCGAATCCTGCCGGATGTGCCACGTGCCGGCCCGACAGACGGTTGCCGGTGCCGAAACCGTGCTCGATCCGGAAAACAAAATGCTGGCAGCTATGCTGCTGGAAGAGCGCAAGCCGACATACACCCCCTATCCGGATGAAGAAATCCCCGAAAAGGTCATTATCAAGGCGATTTCCGACCAGTACGGGCCGGCGGAGCTCCCGCACCGAAAAATCGTGAAAACCCTGGTGGCCAATATCCAGAACAACAAAATCGCGGGCTATTTTCATCGCGATGCGGGCACGCTTTGCCAGGGATGCCACCACGCCAGCCCGGAAACCAGAAAGCCGCCCAAGTGCAGCAGCTGTCACGGGAAGCCGTTCGATGCGAACAATCCGCTCAGGCCCGGTCTGATGGCCGCTTATCACCAGCAGTGCATGGAATGCCACAGCGCGATGGGACTCAGCAAACCGAAAGCCACTGATTGCACGGGCTGTCACAAGAGAAAATAGCCGTTGGAGTCCGACGGACCAATAGTTCTGGGTGAAACGATGATGACGATATCTGCAAAAACGAAATCTTATAGCGCGTTGAGGTAAGCCTATGTCTATTTCGAGGAGAAGATTTCTAGGCTGGCTGGGAGCCGCTGGACTCGGCACCACTCTTGGAACGACCGCCCGGGCTGCGACTGCCAAGCATTTTACCGGTCATCCGGGCGCTGGTGGGGTCTTGTTCGACAGCACCCGCTGCATCGGTTGTCGCAAATGCGAAGCTGCCTGCAACCTGGTCAACGAGCTCCCGTTGCCGGACCAGCCTTTTGACGACCTGAAGATCCTGGACAAAACCCGGCGCACGGATGCCAAGACCTATACGGTGGTCAACCGGTACGATTCTAATTCGTCCGGAAGCGGCCCACTCTATCGCAAAATCCAGTGCAATCACTGCCTGGAACCGGCCTGTGCGTCGGCATGCTTTGTCCGCGCCTTCCGCAAAACCGAAACAGGTGCCGTCACCTATGACGCTTCGGTGTGTGTCGGCTGCCGGTACTGCATGATTGCCTGTCCTTTTGAAATTCCGACCTACGAATACGACAAGGCCCTGACGCCGCGGGTTCAAAAGTGCACCCTGTGCTATCCGCGGATTTCCAAGGGGATGCTGCCCGGTTGTGTGGAAAGCTGCCCGACGGAAGCCCTTACCTACGGAAACCGGTCCGAGCTGCTCCGGGTTGCCCGGCAACGAATCAGCCGGTTTCCGCAGCGCTATGTAGATCATGTTTACGGCGAAAACGAAATGGGTGGCACCAGTTGGTTGTATCTGTCCGCCGTACCGTTTCGTGAAATCGGATTGCGCGAAGACCTGGGAGTCACACCGGCCCCCCAGCTGACCAAGGGCGCGTTGAGTGCCGTTCCGATCGTGGTAGGCCTGTGGCCGGTTTTGCTGACCGGCATCTACGCCATTTCGAAGCGCAAGGATAGGATATCGGATGCAGAGAAACAGCAGGCGGTTGAACTGGCGGTAACGCAGGCGAAAACCGAAGCCGAGGAGAAACTGGCGGCCGCATTGGATCAGGCCAAGCAGCAAAAAGAAAAAGAGATTGAAATGCGAATCAAAAAAGCCCTTGAAGAGGCAGCCAAAGCACAGGCCGAGGAGGCTGCCGAACCTGAGACCGGGGAGGCTGGGGAACCCGAGGCCGGGGAGACAGGTGAACCTGAGGCCGGAGAGACTGGCGAGCCAGAGGCCGGGGAGTCTGATAAGCCTGAAGATGAGGAGGGATCTTGATGCCAGAAGAATCAGCAACCAGCGGCAAAAACATCTTCACCCCGTTTAACATTGTGGCGGGCATAATCCTCGCAGTCGGTGGCGTTCTAACGATATTGCGGTTTACCGGCGGGCTGGCCGCCGTTACCAATCTTTCCGACTACAATCCCTGGGGAATCTGGATCGGCTTCGACCTTCTGGTCGGCGTCGCACTGGCTGCCGGCGGATATGTGACTTCCGCAGCGGTTTACATTTTCGGGATGAAAAAGTACCACGCCGCTGTGCGTCCGGCGATTCTGACCGGGTTTTTGGGATACGCCCTTGTGGTCCTGGCCCTGCATTACGATGTGGGCCGGCCCTGGCGACTGCCGTATCCGTTTATCATTCAGCAAGGAACCACTTCGCTGCTCTTCGAGGTGGGTGCCTGCGTGGCCCTTTACCTGACGGTGTTGTTTATCGAGTTCACTCCGGCACCGCTGGAATGGCTCGGCTTCAAGCGCGCCCGCAACATCGTGGTCAAACTGACCATGCTGCTGACCATATTTGGCGTCATCCTCTCGACGCTTCACCAGTCGTCACTGGGGGCCCTGTTTTTAATCGCGCCGTCCAAACTGCACCCATTATGGTATTCTTCATACATTCCGGTATACTTTTTCATATCCAGTATTATTGCCGGACTGTCCATGGTGATTTTCGAGGGCACGCTCTCCCACCGGTTTTTCAAAGGGAAAATGGACGAGGAGCACCTGGCGGAAAAAGACACGATCGCGCTGGGCTTCGGCAAAGCGGCCTCCCTGGTGCTGGCCGGCTATTTTATCATAAAAGTGATCGGCGTCGCCGCCGACAACAACTGGCATTACCTGGGCACCGGATATGGTGCCTGGTTTCTGCTGGAGCTGCTCGGTTTTGTCGCGCTGCCGTGTTTTCTGTATGCCGTGGGCGTCCGTGACAAGAATGTGAAACTCATCCGCTGGACGGCAGCCTTGACGGTGATCGGCATCGTTCTGAACCGTTTTAACGTGAGCATGATCGCTTTTAACTACCACCTGCCTTCCAGCGAGCGGTATTTCCCCCACTGGATGGAGATCGGCATTTCGGTGTTCATCGTGACCGTGGGGTTGGTGGTGTTCCGGTTTATCGTCACCCGCATGCCGATTCTCTACGAACACCCGGACTACAAGGGTGTCCACTAGGGCGCATTCGGCAGACTGCAGGGGGGCAGGATAGGGCGGCAATCCGGGCGGGGACTTGCCTTAGGCGGCCCGCAAACACAAACCCGAAAGGATGATGAAGGAACCCGTCGATATGGACACGGTTTTTCACAGCTTGCATGATTTTATGCTGCACACGGAGAGTATTACCTACATATTGATCATAGCCGCGCTGATCGGCATTACCGGATTCTGGTTGTTTTTGTCCGACAGCGATGAAAAGTGACAGCTGTTGTGGTAGTAACAAAGACGGGATGGCCTGCGGCTGACTGCCGGCCTCGATCGACTGTGAGCAGCCGTCAATCGGCCGTGATGGGGTAACGCTTCAATGACATGCAACTGATGGAGTCTGCAATGTATCAATTCGTAACCGGACCGCTGGCATGGTTTGCTTTCGCCGTGTTTTTTATCGGCATCATTGTACGGACCGTGTGGTATATCCGCGGTCTGAACTGGCAGATGGACCGGGTGGCCTATCGTCCCCACATGCGCTATGGAATCCGGGGGGCGGTGCGCTCGATCGGTTATTGGCTGATGCCCTATGGCACGCACAGCTGGCGAAACAATCCGTTTTTCACTTTGCTGGTGTTTTTGCTGCACATCGGGCTGTTGCTCACCCCCCTATTTCTGCTGGGGCACAACGTGCTGCTGCAGGAGCGATGGGGTTTCAGCCTGCCGACCATTTCCGAATCCGCTGCAGACCTGCTGACGATTCTGGTGATCGTCAGCGCCGTGTTTCTGGTACTGCGGCGAATCGCCCTCACCGAGGTGCGGATCATCACCGACGTCAAGGACTATTTGATGATCGCGGTCGCGGTGGCGCCGTTTGTCACCGGCTTGATCGCGCATTACCAGATCGGCAATTACCAGTTCTGGTTGATTCTTCATATTTTGTGCGGGGAGCTGTTTTTGATTGCCATCCCCCTGACAAAACTGTCGCACTTTATCCTCTTCTTTATGTCCCGGGCGCAGCTGGGGATGGACTACGGGATCAAACGCGGGGGAATGAAGGGCAAAGGACTGGCCTGGTAAACCTTTAAACCATCGTGGAGAAGAAAAATGGCTGAAGGGAAACTCTGCAACAAAAAAACGGTCGATAAAATTGAGCAGTTGAACGAACTGCTGTCCGATAAAAGCGGTAAACAGTACTACGAGGAGATGAATTATCTGGACGTGGACGACAAGGCCCTGTGGGCCACCATGCAAAAGACCCTCAAGTCCCGACTGAAGACCTGGCTGGAAATCTGCTCGCACTGCGGTCTGTGCGCCGAGAGCTGTTTTTACTATCTGGCCAACGACCGGGATCCGAAACAGGTGCCTTCGTACAAGATCCAGGACACACTGGGACAGCTGCTCAAGCGCAAGGGAAAGGTTGACAATGAATTTATGCAGTATTGCATGGACACAGCCTTTGCCAAGTGCACCTGCTGCACGCGTTGCGGCGTTTACTGCCCCTTCGGCATCGACACGGGCATCATGTTTTCCTACCTTCGCGGTCTCCTGTTTTCACAGGGCTTCACTCCCTGGGAAATGAAGATCGGCTCGGGCATGCACCGTATTTTCAGGGCTCAAATGGACGTGACCACGGAAGACTGGACGGAGACCTGCGAGTGGATGGCCGAAGAATACGAAGATGACTGGCCGGGGCTGAAGATTCCCATCGACGTGCAGGATGCCGACATCCTTTACACCGTCAACGCCCGCGAACCCAAGCATTATCCGGAAGATCTGGCCGAGGCGGCAATTTTGTTTCACATTGCCGGTGAAAACTGGACCGTGCCCAGCGAAGGCTGGGAAGAGACCAGCCTGGCCATGTTTGCCGGAGACTGGGCTGCCTGCAAGATGCAGGTGGAAAGCGTCTATGATGCGATGAAACGGTTGAACCCCAAACGCATGGTGGTGACCGAATGCGGTCACGCCTACCGTGCCACCGTAATCGAGGGGCCCTACTGGGCGGGTCTTAAGACCGGCCAGACGCCGATACCGAGTTTCCATTACGTGGAATGGGTGGCCGAAGCGCTGCGCACCGGGAAGTTGAAAATCGATCCGGCCAAGAAAATCAAAGAACCGGTCACCTATCAGGACTCGTGCAACTACATCCGAAACGCCGGACTCAAAGATGTCGCCCGGGAGATCATGAGCTATATTGCGGAAGATTTCCGTGAGATGTCTCCGTGCAAGGAGCATAATTTCTGCTGCGGTGGCGGCGGGGGTCTCAACGGTATCGGACGCTACCGCCCCCAGCGCAATGTGGGACTGAAGGTCAAGCGGGATCAGATCCTGCAAACCGGCGCCAAGCTGGTGATTGCACCCTGTCACAACTGCTGGGACGCGATCCGCGATTTGGAGGAAGTTTACGATATCGGCATCCGATGGTCATTTTTGAAACCGCTGCTGATCAGTATGGTGGAGGTGCCGGAGCACCTGCAACCGAAAGACGAGTGATCCGGCCGGACAAGGCCCTGATGCGGGTGTCGGGGGCGGAAGCAGCATTGGCCACGGCGACGGAGGCAAATACCTCCGTCGTGCAAAGCTCCCATGCGGTGTGCCGCGATGGCTGAGCGGGAGGTTCAATGAACACCATCGTTCTTCAGCCTGACGGTGAGTTGCTCGATGAGAAGGGAAGGCCGATCAGCGAACCCCTGCGGTATTTGAGCTTTCGGATCCAACTGCAGGCGGGTGCCACTTTGCGAAGTTTTTTCCGGATGATCTCCCGACACCCGGTCCTGGCGCAGATCAGCACGTTTTTTCCGTCCTTCCTTGAACAATACAGTCGATGCCCGGATACCGGCTGCACTGCCAGCGGCTACGGTCACCTCGAGTTTGGCAAGACCATCGAGATGATCGGCTATCCCGGAAAGCCGAAGCTGGAAATCTACCACTCGTTGAAGGGGGCGATCGACGGCGAAACCGAGGAGATCCGTTCCTCGCAGCTCGACGGTCTGCTGGATGTGCCGCTTACGCTCGGCAAACTCAAACACATCGTGTTCGGGGACAAGGTGGATGCGTTCGAATTTGATACCGTCTTCAACTTCTTTGAATTCATAGACGGAATTGCATGGGAGCTGAGCTTTCACGGCAGACCCCAGGCATGTGAACTAAGGAGATGAGCCATGTTCAAAAAGCTTTTGTTTGCAACGACGGCTTCCCCCACCTGCGACAATGCCGCCAAGGTGGCCTTTGATCTCGAACTGAAATGGGACGCCAAACTTTTCGTGTTCCATGTCCTCGGCATGCCCACCCGCGGTTTCAGTCAGTACATCACCGACAGCCGAACCGGTGAGACCGACCAAATCGATCCGGACTATATCGAGTGGGTAAAGGAAGAGATGAAAAACACTTACGGCGAGCTGCTGAAGGACAGCGAAAATTCCGAGCTCGAAGCGGTCATCGGCATGCCCCACCGGGAGATCCTGCGCAAAGCACGCAAAGAGAATGTCGACATGATCATCATGGGCGCGCATACCCGCGAGGAGGATGTCGGGGCGACTCGATACCGCAGCATTGCGGGCAGCACCATGCAGAAAGTCGCCAAAGCGGCCCGCTGTCCGGTGGTGATCATCAGTCGTCCCTGCACAACCTGCTGGAAGCTGTTTTCCAATATCGTTGTCGGCGTCGACTTTTCGAAAGCGGCAGACTATGCTTTCTTGTGGGCGTACAAGCTTGCCAAGGAAGTCGGCGCGAAACTGCATGTCTTTCATGCCCTGGATGTCAATTACGGCAGTGCCGGACAGGTCAAATCTCAGGTGGAAATTGAAAATTTGCTGGCGGCGGCCAATGAGAAAATCAAGACGCGCCACCTGAAGAAGATCAAAAATTTCGACAATTACGCGGTGGAAATCTGGGAAGGTATCCCCTACGTTGAGATACTTAAGTACTCCAGAAAGGTTAACGGTGATCTCATTGTAATGGCTCACCACACGCGGGAGATTGATCCGGAGGAGGCCTTGCTGGGCAGCACGGTCGAGCAGGTCGTGCTGCGGGCGTCGTGTCCGGTTGCCAGCGTCAACCATCCGGACAAAGTGGCCGATGTGATCGATTGACCGAACGCATGCCGCCTGCGTGTTTTATCGCCGACGGAGCCGAACATGGAGAAGAAGAAGGTTCTCGTCGTGGACGACGAGATCGACATGCGCATTTACATTTCCACCGTGCTCAAAACCAGTGGCTTTGAGCCGGTTACCACCAGGGAGGGCGGCGAGGCGATTCGCAAGGCAAAAGAGATCCGGCCGGATTTGGTGGTTCTGGACGTTATGATGCCGGGGGAAGGGGGCGCCGAGACCTATCGGGAGTTGAAACAGGATCCCGATTTACAGAATATCCCGGTGATCCTTGTGTCTGCAGTAAAAAAAGACTCCTTCCTGCATTACCTGCGAATGTTAAATGCCCGCCTGCTTGATCCAATCCCCCCGCCTTTCACTTACCTGGAAAAGCCCGTTGAACCGGAAGACCTGGCTGAAGCCGCCAAAGCGGCACTTGCGACTTGAATTCCGCTGCCACCTGAGTTAACTGGAATTAGATCCATAACCGACAGGCGATTCACGCATGGATAAGAAAATACTGCTGGTAGACGATGAGGAAGGCATTCGCAAGGTGCTTGGCATCTCGCTGGCTGACAGCGGCTATGAAGTCCTGACGGCTGAAAACGGTGAACAGGCCCTGCGGCTGTTTCGCAAAAACCGTCCTCCCATCGTCATGACCGACATCAAAATGCCTGGAATAGACGGCATCTCTTTGCTGCAAAAGATCAAAAGCGAGCTGCCGGACACCGAAGTGATCATGATCACCGGCCACGGGGATATGGAGCTTGCCATCAAAAGCCTGCAGCTGCAGGCGATCGATTTCGTCACCAAACCGATCAACGATGACGTCCTGGAAATTGCGCTGAACCGGGCCACCGAAAAAATCACCATGCGCGAACAACTGCGGCAGTACACTGAAAACCTGGAATCTCTGGTCAAAGAGCAGTCCGCCAAACTGGTGAAGGCCGAACGCCTGGCAGCCGTGGGACAGGCGATCGAGGGATTGTCGACCGCCATCCGGGGGATTGCGGGAGACCTGGAAGGCGGCATTCGCTACTTTAACGAAATGCCCTGTTTTGTGTCCATCCACAACCGGGATCTGAAGATCGTGGAAACCAACCAGCTTTTCAAGCAGCGGCTGGGCAATGGGGTCGGCAGCAACTCATGGGACATTTACAAACAAGTAGGGCAAAAACCGGAAAATTGCCTGGTGGCGCGAACATTTCAAACCGGCAAAGGGCAGCGCGGCAGGGAAATCGTTCGCTGCAAGGATGGCCGGGAGCTACCGGTGATGATTCACACCGCTCCGATCCAAAACAAGGAAGGAGAGCTGGAGCTGGTGCTGGAAATTGCGGCCGATATATCTGAGGTGCATCGGCTCCAGGAGGAACTGCGCACGACCCAGCAGCGCTACCAGCAGCTTTTCGACGAAGCCCCCTGTTACATTTCCGTTCAGGACAGGGATCTGCGTCTGACGGCGACCAATCGGCGCTTCAAGGAGGATTTCGGCGAACAGAAACAGTCCCACTGTTTCGAGGTGTATAAAAATCGCGGTGAGCCGTGTCCCAACTGCCCGGTCGCCAAGACCTTTTCCGACGGCAAGTCGCATCAGTCCGAAATGGTCGTCACATCTGCACATGGGGAGCAATACAACGTGCTCATCTGGACGGCTCCGATCCGAAATGCGGCCGGAGAGATCATTCAGGTGATGGAGATGATGACCAACATCACCCAGATACGCCAGCTCCAGGACCACCTGACCTCTCTCGGATTTCTGATCAGCTCCATTTCCCACGGCATAAAGGGCCTGCTGACAGGCCTCGACGGCGGCATGTACCTGATCCAAAAGGGTGTCGAGCGAAAACAGGATGACAAGATCAAAGAAGGCTGGGATGTGGTCCAGCTGATGGTCGATCGTATCCGGAGTCTGGTGCAAAATATTTTGTTTTATGCCAAAGAGCGGCAGCTGCATGCAGAGAAGGTCGACGTGCTGGGGTTTGCAGAGGATCTGTGCCTGACCGTGGTCCACAAAACCGATGCCCACGGTATCGAATTCACGAAGCATTTTGCCCCCTCCCTCGGGAGTTTCGAGGTCGATGCCAACGTAGTGCGAACCGCCCTGATCAACATACTCGAAAACGCCCTGGAAGCAGTCACAGCCGACAAAACCAAAGACACCCGCCGCATCTCTTTAGAGGTGCGCCGGGAAAAGAAAACCGTCGTATTCGAAATTCGGGACAACGGCATCGGCATGGATCAGGAGACAATGGAAAACCTGTTCACTCTCTTTTTCTCCACGAAAGGGCATGCCGGCACCGGTCTGGGGCTGTATGTGGCCGAAAAGGTTATCCAGCAGCATGGCGGCAACATCGAGGTCGAATCCAGTGCCGGTGAAGGATCCCGTTTCCAGGTCTCACTGCCGGTGTCACTGCCCCCATCCATAAGAAAAGCCATGAAAACAGCCGGCCCGGCGACGGCACCCAGATGAACCGACCGGTTAGCAGGGCTGCTGCCGGAAGTTCGTTTCGGGAATCGTCGTCTCGACCGCTTCCGCTTGACGAGAAGCGGCCGGCGGGGCTATGCTTGTCTGCAGGGTGCGGTGCTGCAAAGCCCGTCAATTCCAGCCACGTCCGTTGGATTGCACATCTGATTGCGAAGGGTTTTCATCATGCCCGGCTTCGTCGACAACCTCAAGCACAGCCTGTTTACAAAATTCATGATTTCTTTCGGCCTGATCCTGATGTTCAGCATCTCCATCTGGGCCTATTTCAACATCAAGTACCAGCAGGAGCGGTTAAAAAAGGAAGTGTCCGCGGGTGCCGAGCGCCTGAGCGACACCATCCAGCTCGGAACGCACTATGCCATGATGAACAATTCCCGCAACGACATCAATCAGATCATCATCAACATCGCCCGTCAGAAAGACATCGAGACGATCCGTATCTACAACAAGGCGGGGCAGATCAAGTTCTCCAACCTCGCTCCCGAGGTCGATGAAACAACCAATATCAAGGCTGAAGCGTGTGACATCTGCCACCGAACCGACCCGCCCCTGACGAGACTGAGTCTGGGGAAACGGACCCGGATATTTTCGTCCGCAAACGGCTACCGCAGGCTGGGGATCATCAGTGCCATATACAATGTGCCGGGCTGCTCGGCCAGCGACTGCCATTTTCACCCGGAGGAGAAACAAGTTCTCGGGGCACTGGATGTGGTGGTTTCGCTGGCCGAAACCGACCAACAGATTGCCGCATTCGAAAGAGGTGTCATCGGTTTGGCGGTATTCGTCTTTTTTGCCACCGGTGCCGTAATCTTCTTGCTGATGGTCCGGTTTCTAAAGCAACCGATCAGCAGGCTCATTGCGGGGACCCGGCAGATATCCAAGGGCGATTATGCCGCTCACCTCGATGTTGAACAAAACAGTGAGGTCGGCCAGCTGGCCATGGCCATAAAGCAGATGGGCAAAGAGATCGGTGCGAAGCAGGCCGAGTTGAATCGGCAGATGACGGAGTACCAGAACCTGTTTGAGACGGTTCCCTGCTACATCACCGTTCAGGACCGCAATTACCGGCTGCTTCAGTACAATAAAAAATTTGCCGACAAATTCGCCCCGCAGCCGGGCGATTTCTGTTACCGTGCGTACAAGGGCAGAAGCGAGAAATGTGTCGTCTGCCCGGTGGAAAGAACCTTCGAGGACGGCCTCGCCCACCAGAGCGAAGAGTCCGGCCTCAACCGGCACGGAGAGCTCCAGCACTGGGTGGTGCAGACGTCACCGATTCGCAATGCCGACGGTGAAATCATTGCCGTCATGGAGATGAACCTCGATATCACCGAAAGAACGCAGCTGACGTTGGAGCTGGAAAAATCTGAAAAAAAGTACCAGGAGATCTTCAACAACATCCCCAACCCGGTTTTCGTTCTCGATGCCGACACGCTGGAGATTCTCGACTGCAACGACAGAATCCCCACGGTCTACGGTTTCAGCTGTGCGCAAATTAAGGGGCAGTCCTTTATGGAGACGATCCCGAAGCGCGATCGACAACGGATGCAATCGGAGCTGACGTCGTCAGCTGTCATCAACCAGGTACGGCAGTTCACCAAAGAACAAAAGGTCATTTATGTTGACGTGCGCATCTCGCCTTCCGAGTATAAAGGACGGAAGGTACTGCTGGTTACCACCAGCGACATCACCAAGCGCCTGGAAGCCGAACAGCAGCTGATTCAGGCGAGCAAGATGGCGACCCTTGGAGAAATGGCAACCGGGGTGGCGCACGAACTGAACCAGCCGCTTTCGGTGATCAAGACCGCCAGCAGTTTTTTGATGAAAAAAGTCCGCAAGAAAGAGCCCATCCCAGAAGACATTCTCTTTACCATGGCGGAGGAGGTCGACAGTCACGTCGACCGTGCCAGCAAGATCATCAACCACATGCGCGAATTCGGCCGCAAGTCCGACCTGAACCTGGTGAAGGTGCAGGTGAACCAGGTGCTCGAAAGAAGTTTCGAGATTTTCAGCCAGCAACTGAAAGTCCGGGGAATACGGGTCGAGTGGAACCTGGACAGTGACCTGCCTGAGATAACCGCCGATCCGGATCGTCTGGAGCAGGTGTTCATCAACTTGCTGATCAACGCCAGGGACGCGATCATCGATCGCCTGGAGGCAGGCGGCCAGGATGAGGTGCTGACAAAGATCTTTCTGCGTACCCGCGGGGAAGCCGACAAGGTGATCGTCGAAGTGTGCGACACCGGCGTCGGGATTCCCCCAGCGGTTAAAGACAAGATTTTCGATCCGTTCTTTACCACCAAAGAAGTCGGCAAGGGCACCGGCCTCGGCCTGTCGATCAGCTACAGCATCATCACCGAATTCGGCGGCAGTATTTCAGCTGTTGGAAACGAACCCCAGGGGAGCTGTTTTATAATTACCTTGCCCAGGGAAGACGAAACAGCGGTCGAATAGACAGCGGTTTTGCCCCTCTCCGGGAACCGTTCGGCAAACCGGTTTGACTCCCCCCCCGGTGCCCGGCTGGCCTGCAGCGAGACAACCGGGGAGAAAACGACTTAGTCCAAACCAATGAACAATGATCTGCTCATAGTCGACGACGAAAAAGGCATCCGCAAGATGCTGGAGATTACCCTGGCCGATCGCGGGTTTTCCGTTCATTCAGCAGAAAACGGGAAGCAGGCCCTGCAGGTCTTTCGGAAGGTTCGGCCTTCCATTGTGCTCACCGATATCAAGATGCCGGACATGGACGGGATCGAGTTGTTGCGGCGCATTAAAAAAGAAGACAAGGATGTGGAAGTCATCATGTTCACCGGACAGGGGGACATGGGACTGGCCATTCAGAGTTTGAAAAACGACGCCACCGATTTCGTCACCAAACCCATCGATGATGAAGTGCTCGGCATTGCCATCCGCAGAGCCCGGGAGAGGATTTCGATGCGCCGCCAGATCAGGGAGTACACGGAAAACCTGGAAAAACTGGTGGATGAAAAAACCCGCCAGTTGCTCGAAGCCGAGCGGATGGCTGCTATCGGGGAAACCATTGCAGGGCTGTCGCACACCATCAAAAATATCGCCGGCGGCCTGAGGGGCGGGATTTTCGTGCTTGGCCAGGGGATCGAACAAGATGACAAGCAGAGCCTGATGGATGGCTGGGAGATGATTCAGGGCAACGTCGACAAAATCCGTCGCCTGTCCATGGACCTGCTCAGCTACGGAAAATATGCGGAGCTGCATTACCGGATGGAAGACCCGAACCTGCCTGCCAGAGAAGTTGCCGACCTGTTGCAGGAGCAGTGCCGCGGCGCGGGCATCACGCTGCAGGTGAAACTCAGCAGCCGGCTGGAGCGCTTTTACTTCGATCCGGAAGCGATTCACCGGTGTTTGCTCAACCTGGTGACCAATTCCGTCGATGCCTGCAGCGCGGAAGGGGATGATAGGAAAGAGAAGTTCATCACCATGGAGTCGCTTCCCGCAGACGGCTGGGGTGTTGAGTACCGTGTGCAGGACACCGGCATCGGAATGGGCGAAGAGACGCTGAAAAGAATCTTTCAAAGTTTTTTCAGCACAAAGGGGACCATGGGATCCGGCATCGGTTTGATGATGAGCAAAAAAATCGTCGACCGGCACGGCGGACAGATCGAGGTAAGTTCACAGACAGCAGTCGGTACCACCTTCATCATTCGACTGCCGCGCAAAACCGAACTCGATGAAGAGGCGGCGGCGGAGGGACGGCAGACCGGCAGCCGCCGGATATCAAAAGGGTAATCGAAGTGCCGCAATATACAGAAGTGCTGCCAGGGGGCGGCCGATGACCGACAGACAGCCAAAACCACCGGCGAGAAGACAAAGCATCCGGCGCGAAGAGGATCGGGTGCTGCGGCGGCAACTGGATCGCTATGTCCAGCTGTTTCAGGTCGGGCAGGTCATCACCGCCGAGATGAATTTCGATATTCTCTTCGACGTAATCATCGCCCAGGCCAACCGGGTAATGGACACCGAGCGCTGCTCGATTTTTCTGGCCGATGATCAGCGCGAGCACTTACGGTTGTATGTGGCCACCGATCTGCAGCGCGACGAAGTCCGAATCCCCAAAAGCCACGGCGTTGCCGGATGGGTATTCAGCAACCGGGTGCCGGTGATTATCAACAATGCCTACGAGGATCCCCGGTTCTTTGCCGGCATCGATCGCCAGACCGGGTTTCAAACCCGCAGCATACTCTGTGTGCCTTTGATCGACCGCAAGGGGCAGTGCATCGGCACCATGCAGGTGTTGAACAAAAAAACGGGGAATTTCACCGATGATGACCGTGAAATCCTTACCTACGTCGCCGGTTCGGTTTCCGTTGCGCTGGAAAACTCCATCCTTTACGAACAGCTCAAAGCCTCCGACAGGGCCAAGGAAAAGGTCATTCACCACCTGGCCCATGAGTTGAAAACGCCGCTGGCCATCATCAACGCCGTTCTGGATCGTATCGCCGGTATTCTGCAGGACCATGACATTTTCAGCATGGACAAGACCGTTGCCCGGGGCCGACGGAACGTAAAACGCCTGCTGGCGCTTCAGGAAAAAACCGAAGACATCATTGCCCGTAAAGACTATCGCAGCCAGCAGCGGTATGAGGACATCGTCGAAGATGTTGCCGGATTTCTCGAAGAGCTCAGCGAAGAGGATCAAACACCGAACCGGAAGATCATCGAGCAGCTCACCCGCCGCATCCAATCCATTTTTCACACAGACCCCGTCCGCATCGAAAAGATACGCCTCGATGAATTTTTACATCAGATCTGTACCGAAGCGTTCAGCTCCTGCAGCGACCGAAAGATCCATTTAGAAAGGCACATCACCGACAACCTCAACATAGAAATGGACCGGCAGGTTTTGCACAAGGTCTGCTGCGGGCTGCTGAAGAACGCCATCGAAAATTCGCCGGATGAAGGTTGTATCGAAGTGTCGGCTGCACGGGAAGATACAGCGGTGCGGGTGGATGTCCGCGATCATGGTGTCGGCATCACCCGGGAAAACCGAAAGGAAATCTTCAGCGGTTTCTTTCATACCCAGGACACGGCAATGTATTCCTCGAAGCGGCCTTACCAGTTTAACGCCGGAGGAGCCGGCACCGATTTGCTGCGCATGAAAATCTTTGCCCAGCGATTCGGCTTTTCCATCGACTGTGAGAGCAATCGCTGTCCGTATCTGCCGCTCGATGCCGACACCTGCCCCGGAAAAATTTCCGAGTGCCGCCCCATCGATGCCATTGAAGACTGCCTGACCTCCGGCGGGACGGTATTTACCTTGAGGTTTCCCGTTGGATGATACGAACTGACCTTAGAACCAATCGAAAGGACACCGAAACATGTCGGACTGGATGTACGACATTACCAAAATTTTCTTTGCCTTCCTGCTCGTTATGGTCAATGGTTTTTTTGTCGGTGCCGAGTTCGCACTGGTGAAAGTGCGCCGATCCAGGCTCACCGCGCTGTCGAGTGCCGGTCGACCCTTTGCCGGCACGTCCCTGTGGCTCCTGAACCGATTGGACGGATCGCTGTCCGCCTGCCAGCTGGGGATTACCATGGCTTCTCTGGCACTGGGGTGGATCGGTGAGCCGGCCATCGCCCACCTGATCAGACCCTTGCTGTTGTCGGCCGGGATTGCATCCGAAATGCTGCTTCACGGTATCGCCTTTGCCATTTCTTTTGTGCTGATCACCGCCGCTCACCTGGTGCTGGGGGAGCAGGCGCCCAAAATCGCGGCGATTCGAAACCCGGAAACCGCCGTGCTCTGGTCCGCGCTGCCGCTGAAGATATTTTACTTCATGGCGTATCCGTTCCTGGCCGGTCTCAGCGCGTCGACGACCTTTCTGCTGCGCAGGTTCGGTATAGAAGGGTCATCCGAACACGAGATGCCCCACAGTGAAGAGGAAATCCGGACGTTGATTCGACAGTCCCACGTGGATGGCCAGCTGAGCCGCAGCGAACTGCGCCTGATCAGTGCCGTGTTCGATTTCGACGAATTGATCTGCCGGCAGGTGATGGAGCCGCGGGTTGACGTCGCCTTTGTGGATGTGAAACATACCTTTTCACAAATCGTCGAAGAAGCCGGCAAGACCAAACACTCCCGCTACCCGGTGTGCGACGGGTCGATGGACAACATCGTGGGTGTCATTCACATCAAGGACCTGATGCTGATGGATCCGGAAACGACTTTTGACATTCGGTCTCTCATGCGCCCGCCCCAGTTCGTGCCCGAAACCCTGCCGCTGCGGCGGCTGCTTCGGCAGTTTCAGGCGACAAAACAGCACATGGCCTTTATGGTCGACGAACATGGAACCGTAACCGGTCTGCTCACCCTGGAAAACGTGCTGGAGCCGATCGTCGGCTCCCTGGAGGACGAGTTCGACGACGAGCCGCCGGACGTTTTCCCGGAAGGACCGCTACAGTTCGTGATTACCGGGGGAATGCCGGTTGAGATCGTCAACCGGAAGTTCGGGCTTGCACTGGAAACCGAAGACATCGACACGATTGCCGGTCTGCTGACGTTGAAGGCCGACCGAATGCTGGTGCCGGGAGACGGCTTCGAGCTTCCGGGTGTTGAGGCGACGGTGGTGGAGGTCAGGGACCACCGGGCCACCCGCATCCGCCTGAAACTCGCCGAGCTGCCGCCGCAACCGGTATGAATCAGGTCGCCATCCGATCACCTGACCTGACCGGTATCGGGGGCGGCTATGAGCCGCTGGGGGAGACGAACGATCGAACAAGGGCTCGTCTGCCGCGGCGGTGCCTTTTGGAGTTCCGCATATATGAATCGTAACAACTCCTCCTCTCAACCCGACAGCGGGCGCTTTGGCAGCCTCGGCACTTTTGCGGGGGTCTTCACCCCCAGCATCCTCACCATTCTCGGCATCATCCTTTTTTTGCGGCTCGGTTATGTCGTGGGCAGCGCCGGTCTGGGCCGGGCCCTGCTCATACTGCTGCTGGCCAACGGGATATCGGTTCTGACCACTTTTTCCCTTTCTGCCATTGCCACCAACCTGAAGGTCAAAGGAGGCGGAGATTACTACCTGATATCCCGCACCCTGGGTATGCAGTTCGGGGGATCCATCGGCATTGTACTGTACCTGGCCCAGTCGGTATCGATCGCCTTTTACTGCATCGGGTTCGGTGAGGTCGTCGCTGCCCTGCTGGGCGGCGGGTATCCACTGATGCCGCAAATCGTTGCCGCGTCGGCCGTGGTATTTTTGTTTGTTTTTGCCTGGCTTGGAGCCGATGTGGCCACCCGCTTTCAGTACGTGGTGATGACCATCCTGGGCCTGGCGCTGGTTTCCTTCTTTGCCGGGGGGGTGAGTCGCTGGGACGGGGCCCTGCTGACGGCTAACTGGTCTGCGCCGGCTTCTCCGCCACCCTTCTGGGTCATATTTGCCATATTCTTTCCGGCGGTCACCGGGTTTACCCAGGGGGTGAGCATGTCGGGAGATCTGAAGGATGCCGGTCGCAGTCTGCCGCTGGGGACCTTTTTGGCTGTCGGGCTTTCCATCGGTGTCTATTTCCTGGCTGCGGTGGTGTTCGCCGCTTCGGTCGACCAGCAGGTTCTGATCAGCGATTACAGTTCGATGCAGCGCGTGGCGGTCGTCGACTTTTTGATCACCGCCGGTGTGATTGCCGCCACGCTGTCTTCGGCCATGGCCTCGTTTCTCGGCGCTCCGCGAATTCTGCAGTCACTGGCCGCCGACCGGATCTTTCCCTTCCTGAATGTTTTTGCCCAGGGATACGGGCCGGCCGGCAATCCGCGGCGCGGCGTCCTGCTTTCGGCCGCCATCGCTTTTGTGACCATCGCTTTGGGCAACCTGAACCTGGTGGCACCGGTGGTCTCCATGTTCTTCCTGGTTTCCTACGGGCTTTTGAACTATGCCACCTATTTCGAAGCGCGAACCGCCAGTCCCTCCTTTCGGCCGAGATTTCGCTGGTTCGATCACCGCGCCAGCCTGGCAGGCGCCATCGCCAGCCTGGCCGCTATGGTGGCGATCGATCCGGTGGCCGGCATCGTTGCCCTGGCGATCCTGTTTGCCATTCACCAGTACCTGAAACGAACCGCCGGGCCGGCACGCTGGGCGGACAGTCAACGCTCCTGGCATCTGCAGCGAATCCGGCATCATCTGCTGGCGGCCGCTGCGGAGCCGGAACACCCCCGATACTGGCGGCCCCAGATACTGCTGTTTTCAGATGATTCCCATCGGCGCGAGCGCCTGCTTACCTTCGCCTCCTGGGTTCAGGGGGAAAGCGGTTTTACCACGGTGGTGCGCATACTGGAGGGCCGCGGTCTGAAAATGCTCAAAGCCAGGGAAGAAGCCCAGCTGGATCTGAACAAAACGATCCAGAAAAACGGGATCGATGCTTTTCCCCTGGTCATTTCCGCTCCGGATATGAGTCAAGCCATCCAGACCCTGGTGCAGGCATCCGGTATCGGCCCGGTGCAGGCCAACACGATTTTGATGAACTGGATCGAAAATGCTCCCCGACCTGCCTCGCGCTATCTGGAGGTGCTTTTCAGCCGCAACCTGCGCACGGTGCACCGCTTCGGATGCAATATCGTCCTGCTGGCCACCGAGGACGACAAGTGGGATGCGCTGGCCGGTGCCCGGGAAGGGGAAAAGCGCATCGATGTCTGGTGGTGGGCGGACGCCACCAGCCGGTTGATGCTGCTGCTGGCATACCTGCTCACGCGCAGCCAGCCCCTGGACCAGGCAAAGATCCGCGTCATCGCCTCATCGAATCAGGGCTCTGCGGATGAGGCGCTGGAAAGTCTGCAGAAAACCATCGAAGAGGTTCGGATCGATGCCCGGGCGCACATTGTAGCGACACTGGATACCGGTACCCTAGTCGAGGAATCGGCCGATGCGGCGCTGGTGTTTATTCCGTTTCAGATCCGCAATGACAAACCGCTCGATCCGTTTGGCGGCATCCTGGAGGAGACCATCTTCACCCTGCCGACGTGCGCCCTGGTCATGGCGGCGGAAGATATCGACCTGGAGGCCGAGCCGGAGGAAGGCAAAGCGGCGGAGATGGCCGAGGCGCTGGATGCCGTGGCCGATGCCGAGACTCGGGTAAAGTATGCGGAAAAAGATTTCGAAAAGGCCGCTGCCGCATTTGAGTCGATCAGGGGGAATCTGCAGCAGATGCTGGCAGATCCAAAGAATATCCGCGACGAGGCCGGCCTGAACCGGCTGATGAAAGCGGTGTCCGAGACGGAAGAAAAACTCGGCAAGGCCCATCGACGGTTTCTGCGCGAAAAAACCAAGGCCGATGATGCCGCCCGGGAGGCCGAGGCCCTGGGGGTTACGCTAATCGACAAGGAAGCCGAAGACGGCCAAAACAAAACCTGAACCGGCCTGCGATCCTGCTGCCGGCCATCCCTGGCCGGTTGCTTTTGGATCGCATATCCCGTAAGTGGCGATGGCTGCCGGATAAACACACGGGGCCGAGCACGACCTACAGCAGATAATTCTGGAACAGGACCGCAAAACCGAGGAAGGCGAAAAAGCCGATAACGTCGGTCACCGTGGTCAGAATAATACTGGAGCTTTGCGCCGGATCGATTCCCGCTTTTTTCATTAACAGCGGAATGGCCGCACCCGACAAACCGGCACAGATCAGATTGACCAGCATGCCCAGTCCGATCACCAGCCCCAGGTAGGTACTGCCGTACCAGAACCAGGCCACCAGCGCGGTCACCACACCGATGATCGCACCATTTATTGCACCCAGCTTTCCTTCTTTTATTATCAAAGCGAGCTTTTTGTTTTTTGGGATTTCGCGCATGACGATTCCCCGCATCACCACCGCAAGAGATTGGGCGCCGGCATTTCCGCCCTGGCCGGCCACTACCGGTAAAAACACCGCTAAAACCGTGAGCTTTGCGATGATGCCTTCAAACATGGCGACCACGGCGGCAGCCATGAAGGCGGTGACCAGGTTTACGTGAAGCCAGGGCAACCTTTTTTTCAGGGAAAACCGGATACTGGAAAATACCCGCTCATCCCTGCCCGCGCCGAACATCTGTTGAATGTCTTTGGTGGCATCTTCCCGCACGCCCCTTATCATCCGTTCGGCTTTAACGACCCCGAGCATGCGGTTTTCACTGTCCACGACAGGTGCGGCAAAGTACTTCCGTTTCGCCAGCTCGCCGGCGGCTTCCTGCAGATCGACAAAACAGTGAAGGGAAAACACCTCCTTGCGGATGATGGTCTCAAGCCGTTGATGGGGCTCGGAGATCATCAGGTCGCGCATGTTCAGAACGCCGATCAGACGATTCTCCTCATCAACCACGTAGGCATAGGACGACGGGTAACGCTTTTGGGCCAACGCCCGGATTTTATCGATGGCCTCATGCGCCTGCAGATTCCTGCGGAACGATAAAAAATCGGTAGTCATGGTTCGACCGACGCTTCCTTCGGGATATTCGAGCTGCTCTCGGATTTCTCCTTCCAACTTGCCGGTTATGTGTTCCCTCAGCCGCTCACGCGACTCTTTCGGAAGGTGCACCAGTACGGTGGCTAAAAACTGAGGCTCCAGCTGGGGCGCTATCCTTTGCAGAAACGCGTCGTCGGTTTTGTCTAAAATGGCCGCTGCATAACTGATCTGCAGGTTTTTGACGATTCGCAGCACCAGGGAAGGCGGCAGGGACTGCAGTATGCCCGCAGCCTGCTCTTCGGTCAGGCCTTCAAGGATGTGCGATGCGGCCGACATGTCATGTTCAAAAAATTTTGTAACCATTGGGATATAGATGTTTTGTTCATCCATTTCCTGTCTTCCTCATTTTGAGCGGTTATCACTCTTTTTTCCGTTCGAGCCAAAATAAAAACGAGCGGTACTGTTGTCTGCTGGCGCTGCAGGCGCTTCAGCGGGCCGGCCGTGCGGGGGGCGCCTATCTGCGTTTGATCCGGATGGTTACCTGAACATCGGGCCAGCGCTTGTCGACCGGCTGGATCGACGGTGGTGCGATGATTTTACAATAAATCTGCGTGTCGTCGGTTATGCTTTCCAGGTAGATCGGTGTGGTGATGATGCTGGCGGCAACTTCTTTTTGTTGTGTGACCGGGGAGAGCACCTTGAGCATGGCCGGTGTTACTTCGATCGAGGCGATTTTCAAACCTGCCGGCAGCTTGCCTACCAGCTGCGGTTTGATCGGGATTTCATGTTCCAGGATTTCCGTCAGCTCGAGCTCGATGCTATGCGGGACGACATCGAGTAAAAGTACGTGTCGAGGCAGTTTGATGTTGTCCTGGGTGATCAAAAATGCCTGCTTTCCGGCTACGGCCTTCGACAAATCGATTTTTACGTTCACCTGATCCGGATTGACGGAGTCTAGATCCGATTTTGGGCCGCTCAGGTGAAGACGCACCTCTTTGGCCTTGTCGCCCGCCAGAACCAGATGGGCCGGCGAGGCTGTGTATTCCACCGGGACGGTGACGACTTTCTCCAGCACCTCGCCCTGGGCGATGATCAGCGACGAGTAAAACAATACGGCCACCACCAGGCTTGCCAATATCTGGGAAAAAACCGGCCAGCGCGGTCTCCCCTTTTGCCACTCGATCGGGGATGATGCCGTGTCCTTCCAGTGTGCAGAAATCAGGCGCAGCAGATCCTCACCGCCGGCAACCGGTTGCATCTGCCCATTGAGGAACACCGACACCGTTCCGCGTTCCTCGGAGACAACGATCGCCATCGCATCCGATCTTTCCGCCAACCCCATGGCCGCGTGGTGTCGGGTGCCATAATCATCGGTTAATGTAGAGCGTTGCGAAAGGGGCAACCGTACGCCGAACCGTGTAAACCGGCCCTTCTCGGCGATCATGGCTCCATCGTGGCCGGGGGAGTTGGGATCAAAAATGCTCAGGATCAGCGGGATGCTGACTTTCGCATCCAGTGGATATCCCCCCGAAAGCCATTCTTCGATTGGATCTTTGCCCGGCAAAACGACAATGGCGCCCTGGCGCTTTCGGGCCATTGCCAATATGGCCTCAGAGAGCATTTGCACAAACTCTTCGCTGTACTTGCCGATTCTTGCCCGCCGGATGGAGGCGGTTCGTTCGAGCAGTTTTCTGATTTCCGGTTGGAATATGATGATGATTGCAATAACGGCCACCTGGCTGATGTTGCTAAATACCCACTCGATGCCCCTGAGATCCAGCAGGTTGGCAACCAGAAAGAATACGATGGCGATGAAAATACCGGTCACCATCTTCCATGTCCCCAGACCGAGTAGGGTTCGATACAGGACGTACAGACCGGCAGCCACCAGCAGGATGTCTATGACCGCTCTCCAGGTGAGCAATTGCGTCACCAGAGCGGTTGAAATAATCGGCTCCATTCAACTTTCCTTATTTGTTCTTACAGCTGTGAGGATGACTTTTTGGCAGTTCGGCATGATACGGTCTGCTGCCCTCCGTGCTGTTGAACACCGGTTGCCATCCTCCGGGCAGCATTTGCACAGGCAGCAAGGCCTTGCGCATGTCGCGTGCCTGTTCGATCATTTATATACCAGTGTATCCAGTTTCCCGGCCTCCCGCAAGGTTCCAATGCTATCGCGGCGAATGCAAAGGCTATACCGCTCGGCAGCGCGCATCTATTGTCCTTGTGGAGTTCTCACATCATATACCAAAGCATTTCTTATCCCGGTCCGCGTCTCCTTCGGCAGTGCCGCCCTGCCGGCGCTTCCGGTCCTTTGGCATCGCGCCATCCAAGCCCAATGGGCTCACTTGGGGTTGCATTCGCCGATTCGATCATCTAAAAAATTCAGAACAACCATTTCCATATTCCACTACAATACCGCTGATTTTCGGAACTCAAAATTCCGATAAAGTTCATACTTCCAATTAAACACAGCTATATCAAATGGTTATGCTTTTGGCATCATCTTTGCGATAATAGTCTGCTTGAATACACTTTTGCGCTGGATGACGTCTTGCCGCGCTATTGGCCGCATAACCTATCGTAATAAGTACAAAACTTGATGAGTGGCAAGCCGATTCATTTGTCTGCCCGGCAGCAGCCGGTGCGGTTGTCGCTTTCGTGCAGGTGTGAAAATGACAGACATACGAGCGCTGTTTCCCAACCTCCCCGATCGCATTGTCGGCCTGGGAGAGCTTGCGGAGAATCTGTGGTGGAGCTGGCGTCCCCGGGCCCGCATGCTGTTTAAGATGCTGGACCGCCAGGCGTGGAAGGACAGCGGGCACAATCCGGATAAAATGCTCCGGGAACTGCCGGCGGAGATTCTGAACTCCGCTGCCGTAAATCCGGACTACCTGCGGCATTACGATGTGGTGCTTTCCATCTTTCGAAATTACATGAACCGGAAGCAGTGCCCCATTTTGAAAACGCCCCTGGAGAGTGGATCGGTCGCCGTTGCCTATTTCAGCGCTGAATACGGCCTGCATCGATCACTGCCGTTTTACGCCGGCGGTTTGGGATTCCTGGCCGGTGATTTTTTAAAGGAATCCAGCGATTTGAATCTGCCGGTGGTGGCGGTGGGCTTTATGTACCCGGAGGGGTACCTGCATCAGAAGATTGGGGAAGACGGATGGCAGGAAAATATCGAAGAGTATTTCGATCGGGACGCCGCTGCAATTTCCCGGGTGTTGAATTCGCAAGGAAACCAGCTGGTGGTAAAGGTTCCGGTGATCGAGCCGGTGGTGCATGTCGCTGTCTGGAAAGTCGCAGTCGGCCGGGTGCCGCTGTTTCTCCTTGATACGGACATCGAACAGAACGACCCCTGGAACCGCGTGATGAGCGCCCGGCTTTACACCGGGGATCTGGAACAGCGCATGAGGCAGGAAATCGTCCTCGGCATCGGTGGGGCCACCGTGCTGAAAACCTTGGGCGTTGCGTATCAGGTTATGCATCTGAACGAAGGCCACGCCGCCTTTGCACTGCTGGAGCGCATCCGGGACCTCACTGCCGACGGAGATAACTTTGAAGAAGCGTTCGAAAAGGTGAAACAGCGAACAGTTTTCACCACGCATACACCGGTGCCGGCCGGACATGACGTGTTTTCTTTTCAGATGATGGAAAAATATTTCCATCGATATTGGCCGGCACTGGGAATCGAACGCGAGCGGTTCTTACAGTTGGGTGTTTCCCCTGCCGCCCCGCAAGCCGGATTCAACATGACAGCTTTTGCGCTCCGCTCGTCACTTTGCCGAAATGCCGTGTCCAAAAAGCATGCAGCGGTCACCGGTGAGATGTGGCAGGGCCTTTTGCCTGCGGCTGGGACGGGGCAAGAGGCGATGGAACATGTCACCAACGGTATTCACTTGCCGACGTGGGTGGAACCCAAGCTCAAGATGCTATTCGATCGGTACCTCGGTGCCGGCTGGGTCGATGATCACGACAACCCGCTGGTTTGGGAGATGATCGATAAAATACCGGATCAGGAGCTGTGGCAGGTCCATTACTGGATGAAAATCAAGCTGATCGATGCCGTTCGGGAAAGATCCAGGCGGCGCTGGGTTCAAGACCGCGCCGGATCCTCGATTATCCTGGCCGGGGGCGCGCTCCTCGATCCTTCCGTATTGACAGTCGGGTTTGCCCGCCGGTTTGCCACCTACAAAAGGGCGGCTCTGATCCTCAATGACCTTGAAAGGCTGAAACGGCTGGTGAACGATCGCTGGCGACCGGTCCAGATCATATTCGCCGGCAAAGCGCATCCGGCCGACAGTCCAGGTAAAATGATTCTCCAGCAGATTTTCAACGCCTGCCGGAATCCGGAGCTGGGCGGTCGCATCGCTTTTGTCGAGGATTACGGGGAACAGCTGGCCCAGTATCTGGTCCACGGAGTTGACCTGTGGTTGAACACTCCGCTGCCGCCCATGGAAGCCAGCGGCACCAGCGGCATGAAAGCGGCCCTAAACGGCGTGCCGCAATTGAGCATCCTCGACGGCTGGTGGATCGAAGGCTACAACGGCAAAAACGGCTGGGCCTTCGAACATCGGGCGCAGGAAGGCGATCGTGACAGCTTGGATGCGAACGAGATCTACCGCCTCCTGGAACACGATATCATCCCGCTTTATTACCGCGTCTCCGATGACGGTATCCCCACCGGGTGGGTGGACATGATGAAGGAAACCATCAAGGCATCTGCAGCGCGTTTTTCTGCGCGCCGCATGGTCAAGGATTACGTCGAGAAATTCTATGCACCCGCTTTGGAAGTAAAGCGGCAAAATGGGCTGTGAACACTGCAAAAGGAGCCATATATGAAACGATACATCGGCGTCTGGGTGGACCACCGCAAGGCGTATGTTGTCAGGTTACTGCGCCCGGATCAGGAATATGAAAAAGGGCTGGAAAAAGAGACGATCAAGCAGATTACCTCCGATATCGATCGTCGCACGCGGCTATCCGGTGGTTCGCGCACCGGGAAAACGCCGTGGGGTCCTCAGGAGGTGGCGGTAGACAGCAAAATCGAAGACCGGCAGAAACATCGTCTGAAAAACTATTATGACAAGATCATTGAAAAATTGAAGGATGCGGATAAAATTCTGATAATGGGGCCAGGGGAAGCCAAACACGAACTTCGAAAGCAAATCGACAAAACGATGAACAATTTGAAGGGCCGGATTGTCGATCTGGAAACCCGTGATAAAATGACCGAACGGCAGATCGCCGCGCATGTGCGTTTGGTACTGGATCCGAGAAAAAAATGAACCAGCGACGAAACCGCGAGCCGAACGGTGCGTATCAGAGCCTATCGCTTCGAACCATCAATATTCCACTTCAACCGCATATCAGCGAATCCGGCACCGGTATTGCCATAGTGCCGCCCGTGGAACACATGGCCGGTATGTAAGGCGAAATATCGAGAACGAAACTTCAGTGCGGTAAAGTCAAAGGGACAATTAATGCCATTTAGTATGGATTTATGGAAACTGCTGGCAGGACTCGGTATTTTTCTGTTCGGCATGCTGTTGATCGAGGAATCGGTAAAGGCGCTATCCGGCCGTGCTTTCCGGCGTATTATCCGAATGTACACCAACGGCAGGCTGCGGTCGATCGGAAGCGGTGCACTGGTCACCGCCCTGCTGCAGAGCAGTTCGGCGGTGTCGCTGATGGTGCTGGCCTTTGTGGGTGCCGGCGTTATGAACATGCAAAACGCCATCGGCGTCATCATGGGCTCGAATATCGGCACGACCCTGACCGCATGGATCATCGCCACCATCGGGTTTAAGATCAAAATTGAAAGCCTGGCCCTGCCCTTTATCGGACTGGGCGCCGTCGGTATCATAATTTTTAAACCCTCGACCAAACCATCGCTGATCACCAGATTTCTCATCGGATTCGGATTTTTATTTCTGGGCCTCGATTTCATGAAGGGCAGTGTCGAAAACTTTACGCAAACCTTCCGATTGGAACAACTGCCCGATTACGGATTGTGGTTTTACCTGCTGGCCGGTACCCTTGCCACGGCACTAATGCATTCCAGCGCGGCCACCATCGCCATAGTGCTCACAGCGGTAAACAGTGGACTGATTACCTTTGAAATCGGGGCCGTGATGGTTATCGGGGCCAATATCGGTACGACCATAACCGTGTTGTTGGGGGCCATCGGAGGTGTGCAGGCCAAAAAAAGGGTAAGCTTAAGCCACCTGGTTTTCAATTTGGTTACCGGTGCAGTGGCCTTTTTGGGGCTTCCCGCACTGATATGGATCATAGCGTTTTTCGTGGACATCCGTTCCGAAAGCCTGATCGGGCTGGCGCTTTTTCACACGCTTTTCAATATTCTGGGAGTGGTGCTTTTCTTCCCTTTTTTCGGACCGCTGTCGCGGCTGCTCACCAAAATATATCCGGACCACAAAACCGTGCTTACTGTCTATCTGGATAAGACGCCGCCGGAAATCACGGATGCCGCCACTGCTGCACTAAGAAATGAAACCCGGCATTTGCTGCAGGAGTGCCAGCTCTACAACCTGCGGCTGCTGCGAATTGACGAACGGCTGGTGTTCGATGCCGGTCTGCCTTTTGAAGCCAACAGAAAGAAAAAATACACCCTCGATGCGTTTTACGAAAACATCAAGCTGCTCCACGCGGAAATTTTCACCTTTTATTCCAAAGTTCAGACACACAAACTCGATGAAGCAGAGACCAAGGAGCTGGAGAGATTAACTTATGCCTCGCGCAACATTATGAACGCGTTAAAAAACTTTAAAGGCGTTCGGCATAATATGGATGAGTTCGACGGCTCGGACAATGAATACCTCAATGCCCAGTATAAAACGTTCCGAAGGCGCCTTGTGGAACTCTATCACAACATGCTGCGTATCCTGAATATGGAAGACAAGGACGAACAGTACCATAGCCTGCTGGCTTCTTTCAGGCAGATCGAAGAGTCAGACGAACGCTTTATCAAAAGCACCATGAAGGCTGTGGCCGAACAAAGAATCCAGGAAATTGACATCGCTTCCCTGTTGCTGGTGAACCGCTTGTTCACCCAGTCATGCCGAATGCAGATTTACAGCATGAAGGACTTGCTGCTCTCCCAGGAACAAGTCGACAATTTCGATCGTGCCATGGACAATAGAGTAAATCCGGGAACGCAAAAGGAGAAAATAAGCGGCTGATGTCCGCCAGCCAGGATAAGAATTGTCAACGCAGCGGCAGTTTTTGCAAAACCGATTTCACACCGTACCGGGCCAGTTCATCGGCCGAGAGCCAGGAAAGGCCCATGTTCAGCTGCTTCAAACTGCCAAGGACATCTTCCGTCAAGGCTTTCTGGGTGCCGTCAAAGGACCCGTGCCACAGCCGGACGCCGGTATTTACATCCACAAGGTAAAGGGCGAATCCCACCGAAGCAGGGCTGTCCGGCACATCGGCAAGAGCTCCTTTCTCCCGGTACCGCCACAGCGTGCCTACCATCACGTGCCCCGCTTCCAGGGTTTCTCCCAATCGTACCGCACGTTTGCGGGGGGTATCCAGAGTTTGATCCGTTACAAGGCTCTGATAGGCATCGGCCACATGATCGGAAGGCACCAGACGGTCCTGAAAGCGCTGTTTCAGCATTTCGTTGGTGAATCGGTTCATCATCCGGTCGGCACCCACCGGCAATCTGGGATCGTCTATCATAAGCTGGGTGAGCGGTTTGCTCAGCGGTTTTTCAATAGGTGCGTTCGGTGATTCCAGTTGGCCCATCAGAAAGGGCATCATCGCAATTTTTTCCACGGTGACATTCGGCAGGCTGCGTGGGCTGGCCTGGCTTTGAGCGCCGCATCCGGCGGGATGCAGAAAGATCACCACCAAGGCTGCAGAATAGCCAAAAATGCTACGGATGGATTTTATCACAGATGGATCTCCTTTTGCCTCACCGGTTGGTTGGCATGCCTAGGTCAATGCTTTGCCTATTAACGCCTCAGAAATACCAAATCGTGCGGATGATCACAACACGACAATGGAAATTGTATACAAAGACCAAACCTTCTGCATTTCCAATGCGCCAGCCGTTTCAGCAAGGGCAAACAGGTAATCGAAACGGTTGTGGAGCAGGCGATCGGTGACAGCCTCCAACGGTGATGTGCGCTAAAAGGCCTTGCCAGGGCTTTGCAATAGAAACATGAAAACGGTGTATAAGTTGCTGTAATCAACGCAAGCAAGAGCCGTTGCCATTTTTTCGGTCCCGCGTTTACTCCAAGACATGCCGGTACGGTTGTATTTTTTTGTGTCAGAAGGTATCTTCTCTCCGATTGGATGCAATTCATGCTGTGCATCGATCAGGTGAAATGAGGGTCAAAACGCTTCATCGGGTTTTGGCGGCTCGACCGGAAATATGAGAGACTATGATCGAAGCTGATGGGACCGACAAATGAACCGTATCTTGGACTAATGTGGAAAAATAAAATGAACCATATCCCAACCATCGAATCGCTTCGTTTTCATCACCACGTGGTTTTCTCGAAGAATCGGTGTTTCGTGTTGTTTGTTTTACTCTGCCTGCTCTTTCCCGTCGGGGATGCTGCTGCACAGGGGCGAGACAAACAGGTGTGCGGTTGGCTCGAGAAGGTGCGGGTGTCCCCCGGCGATCTGGTTTTTCGGGCCAAGATGGACACCGGGGCCAAACATTCGTCGTTGAACGCACGCAGCATCGCCGAATTTGAGAAAAAAGGGGAGCCCTGGGTGCGTTTTGTCGTCCAGGACCGCAACGGCAAAAAGATGAAAATGGAGATGCCTCTGGTGCGCACCGCGGAAATCAAACTGCGCAGCAAGCAAAAGCGCATCCAGGAGCGACCGGTTATCCTACTGGGCATTTGCCTGGGCTCGACATACAAGGAGGTGGAAGTCAATCTGGTGGATCGCAGCAATTTCAATTACCAGATGCTGATTGGACGCAGTTTTCTGGGCGGAGATTTTTTCGTGGATGCCGCCGAGTCGTTTACATTGAAGCCCAACTGCCGCGTAGAGGCCAAGCCTTGAGAAACAAACACCTTTACATATTGTGTTTTTTGCTGGCAGCCGCCGGTCTGGGCGGTTTTTTGTTTAAAGCGCTGGTGCTCTATTTTCCGGTATGGCCCGGCGAGAAATCCACTACATGGAACATCGAGGCACAGATTTCCTTTACGGCCATCGAGGGTCCCGTAAAGCTTTCTTTGCATCTTCCCCGCAACAGTAGCCGATTTGCCATTATCAACGAAAATTTCATTTCCCGGGGATATGGGGTTACCACCAGCGCCAAAGAGGGAAAGCGAATCGCCACCTGGTCGATTCGGCGATCAAAGGGACCGCAGACCTTGTACTACAGTGCCTCCGTGCATCGAATGGAGCGTGAAGACATTCGTGCCATTCCGCCCTCTGAGTTGACGGTGCCGGATTTCAAAGGAGTAAAGCGGGAAGCGGCCCAGTCGTTGATCACAGACATTCGTGAGAAATCGGCCGATCTGCAATCCCTGGTACCCATGTTGATCGGCAGGATCAACCGGCCCCAGCCAGGAGGCGACATCGAGCTGCTTTTGGGGAAAGAGGCCTCCAGGCTGAGAAAAATCGAGCTGGCAGAGAACATCCTCGCCTTGATCGGCGTTCATACCCGGTCGGCACATGGTATCCGACTCACAGATCAGGGAAAAGACATTCCCCTGGTTCACTGGCTGGAGGTGTTAGACCGGAAACGCTGGGTTGCCTATAATTTCGATACCGGTGAAAGCGAACTCCCAGAGGATTATTTCCCCTGGTGGAGAGGCGCTGACCCGATACTGCAGGCGCAGGGAGTCAAAAAGGCCCGGGTCGAATTGTCCGTTGTTGTCAGCCAGGAGGAGGCGATCCGTTCCGCCATCTCCATGGAGAAGATCAGCCGGCCGGTGTTGAACAATTTTTCCATATTCGGTTTGCCGCTCCAGATCCAGTCCGTATATCGGATACTGCTGCTCGTTCCCATCGGAGCGCTCCTGCTGGTAATTTTGCGCAATGTGGTCGGCCTCAAAACTTTCGGAACGTTCATGCCGGTGTTGATTGCCCTTGCGTTTCGCGAAACCCAGCTCATCTGGGGGATCGTTCTTTTCACTCTTCTCGTGGCGGCGGGCATGTGTGTGCGACTTTACCTGGAGCACTTAAAACTGCTTGTTGTACCGCGGCTTGCCGCCATACTCACGGTGGTGATCCTGCTGATGCTGGCCTTCAGCGTGCTGACCCACAAGCTCGGACTCGAGCGGGGGATGTCGGTGGCTTTGTTTCCCATGGTGATTCTTGCCATGACCATCGAGCGGATGTCGGTGATCTGGGACGAAACAGGACCGGCAGATGCCCTCGCACAAGCCGCCGGGACCCTGCTCGCCGCTGCAGGTGCATATTTGATCATGTCGATTCAAATAGTCGAGCATGTGGTATTTGTTTTCCCGGAACTGCTGCTCATCGTGCTGGCGGTTGTGATTCTGCTGGGTCGTTATTCCGGGTATCGGTTGCTGGAATTGGGGCGGTTCAAAGCGATGGAGGAAGAGTAGGTGCTTTGGGGGGCGATAAAAAAACTGCATAAATCCGGGTTGTTAGGAATCAATTGCCGTAATGCGAACTACACTCTGAAGTACAATTTACGGAAACGATATCCGCTGGTGGACGACAAGCTCCTCACCAAGGCAATTGCCATTCGTGCCGGCCTGTCCGTGCCTGACTTGTATGCAGTGGTCGAGTTTCAGCACCAGATCGAATCTTTGCCCGACCTTCTTTCGGGGTATTCCGAATTTGCCGTGAAGCCGTCCCGCGGCTCCGGCGGTAACGGTATCGTGGTGATCTCCGGACGCATTCGGGAGCGGTTGCGGAAGGCCGGCGGACAGTTGGTCTCCATGGACGATCTCAAGTTTCATGTCCATAACATACTCAGCGGAATGTTCAGCCTGGGCGGACAGCAGGACAAAGCGATGTTCGAGTATCGGGTGCGGTTCGACCCGGTGTTCGAACCCGTCACCTTTCAAGGGGTGCCGGACCTGCGTATCATTGTATTTCTGGGCTTTCCGACGATGGCCATGGTGCGACTGCCCACCATGATGTCCGGCGGGAAGGCCAATCTTCACCAGGGTGCTATCGGTGTCGGAATCGACATGGCTACCGGTCGGACGCTCAATGCGGTATGGCGCAACGAGGTTATCGAAGAACACCCGGACACCGGTAACCCGGTAGGCGGGATTCAAATCCCTCACTGGGAGAAGCTGCTGCGGCTGGCCGCCGAGTGTTACGAACTGACCGGACTGGGCTACATCGGTGTGGACTTGGTGCTGGATGCGACCAGGGGACCCCTGATTCTCGAATTGAATGCCCGGCCGGGCTTGAGCATTCAGCTGGCCAATCACCGTGGGCTGTTGCCCAGGCTGAAGAAGGTGGAATCAGTTTGCCAGGACCTTGCCGACATCGACGCGCGGGTAAATTTTTCAATGAATCACTTTCGACACTCGACGTTGCAGTCGGCACTGTGAGCGGCAAAATCGCCTGTTTTTCCTGTTGCCCGGAAGTGGGACCGCTGTTCGAAAGAAGCTCACGGCAGTTTTCAAACTCCCAAATTCAACACAAGCGCAGCTGGCGCAGAACGCACCGTGCCGGGCGAGTTTCCCCAGGGATGCCGACCGCTAGTAGTGCAGAGCCTGGCGGTCATCGCCCCAAACAACCTGAGGACGACACGGGCTGCAACCACAATCGGAGCCTGGCCCACGCCCGGTTCTAAAGTTCTTTCATCCAGTCCTTTTTGACCAGACCCCGCCGAAAAGATTCGTAGGTCTTGACGAGAAATTCCCTGTAGTTCTCGTAAAGCAGTTTTTCCACATACAACAGCCGCACGTAGTGAGGGCTTAGTCGTTGCAGCTCGATGTAGGTGGTTCCTTTTTCCCAGAGCACGTGGGTGTAGTCGCTGGAGTAGCTCTGTCCCTGCAGGTGCTTTTTCACCAGTTTGTATTTTCGGTCGAGATCTTCCATCACCGACTCGAACAGGTTCGGTTCGATGACGATTAGAAGCGCATTCAGGACGGAGTCGCTGCTGAAAAACAGAATCATGCGGCGGATGTCTTCGAGTTTTCCAGGCGATACCAGCAAGAACGTGTTTTTGCCCCGGTTCGGATCTTGGGGCCCGATTTCATGGAACTGCTTTTTTTCATACTCCTGGAATTTCCACCCTCTGGATTGCAGCAGGTCGACTGCGGCTGCGTATGACGTATGGCCGGTTTGCAATCCGAAAGGTTGCGGATTGTCGGCCGCAAGTGCATTGCCCTGCCCGCCGAAAACCAGAAGGCAGATCGTTGCAATGATCAACAAACGGTTCATGGAGCCCTCCTTTCTTCATCATTTTTATCGATTCATAACCATTTTTTGCGCCGGAACCACAACAGCATTCCACTAAATATTCCGAACAAAATCAACAAAAGAGCCGGGTACCCCCAGCGCCACTTGAGCTCGGGCATGTATTCGAAGTTCATGCCGTAGACACCGGCGATAAAGGAAAGGGGAATGAAGATGGTGGCGATGATGGTGAGCACCTTCATGACCTCGTTCATCCGGTTGCTGACCGTTGAAAGATAGACATCCAGCAGCCCGGAGAGAACGTCTCGAAACGATTCGAGGGTGTCGATCACCTGGATGGTGTGGTCGTAAACATCGTTGAGAAACACGGTTACGGACGGATGAACGAAAGCGGACTCCTCCCGTGCGAGGCTGGCGAGCAGTTCGCGCATGGGCCAGACCTGCTTGCGGAAATAGATCAGTTCTCGTTTCAGCACGTACAGGCTGCGCAAACCGTCGCGGGTGGGATCGGCAAGTAGCTCTTGCTCCAGATCTTCGATTTTTTCACCCAGCACCTCCAGAACCAGAAAGTAGTGGTCCACCACGGCATCGATCAGCGCATAGGCCAGGTACCCGCAGTCGGAATTTCGGATGCGACCCTTTCCTTTGCGCAGCCGCTCCCTGACGGGAACAAAGACATCTCCTGGAATTTCCTGGAAGGAGATCAGGAATCGCTCTCCCAAAACCAGGCCTACCTGCTCGGTTTCGATGTGATTTTTCGCCTCGTTGAAATACAGCATTTTGAGCACAACCAGCAGGTAGGTTTCGAACTCTTCCATCTTGGGGCGATGACCGGTGTTGACGATGTCCTCCAGTGTCAGAGCATGGATGCCGAACAGGTCCCCCACCTGTCGGATCAGATCCATGTCATGCAGGCCGTCGATGTTGATCCAGGTAACGGTGGGAGCATCTTTCATCGGCAGCACTTCCCGGATCTCGGAGACTTCTCTTTCCTGCAACTGTTGAGCGTCATAGTCGATCAGGGAAATTCGGGACTTGTCGATTCTTCTTTCACCCACTGGTATCAGCGTGCCCGGTGCGCTGCCCGGTTTTTTAGCCGATGGTCTTACAAAGCGCGTTGCACTGCGAGCCACCTGATTGACTTCCTTGGCGAACCACCGAAAGGTTTTGGAAACCGACTTTTCAGCTGTCATCTTCTTTTTCCTTTCTGACGCTATCGGTTGGATTCAATCTCCTTGATTGCCTGCCGCAGCAGCACCATCGAGGAGAGCACCACCTTGTTTTCTTTCGGGATCAGGGCCAGCTCTTCTTTACTGTGGGAGATCAAGGAATGATTGATTTGCATCTGCTCCTGCATGACCGCAATTTGTTCCACCGACAACTGCAGACTCTTGAGTCGAACACCATAGAAATGTTTGCGGTTTGCTTGTCTCAAATCAGTGAACAGCGTCAGCAGGTCCCGCTGGTATTCACACACGGAGGCGATTGCCGCCAGGGTCAATGCAGAGGAGAGCCAGATATTTTTCTGCTCACTGTAATTTTCATTGGACCTGGACAGGTCCGTGAGACGCTCCTGCAGGTATTCAAATGTATCGATATTTGTCGAAAGGGAGGCGATAATTTCGTCGACCTTATGCTCCCAGGGCTGACGTGTTTCACCCGCCAGGGTGCCAGGCAAGAGCAGCGAAAGCGATGCCGACAGCACCACCATCAGGGTCCAACTTTTGTTGGGTCGTGACATGATCTTCTCCTTAATAAGAAACGTCCAGGCGCCGGCAACACTGCATCATGCAGCCCAGACTCGATAGGCGATATAGGCGGCGTACATGATGACAAATATCGCTCCCTCCCAGCGGTCCAAGGAGCGCCGCAGTCCGGTAAACATGAACAGAAACAGCAGTAGGCTGGCGGCAATCACCACCATGATGTCAAGGTTTCCGCCGGCGGGAAACGGCAGTGGTTTGACAGTGGCGCTGATGCCCAGCACGAGAAAAATGTTAAAGATGTTCGAACCGACCACGTTGCCTACCGCGATTTCGACATTGCCCCTGCGCACTGCCACGGCGGAGGTGGCCAGCTCGGGCAGGGAAGTTCCGATGGCCACGATGGTCAGGCCGACTACAACCTCGCTCATGCCAAGCTGCAAAGCGATGGCAGCGGCCCCGTCGACGATCCACTTGCCGCCCAGTGAAAGGCTCACCAATCCGCCTGCGGTCAGCAACAGCGACACGGACAACCGGTGTTTTTTGGCCGGTGTGTGCGAGTCGAGGCCGGGAACTTCGGTGGCGACGTCAAAGGAATAATAGAGAAAGATAATGAAAAATGACAGCAGCACCAGCCCGTCGCCGCGGGAGATGACCGCCGGTCCGGTAGCATCGAGCAGCGGGTCGTTGGTTGTAATTGCCAAAACAATGACCGCCAGCAGGCTGAAAGGGATCCCCTTCCAGACCGTGCCCCTGCTCACCGAAAGGGGATGAATCAGGGCGCAGACACCGAGAATCAGAAAGATGTTGGCGATGTTGCTGCCGACGATGTTCCCCACGGCAATGCCCGTGGTCCCTTTGAAAGAGGCGAGCAGGTTGACGAACAGCTCCGGTGTGGACGTGCCGAAAGCTACCACCGTTAGGCCGATCACCAGATCGGAGATTTGCAGGCGGCGGGCGATCGATACGGCGCCGTCCACCAGAAAATCGGCCCCCTTGATCAGCAGGACCAGGCCCAGGATCAGATAGATTACCGGCAGCAGCATATTATCGGTTGCGATGTCCTTTTTTATTTTTCGTCCAGTTGCGGTGATTCCTTGCGGTTCGTCAGCCGCAGCTCTAGCTGTCGCTGGGTGTCCAGGTGCACATCGAGCTGTGGGAAAGCGATGGTGATGCCGGCTTCGCGGAACAGCTCGTCGATGCGAAAACGGATGCTGCTTTCGATCTGGCGACGTTCGATGACGCGATGAATGCTGACCCAGAAAAAGATTTCGAATATCAACGCACTGTCACCGAAATCGCGAAAGAGCACAAATGGCTCGGGGTGTTTCAACACCTGCTGGTTTTCAACGGCCGCCCGAACCAGCAGCAGCTCGACTTCCCGCACCGGGGAGCCGTACACTACGCCCACGCTGACTTGGGTCCGTATTTTTCTGTCCGACAGGGTCCAGTTGGTGATGTTTTTTTCCAGAAAACTGCTATTGGGAACCATGATGTGAATGTTTTCCCCGGTGCGAACCCGGGTGCTGCGGGCACCGATTTCTTCCACCTGGCCCAGGACCCCCTCCACTTCTATCAGATCCCCAATGCTGATGGGACGCTCACCCATGATGATGAAACCGCTGATAAAGTTGTTGATCAGATTCTGAGCACCGAAACCGACGCCGATGGCCACTGCTCCGCCGAGAAAGGCAAATGCAGCCAGCGGGATGTTGACCATCCGCAGGGCGAAAAGAAACACCAGGCAATATGCCGAAAAGGAAAGCACCTTCTGGATGGCCGCACCTGCCGAATCCTTCATACGGGCATAGCGGGTAAGCCGCTTTACCGCAAAGCGGATCAGGAATTTGGCGGCGACCAGGCCGACCATCAGGATACACAGCGAAAATACAACTTTTTTCACCGTCACCGAGTTGTTGTCGATGACGATGATCTCGTAGTTCCAGGCGCTGTCGATTTCGGCCTGGTAATCCGCGAAACGCTCTTGCAGGGTGCTGCGGTCCCCGGTCTGCCCGGCAGCCGGTTTTTTTCCTGGGGACTCCGGAGCTGTTTTCCCTTTTTCTAGGCCAGCCTGGCCGAAGGCAACCCCGGTCATCGCTGCGGCCCCACAAAAGAGGAGAACCGCAAACCATTTGCGGGCGATCATTGCTGTTTTCCTTCAGCGTATTTGAGAATCAGCTTGGAAGAACCGGCACCGCAACCGATAACCGTTCGAAACGCTTCCTCCACGGAAACCTTTACCGGATGAACATATTGCGGTTGCAGATGGAAAATAAAACCGGTGGTCGGGTTCGGTCCGGTGGGGACAAACACCGAAAAGCTGCCGTCGGCATGCCGCTCCGTGATAAAGGCCGTCATCAGTGTGTCGTTTTCAAACGCCTGAACCAGGGCAACCTTTGAAAACGGCTGTTCCTGCCTGCCCAGAAACTGGCCAACAATCGATTTGATCATCGGGTAGCCCGGGGCGATCTGCAGGATGCGGTTTTCAAGGCTCGTGTGTAAAAATTGACCGGCCTTGGTCCTTACGATCACCCCGATGATGAAACAGGTGGACAGAATCAGGGCAATGACGATCAAATCGGCTGCCAGCTCGGGAAACGGCATTTTGCGGGTGACGATATCGGTCAGGGGCTGGATCAGGTCCGTGATCCACCGAAACAGCCACCGGAAGATAAAGAAAAAGATAACAGCGGGCATGATAACCGATGTCCCGCCGAGAACAGAGGTTTTCAGAAAATTCTTAAAGCGTGCCATGCTGCATGCGTCCTTTCATCGACGATGGGCAACAAATTCAGTTGTGATGGTTTATATGCCAACGCGGGCAGGCCGTCAATCGGCTGGAGAATACAAACAGGTCGTGCCGCGGAAGGTGTCTGGATGTTGGTGCAGATTCGATCCCATCGGCCGGGTGCCTTCCGCTGATTGCCCGTAACGTAACTTGAAGGCCAGACAACGGTATAGCCGTATCGATTTCAGGATGCTCTGTAAAACATAGCCCCGGCGGTATATATCGATGGAGGTGAACGCCGAGACAGCTTTTCCGACTGGTCCAGACCCGGCAGGAGGGTGCGTTGCACGGAAGAAGGATTTATCTTTTACTCACCTGGCTTTAAATGTTTTGCGATTTCTGGGGACGGTGAGCAGCCATCCTCCCACCAGCCCGATGGCCAGGGTGATCAGCAGAATCAGGGCCCTGGACATCGACAGTGTCCAGAAGAGAAATCTGACCTCCACCACCTGGGTGTTCTGGGCGACAAAGACCAGCACCACTCCGATCAGCACCAGGAACATGATGTTGCGTACCATTTTTACTCCTTTGCCTGGCTATGCGCACAGCCGTTGTTCTTTTCCTTTGTTTACCTTCAGACATTGCAGTCAAACTAAAGTTGATCATGAAAACAATCAAAAGCAAGCCGGAGTGACGGCAGGTTGAACGCACCCGTTACCAATGCGGCTGGTTGCCGATCCGCTGCCCCATCACCTCCAGGGTGTCGGTGACCACTACGAAGGCCTGCGGGTCGATCTCCCGGGTCATCCTCTTGAGCCGGGAAAGCTCCTGAAAGGTTACTACAGAATAGAGGATGGTGCCCTGCCGGCGGGTGTATCCGCCTTCCCCGCGAACCCGGGTGACACCGCGGTTGAGTCGCTGGAGAATGACCTGCTCGATCTCCTGCCAGCTTTCCGAAATGATCATCACCAATTTGCGCTGGCTCAGTCCCGACACCACCAGATCCACCAGCCGGGAGCTTACAAAGATGAAGATCAGCGCATACAGTGACGCTTCGATACCGAACAAAACGGAGACCAGCGTCAGCAGTACGACGTTAAAAGCCAGGATCGTGGAACCGAGGCGGATGGAATATACTTTCATGACGATTATGGAAAGAATATCGAGCCCTCCGGCCGAGCCACGCGATCGCAAAATGATGCCCGAACCGATCCCGGTAATGATGCCCGCCAGCAGGATACTCAAAAACCGGTCCTGCACCGGAATTTTGATATTGATTAACTCCACTGCACCCGAGAAGATGAAAAGGCCGGCAACACTGTAGAGAAAGAACCGTTTTCCCACGTACTTCCAACCCAGCGCATAGATCGGGATGTTAATCAGAAAGTAGATCACCCCCACCGGCAGCTTTGGCCAGATAAAATGGACCAGCAGGGCCAAACCGGTGACGCTGCCGGCCAGAAACTGCTGCGGGATCAAGATGCCCTTTATGGCCAGGGCGCACAGCAGGCTGCCGGCGGTGATCAATGCCAGGTTCCAGGCGATATTTTTCGGATCGGCTTGTTTCATTTTTCCGGAAATTGCGGGTGCGCGTCTGCAGATACCCTGTTTGCCATTACCAACCAACTACGAGATGTACGGACACTTTGTCAAGGACGGTTCTATCTTGTCGATTCGACCCGGTTCCGGTCGATGAAACATATGAGCATAAAGAAATGGCTTCGCCATCAAAGCGCAGCCATCTCCATTGCTGATAGGCGACCGATGCCGTTATGACGACGGGCAGCGCGCCGATCAGATCAGCAGATATTTTACTCCGGTGGCAAACACCGTATTCCACCGATCACCGACCGGGCGGCACCATCTCACTTCCACAATTCCCTGCGACCGGACCAGGCGGCGGGCAGGCCGTTCGGATTCTGCCGAATCGATTTGCTCCACCTGAACCATCAATGTGCTGCCGGGCTTGAGTTCGGATGCCGAGAGAAATCCCAGCCCTTCCTCGGAGAAATCGGTCAGATCGGCGGTAATCGTCATTTCCCGGTCGACCCGGGAGAATCGAATGCGCCCGCTGCAAACGGCCCTGACAGACTTTCTGCGTTCCGTATCCGGCAGCATGGCAGCCCCCCTGGTTAAACGATCCTTGTGCTGTTTCCACCGTATTTATACAAGCAAACCGTGTGCCATCCGCATCGGCAGCCGCGAAGAATCGGCTCGAAATTGGCATGTTATTTGCTCCATAATAGTTTGTGTCGGCGGCCCAGCGGTTATGAAACGTCAATAAAACGTTATGGTGTCGAAGGCCTTGCAAGTCGGTTTCTGCGGGCAGTAAAACAACACCGAGATGGAGAACGTTGAGGGATGGGGGACGCGAAACATCCGACGCAGTTCAAAGGCTCTGCGAGTCGCCTCGATTTCATGTGGTAATCGCAGGCGGCTGTGGCAGCCTATCGGGCAAATACCTGTTGAAAAGGAGGGTAGCATATGAGAAACGAGATTCTGATCTACTTCAAGAACCTGCTGACCCGACAGCTGGAAGAACTCGAGATGCAGGCTGACAACCAGGTGGTCGACTGGATCAACAGAGACGAGCGGGCCACCGATCTGATCGACATCGCTGCCATTGAGTCTGAGCGGGCGTATACGTTGCGGATTCGTGAACGGGAACACCGCCTGATCCATAAGATCCGGCAATCTTTGGAAGATATCCAAAAGGGTACTTACGGTATCTGTAAGCTTTGTGGGGAGGACATTTCCGTATCCCGCCTGAAAGCCAGGCCGGTGGCCCGGCATTGCATCGAGTGCAAGCAGAAAATGGAACGCCTGGAAAGGGCCTCTGGTTTTTAACGCTCCATTTGAAATCGACAAATCCAATGCGAAGTAAAGGGGTATAATGAAGGCGCTGATGGAAACCATAGTCAAGTCGCTGGTGGATCGTTCCGAGTCGGTGGTGATAAGGGAAGTGAAGGGTGAGCGGATCACCGTTCTCGAGCTGCAGGTGGCCAAAGAGGATCTGGGCAAAGTGATCGGTAAGAAGGGACGCAATGCACAAGCCCTGCGCACCGTTCTGGCGGCTGCATCGGCAACTTCCGGCCAGCGATATGTACTGGAGATTATCGACTGATCCGATCGGAACTTGCAGTTCCGAATAAATGGATCGATCGGACACCAAAATTCTCATTATTTTACAGCTTACCGCAAGGCTGAACCGTTGCCGGGCGGGTCACACCAGGCGATGCGGCTGCCGGATTTCCCCTGCGTTGCCGCACAGCCGTTTTTTCGAGCAGAAAAAGCCACCGTTTGTGAAAAAGACTCCCTGATCCCCTGCGGCAAAGTGGATATCAAGGCAGCAACCGCCGTACGGCGGTGATGTCGCAAAATAAAATGGATCTTTGAGTCGGTTTTGGCACATCCATTGCTTTGTCCACTGCCCGATCAGATGCAAACCCTTGCCGTTACCTGTTTTGAATGCTATGATGACAAATCCGAATCCGGGAGGCACTGTTTGCCGGTATGAGCAGCCCTGTTCTCGTATGCAAGCAATGCGGCAGCGAATTCGAACTGACTTTCCAGCAGGAGCTGAAATACGAGGCGCGCGGATTCGATTTGCCGGAGCGCTGCGCGGTATGCCGCAAAAGAAAAACCAGAGTGCCAGCGCAGCCAGGCAGCAACAAACATCGGGACAAAAAGAAACATTATCGGCTGAAGTACATGGTCTCTCCATAGGGCCGGTGGAAGACCAGGAGGAAGGTGGTGCCGGCGATAGCCGCGGCACCGAGAACGTGAATGGATGCGAAAGGAGAGACAAAATGAACAAAGGTGATCTAGTTGAAGAAGTGGCAAAGTTGTTGAGCACCAAAAAGGACGCGCAGGCGGCTGTGGACTGCGTGCTGGAGACCATCGTGAAGTCTTTGAAGAGGGGAGGCGACGTGACGCTGGTCGGCTTCGGCACTTTCAAGGTGGCCTCGAGGAAAGCGCGCAAAGGGAGAAATCCGCAAACCGGAGAAGTAATCCAGATCAAGGCGTCCAAGGTGCCGAAGTTTGTACCCGGAAAAGCGTTTAAAGACGCCGTGAAATAGCACTGCGGGGAAATCCATCCCATTGGATGAGAATGCGGCAGTGCCCCCAAGGGCACTGCCGTATTTTATTTTTTATCCGCCCCCGCGTGCGGACCGTAAATATTTGCTCCCGCCTGCACCCCGAGGGCTTGCATTTTATCGCCGTGAAATGTACGCACAACAGATGCAACACGAACTGTGGACAAAACCGACCGGATGCTGTCTGCTTGTCGGCACGCTGATCGCCCTGGCGGTGACGGCCGGCTTCGCGGCGACGGCTTCGGACGCACCTGTTGCGCTCACCACCGCTGTCCAGTCCCTGCTGCAAACCCGTCTGACGACCATCGGATCCGGTGCCGCTGCTACCGTGCAGGGTCGGCACCTGGCCAGCCCGGCCATGGTCCGCTTGTTTTACGATCAAAGACAATACCGGCCGGCCTGGGCGGGTGCCGACGGCTCCGGCCGGCCGCTATCCGAATTGCTGACAGCCCTGGAGGGTCTCCGGCAGGAGGCCCTGAACCCGGAGGCCTATCACCTCCAATCGCTCCAACGGCTCTATGGAGATCTGCAGAGCAGCGGGCTGCTGCGCGAAGAAGTGCGACTGGAGTTGCTGGTTGACGCGGAGCTGCTCGCCACGGACGCTTTTTTGACCAGCGCCGGTCACCTGCTGAGCGGCAGGATCGCCCCTGAAACCTTGGGCCCGGAGCAACAGGCCGTTCACAAAGACGCCGATTTGATCGGCGCGCTGGAAACGGCAGCCCATTCCGGCCGCCTGCAGCCGGTTCTCAGCAGCTTTCTACCGGACCACAGCGGATACCGGCGATTGCGCCGGATTCTGCAGCGCTATCGTCGGATCGAGGAAAAAGGCGGTTGGACACAACTGCCGGATGGACCCACCTTGCGGGCCGGCGTCGAAGATGAGCGGGTGTCCATGCTGCGGTTCCGGCTCGTTGCGGAAGGATTTCTGGATGGGCGGCGTGCGCGCGACGGCAACCACTTCGATTCGACGTTGAAACGGGCCGTAGCGGCATTTCAGAGACAGCACGGCCTGGCGGCCGACGGGGTGATCGGCGCGCTTACCCGAGAGGCGCTCAATGTTTCCGCGCGCAGCCGCGTCCGGCAGATCGAGCTGAATATGGAGCGCTGGCGCTGGCTGCCCCGGTATCTCGGGAAACGCTACCTGCTGGTCAACATCGCCGACTATCAGATGGAGATTGTCGACGAAAACCGACGCGTGATGGTCATGCGGGTGGCAGTCGGCAGGGATTATCGACGCACGCCGGTGTTCAGCGCGGAGCTGACCAGACTTGTACTCAATCCGCACTGGTACGTTCCGCCGACGATCTTCACCGAAGATCTGCTGCCGGCGATTCGCTCGAATCCCGAGTACCTGCGAGAGCGCGGATACAGGGTTTTCAGCAGCCTGGGGCCGGACGCCGAAGAGATGGACCCGGATCGCATCGACTGGCAGGCAGTCGATCCGGGAAACTTTCCATACATCCTGCGCAAGGACCCGGGGCCGTTCAATCCCATGGGGCGGGTGAAGTTTCTGTTTCCCAACAAGTATGACGTTTACATTCACGACTCGCCCGACCGGTCGATCTTCACCCAGCCCAAAAGGACCTTCAGCTCCGGGTGTATCCGGATCGAAAAACCGATCGAGCTGGCCGAATACCTCCTGAAGGACCATTTCAACTGGACCCGCAGGCGGATTCTGGCGGAAATCGAAAGCGGTCGATCGGAAATCATCGAAGTGCCCGCGCCCCTGCCGACTTACATCCAGTACTGGACCGCGTGGGTCGACGAAAGCGGCAACGTCCAATTCCGCGAGGATATATACGGCCGGGACGCTTTGCTGGGCGAAACCCTTTCCAAGTTACCAGATTTTTGATAACACCTGACCAGATTTCGGCAATGTTGAAACGAAAAAACGCGCAGGGAACCCTACCATGAGCAAAAACATCGGCTTCGTATCCACCCGTTTCGCAGGTACCGACGGCGTGACCCTGGAGGCCAGCAAGTGGGCCCGGGTGTTGGAACAAAAAGGGCACGCCTGTTTCTGGTTCGCAGGGCTGTTGGATCGGGAAGGCAATTCCTGCTTCATGGTGCCCGAGGCCCATTTCAAGTACGAGCAGAACGAGTGGATCAACAAGCGGATTTTTGGAAAAACGGATCGCAAGCCGTCGGTGACCGAAACGATCCATGCCCTGACGTCGATCCTGAAGGTGCAGCTGCAGGAGTTCATCGAACAGTTTCACATCGACATCCTGATTGTCGAAAATGCCCTGACGATTCCCATGCACGTTCCGCTGGGAATTGCCCTGACGGAGCTGATCGCCGAGTCGAAAATGCCCACCATCGCCCATCACCATGACTTTTACTGGGAAAGAACCCGTTACGCGGTCAATGCGGTGGGCGATTACCTGCGGATGGCCTTCCCGCCGAAGCTGCCGAGCATTGAACACGTGGTGATCAACTCGGCCGCCCAGGAGGAGCTGGCCCTGCGCAACGGTATTGCCTCCATCATCATTCCCAACGTGCTCGATTTCGAAAACCCCCCGGAGGTTGATGAGCAGGCGACACAGGCGTTTCGCGAATCGATCGGGCTGCAGCCCGATGACATCATGTTTTTACAGCCGACCCGGATCGTCCAGCGCAAGGGCATCGAGCACGCCGTCTCCCTGCTGGAGGATTTAAAAGATCCCCGCTGCAAACTGGTTATTTCCCACGAAGCCGGCGACGAGGGCTATGACTATGTCGACTGGCTCAAAGAGGATTCCCGGGAGCGGGGAGTCGATCTGCGAATGGTCTCCACCCGAATCTCCGACCCGATTTACAACCACTTCAACCACAAGGATCGATACTCCCTCTGGGATGTTTACCCGCACGCCGATTTCATCACCTACCCGAGCCTGTATGAAGGATTCGGCAACGCTTTTCTGGAGGCGGTCTATTTCAAAAAACCGCTTTTGATCAACCGCTACGCCACGTTTGTGAGGGACATCGAACCAAAGGGATTCGACCTGGTGGTGATGGACGGGTACCTGAACAAAAAGAACGTGCAGGAAGTCAAGGACATCCTTCAATCACCGCAGCGAAGGGAAAAGATGGTCGAATTCAACTATGCCACCGCAGCCCGCCATTACTCTTATGCCATGCTGCGTCGCTGGCTGGGAACCCTGATGGTCAATTTTTTCGGTATGGAATAGAAAATCGAGTGCGGGAGAGATCGATGGACAAGAAGCTATCAGACCGCCTGCCGGTCTTTCTTAACACCCTGGGCCTGTCGGAGGAGCCGATGGGCGTGTTTTTTGCCGACGAACGGCCGTCGGAAGGTTTTACACCCGCTGCCGGTGAACTGCCCACGCGTGAAAAAGAGGCAAAGAACGAGATCGACTGGCAGCAGGTGTTCAGCGATTTTTCCTGCGCGATGGGCCATATATGGCGTGCCCGCCGGAAAAAAACCGCAGCCTACTTTTCCGCAGAACAATTCGGATGTCCCGGAGCGGCTTTCTGGTTGGGTTTCATGAAGCCGCAGACAGAGACCATCATCCATTACGTGTCTTCGGGAGTCCCGGAGCGCATGAAGGGGGAGTTCTACTGTGAATCCCCGGATCAATTGCGCAACATATTCGAGATGGTCGACCCCCCGCCGGCGCCCGGCAAATACTGCATATTCAAACCGCTCGGCCTTTTCGGCCCGGAGGAAGAGCCGGATATCGTCTCCTTTTTCCTGCGGCCCGAATCACTGTGTGGTCTGCATCAGCTGGCGGCGTTTGTCACCAACGATCCGGAGGTGGTGACTTCTCCCTGGAGCGCCGCCTGCGGCAGCCTGGTGGTATGGCCCCGAAAATACATGGCCCTGGGCAAACTGAAGGCGGTGGTCGGTGGGTGGGATCCCTCGGCCCGCAAGTTCTTCAAAACCGACGAGCTTTCTTTCAGTGTTCCTCTTGAGATGTTTCGCCGCATGCTGCAGCGTTTCGAGGGATCTTTTCTCGCAACCGAAACCTGGAAGACGGTGCGGAAAAAAATCGAGCGCAGCCAAAAAGCCTGGGGTGAAGCTCCCTGACACAGGAGCCTTGTCAAATGCCACGGATGGACGCACGCGATGAAAAAAGATTGCCGGTTACCCTGAGCGGTGTTCGAGCCGGAGAAGGGCCGGCCGTGGAGGCGGTGATCGCCGGCTGCGGACTGCATCACGCGGACATAACGGCCAATATTTTACGAAACACCATCGTGGCGCGAAAAGGGCCCCGGGTTGTCGGGACCGTATCGATAGAGGTGGCCGGCAGCTCCGGTCTGCTCCGGTCGCTGGCGGTGGTGGAGAAATTTCGCTGCCAGGGAGTGGCGACTCAGCTGGTGGCTGCCGCTGAAAAATCGGCCCGGCAGATGAGGATCCGGACCCTGTATCTGCTCACCCTGACGGCCGAACCGTTTTTTTCGGCCAGGGGTTTCGAGAAAGTCGACCGCTCCTCCGCCCCTGCGGAGATCCGGGACACGGCCGAATTCAGGAGCTTGTGCCCGGACAGCGCCGTTTGCATGAAAAAATCGATCGTCTGATGCGGCCCGTCCGGCTTACCGGATCAGTGATTCAGAAACCAGCTCCACGATACTCTTCACCTCGACACCCTCTAGTTCATAGATCTGAATCAGGTCGCGGATCTGGGTCAGGCAGTTAAAGCAGTTGGTGACCACGATTTTGGCACCGGTTTGACGAATCTGCTCGGCTTTTGTCTTGCCCACGGTCGCCCGTATTTTACCGAAATCAGCGGTGGATGCCAAACCGCCGCCGCCACCGCAGCAGAAGTTGCGGGCCCGGTTGGGCTGCATCTCCACAAAATCGGAAGTCAACGCATGCAAAACGTCTCGAGGGGCCTCGATGACGCCGCCGCGCCGGGCAATGTTGCATGGATCGTGATAGGTGATCGGTCCTTCGAACTTGTTTTTTTCAACGCGGATCCGGCCCTCGCGGAGGTAACGGTGGATGAGTTCGATGAAGGTTCGCACCGGCGGAAAGTCAAACCGTTTTCCCAGGTATTTCTCCGCTTCCCACCGCATTACGCGATACCCATGACCGCAGGGGGATAGGACAATGGTTTTGGCCTGCAGCTTTTCCCTGGCATCCAGCATTCGCCTTGCGATACGCATCATGTTGTCTTTGTTGCCCTGATAATAAGCATAATTGGCGGTATCGAAATCATAGGAAGAGAATGTGTAGTCTTCGCCGGCGGCATGCAGGATTTTGATGCAATACATCAGCAAAAACGGCAGATCCCTGGTTTCAAGGGGATGGGGGATATACAGGACTTCCGCATTTTGCTTATCTATGGGAACGCTGAAATCTGGATCTCCGATCTCGTCGGCCAACTCTTCTGCGAGCCATTCGATGTTTTCGACAAAATCCTCGGTGCTCAGCCCCACGTAATTGCCGATCTCGATAGCGGTTTCAACCGGTTTCATCAACCCGGACGGCAGGCGCCCGATGCTGCACAGCATGGCCCGGGCCAGCGAGAGGATTTCGCCCGTATTTATGCCCATGGGACATGTCAGGGCGCATTTGGCGCACAAGGTGCAATTTTCAAAGGCGGCCGTATAAAGCCCTGCCAGCGCTTCCTCATCGAGATGGTTATTGGCGGAAAAGGGCAGGCGGGACTTTACCGGGTGGAAATAGGTTTGCAGCACCCGGGCCAACACGTCGAATTTATTCGCCGGTATGACAGCGCTGTCACCGGTCGAACAATAGTAATGGCAGGATTCCGCGCACAAACCGCAGTTCACGCAGCTGCCGAGCATGGCCAGGATCTTGCGGCTCAGATTCTTCTTAAGTGCCTGTCGCATTTGCCCCATCTGTTGTGCCGGTTCGATACCCGCACTTTCCGGGGTTTGGGGCGTCTGCTTGGCCTCGTCGACTTGATTGCTGTTTTGTTCCATATCCTTCCTGCGTCCGATGATTTTTCATACAGACTATTGCCTCTACATCAGTTTTTTCGGTGGCAGCCGCCGCAGGTGGTCGGTCCACTCTGAAGATTGCCGGATTTGATTTGGTCGCGATGACAACCGGTGCAGTTTGCGTGATAGGCCTCTCGTAGCGCAGGGATGCGATTTGCTTTTTGAAGACCGTGACATTCCATGCAGGGTTGCTCGTCTCCGTCGATGTAGCCGAGCTGACCGGTTTTATCGTCCGGTGCGTGGTGACACTTCCCGCAGCCGCCATCTTCCAGTTTATCGACGTGGGTTTCATGGGAAAAACCGACCTGCGGCCGCCGCAGGTTGCCGAATACATCTTCGTGGGCCAGAATGTATTCCTCTTCCTGGGCCATGGACACCTGCCAGCCGACAGCACTGGTCACAACCAGACCAAACACGAACGTTACAATCGACAGTTTGAATCGCATAATCTCCCCATGCGGTGGTTGCCGGATTTCGTTTTTACCACTCCCGGGCCTTGAGCACTTTGCCGAACTCGGCTCCCATGTATGCCCGGGAAAACATAACAAACAGCATATGTCCCAGTTTCGTAAACGGGATGGCGATCAGCAGGATTTCACCGGAAAGCACATGCAGAATCAACATCGGCCGGTAGGGGCCCCACTGATGGTAGGCTAAAAATCCGGTTAAAAACGTCAGCAAAATCATCACCGGCAGCAGGACATCGGTCGTGCGGGTGATCTTTTTGACCTCCGGCACTGCCCATCGGCGAACCAGGAAATAAATGCAGGCCAGGATGATCCAGACGGCCATGATATCCGCCAGCCAATCCGGCAGACTCCACCACAAAACCTGCCAGGACTCGTACCACAACACGATGTGGGCCAGCAGAAAAATCGGTAAGATAATGACACACAGATGAAAACCGATGGTTACGACGGCAAACAGCGGCTGGCGGCGCATATAGGTGGACCCGAAAGGAACCAGGCCGTGCAGAATGGAACGCAAACCGTCCGTAAAGCTCGTGGAAGGGTAGAGGGTGGTTTCCTTTTTGCCCGTGAGGAGTGTTGAAAGCAGACGAAAAAGACAGCCCGCAACGAAAACAATCAATGCCACCCAGGCCAGGGGACCGCGCACCAGTTCATAGACATCCATATCAGACCTCTTCGGGAAGTATTTCGACACCTGCCAATCGCCGGGATGGGTGCGAAGCATTTGTCGTCCGAAAAATATCCAGGTCGAAGTGTTGGTCTGTCGCAAAATTTTGGCAAAATGTCAATAGTGTGTCTTTGCGGCGATCGTTGGCAGTAGGATGATCAGGGGCGATGATTGGCGGATGAGGGTTTCCGGTCGCCGAAAAACCGGGGCACGCATGCGACCGGGTCAACTTCGGAATGGAACCGATCGTCTCTTTGCTTGACATCCCCGGCCCGGCTTTTTACAGTATCGACCCTGCGGTCAGGATTGTCCGCTGTGGCTCCGGCCCTATAGAACCGGATAACGACCGGCGACGGCGCTGCGGGGAAACTGCCGCGGAAGGTGGGTAAAATGGGTTCGGTCTATCTTGTCGATAACACCGCCCGTCGTATCACAATCGAGTCCAAGGAGTCTGCAAATGATCGATTTCACCTATCAGGAACTGTTTCCGCGGGGAGAGGACAACACGGTATACCGGAAACTGACTACCGAATACGTATCCCCGGCACAATTCGATGGGGTCGAAATGCTGCGGGTTGCGCCGGAGGGGCTCACGCTGCTGGCCGAGCAGGCGTTTACCGATGTGGCGCATCTGCTGCGGTCTTCCCACCTCCAATCACTGGCCAGCATCCTGGAGGATCCGCAGGCCTCAAACAACGACCGCTACGTGGCCCTGGAGATGCTCAAGAACGCGGTGATTTCCGCTGAAGGAGTGTTCCCCATGTGCCAGGACACCGGCACGGCCATCGTGATCGGTAAGAAAGGACAGCGGGTCTGGACCGGAGGGAAAGACGAGGAAGCCATTTCCCGGGGCATTTTTAACGCCTACACCCAAAACAACCTGCGCTATTCGCAGAACGCCCCGCTGAGCATGTACGACGAAAAAAACACCGGCTGCAACCTGCCGGCCCAGCTCGACCTGTACGCCACCGCCGGCGATGCTTACAAGTTCCTGTTTATTGCCAAGGGCGGCGGGTCGGCCAACAAGACCTATTTGTTTCAGGAGACCAAGGCGGTGTTGACCCCCGAAAAGCTGGTCGATTTCCTGACAGCCAAGATGAAATCCCTGGGAACCGCAGCCTGTCCACCTTACCATCTGGCGGTTGCGGTGGGAGGCACGTCGGCTGAAGCCAATCTGAAAACCGTCAAGCTGGCCACTGCCGGTTACCTGGACAACCTGCCCGTCATGGGCAGTGCGTCCGGACACGCTTTCCGCGACGTGGCGCTCGAAGAGCGGCTGCTGGAGGTTTCTCGCCAGCTGGGGATCGGTGCCCAGTTCGGCGGCCGGTATTTTTGTCACGACGTACGGGTCGTTCGCCTGCCGCGACACGGTGCATCCTGTCCCATCGGCATCGGGGTGAGCTGCAGTGCCGACCGCAACGTGACCGCCAAGATCACCCGGGAGGGCATCTTTCTGGAGCAGCTGGAAACCAATCCGGCGGCATATCTGCCGGAGCCGGATGAAACCGAAACACCGTCCGTGCGGATCGATTTGAACCGGCCGATGAACGAGATCCGGGCCGAATTGAGCAAACACCCCGTTGCCACGCGCCTGCTGCTGACCGGCAGCATTGTTGTCGCCAGGGATATCGCCCACGCCAAACTGCAAGAACGACTGGATCGAGGAGAGGATCTGCCGACCTACGTCAAAGATCACCCGATCTATTATGCCGGGCCGGCCAAAACGCCCCGGGGCTATCCTTCCGGTTCCTTCGGGCCAACCACCGCCGGCCGCATGGACTCCTATGTTCCGGCATTTCAAGCCAGGGACGCATCTCTGGTAATGCTGGCCAAGGGCAACCGTTCCCAGGTTGTCACCGATGCCTGCAAGAAATACGGCGGTTTCTACCTGGGTTCGATCGGCGGTCCGGCCGCGAGGCTGGGAAAGGACTGCATCACGGCAGTCGAATTGATCGAATATCCGGAGCTGGGGATGGAAGCGATCTACCGGATCACCGTCAGGGACTTTCCGGCGTTCATCATCGTCGACGACAAGGGAAACGACTTTTTCTCGACCCTGCTGTAGCATGAATTGCAGAAGATAAGCCGGTTGCCGCCCGCCCGCTGGCCCGTCAACATCGGCGGGTGACAGCGCATAGACGTTATTCAGCAAATGAATGACCTTCAAAATTTATTGCTTTACAAATCCCACTGTTTACCGTAATTCACAGAATTTGATCTATGCCCATCCGAACCATCGAAAACCATCGACCCGGGGTCGAAAAACCATCGTAAAGGAGCAGCTTTATGGCCAAAGAGATGAAAACCATAGACGGCAACACGGCCGCGGCGCATGTGGCCTACGCCATGAGTGATGTGGCAACCATTTACCCCATCACCCCATCTTCTCCGATCGGAGAAATTGCCGATGAATGGGCCGCCAGTGGCCGCACGAATATATTCGGCCAGGCGATGACCGTCCGGCAGATGCAGTCCGAAGCCGGTGCGGCGGCCGCCGTTCACGGCAGCCTGGCAGCCGGGGCGTTGACCACCACATTTACCGCCTCCCAGGGACTGTTGCTCATGATTCCCAATATGTACAAAATGTCGGGTGAACTGCTTCCCGGGGTGATGCACGTCACCGCGCGCGCGGTTGCCGCCCACGCACTGTCGATTTTCGGCGATCACCAGGATGTGATGGCCGTGCGACAGACCGGTTTCGCCATGCTGGCTTCCGCTTCGGTGCAGGAGGTGATGGATCTGGGGCTCGTGGCCCACCTGGCGTCTATCGAATCGAGCATACCCTTTTTGCATTTTTTTGACGGTTTTCGCACGTCCCACGAGATCCAGAAAATCGAGATGATCGACTACGAAGACATGGCCAAGCTGGTCAACCGGGAGGCTCTGGCCCGGTTCCGGGCCCGTGGAACCAACCCGGAGCGGCCGGAACTGCGCGGTACCGCCCAGAATCCGGACATCTACTTCCAGGGCCGCGAGGCGGCCAACAGTTACTACCTGAAGGGAGCCGGCATCGTTGAAGCAGCCATGCAACAGGTCAGCAAGTTGACCGGTCGAACCTACAATCTGTTCGACTATGTCGGTGCTGCCGATGCGGACCGTGTCATCGTCTCGATGGGCTCTTCCTGCGAGACCATCGAAGAGGTGGTCAACCACCTGAATGGCCAGGGAGAGAAGATCGGCCTGGTAAAGGTGCGGCTCTACCGACCGTTTTCCGTCGAGCACCTGTTGGCGGTCATTCCCAAGACGGCCCGAACCATCGCCGTCCTCGACCGGACCAAGGAACCCGGAGCGATCGGAGATCCGCTCTATGTGGACGTCTGTACGGCTTTCATGGAAAGCAAGCAGACCCCCACGATTGTCAACGGTCGGTACGGGCTCGGTTCCAAGGAGTTCAACCCGGCCATGGTCAAGGCGGTGATCGACAACATGTCGGCCAAGAGCCCCAAAAACCATTTCACGGTCGGCATCGTCGATGATGTGACCAACACATCCTTGGACGTGCAGCCGGGCTTCGATGTCGCCCCGGCCGGCACGGTTCAGTGTAAATTCTGGGGATTAGGGGCCGACGGTACCGTCGGCGCCAACAAGAGCGCCATCAAGATCATCGGCGACAATACCGACATGTTTGCCCAGGCCTACTTTGCCTATGACTCGAAAAAATCCGGCGGGGTGACCATCTCCCACCTGCGCTTCGGCCAGACGCCGATTCAGTCCACCTACCTGATCGATTCGGCCGACTACATTGCCTGTCACAAGGACAACTACGTGGACATTTACGAAGTGCTGGAGGGGATCAAGCAGGGTGGGACCTTCGTGCTCAACTCCGCCTGGTCTCTGGAGGAAATGGAAGAGAAGCTGCCGGCTGGGATGCGGCAGACCATCGCCCGCAAGAAACTGAAGTTCTACAACATCGATGCGGTCAAAATCGCCCAGGAAGTCGGCCTGGGGGGGCGCATCAACATGATCATGCAAACAGCCTTTTTCAAGCTGGCCAAGGTGCTGCCCGTCGATGAGGCCATCAAGCTGCTCAAAAAGGAAATCGAAAAGATGTTCGGCCTGAAGGGCGAGCACATCGTTCGCATGAACCACGAGGCGGTAGACAAGACCCTCGATAAGCTGGTGGAGATCGACTATCCCGCCTCTTGGGCCGATGTTGCCGGCGGGCCCGGTGACGAGCGGGTCGAGCCGGACTTTGTCAAGAATGTCATGCGGCCGATTCTGTCCCAGCAGGGTGACAAGCTGCCGGTCAGCGCGTTTGCCCCGGACGGCATTTTCCCGGTGGACACCTCCAAGTACGAAAAGCGGGGAGTGGCCATCAACGTGCCGGAATGGATAATGGACAACTGCATCCAGTGCAACCAGTGCTCGATGGTATGCCCGCATGCAGCCATCCGCCCGTTTCTGGTCTCCGAGGAAGAGGTGCAGAAGGCCCCGCAGGGTTTCGAGGCCAAAAAAGCGGTGGGCAAGGAGCTGAAGGACTACTACTTCCGGATTCAGGTCGACACCCTCGACTGCTATGGCTGCGGCAACTGTGCCGACATCTGCCCGTCCAAAAAGAAAGCCCTGGTGATGAAACCGCTGGAAACCCAGACCGCGCTGCAGGTTCCCCTGTGGGAGTATGCCGTAGAGCTGCCGGTGCGCGACGATCTGACCAAGCGCAACAGTGTCAAGGGCAGTCAGTTCTGTCAGCCGCTGCTGGAGTTCTCCGGTGCCTGCGCCGGATGCGGCGAAACTCCTTATGCCAAACTCCTGACCCAGCTGTTCGGGGAGCGGATGGTGATCGGAAACGCCACCGGATGCAGCTCCATCTGGGGGGGCTCGGCACCGGCAATCCCCTATTGCGTGAACCGCGACGGGTTCGGCCCCACCTGGGGAAACTCGCTTTTTGAGGATCCGGCCGAGTTTACCTATGGGATGTTTCTGGGCGTGTTTCAACAACGGCGCAAACTTGCCGACCTGGTCCGCCAGGCCCTGCAGACCGATGTGGCCGCCGATGTCAAGGCAGCGCTTCAGGGCTGGCTGGACAACATGAAGGATCCCGCAGGATCCCGTCAATACGGAGATCAGCTCAAAACGCTGCTTCCCAAACACAAGAACAACGACCTGCTGCAGGAAATCAACGCGATGTCCAAGCTGTTCACCAAAAAATCCTTCTGGGTATTTGCCGGAGACGGCGCCGCTTACGATATCGCCTACGGGGGGATCGATCATGTGATGGCCGCCGGGGAAAACATCAATATCCTGGTGATGGACACCGAAGTATACTCCAACACCGGCGGACAGTCCTCCAAGGCCACGCCGACCGGTTCGGTGGCCAAGTTCGCCTTTTCCGGGAAAAAGACCACCAAGAAGGACATGGGCGCCATGATGATGAGCTACGGCTACGTTTACGTGGCATCGGTGGCCATGGGCGCCAACAAGCAGCAGTTGATGAAAGCGGTCGTCGAAGCCGAGGCGTATGACGGGCCGTCCATCATCCTGGCATACTCTCCCTGCATCAACCACGGTATTTTGCGCGGCATGGGACGCAGCCAGGACGAGTCGAAGCTGGCGGTTCAAAGCGGCTACTGGCCCTTGTACCGCTATAATCCGCAACTGAGGCTGGAAGGCAAGAACCCCTTCGTGCTCGACTCCAAAGAGCCGGACGGCAGCCTGAAAGAATTTTTGTCCGGCGAGGTGCGATACGCTTCCCTGAAAAGATCTTTCCCGCAGGAAGCCGACACGCTGCAGACACGCCTGGAAGAGGAGGTCGCCGCACGCTACCGCCAGCTGCAGGTTATGGCGGATCCGACGGCTGTCTGCGAACAGCCCGAGCAGCAGGCCGCAGAGTAGACTACCCGGAAGGCCTTGACAGAAACGCAGGAATTGATATCAGCAGCAGTGGAGGCCATCGGCGACAGCCCGGTGGCCTCCGGCATTCTGCAGCAAAAATCCCCGCACCGGGCTTTCAACTGCCATCCGCGCCGCTTCCTCACGGAACACGCCGTTCTCCCGGATGCCTCGTGCAATAGACGCCCATGCGTCGGATCGGTGGATATCCGATGGTGCCTGGGGATCTCCCCAAATGCAGCGGTTCCCTGCGCCATGCTCAATCACCCTGATGTCACTCCGGTCAGGGGCTAGTGATGGGCGGAGGAATTCACAGCATGTCCGTCACAGTGGACGTGACACCGTCGATCCGAACAAAAGCCTTGATCCGACGTCCCGCCACCGGATAGGGTTGACGAGAGTACATGGCTCCTGGGCCAAGCCGAGAAGGAGGAATATATGGATCAGCAGGAAAAAAGAGTCGACGGATTTCGATTCATGCCGCCCGGACTGGCGGCGTGGATACAAACATTCATTCCGGACGAGCAGTTCAACGGACCGATCCCCTGGACACCACTTGCTCGTCCCCTGTCCCAGGCGACTGTGGCACTGATCACCAGCGCCGGCATCAGCTGCAAATCGGATCCGCCTTTTGACATGGAGCGGGAGAAACGCGAGCCCACCTGGGGGGACCCAACCTACCGGTGTATTCCCAGAAACACCGCGGCTGCGGATATCGACGTCAATCACCTGCACATCAACACCGATTACATCCGTAAAGATCCGGACGTGATGCTGCCGCTGACCCGATTGGCGGAATTTGAAGCCGAGGGCATCATCGGGCGCCTGGCACAGACCGCCTACTCCTTTTACGGGTTTCAGTGGCAAAACGAGCGATTCATCGACGAGGCGATCCGGCCGATGGCCTCCAGGATGAAGTCCGAACAAGTGGAAGCCGTGCTGCTGACCCCGGCCTGACCTTTCTGCTGCCGGTCCGTGGGACTGGCTGCAAGAGTGCTGGAGGAAGACGGATTTACGACGGTTATTCTAACGCCCACACACGAATTCAACCGCGAGGTGGGCATCCCGCGATCGGTGGCGCTGGAGTACCCGTACGGCCGGCTGCTCGGTGAGGTGGGCGATGCAGACGGGCAGCGCCAGGTGCTGCTGGCAACGCTGGCAGTTTTAGAACAGGCGCAGGCCCCCGGACAGGTGAAGCACCTGCCGTTCGAGTGGCCGGAGGATCCCCGGCATACCCACTGGCATCCGCCCGAAATGAGCCCCATCGTAAAGGCTCATCTGGACGACATCAAACGGGCCAGGGAGCGCATGAAAGAGCGCGGTTGAAATGACCCGTACCCGAATCGAACCTTCCGCTCCGCAGTGCCAAAGGTGCGGCACCTGTTGTAAAAAAGGGGGCCCGGCGCTGCATAAAAAAGATCGGGTGCTGGTGGAAAGCGGCCGGCTGCCGCTAACGGATCTTTTCACCATCCGCCGCGGGGAGCTGGCCCGGGACAATGTCCGCGGAACGTTGCAGCCACTGGACACGGAGATCGTCAAGATCAAGGCCCGGGAGGCTGCATCTTGGACCTGCCGTTATTACAGCGACCATGACAGTGCCTGCCGGATCTATTCCACCCGGCCTTTAGAGTGCCGCGTCCTGCAATGTTGGGATACCCGGGAAATCGAGCGGCTTTACAGCGTTGGAAGACTGCGGCGAAAAGACCTTTTGGTTCCGGTGGAAGGTCTCTGGGACCTGATCGTCGATCACGACAGGCGATGCAGCTACGAAAGCCTCCACCGGCTGACAAGACGGCTGAAATCAGGTGGCGGTGAAGCGGACGCTGGAAAAGTTCTTGAAGTCATCCAGTACGATGCCGAGCTGCGGGATCTGGTAAACGAAAGGGGCAACCTGGATCCGGAGATGCTCGACTTTCTCTTCGGCCGCCCCCTGACCCGGACCGTCGGCCAGTTCGGGATACGGGTGGAATGCGAGAATGGGAAGGTTGTCCGGCTGGTTGTCGAACGTTCGGTGGATACCGGCGGTGTGGGTAATCCGAAGACAGGCCAATGAGAGGGGCCGGGCTGTAACCTGCAGGGGCAGCCCGCCGTCTTATTCGGGGTTCTGAAACGACCGCTGCGGTTCGCGGGACAGATGCTCTTCCACCAGCACCTCGATCTCTTCCAGCGTGTCGTCGTCGGTCAGGGGGGTGATCTCTTCCGCTTCCTCGATCGGCTCTATCTCCTGGGTGTCATCCTCCGGCAGGTGGCCGGCAGCCGGTCGCTGGGGCATATCTGCATTTCCCCAGATGTGCTTTCCGTATTTCAGGTATCCCATCACGTTGTTGAGGCGGGCATCCACGTTGTTCATCACCGGGCGTACGTTGCCGGCGATAAGGGGCTGCAGGTAATGGGCCAGTTCCATGCTGCCGCCGCCGGTCAGCACGATCGTGTCGATGTCCCAGTCTTCGGCCCACAGGCGGTCTATGTCGTTGGCAATGTTGGCCGCCAGCTGGGAATAGACCTGGTCCCTGATCTTGGTAAAGTTCAATCCGTGTCCCTTCATCTTGATGGTGCCGGATTCCGCGGCATTGTAGAGACGGTAGAGCTGGACGTTTACACCGCACTTTTCCCGCAGCTTGTTGGAGATGATGCTGAAGGCCTTGGAGATCCCGGTATCCATCGTACGGCTGCCGCGATCGATATATCGCAGTCGATCCATGATGGTAAAATCGGTCGTCCGGAAACCGATGTCCACGACACCGATTTTCTGCCGGGCCAGGTCTGCATTGACAATCTTGCCGTGGTCGTCCATCAGCAGATTCAAGATGCTCCCCAGCGGCTGCGGCACCATGCGAACTTTGTTGATGTAAATTTCTTTGCTGACCCGGTTGCCGTCGGGCTGATGATAGATGACCTTGTGGTGCCCGGTAAGAATTTCGTTGAACCGCTCGTGGTTGTTTTTAAAATGCCCGATGGGCAGGCCGGAGACAACGTTGATCGGCACATTGATTTCGGCGTCTTTGTCCTGGAACACTCCTGTTACGGTCAGTGCCAGAATCTTCACGAATTCGTTGATCAGTTTTTCCTGATCCAGGGTGAAGTTCAGAACGTTGGACTGCTGTTCGGCAAGGTCGCCGATGAAGTAGGAACGTCCGTCGATGGTGACGTTGAAGAAATCGCTGATTCCCTGCGGACCGAAATCCATCCAGAACTGAAGATCGGATGCATCTCCGAAAAGAGATTTGAAGACCAGTGTGTCTTTGCCGTTGGTGGCTTTGGTGAACCCGAATCCAATATCGATTCCGAGAATCTTCATGCAGTTCCTCCATGAGTGCCGCGGGTGCGACCCCCATCAATTTTCATTCTAATAATAGTACCTTATCGCGGCCGAAATGTCAAAATGCAAGATGCCGCCGATCGGCCGGAACCGCTACGGGGGCTGCACCATCAGGGTCCATTCCACGATCCGGTCACCTTTGACAATCGAAGCGATGTGCCCGTCAAAAAAATAGTGCTGCACCGGCCATAGCCGGTCGTGGTAGGCGACCACCAGGTGGTGGGAGTCGATCACCGCCACCACCCGGCAGGCCGAAAGGTCCTTCAGACCGATTCCGATCGCCTTCAGGACCGCCTCTTTGGATGTCCACACACGATGGAAATTGTCCCACGACTTCCCACCGGCAATTTCCCACTCCTCGTCGGCAGCCGTTTTGCCGAACAGTGCCTGGGTGTTGCGCGGTTTCACCTTTTCCAGATCGATACCGATCTCCGCCCGGCTGACCACAGCGCCGACATACTCGATTTTGTGCGTAAGGGACCAGTGGATGCCGTTAGAGGGCAGCGGCCGGCCTTCGGCGTCCTTTTCCAGGTCGCCGAGCGTGATTCGGCTCTTTCGAGCCGATGCGGTCAGTGCTGTACGCGCGTACCGGCTCAGGTATTTCACCCGCTCGGGCGGCGGCAGCCTGCGGGCGCTTTCCGGTACGGCCAGCAGGACAGGATAGAGGGTCTCTTTGTTCACCATGCGATCACCGGTGGGAGTCGATCGGATAAATAAATTCAGTTGCCTGAATAGCCATTGTAGGATATTATATCATAATAATTTAATTATTTTTATTAGTTAGCTCTCGTCCGGTAAAAAAATCCCATCCAGGTGGGCGCAGGCATCGGAGCCAGTCAGCCATCGGGTTTGGGCACCGTTACCATCTGTTTGCCGCCGCCGACCGTTTGGCAAATGTTCGCCCGGCGAAGCGGTCGGCAGTGACGTGAAGTTGGATCCATGAAGGAAGCAGCCCACGGCATAACATCGGGCCGGCGGTTTTCCACCGTGCTGATGGTCACCATTATTACCCTGGTGACCGTGTCGGTGTTTTTGATTCTGACCGTGGTCAACCGGCATTTCAATCGCCGGATGGAACGCGAGTTCGAGAAGAAACTCAAGGCCCAAAGCGGCCAGGCGGAGATCATTGTTCGAAACCGCATTGCCGAAATCCAGGGAATTCTTCAAGATCTCAGCTCGGACAACACCGTTCGCGTTACCATGATGCTGGGAGCCAGACCCCAGCTTTACCAGCGGATCACCGACACCTATCCCTCCGGCAACGGTGTGTATCACTTCGTGCAAAAATACGGTGAGGCATCCATTTTCCCGGAGGGGTATCCGGAATTTTCCCACGATCTGACGATGCAGGCGTTAAAAGATCTCCCCTACGGAGAAACGGTTGCGGACGGATCGGGAAAAACCCTTCTATGGGTGTTTACCTCCCCGATCATGAATACCAACCGGCGGATGGGAACCGCCTATGCCCTTTACAGTCCGGTAAAGGATCAAAAGCTGATCGATTCCGTTCATGCAGCCGTGGAAGGCGATATTTTAATCATCGAGGAGAATTTCAGCCAGATCCTGACTTCCGGTAAAAAACCGGCCTTCGGTCTTCCGGTTCTCTCCGGCGAGTCCACCGAGTCGGACATGATGCCGGTAGACCAGAACTCGGTTCTGGTGGAGCTCGACGGTTTTGAAAATTTGTATCTGCTTTCCTCCTTGCAATCCTTCAACCAGGACAAGCGCCGACTGACCATTCTGACCGCCCTGTTTTCCGCATTGGCGCTGGCGGTGTCCATCCTGATCTCCGTGTTCGTCGGGCGCAAAATGGTTCGTCCACTGGGCGATATGACCCGCAAGGCGATTCAGATATCCCGTGGAGAAAAAGACCTGGGTTTCGACAGTACCGGCGGATACTGGGAGTTCGGTCAGCTCTCCCGGGCGTTCAACTACATGCTTTCGAACCTCAAGGATGCCGAAGAGCGGTCCCGGTATAAGGAGCTGCTGGAGAATGTGGATGATGCGGTCTACATCATAGACACAGAAGGCGGGATTCTGGACGCGAACGCAGCCGCTTATCTGCAATTGGGGTATCCTCCGGATGCGTTCTTTCGGCTGACGCTCGACCAAATCGTTCCTGCCGAAGACGCCGGCAGAATCCTGATGGAGCTGGGAGATCAGGGTGGCGGTGGGGATGGGAGAAAAATGCGGCTGGAGACGGTTCATCTCAAGGAAAACGGGGACCTCGTTCCGGTGGAAATACTTTCCCGGGCGATCACCTATCGCGAACAGCCGGTGATTTTGAATGTGGCCAGGGATATCAGCCGGCGCATGGAGATCGAGAGGGAAAAAAAGCAGCTGGAAGCCCAGCTGCTGCACGCCCAGAAGATGGAGGCCATCGGTACCCTGGCCGGTGGTATTGCCCATGATTTCAATAATTTGTTGATGGGTATCCAGGGACGTATATCGATGATTCGGGCCCACTCCGATCCCGAACAGCCGCACTACCGTCATGTCGACCAGATCGAAAAAACGGTGACCAGCGCCGCGAACCTCACCAAACAGTTACTCGGCTTCGCCCGCAAAGGAAAGTACCAGATCGAGCCGACCTCCATCAACACGTTGGTGGAAGATAGCACCCGAATGTTCATCCGCAGTCGTAAGGAGATCAACCTGAGTCTCGATTGTGCGGAGAGCTGCTGGACGGTGAATGTCGATCGCGGGCAGATCGAGCAGGTCCTGATCAACCTCTACGTTAACGCTTGGCATGCGATGCCCGAAGGGGGGGATCTGACCATCCGCACCGAGAATGTGAACCTGGAGGAGACGTTTTGCCTGCCCCATGAGGTCTCTGCCGGACCGTATGTTCATATTTCGGTCGCCGATACCGGCATCGGTATTGATCCGAAAATCATCGACCGAATATTCGAGCCGTTTTTTACCACCAAGGGCACCGGGAAGGGTACCGGTCTCGGCCTGGCTTCCGCTTACGGGATCGTGAAAAACCATAACGGGATCATCCAGGTGGAAAGTCGAAAAGGGGAGGGCACCACCTTCGATATCTTTCTGCCCGCATCATCCGAAACAATAGAGAAAATCGCACCCGCCTCACCTGCGGTGACCGGGCGCGGTACGGTGCTGGTGGCCGATGATGAAGAGGAAACCCTGCTGGCCGCAGAGATGATGCTCAATGAGCTGGGATACAGGGTGCTGAAGGCTACCGGCGGCCGGGAAGCGGTTCGGGTGTATCGCGAGAACGTGGACGGCGTGGACCTGGTGGCCGTCGACATGGTGATGCCGGATCTGAACGGCGGTGAAACATACGAGCAGCTGAAAGCGGTGAACCCGGCGGTCAAGGTACTTTTGATGAGCGGTTTCAGCCAGAGCCGTATGGTCGAAGAGCTGTTGGAGACAGGCTGTGCCGGGTTCCTGCAGAAACCGTTCGACACGCGAACCCTTTCCCTGAAAATCCATGAAGCGTTGCAGCTATAGTGCGACGGACACGGCAGGGGACAGGGCTAAAATCGCTTCGATCACCGGATCCGGTGATCGAAGGCCCGTGTATGCTGCCGACCGAATCACACCCTGCAAAGTCAGCCGGCTTTCTCGACAGGGGTGAGAAGTCGTCCGCATACCGGCAGCAAGCACCCCCATCGGCAGCTCTCCGGCATTTCATTCGGCATCTTCGCGCGACAACGATCGTGATTACGCTATTTGGGCAGCTTCTTGAACATCTGCGTTACCGCGTAATCCAGGCGCGCCTTGACCGTCTTGGTATCAGGGTTTTGCTGAAGCTGCGCGGTGGCCGTGCCCACCCAGATGGCGAAACCCGTCTCCCTGTCAGCCAGCACAACCGCCAGACCACCTTGGGGAACACTTTCCAGCATGTCTGATCCGGTATCCGGATTTTCCTTCAACCCGAGGGCGTCCATGTCGATTCCCGCCGCGAAGGCTACGATCAAATCCGGGTTGGTCGTATTCTCCGACATGCCGCGTTTACGCAGCTCACGGTCGATCAGAAATATGATTTCCGCATCTGCATCGAACTGCGGGGGCTCCCATTGACCGTACGGGTCATTGACGATCGCAGCTGCGCCCAGCCAGGCGTAAGTCTTGTAGCCGCTGAAATTCGCTGTGGGATCGACCTGCGCATCGACCGCAATGTCCTTTGTGGGAACAGACGCACAGCCGGCAACAAGTATCAGAATCGCGATCCATACCGACACACGAGTTTTGTTCAAGACCGGTTCCTCCTTATGCAAGACCCGCTGCCTTTGTGGGCGCCGGGTCTCAAAAGATGTTTTCAACACGGGCGGCACCCTCCGACACTATCATCCGTGACATCGAAAATGCAAACTGTGGAAACCGCAGTCATCACCAGGTTCTATTTCTATCTTCTCCGACGTTGGATAAGGGCTTTGACACGATGTGATTATTCTGGCAAAAATCGAGGCGGACCGGCTGCGGTGTTCGACCGGCAGCTTGATACCACGGCAGCCCGCACACCGGCTGCATCGAACAGTCAAAAATCGAAAAACGGTGACGGTTCTTTGCTGATGAAAATTCTCCTTATCTACCCTTATTTCCTGGAAAAACGCATCCACGAGGACGAGATCAGCGTGCCGCCCCAGGGGTTGTACTTTGTCGGCGCCATGCTCCAATCGCACGGTTACGAGGTGAAACTGCGAAACTGGTATGATGCCGGTCCGGATGCCGGACAGATTCCGGAAACACTGCAAGAACTGAGACCGGATGTGATCGGCTTTTCGATTCTGCATGCCAACCGCTGGGGTGGCGTCGAGATTGCCGGGATTGCCAGAAAATTACTTCCGGCTACCAAGATCGTGTTCGGCGGTATTGGCGCCGGCTGCCTGTGGGAGCATCTGCTCACTCATTTCCCGCAGATCGATGCCGTGGTGATCGGGGAAGGGGAAAAGAGTTTCCTGAACCTGGTGCGGCATTATGAAAAGGCGCGGCCGTCGCTGGAGGCCATCGGTGGAATCGCCTATCGCCGAAACGGTCATCCGACCCGCAACGCCTGCGACCCTCTGATCCGCGATCTCGACGAGCTGCCCAACCCGGCCCGGTATTTTTCATACCGGCACCTGTCGCTGACACGGGGCTGCCCCGGAGAATGCGCTTTCTGCGGCTCTCCGGGTTTGTGGGGCCGCCGGGTCCGCTTCCATTCGGCCACGTACTTCGTCGACCAGCTGGAAATGTTATATCGGCGTGGCGTCGGCCATTTTTTCATCTCCGACGACACATTCACCGTCAACCGGAAAAAAACCATCGCCGTGTGCCGGGAGATCATCAGCAGAAAGCTGCCCATCGTCTGGCAGGCCATATCGCGGGTGGATATGATCGATGAAGAAATTCTGCTGGAAATGCGCAAAGCCGGGTGCATCCAAATCAGCTACGGCGTGGAGAGCGGTTCGGAAAAGATCCGCAAGCTGTTGAAGAAGAACTGCTCGGCCGATGAGATCGAAAAGGCCTTCGCCCTTACTGCCCGATACGGGATTCTGTCGCGGGCCTATTTTATTTACGGCTGCCCGGGAGAGACCGACGATACCGTCGATGAGACCATCGCGCTGATCAGACGGATCAAGCCGCTCGGCACGATTTTTTACATTCTCGATATCTTTCCCGGAACCGAGCTCTACCGGGATTACCGGGAAAGGTGCGGCGTCACTGATGATGTCTGGTTAGAGCGCATCGAAGATATTCTCTACTTCGAGACCGATCCGGCCCTTTCCCGGGAACAGGTGCTGGCCTTCGGCCGCAAGCTGCGCAACGCCTTTTACGACAGCTTGCCCGGATTCGTGGACGCCTTGCAACTGGCGGACATCGATGAGCTGTATCCCTTCCACGCCGATTTTCTTTCCCGGCTGGCCATGACCTTCGATCACGGTGACTACTCCACCGTCGATGCCATCAACGGTAAGGGCGCTATAGCCCGGAAGTTGTATGAAAAAGCCCTTGCCTACCATCCGGACGCAAGGGCCTACCTGGGACTGGGTATGCAGCTGCAGAAAGCCGGTCGTCTGCAAGCCTCTGTAAAGCTGCTCGCCGAAGCCACAGAGCATTTTCCCGATGATGAGAAGTTGAATGTCTGCCTCGGTGTCAGCTACATGAACCTGGAAAGGTATGACGATGCGCTGGGGTGTTTCGAGCCCTTCCGCAGCAGCGGCCAGGCGCGGCATTTCTTGCAGATCTGCCGTCAGAACCGGAAATAGGTCTCAGAAGATGTCCGGGGGGACGTCCTGGCGGTAATCCACACCGGGCATTCCGAATCCGTGGTGCCGCAAGAACTCCTCCCGCAGTCCCTTGACGTCGGCCAGCTGTTTGAGGTTCCCGGTATCGGCCAATTGCCACAGCCGGGCGACCTCCTTCTGAACATCTTCCCGCATCTCCCAATCGTCGATCCGGATGCGCCCTTTTGCATCCACCGCCGGCGGTTGCCCGGTGAACAGAAATTCGCTGTAGAGGCGGTGCATCTGCTGGATGCAGCCCTCATGAAGCTGTTTTTCCTTCATCACCTTGTACAGCAGGGCGATGTAAAGCGGAACTGCCGGGATCACGGCGCTCGCCCGGGTTACCAGGGCCTTGTTGACGCTGATCAGCGCACGGCCGCCGATGGGCTGCAGCATCTGGTTGATCGCCGCGGTTTTCTGTTCCAGGTCTTTTTTGGCGGCGCCGATGGTGCCGTCCCGGTAAAGCGCCCGGGTGTGCTCCGAACCGATATAGGAGAATGCGATGGTCAAAAATCCGTTGGACAGCAGGTTTGCGGACATCATCTGCTCGACCCAGCGCATCCAGTCCTCGCCGCCCATTACTTTGACCGTCTGGCTGATTTCCTCCTTGTTGGCCGGCTCGGCCGAAACCCGGCCCACCTCGCCGGTGTGAAAATCGACGGTCTTGGCGGTGAAGGTGCCGCCGATGGGCTTGATCACCGAAGAGTAAATTTCTCCGGTGTCCGGATCGATTCGGCGCGGTGCGGCAATACTGTAGACCAAAAAGTCGATCTGCCCGAGATGGTTGCGAACAATCCGTTCCACCTCCCTTTTGATCTCGTCTGAAAACGCATCCCCATTGATGTTGTAAGCCGGCAGTCCTGCGGCATCGGCCTCGCGACGAAATGCTTCGATGTTGTACCAGCCGGCGGTACCGGTCCGCTTTTTGTTTCCGGGTCTTTCAAATCCGACGCCGATGGTGGCGGCATCGGATGCAAATGCGGAAACAATCCGCGCCGCCAGCCCGTATCCGTTGGAGGCTCCGATCACCAGAACCTTTTGGGGGCTGTCGATTCTTCCCCGGGACCTGACGTAGTGAATCTGCGCCTGCACCTGAGCAGCACAGCCCATCGGGTGCGCGTTGACGCAGATGTTTCTCCGGATGCGCGGTTGGATGATCATGATAGTTTTCCTGAAGGGGTGGCTGGTTTCGTGTCTTTACCTGGGTGAATACCGAAAAGCCGGTATTTGAAGCGGTTGATGGTTTCGGTGATGTCCCGGTGGATCACGTATCCACAGGGGATCAGCACCAGCGTGATCACCGTGGAAAACAGTACCCCGAAGCTGAGGCTGACCGCCATCGGGATTAGGAACCGGGCCTGCACGCTTTTTTCCAGCAGCATGGGGGTCAATCCCGCAAAGGTGGTCAGCGACGTGAGGATGATGGCCCTGAAGCGCAGACCCCCGGCCGCAGTGACCGCCGAGACGGCGCTTTGGCCTGTCTCGGCCAGCCGGTTGGCGGCGTAGACCAGCACCAGCGAATCGTTTACCACCACCCCGGCCAGCCCCACCATTCCGAACACACTTAAAATGCTCAGATTGAATCCCATCAGCAGGTGTCCCAGAACGGCACCGACAAAGCCGAAGGGGATGGCCGCCATCACGACCAGTGGCTGGGTGAAGGATCGGAAAGGGATGGCCAGCAGGGCGTAGATGCCGAACATGGCCAGGGCAAAACCCCTGAACACATCGGAAAAAGCCTCTTTTTGCTGTTTGCCTTCCCCTTCGATGGTGTACCGCAGACCGAAGAACTCGGTTTTCAGGTTCGGCAGGAAATCGTCTGCCAGGGTGCTGCGGACCCGGTTGGCATTGGTGACGTTTTCGTCCACATCGGCGGTGACCTTGATCACGCGCCGTCGCTGGGCCCTTTCGATGGCGGTGTAGCCCTGCTCCATGTTGACTTCCGCCACCTGGCTGAAAGGAACCACGCTGCCGTCGGGGGTGCGGATGCGCATCTCCTCCACATAACCGAGCGACTGGCGTTCGGCTTCCGGGTAGCGGACCATCACCTTGACTTCGGCCTGGTCTCTTTGAAGCCGCAGGGCTTCGGCGCCGTAAAATGCGTGACGGACCTGGCGGGCCAGATCGGTGAGCGTCAGCCCCAGACTGCGGGCGGCCGGCTTGAGCTTGAGCTGCATCTCCATTTTTCCCGGCAGGTAACTGTCTCCCACGTCGAAAACGCCCGGATAGCGCTGCAGCTCGGATTTCAATGCCTCTGCAGCGGACAGCAGCTGCTGCGGGTTGTCGGAGGAAAGGTGAACTTCGATGGGGTTGCCGGCGCTGTGAATTTCGCTGCGGAACGAAATCGATTCGGCATCCGGGACGCTGCCGATCCGCTTGCGCCAGAGGCGGGACAGTTCGCCGGTGCTGATATTGCGCTGCTCGCTTTCCAGCAGGTTGATCCATACCTGGCCCAGATGCCCGCCGGAGCCGATGGTTCCGCCCCGTCCCGAGTGCCTGCCGATCAGCGAAAGGCTGTATTCCATCAGCGGCGGCTCGCCGGCCGGCCGGTTTTTCCCGGCCTCCTCGAGCACCTGCCGCGCAGATTGTTCGACATGGTTCACCACTTCCCGGGTCCGCTCGACCGCCGTTCCGGTGGGCATGGTGATGTAAGCGCGCATGGTGTTGCCTTCCACTTTGGGAAAGAAGGTAAACTGGACCCACCCGGCTTTCCACAGCCCGAAGCTGATCACCAGAAGCGCGATGCCGCCGGCCACCGTTGCATATCGCCAGCGCACGCAAAAACGCACCAGCCGGGCGTAAGGGTGAGCAATCACCCATTTGAGCCAGCGAACGGAGAGCTTGCGGTTTGCAGCCGTGTGGACCGGGCGGCGCCTTTTTTCAGCGCTGCGGTTCAGGTGAGCCGGCAGGATAAAGAGCGATTCCACCAGCGACGCCAGCAGTACCAGGATGACCACGATGGGGATATTGCGCATCAGTTTGCCGGTGGTGCCGCTGGCCATCATCAAGGGCCAGAAGGCCACCACGGTGGTTAGCACCGCGAAGATCACCGGGCGTCCGACTTCCAGTGCTCCTTCCACAGCAGATGCCAGGGGCGGCAGTCCCTCCTCCTGCTTGCGATAGATGTTCTCGCCGACGATGATGGCATCATCCACCACGATACCGAGCACCATGATGAAGGCAAACAGGGAAATCATGTTGATGGACACGTCGAATTGGGGCAGCACCATCAGGCCTGCTGCAAACGAGACGGGAATGCCGAGGGTGACCCAGAAAGCCAGTCGGATGTCCATGAACAGCCAGAGCAAAAAACTCACCAGCACCAGACCGATGCCCAGGTTGCGCAACAGCAGGTTCAGCCGGCTTTTTAGGACGTCGGATCGATCGCGGTAATAGGCGATGCTCACCCCTTCCGGCATGCTGCTGCGTACGTCATCCACATAGCGCTTGACGGTTTCGGCCACCTGCAGTGCGTTTTGATCGGCCACCCGATAGACGTGAATCATGGCGGCCGGCCGACATGAAGCGGCCGCTGACGTCCACGTCCTCGAAACCGTCCCGCAGCTCGGCGATCTGCCCCAAAGTGACCTTGCTGCCGTCAGTGCGCGTGATCACGGCTACGTCCCGATACTCGTCGGCAAAATAGCGCCGGCCCTTGGTCCGGATCAGGATTTCTCCGCCGGAGGTTTTGATGCGACCGGCCGGCAGATCCAGGCTGGCTCGCCGGACGGCTTCGGCCACCTGGTCCAATGTCAGGCCGTAGCGGCGCAAGGTGATCTCGGAGATTTCAATCTGGATTTCCGGAGAGCGCATGCCGTGGATTTCCGCCAGGCTGATGTTGGGAAGGTTTGTGATGTCATCCTTGACTTTTTCGGTCAGGTTTTTCAGGGTCGCTTCGGACACGTCGCCGTAAACGGCCACGTTGATGACCAGACTGCGGCGGGTGACTTCGCTGACCACCGGTTTTTCGGCTTCTTCCGGCAACGTGGTGATGCGGTCTATTTCGGCCTTGACCTCCTCCAGCAGCTTTTTCAGGTCCCAGTTCTTGACCACCTCGATGGTTATCGATCCAAATCCCTCGCGAGCCACCGAGTCGATCCGATCGACGCCGGCCAGGCCGGCGATCTTCTCTTCGATCTGCCGAACGATTCCTTCTTCCACCTCGGCCGGCGATGCACCCGGATAGGAAGTCGAAATCTGAATTACATCCAGATCGGTTTCCGGAAACACCTCTACCTTGGTCGACAGGGCGGTCGCCACCCCGCCGATCAGCAAAAAAAGCATCAGCAGATTGGCTGCCACATGATTTTCGGCAAACCAGGCCACGACAGTTTTCACGAGGTGGTCCCCCCGGAGTTTCTCCCGATTCGCACCCGCATGCCGTCGGTAACGGTTTTGATGGGAGAGGTGACGATCATTTCGCCGGCCTTCAAACCCCCACTCAGATAGACCACATCCGGAAACAGGCGGGCGACTTTCACATCGCGGAAGGTAAGGGTCCCCTTATCGTCCACAACCCAGACAACCTGGTTCTCCCGGAGGGCCGCCCTCGGGATGACGGCCGCATCCGGCAGCTCGCGGCCGGAGATTTCGACCTGGACGAAAAGGCCGACGGCCAGGGGCGGTTTCCTCCGATACGGTTCGTCGACGCGGATCACCACATTGATCAAACGGGTGCCGGCATCCAGACGCCCCTCGGCCCGATCCACCCGGCCGGTCCAGGTGAGATCCCGCCCGGCAATGCGCGCTTTCACCGCAGCCGAAGACCCGGGACCATCGCCGGGGGTAAAACCCGGCACGTCAAACCAGTACAGGCTCTCATCTTCCATTGGGACGACGATCTCGACGACTTCGGTGGCAAACAGGGTGGCCAGCGGCTGGCCGGCGGTGACGTACTGGCCGGTGCCGACATTTTCCTCGATGACCCGGCCGGCAAACGGTGCGCTGATCTCGGTGCGCTTCAGATTCAAACGGGCTTTTTGCAGATCGGCCCGGTCCGCAGCCAGCTTGGCCCGGGCCGCCTCCAGCTGCGGCAGCTTGGCCACCAGCGGCGGCGGTGCATTGCTGCCGGGTTGATCCTCGTTTAGCAGGCGCCACTCCTCCTGGGCGGCAGCGG
>LJNK01000016.1 GCA_001303025.1 Deltaproteobacteria bacterium SG8_13
GAGCACGGCATACGAGATGATGCCCGCTGTACCAAAAAAACCGAACAACATCCACACCGGCAGCGCCCACCGGGAAAAACCGATGACAACCAGCAGCTGCATGAGCATGAAGGCGCTCATGCCGCTGATCGCAACCGCAACCGGCCGGATTCCGGACTTGCTGAGGCGTTCGGCAGCGCCGCCCAGCAGCACGAAACCGGCGATCATCGCTGTGGCCACCAGCAGCAGCGCCCCGGCGACTTCATTGCGCTGATAGCCGGCCACATCGCGCAACCAGGGTCCCGACCACAATCCGTGAATGGATAGAAAACCTGCCTGACTCAGGGTGGTCACCGGCGCAATCCGCCAGAAGGTCATGCTGGTAAAAACCTGGGAGATCCCCTGCAGCTGCTGACGGAAAGTCAAATGTTCGCTGCCGGGGTTTTTTTCCGGAACCACCCAAAAGACCGTTGCGGCAACCACCAGGGTCAGGAAGGCCAGAATCAGAAAAATGCCCCGCCAATCGGTGATGCCGAGCATCGCTTCCACCGGTGCGGTGGCCGACAGCGCACCCAGGCCCCCGGCGGCCATCTGCAGCCCGTTGATCAGCGGCAGCTGCCTTCGCGGAAACCACATGACATAGGCCTTGAAAGCCGCCATCAGGCAGGCGGAGACCCCGAAGCCGATAAATGCCCGACCGGCCACCAGGCCGGCCAGAGACGCTGCACGGGCGAAAACAAATGCGCCCAGCGCGGCAAAGAGCAACAGGGCCGATTCGATCCGGCGGGGCCCGAAGCGATCGAGCAGCACTCCCAGCGGCAGCTGAAAGGCCGCAAAGGTCAAAAAGTACGCCGCCGTAAGAAGTCCCAGGTCGGAAGGGTCTACCCGCAAATCGGCCACCAGGTTGGGTGCGATCACGGCATTGACCACCCGGTACAGATAGGAAAGGTAGTACCCGAAGGCAAAGGGAAGAAATATCCTCAGCAGCTTTGGCCCGTTTGGCCTGCCAGCCGTTTCAGTCACTTGCACCAATTCCTTTCTTCGTCGATCCCCTGTATTCAGACCGCTGCCCCATCTGGCGTTTCAGCCCCATATTTTTCCCGAATTTCTCTTTTTAGCAGCTTTCCGGCGTTGTTTTTCGGAAGCGAATCTACGGCTACAATCTCTTTGGGCACCTTGAATCCTGCCAGTCGAGTCTTCAGATAGTTTTTCAGCCGTGCGGGGTCGACCGGCTGTTGTTTGTCGGAGACGACAAAAGCCACCACCCGCTCCCCGTACTCCCGATCCGGCAGTCCAACCACTGCACACTCCCGAATCTCGGGGCGGGTGTAGAGGACCTCCTCCACTTCACGCGGATAGACGTTCTCCCCGCCGGTGATAATCAGGTCCTTGAGGCGGTCGACGATAAACAGGTACCCTTTTTCATCCAGATACCCGATGTCTCCGGATCGGAACCAATCGCCGTAAAAGGCCGCCCGGGTTTCCGCGGGATTGTTCAGGTAGCCGCAGGTGATGTTGGGGCCGCGGATGCAGATCTCCCCTTCCCTGCCGTTTCCCAGCAAAGCGCCATCGGCATCGCGGACCTGCACTTCCACCAGATTCACCGGCGTGCCAACCGATCCGATCACGTGCCGGTAGTAATGGTTATAGGTGACCATGGAGGCGCTTTCGGTCATGCCGTATGCCTCGTAAATGGCCAGTCCGGTGGCCCGGCGCCACTGCCCGACCACCTCTTTGGCCATGCTGGCCGCAGCCGAAAAGCAGTACCGGACCGAGGCCAGCGGTTCGCGCAGGTCACCCCCACCCAGCATGCGGATGTAGACCGTCGGAACAGCGTAAAGTCTGGTGATGCGGTATCTGCGAACCGCATCGAGAATCCGTCCCGCATCGAAGGCCGGCTCCAGCACCAGAGCGCCTCCGCTGTAAACGGTGGACTGCAGGATGTGAATCTGGGCGAACACGTGATTGAGCGGCAGGAAACAAAGCGCGACGTCCTTTTCGCTGGATCGCTCGTAGCGGGCGACAGTGCCGGTGGAAAACAAAATATTTTCGTGGCTCAGCAGGGCGCCTTTTGGCGTGCCGGTGGTTCCCCCGGTGTACAATACGACCGCCGGCGTATGGCGGGGTCGATCCACGACGCGAAACCGGCTGTCGCCTTTTTCCTTGAAGCATTCCACCGCAGCGCCATCGTCGTGCACAACCATTTCGACCAGCGCTCCGATGCCATGTGCCTTGCGAAGATCATCGCCTTTTTCGATGCTGGTGAACATTGCCCGCGGACGGCAGTCGGCGGTAATTTTTCTCAGCTCGTCTGCAGACAGCAGGTGGGAAAAGGTCGCCGCCACCGCCCCGGCTTTGAGCGCTCCAAAATAAAATGCCAACCATTCGAAGGAGTTGGGCGCGCACAGGGCCACGCAGTCACCCGGTATTATGCCGCAGGCTGCAAGGGCCGCGGCGAACCGATCCGACTCGCGGTTGAATGCGGCATAGGTCCACTTGCGTCCGCGATCGATCACGGCAACCCGGTTCGGAAAGTGCATGGCAGCGGCTTCCAGATTGTGGGCAACGTTCATCGCAAACAACCCCTCGATGGATCCGGGCCGATTCGATGGCGCCGGCTGCACAATGGCAGCGCCCCCAGCGGTCCGGTTTGCCATTACAGCGCAGTTCGTTCTTGAAAAACCACCCGGAATCGTTAACTTAGAGCATCTGTTTGCAGTTGACAAGAAGGCAGTCGAATCCATCAAAGCTGTCAACCACATTTTACCCGCTTGCAGCCATCCGGGTGGCCTTCAGAAACGGCCCCTTAAGACAAAGGCTGCGGGGGCGCAGCTTCGGTGCCTGTGCGGTCATTGGCAAAAAAATCAGCAGGACAATGACAAATCCCATGCAACGGCAAGTGCCATTTGAAGGGTACATCCATCTGCCGGACGGCAAACTGCACTACCTCGACTGGGGCGGCAGCGGCCGGCAGGTCCACTTTCTGCATGCCAACGGCTTTTGTGCCGGCACCTATGCTCCCTTTCTCAGTCACCTCACCGGCATCTACCGGGTGGTGGCCAGCGACGTGCGCGGACATGGAGATTCGACATTTCCGCAGACGGAAAGAATTCGCAACTGGGACGTGTTTGCCGACGACCTGAAGACCATCGTCGCCGGCGCCATGACACCACCGGTTATCGGCATGGGCCACTCTTTGGGGGCGGTGACCACCTGCATCGCCGCCGCTCGATATCCCCAGCTTTTCTCCGCGATAATCCTTCTGGACCCTGTCTTTATTGCCGGCAGCGAACGCTGGCGCCTCGCCCTGGTCCGGTTGCTGGGACTGCGAAGCTGGCTGCCGTTGGCCAGAAATGCCCGACAGCGGAAACGATCCTTTGCCGGCAAACAGTCGGCCCTGCGACGTTTCGTTGCCGGCAGGGGCATTTTCAAAAGCTGGTCAGCGGATTTTATCGAGGCGTATATGGAATGCGGTTTGCTGGAACATGACGCAGACAAGGCGATCCTGCGCTGCGATCCCGAACTGGAAGCGCAGATATTCGAATCCGTGCCGCTCAACGTCTGGAAAACCGTCACCCGGGTCAAATGTCCGATTCTGGCCATCCGGGGGGACCAGTCCGACACGTTTCTTCCCGAAGCCGGCCGGCAACTGGAACAGGTCGCCCACGATGCCCGGGTGGTGACCCTGCCAAGGGCCGGTCACTTCCTTCCCATGGAAAAACCCGAAGAGACCGCGGCGGCGATAACAGAATTCATCGCCCGGGTGCTGCCGGAAAATTGAACCGTAGCAAGCTGCAGACAGCCCCGCTATTGGCAAGAAGGGGTTGCTTTTGCGACCGTTCTGTTCCTAAAAGGAGATGGATCGGCTGGCAATCATCCGGAAATTCCGAAGCGCAGCATACCCGTAAGGAGCCGCAATGAAATCTTTTACTGCTGACAACCTGTTGGAAAAAGACACGGCGCAATTGGTGCAGGTGGCCCTCGGCAGCCAAAAAGCCGACCTGGCGGTAACCGGAGGCCGGCTGCTGAATGTCTACACCGGCGAGCTGCTGGAAAACGTTACGGTGAGCGTAAAGGGATCGTGGATCGCCCATGTCGGACCGGACGGCGATCACACCATCGGCCCGAAGACCAAAGTGATCGATGCCACCGGAAAAGTCCTGATTCCCGGGCTGATCGACGGCCACACCCATCTGGCCTGGCTGTATGGCGTGGACGAATTCCTGAAACACGCGCTGCCGGGCGGCACCACGACCATTGTCACCGAGGCCATGGAGCCCTTTCCGGTCGCCGGCCTGGATGGAGTCCTCGATTTCCTCGATGCGCTGAAGGATCAACCGGCCAAGATCTTTGCCACCGCTCCCTTTATGGCCTCCATCAGCCGCGCGGCCCGCGGCATGCCGATTGACACGCTCAAGCAGCTGCTCGATCGCAGCGACATCCTTGGAGTGGGTGAATCCTACTGGCAAAGCGTCCTGCAGGAGCCCGATATCTCCCTGCCCGTGCTCGATGAAACCTTTCGCAGGGGCAAAACCCTGGAGGGTCACAGCGCCGGTGCAAGGGGAAAAAAGCTGGCGGCCTATCTGGCAGCGGGCATATCCTCCTGCCACGAACCGATTCTACCGGAGGAGGTGTTGGAAAGACTGCGGCTGGGCATCTACGTGATGGTGCGCGAAGGAAGCATCCGCCGGGACCTGGAGGCGATATCGGTCATCAAGGACAGCCAGGTCGATCTGCGGCGGCTGGTGCTGGTCACCGACGGGATCGAACCCGGAGACCTGCTGCAGCGGTGCACGATGGCCTACGTGGTGCAAAAGGCGATCGACTGCGGTTTCGACCCGGTGGCCGCGGTGCAGATGGCGACGCTGAACGTTGCCGAGCATTTCGCCATAGACGGCATGGTGGGCGGCATCGCACCGGGCCGCTGCGCCGACCTGCTGATCCTGCCGGATATCCGCACGATCGAAGCCGAAAAGGTGATCAGCAACGGAAAAGTGGTGGCGGAAAACGGCCGGCTGTCGACACCGCCGCGCCGGCACGCCTATCGGCACGCCAGCCTGAACACCGTGAAACTGCCGGGACCTGTCAGCGCATCCGATTTCGTGATCCGGCCGCCGCAGGCCCATCAGGCACCCACCGTGCGCATCATCGAACTGGTCACCGACCTGGTGACCGCCGAGCGACAGCAGGAGGTTTCGCCTGTCGACGGTGAGATCCGGTGCTCCCCGGCCGACGACATCATTAAGGTCGCCGCTGTCGACCGCTGTCATACACCGGGCAAGACCGCCACCGGTTTGATCAAGGGTTTCGGCCTGCGCGCCGGTGCCTTTGCCTGCAGCGCCGCCTGGGACAGTTCCGATATTATCGTGGTCGGGGTCTCGGAGGCGGACATGGCTGCTGCGGTCAACCGGATCGGAGATCTGCAGGGTGGCGCCGTCGTCGTGAAGGACGGCACGCTGCAGGCTGAAATCCCCTTGCCGATTTTCGGTCTCATGTCACCGGCACCGGTGGAAGTTATCGTCGAACAGCTCGCGGTCCTGAAGCAATCGCTGCAATCGTTGGGGGTGACGTTTGCGGATCCGCTACTGACGCTGGTCACCCTCACCGGCGCGGCCATTCCGTATCTGCGCATATGCGAAGAGGGCCTGGTGAACCTGAAAGACGGAAAGACGGTGGGCCTGTTCGTCGAATCTGCCCCGGCGCCGTGAGGTTGCAATGACGCGCTCTCGGATCGAGCGAACTGCGGGTTTACACTGCAATTCAACCAGCTACATCGGCTGCAGACGCAGATAACAGCATACAGGAGGTGATCGTTGGATTCCCGCGTTAAAAATGCGATTGTACAAGCGGTGCAGCGCGAGCCCTTTGCCCAGATGTTCGGGATACGGCTGCTGCAACTGGAGGACGGCCACTCGGTCGTGCAGATGACCTACGATCCGCACAAGGCGGACAACATCTACCAGCGAGCCCATGGCGGCGCCGTCTACGGACTGATCGACGAAGCATTCGAAACCGCCTCGCAGACAGACGGCACCATTGCCGTGGCAATGAACGTCAATGTCTCCTACGTCGCCAGCCCGGAGAAAAATGCCCGCCTGACGGCAGAGGCCCGACGCATCAGCCAGACCCGGAAAACCGCCGGTTACGACATCCGGGTCAACGACGAGGACGGCAAGCTGATCGCATGCTGCCATGCGTTGGCCTATCGCACCGGCAAACCGATACCGTTTTTATGACCCCATGGAATCCGTTTCAACCGGAAAACGGCCTGATGGCCGAATCGATGCTTACCGGATCTAGCGGCACCCGGAGGGAACAATGAGCAAACGCAAGGACGTCATCATCGATGACCTGAAAAAAGAATCCCGCAAGACCATTGCATTTTTTGAATCGCTGCAGCCCGATCAGCTTCATCTGCAAGTGTATCACAACGAACCTCACTGGACCGTTCGGCAGGTGCTGGCGCACTTCATCACCATCGAGCGCTCCATGCAATGGCTGTTTTTAAATATTTTGGAGGGTGGCGGCGGCACCCCCGAGGACTTCGACCTGGACCGTTACAACCGCACCCAGCCCGTCAAACTGGATGGTTTTTCTCTCGAGGACCTGATCGCCCGGTTCACCGCCGTGCGCCGGGAAACCATCGCCATCGTCGACGGGTTGGAAGACGCCGATCTGGACCGCCAGGGGCGCCACGCGTTTTTCGGTCACGGCAGGCTCGAACGTTTTATCAGCTGGGCCAGCGAACACGAACGCCGCCACAAGGAGGACGTGCGCAAGGCACTGTCCGGCATCAGAGTTGACTAACCTGCTGATTTCAGGTAGAATTTAACCACTATTGGAAAGTAACATCCTGTCAACCCATTGAAGCTTGTTTGCTGCCGGCCGGTGGGAAGGCCCCTTGCACCGCGGCTGCGGCCATAACACCATCAACTGTTTCGCATCCATTCCCATCAACAGTTGAACAGGAAAAACCCATGTCGCTGTTTCGCGCGATCATCCGATCCATCCCCGTCGTGCTGGCCGTGCTGCTGGCAGCCGGCTGGCTGGGAACTTTTACGGCCTTCGGCGAGTCGGTAAAAGATCTGAAGCCGTCCGAGCTGGTCCGGGTGAAGGTCCACAATATGATTCTCGATCCGCGCAACAACCGACCGGTGGTGTCGCTCGCGGACCTGGACGAATCCCGGGCCATGCTGATCTGGATCGGTGAAAACGAAGCCCGTGCCATCTATGCGGAAATGGAGGGCGTCAAGAATTTTCGCCCACTCACCCACGACCTGTTCGAAAACTTCATCCAGGAAATAGACGGAAGCATTCAGCGCATCATCATCACCCACACCAAGGACAATGTCTACTACGCAACGCTGGAAGTAAAACGGAACAAAAGCCTGATCAAAATGGACGCCCGACCGAGCGACTCCATCGTCATGGCCCTGAAGTTCAATGCGCCGATATTTGTGTCGAAACAACTTTTCGAAGAAGCCTCGCTTTCGTTGGGAGAGCAAAAAGAGGTCGAAGAGCAATATGGCCTCACTGTCCAGGATCTGACGCCCGAGCTGGCGGAATACTGGTCCTTTGAATCGAGCGAGGGCGTGCTGGTCGCCGGTGTGCGCCGGGAAAGCCGCGCGGAAAAGGACGGGATGGAAGTCGGTGACATCATTGTCGAGCTGGCCGGCCGACCGGTGGCCGACATGAATGCCATGCGGGTGATCATGAAAGAAGGCGAAAAGACCGCCAAAGCCAAAATTTTTCGCAAGCAGCTGTTTCTTTCCATTACCCTGCAGCTGCAATAATTCGACTACCCCCTGCGATCGACTGCCCGCCGAATGGCTATAAGCTTTTCTTTCGCTGATCCACCGAAACCGCCCCGTTTCCCGCAGATACATACCGATAGACCGCCGATTCTCCTTTTCTGTGTAAAATACTTCCTAGTTATGAGCATTTTCATGCCGGCATTTGGAGTATTTTGAAAATATTTATTCATAAACTATTTGTTATTGTTATGAATATTTTCATTGTGAATTAATGGCATGATTTTAGCATGTTATTAGGAAAAACCGTCAATCAGCTATCTGCAGCAAATCAAACAGCTGAAACCAAAAGGAGGATCACAAAGCGTCATCTCGCTTTCAGCTGTCACCGGAGGTGGAACATGAGAGTAACCAAGATAACTTTACTTCTAACCCTTTCTTTCTTCATGGTGTTTATCTTTTGCATCCCTGCGCTTGCTCAAGATGCAGATTCCGACGGCGACGGTGTGCCCGATAGTATTGAAGATTCGGTACCCGGCCTTTTTAACGTAACTGGAGACGGAGATGGTTCCGGAGTCCTGGACCGGTTTGAAGCTTCAGTGGCATCTTTCCCTTCCTTGGACGGCCGTTACATGACCCTGGTTTCCTATTATCCCGGCTTGGAGCTAAAAGCCGTAGAGGCGCTGGACTCGCCCGATAACAGTCCGCTCTCGGAACAGGCTTTGGAAAGTGTCCCTTTTGGATTCATCAAATTTGACGTCATCGGAGTAATACCCTACGACCCGGTGACTGTTACAATAATTCTGCATGGATATAATATCATTGGCGCAAACAGTGTTGACCTGGTCCGTTATGGATCACCTTCTTGCGCAGCCGATTTCACCAATCCCATCTATTACCGGGCTCCCACTTACGTCAACGGTTGGCCCGACGCCGGAACATTCATGAACATTTATCTGGCAGATGGCCAGCTTGGCGATCCGGATTGTCCGCCGACCGGAACCGTCCCATTCATTGGTGCACCGGCAATCGCAGATTTAATCGATACAGACGATGATTTGGTGCTTGTATTCGAAGACAATTGTCCGGACAACGCCAACCCGGGTCAGGAGGATGCCGACGATGACGGCATCGGCGATGCTTGCGATGTCTGCCCCACCGATCCGGACAACGATATCGACGGGGACGGCATTTGCGGAGATGCGGACAACTGTCCGGCCGTCAGCAATTCGAAACAGTTCGATGCTGATTATAACGGCATCGGCGATGCTTGCGATGTGGTCAACGAAGCCACTGTCCACTCCTATCTGGGAAAGAGATTCTGGTGGTTCAGCCGCGACTACGACGTCTGGGAAATCGATGCGAAAGCCGGTCAAAGCATTGTGGCCACCGTGCGTGCCGAACCGGAAGCAGACGGATTCGGGAAAAGCCTGAACCTGATTCTCTTCGGCAAAACCCGGGGGGCGCATTTGTTGAGACTGGACCGCAGTGCGCTCGATCCGGAAAACAAGATCGAAGCGCAGATTCCGAAGGACGGCACCTACTGCATCGTAATCGGCCAGCCGTTCTGGATGGCACAGGGCAAGAAGTTTGATGGTATCTACGAGTTGACCCTCAAGGGCGATCCGGAGCTCCTGCAAAGCCTGCGGGCAACCCGCTCGGTGGGAGAGTGGTGGGAGTAGATAACCACCGCTTTTTGCTTACAACCACTCAGGCAACTTTCACCTCTCCGGTGAATTCGGCCCCGGTTCTCACGAAAGTGAGGCCGGGGCCAATGTTTTATGGGTTTCAGGCCTGTCTGCAGACTTGCCAAGTCCATACTTGTTCTGGTAAACCGATGGTTAAAATAAAGATCGGCATGAAAAAGGAAATCCGAACGGAAAATGGGTGAGGCAACGATGCAAATGAAAACAACCGACTTGTGGGATCAATTTGAAAACGATGTGCAGGTGGCCGATCCGGTTTTCCGGAATTTCGGCGGCCGGGACAGCTTCTGGGGCCGGGCGGTGTGCCTGCAGGTGTTCGAAGACAATGTCCTGGTGCGCAGGGAGCTGGAAACCGATGGAACAGGTAAAGTGCTGGTGGTGGACGGCGGCGGCTCATTGAAATGCGCCCTGCTCGGTGACATTCTTGCCGGCCTTGCCATAACAAATCAGTGGAGCGGGATCGTCATTTACGGCTGCATCCGCGACTCCCAGGAAATCGCTGCCATGCCTGTGGGAGTGAAAGCGCTGAACACCTCCCCGCGTAAAAGCGGCAAGCAGGGCCTCGGCAAAAGAGAGACTGCTGTCGAGTTTGCCGGTGTCACCGTCCATCCCGGCGACTACGTCTATGCCGACCATGACGGCATCCTGGTAGCCGACCAGAACCTGCTGGACGACTGAATACGCACCGTCAATGGATTCACCGACCGTTGCGGTAGCGGCTGCCAGATCACGGCACCAACCAGACCGCGCGGTCTGAAACCCGGCTGATGATGGTCCGGGACACACTTCCCATAAAAAAGGCTTTGTCGACCCCCTTTCGGCCGATCACCAGGGTACCGTAATTGCCTTTTTCCGCGGCCTCCAGTATGATCCTTCCGGTGTTGCCTGTTTTATTAATCGTTGCGGTTTCGAGCTGGTCTTCTGAGAAGCCGCTGTTTTTGAATTTCTGCAGGGCCTGGGCGTAAAATCGTTCGATGCAGGCCTTGTCCCCCCGGGCGACGATTTCCTCCAGCTCGTCACTGGGCGTTTCGTCGAAATTGATCTCGCAATAATCCCTGGCCCTGCTGGTGACATGCATAAGCGTCAGGCGAATGTCGGTATTGCCGGAGAGCAGGAAGCTGACGTGATCGATGGCGCGCAGAGAGGCTTCGGAGCCGTCCACGGCCACCATCAACTCGTTGCCCGCTGGGTTTCCGTCGACCAGCCAGACCGGAATGACCTGCGAATGCTCGATAATGTTGGCCGATGCGCTGCCCGCAAACATCTCCTGCACGCGAGTCAGCCCCCTGCGGCCGATAACGATCGCATCGTACTGGTTGTCCTGGCTGTACTCGAGTATGTCTTTGGCCAGTCCCACTTTTCTCAGACCGGTGGCGATTTCAATCCGATCTTCACTGATGCCCATGCGCACCATCTCGTTTTTGAAGTTTTGCAGCAGTCTGTGGGCCGATTCGTCGTTTTTCTTCAATAGTTTTTCCAGCTCGATCTTGGTTTTCATGCTTTTTTGGGCTTCATCCTGCAGAAACAGGGAGATCATCGGCTGGACGTGAAAAAGCGCATAGTGCAAATTGGGAACAAACGCCGATGCCCGAGCAGCGTATCGCAATGCATTTGTTGAATGTTGAGAGTCATCAACAGATACCAGGATTTTTTTCTTCATCAATTTTTCCTCCGCTTCCATTTCCGTATGGTTTGCTAAACCCTAATCACGGGCACTTCGAGAGTCAACATCGGCAGGTGAAGCGGATATATCCATAAAAGAATGTCATAGCGGCAGTCTTGAGATCTTTACGGTTGGATATCATGATACAAAGCCGTGAGCAGAGCCGTTGCCGGCAGATCGGCCGAGAGGGCTTTACGGCACTGTTTCGGAGTTGCCTCCGATCATATTCACCGCCGGCCGGATGACGCAGCGCAAGCGCCCCGGCAGAGATTTCCCTCTTCGTCGGCTGCAGGCTTTGCGAGGTTGATGCCACCGATATTAAAATGTGTAAAACAGAGGAAGGGGTCCGCAAGAATCAATGTCGAGGATAAAATCGGCCCGGCCATGTCCGGAGGCACATTGTTATCAACAATTCGATCGCAGGGTTTATTCAAATGGATTGTAGCCGGGCTCGATATACAACTGCTGCTGTCGACCGATAATATCGGGGTTGTAAACCTTTTCAGTCCAGTCTTCCGGCTTTACTTCCTCTATAGCCACCGACACGGATTTCTCCTCACAGCCTGCAATGGCCACGACGTCCCGGACCATCCGCCGCGCCAGGTGATGCTTCTGTTCTTCTGTTCTGCCCGGATAGAGTTTGACGATGATGTGCGGCATGGGCTGTCTCCTTCGGCGGCATTCGGACTTCGGCCGGTCTTGTTTGCCGCAGGCCCGCCTGCCGTGTCTGCGGCCTAGTCCAGTATGAGTTCATACCGCTCTTCGGTCAGGGTTCTGCCCCAGACCGGGTGGGTGTTGGTTTCGGTGAGCTTGAACCCGGCCGCCGTATACAATTTCAGGGCCGCGCCCAAAAAGTCGATGGTCCAGAGAAAAACAGACGTATATCCGCTCGTGCGGCAGAATTTCACGGCCTCTTCGACCAGTTGCCTGCCGATGCCCAGCCCCCGCAGTTCCGGATGCAGGATCAACCACCGCAACTGGGCCTGGTTTTCAGAAAACTCAACAATGGCTATCGATCCCATCACCTGCCCCGCTTTCTCCACGATCCAGATTCGCTCCCGGTCGGTTTGGTTTTTGACAAACTCGGCCAGCGGGGCAGCGACATATGGCTCGAACGTGTGGTCGAAATCATACTCCCGGGCATAAAGGATCCCGTGCAGGTGAATCACGCCTCCGATATCTCCGGGGCGCAGATCGTTGCGGATGTGAACCGAATCGCTGGGCATTTTTATGATTCCTGAGTGGTTGCCATGTCCAACCGGCGCAGTTCGACCGTATCGCCTTCCCTGCGCCGGGCCTGCAAAACAAAGTCGAATCTGTCGGCCGCCAGGCAGAGTTCGAAATCGCGCTCCGGCGCCCAGTGTTTCTTGGGGATAAAGAACTTTCTGGCGCCCCTGCAGCTGCGCAGCTGATGGCGGATCTCGGCCATGTCCGGCTTTACGCCGCCGAGCAGACCGGCGATGGCCTGGCTGCACAGCTCGTCCTCTTCCCGGCGCTCCCGGTTGAAAACGCCCATCGCTACCAGCGTAACTTCGGCCGGATTTCGGTGTTTCACATATCGGCAGATCGCCGCGGCGTTGGAAAAGCTGCCGGTGATCACCTCATCGGCCCGCACAGCGGCCACCACGCCGGCAGTACCGTTGGTGGTCGTGTGCACGATCGTTTGACCGGAAAAATCGACCGACTCGATTTCGGTGGGCGAATTGCCGAAGTCGAACCCGTCCACCTTCTTGCCGCGACGTTCACCGAGCAGGACCATTTGCGGGTGCCGCTGTTTATAGTCAAAGGCCTCGTCAAGTTCTTTGACGAGCAGCATTTTTTCGGCACCGTTGGCAAAAGCGTAACAGGCGACCGAAAAAGCCCGAAATACGTCGATAACAACGGCCAACCCGGTGGCTTCCCGCGCTCCGTCGAGCAATGATAATTGCCGGATTTTCATACCCATGTCTTCTACAATGAACCGCCGGTGAGGTCAAACTCCGATCGTTGATTTTGGCCTGAATTGTGATACCGTACCGGGTACGGCTATTGACAAAAGAAACGACAAAAACCGATGAGGTGAAACATGAATCGTCGATACATTCAATGGGCAGCTGCAGTTGGGCTCTTCCTGCTGTTGCCGGCGGCCTGCAGCCACACACCTGCCGCGCCGCCCTCCGGGGTCGATCTCGACCAGGTCCTATTTCTATCCGGCTGGACCGGCAGCGGCACCGTCCGGCTCAACAACGGAGAGTACCGTGAACCCGCCGCGCCTGACTCGGCTGCCGATCTGGTGATCCAGGCAACCGGTGACCTTGTCTATGGCGAGGTGGGCGGCAGCCCTGCAGCCGCCATCGTCCTGGTGACCAACGCAGGCGGAAGCGGCACCTTCTTTGACCTGGCGCTGCTGCAGTGGCAATCCGGCCAGTGGGTCAACACCGACGTGGCCGAGCTCGGTGACCGGGTGCAGGTTCACGCCGTGGTGATCCAAGGCAGTGCCATCCGGGTCGATCTGACCACCCACGGCCCCGGCGATCCGATGTGCTGCCCGAGCCTGCGGATGGAGCGGCGTTTTACCGTTCAGGGCGACCGCCTGGCGGAAAGCAGCGCTTCCGCGGCGCCGGAATCCTCGTCTGCGATTGTCGGCGCTGTCTGGAAATGGCAGCGCACCCGCTACAGCAACGACACCGAATCCGTTCCGTCCAATCCCGAGCACTACACCCTGCAGCTGTTGGCGGAAGGCAACGTCGGCGTCAGGGCCGACTGCAACCGCGCCGGAGGCGTCTACCGGATCGAGGATCAGCAGATCTCCATCGAAATTACCCACAGCACCATGGCTGCCTGTCCTCCGGAAAGTCTGGAACAGGCCTTCATCAAGGATTTGAACGCCGCAGCGCTCTATTTTATCCGGGAAGATATCCTCTATATCGACCTGAAATTTGACAGCGGCACGATGGAGTTCCTGCCGTAACCTCCAAATCCCCGACCGAAAAATCGACCCGGATGATCATGACATAACATCGATTCGCAAATTCCTTTGCCGGCAAAATCACATCCGAATTTTGCATCGTGAAGATAGCCCGCAACATATTGAGTGCGCCCTTATCCGGCCAAACAACTCATATGGAATATAATGGCTATTGGGGCCTGAAGTGTATAGGCTGGCAGGATGTTACAGAACCAGTGTTGCCATCGGCCTGTTTTGGGTGAGTTTTTTAGCTGTGCTGCGGGTATCAAAAGTTGATGATACCTGGTTCAGCAATGGAATCATTTCTCTATACGGTTTTTAGGGTGAAAGCCACCGGATTTTATGATCAGCCCTTCCCTCCAGCAAGATTGTCCAGAAAATACCTAAACAGTGCCCGTATAAAATCTTCTGGATTTTCTCGAATAACGACTACAATATCGGTAATGCCTTTATGATATATTATGAACAAAACAAGACATATGCAGAAAATAGCCAATATCTGCAAAACCCGCTTGCCGTCTGTTGCGGATAGCAGTTTCCCGTTGACACTAGGCCATCGGAGATGTTTTGACTTCCAAGGCATCTTTACCTACAGCGTCTTGAAGCGCAATTGTTTGCGCGGATCTGGATATCATCATATCGGCAACGTGATCCGTACCAAAGCATTACATGTTATCAGAAATTCGCGTATGGGCCAATGCAGATACAGTGAGACTATCCAGACAACATCGGATTTGTCAATTAATGCGCTAACTTCTCACATGAAATGCAGCACGATTACATGTAAGGTTCGGATAAGACTTTCAGGGAAACAAAACGATTGAGACATCGGAAATGGATCGTAAAAAGCACTACCGTGCAGTGTCGGTCCTGCCAAACCCTATGCGGTTTTAAATAGAGCGACACGAGGTCGCATTCTGCATCTTTATTCAACTGGTTGCAGAGAAGAACCGTCACCATTGGCATGCACCACCGGATCGATTGTCTTTAGCATCTCGATCGGTATGTGACATAAAATGCGGTGTCCCCTGCCGTTGGATTGCCAGGGGGGCACCTGCTGCTCGCAGATGAGGCCGCCGTCAGCAAGCATCTCCTTGCGTCGCGGACACCGGGTGTGGAAACGGCATCCGGAGGGCGGGTCGAGGGCGCTGGGCACGTTGCCGTTGAGGCGTATTTCCGTCTGCTCGGCATCCGGGTCCGGTATCGGCACCGCCGACAGCAGGGCCTCGGTATAGGGATGATAAGGCGGATCGTAAATCGCCTCTGCCGGGCCCAGTTCGACGATCTGGCCCAGGTACATCACGGCGATGTCGTCGGAGAAAAAGCGCACCACGCTTAAATCGTGGGCGATGAAAATCATGGAGGAGCCGAAACTCTGCTGGATGTCCAGCAGCAAATTGATTACCGCCGCCTGCACGGAAACATCCAGGGCCGACACCGGCTCGTCACAGATGATCAGATCCGGTCGACTGGCCAGGGCCCGGGCGATCCCGACCCGCTGTTTCTCACCGCCGCTGAGCTGACGGGGAAGCCGGTCGTAGTAAGTGGCGCTCAGGCGCACTGCTTTCAGCAACCGGATGACCTCTTCTTTGACCCGCTTTTTCGGCACCGTTTTGAACTTGCGGATCGGCCGGGCAATCTGCTTTCCGATGGAATAGGACGGGTTGAGGGTGGAATCCGGGTTTTGAAACACCATCTGCATTTCCCGGATCAGGCTCGCGTCGCGGCCCGACACCGGTTGGGTGACATCGATGCCCAAAAACTCAATCTGCCCTTCGGTGACCTGTTCCAAACCAATGATCCCCTTGACCAGGGTCGACTTGCCGCACCCCGATTCCCCCACCACCCCGAGGGTCCGTCCCTTGGCCAGCCGGAGACTGACGTCGTCCACTGCCTTGACGAATTTCTTCTCTCCCAGTCCGATCAGGCTGACGAGGGAGTTGGACTGCTGGGGATAGTAGACTTTGAGTTGATCGAACCCGAGCAGCGGTTCTGCCGGTTTTATTGATTGTGCCAGCGCTTCGACCTGCCTGGCCCGACGCTGCGACCGGCGGGTTCGCGGCCGGCTGTCGATTTCCCCGGCGTAAATGCAGCGCGCCAGGTGATCGCCGCCGACCTCCAGCAGCGCCGGGCGGCCCTGTCGGCACTGGTCGGTGGCATAGTTGCACCGGGGGGCAAAGATACATTCGTCTTTTGGCCGCTTGGCCGGCGGCGGCACCCGACCGCGGATCGGATGCAGGTTTGAATCGAGCTTGCTGTCTCCGAGTTTGGGTACGCAGGAAAGCAGCCCCATCGTATAGGGGTGGCAGGGTCGTTCGAAAATCTCCCTGATATCTCCCCGCTCCACCAGCTCGCCGGCATACATCACGCACAGATAATCGCTGACACGGGCCACTACTCCCAGGTTGTGGGTAATGAAAATATTGGCGGTCTGATATTCGTTTTTCAGATCTTCGAGCAAGTCGAGCACCGCGGCTTCCACCGTAACATCCAGGGCGGTGGTGGGCTCATCCATGATCAGCAGGGCCGGGTTGTTCAACATGGCCATGGCGATCACCACCCGCTGTTGCTGGCCGCCGGAAATCTGGTGGGTGAAGCGGCGCATGACATCCTGCGGGTCGGGCATGTACACCCGCCTGAGCATTTCCACACAGCGGTCCCAGGCGTTGGCGGCAGAAATGTCCTTGTGAAAGGTCAACACCTCCACGAGCTGGTCCCCTAAGCGCACCGCAGGATTCAGGGCCTGCATGGGATCCTGGTAGACCATGGAAATCCGATCTCCGCGCAGCTTTTTCAGCTCGTTTTCCAAACGTCCGACCAGATCGTTTCCCTGAAAAATCACTTTTCCGCTGTTGATGCGGCCGTTGGGGCCGAGAAAATTGACAATGCCGAACGCAATCGTGCTTTTGCCGCAGCCGGATTCTCCCACCAGCCCGACGGTTTGTCCCTCCCGGACGCCAAAGGATACGTCCCGGACCGCTTCCACTTCCCCCTTGCGGGTTTCATAGGCGATGGTCAGGTGCCGAACATCCAGGACCGGATCGGGGTTTTTGTCAGGTGTTTTTTTCATCATTGATAGCGCATACTCTCTTCCCGCAGACCGTCTGCCAACAGATTGAGCCCCACCACCAGCGAGGCAATCGCCACCGACGGCCACAGGGCCGCCCAGGGACTGCCTTCGAGAATGAATTCGCGTCCCTTGGCCACCATGCTGCCCCAGTCCGGCGACGGCGGCGGCAGACCGAGACCCAGAAAGCCGAGGGTGCCCATGGCAAATATGGCGTAGCCCACCCGCAGCATGGCATCGACAATGATCGGGCCCCTGGCGTTGGGCAGGATTTCGGCAAACATGATGTAAAACGGATTCTCCCCCCGGGTTTCTGCCGCACGAACGTATTCCCGGGTGCGAATATCAAGGGTAAGACTGCGCACCAGCCGGGCGATTCCGGGCGTGCCCACGATGGTGATGGCGATCACCACGTTGACGGCCGACGCCCCCAGGGCGGCCATGATGATCAGAAACAGCAGGATGATGGGCACTGCCATCATTGCATCGAGCAGTCGCATGACCACCTCGTCGAGCCAGCCGCCGAAATACCCGCTCACCAGGCCGAGGGTGGTGCCAACCACCAGTGCGACGAATACTCCCCACAGGGCCGTGCCGCCCGGCAGCCAAACGCTTTCGGAAATCGGCAGGATTACCAGAACGACCCGGGCCCCGTAAATCAATCGGGACCAAAGGTCACGCCCCAATTCATCGGTACCGAGCGGGTGCGCCATTGAAGGCCCCTGGTTGGGTGCTTTCCAGTCCTGCTCCAGCGGGGTGTATGGTGTCAGCAGCGGTGCGAGGACAGCCGCCGACACCCAGAACAAAACGATGATCAAGCCCACCACGGCAGCCCGGGATGCAAAAAGAATCGACAGGCCTGCCCGCAACCGGTGCCAGTGCCCGGGGCGGGTCACATCGTGCTCCGGTTGGATCACGTCGTTTGCATGGGTGTCGACTGCGGCGCTGTGTGTGCCAGTTGCCGAATCGATGGTTTCATTCGTTTCGTTCACGGCTCGTTCCGGCTATGTGTACCGGATTCTTGGATTGATGATTGTATAAATGATGTCGGCGACCAGCTGGGTGCCGACAGCCACGATGACAAGGATCATCGCCCCGGCCTCAAGGGCATTGATATCTTTGTACAGCGCCGAGTCGAGCAGGTACTTGCCCAGTCCCGGATAGCCGAACACCACCTCCACGATGACGATGCCCCCCATCAGCCAGTTGACGTGCAGCATGATCACTGTAATCGGTGCCATCAGGGCGTTGCGCACGGCATGCTTGGTGATAATCCGCCAGTAGGGCAACCCCTTGAGATAGGCTGTACGGATGTAAGGCGAGCGCATTACCTCCACCATGCTGGCCCGGGTGATGCGCAGCACGTATCCGAGTTCGATCAACGTCAGCGTCAGCACCGGCAAGATGAGCATGTCCGGCCGCTCCCAGGGGGCTTTTTCTCCAAATACAGTGGCCCCGGGAACCAGCTGCCACCAGACCGCAACGATCAGGATCAGAAAGATGCCGGTGGCAAACTCGGGAATAACCGAGAACATCATGCCCCCCACCGACAGCACCCGGTCCCGGATGCTGCCTTCTTTGAGCCCGGCTAACAGACCTAGAAACAGCGCCAGGGGCATGACGATGACAAAGGCGATGCCCGCCAGCACAAGGGAATTTCGGAGTCGGACATACAGGCTGTCACCTACCGGGCGGCCGGTACGCAGGGACTCTCCGGGATCGCCCCGAATGAACCCTTTTTTCAGCGGGAGATACTCTTCCGGCCCGCCGGAGCTTTGTTTCCAGCCTGAGCCCATAATAAAAGTCCAGACTTTGCGGTCGGTGCCCTTTTGCCAGCGTACGGCATGGTTGGCGTTGTCCACCCCCCAGAATGACCAGCCTCCCTGCGGATCGGATTCCCAGCGCCGGTTGTCGATCTTGCGGACGGTTTTTCCGTCCGGCTGCCGCAGCTCGGCCACCAGATCATCCCCCTGGAGCTTCCAGCGAACCGGGCGGCCGCTCTCGTCGATCGCCCACCACTCGACAAATCCTTTCTCGGTGACCAATCGCTTCAACCGCAGGCCGATTTTGCGCGCTGCCTTCCAGTCGGAGCCGAAAAGCCAGTGGACATAGCGCTGCCAGACCGGCTTATCGAGTCCGAGCTGGGCTAGAAAGGAGGCTTCCTGCTCCGGGGTGACAAACGCTCCCAACACGTTGCGGGCGACGTTTCCCGGCGAGGCTTCCGTAATCAAGAACACGGCCATGGAAACCAGCAGCATGGTCAGCAGCAGCAGCACAAGTCGTCTGACGATAAATTTACCCATCTCCTACTTCCTGCCGCACAAGAAGCGGGCGGATCAGATTGCTCCGACCCGCCCCGTTGCGGTTGCGGTAAGTGGCCAAGACTAGGATTTCAGCCAGGCTTCATTGAACAGAAAGACCAGATTGGGATGAGCTGCGACATTCTGGAGCCTTTTGTTGGAGCACATCCAGGTGTTCATCCAATAGGCGATCCCGATCGGACCCCGCGTCATCTGGATTTCTTCCAACTCGCAGAATATATTCCGACGTGCGTTGATATCCAGGGTGCCGCTGGCGGTGGCCAGCAGGTCGCTGAATTCCGGATCGACCCAGCGGGTTTCATTCCAGGGTACCGGCTTGCCGTCAGCATCGGCAATGTATGCCAGGTTGGGGACCATGGTGCCTAAGGGGCGGTGGGTCCAGGGGGTTACGCCCAGATCGACTTCGGTCCACTTTTCCCAATACTGGCTGGTGGGCATGGTCTGGATGTTGACACGAATACCGGCCGGAGCGGCATCCTGCTTGAGAACCTCGGCATAGCGCACAATATCGGTCCACTCCGAGCCCACGGCCAGATTTACCTCGATGCCGTTGGGATAGCCGGCTTCTGCCAGCAGCTTTCTGGCTCGCTGCGGTTGATACCTCGGGAACGGCTTTGAACAATACTCGGGGTGTTTTGGATAGACGTGAAAGTCCTGCCCCCGTATTCCTTCCCCCTGGTATGCCAGGGCCAGAATTTTTTCGCGGTTCTGGCAAAGTTTCAAGGCCATTCGAACCCGGTTGTCGTCCCAGGGTTTCATGTCCACCCGCATGCGCATCACCCGCGTGGTAGCAGTGGCCACCGGCATGACCTGGACGTGGGCATCGCGATTGACGGCTTTCATGATTTGCGGCCCGGGATTGTCGGAGGCATCGATCAGGTCGATTTCGCCGGACTTCAGGGCGGCTATCTGCGGCGCCAGCTCTCCTCCCATGTCGATGAAGCGGATCTCATCGATGTAGGGCAGCGGCTTGCCGTCAAATCCTTTTTGCCAGTAGTTACTGCGGGCCTTGACGATACAGATCTCTCCTTCGTTATAAGTGTCCAGGACAAAGGGGCCGGTTCCATGCGGCCGTTTCTTCATGTCCCCCTCGAATGTGCGGTGGCTGAGAACCTGGGCCGTGTATTGAAAAAAGTGTTCCGGTATCGCAATCTCGGCCCTCTTCAGGTGGAGCTTGAATCGATAGTCGTCGACCTTTTCGATGCCGCCGGGATCGAGGTAAGAGCCGACCAGGCCAAGCAGCGATGATTTTACATCTTTGTTCAGCCACTGGTTGATGGTGAAGATGCAGTCATCGGCGGTAAGGGTGTCTCCGTTGTTGAATGCGACCCCCCGGCGAACGTTGAAGGTCCACGTTTTCAGGTCATCGCTGGCCGACCAGCTCTCGCACAGGTAGGGGCGTGTTATATTGTCCGGTCCCGTAAGGGTCATGTACTCGAACACCATTCGCATGGAGTTGGACGGCATCAGCCAGGAAAAGCGCGCCGGATGGTCGATTTTCTGGACTTGCTGCGAAACCTTAAGCGTCCCACCCCGCCGGATATCCGCTGCCAAGGTCTTGCGCGGCAGCAGCAGTCCGATCATCTGGCCCGCGGCCAAAGTCGACACTCCCAGCAGAGTGGCGTAGCGCATAAAATCCCGACGACTGATCTCCCCATTCTGCAGTTGTCTTTTGAGATCACTCACCGCCGGATGGAACTGATCGGTTGAATCCATTACAGCCTCCTTGTGCTTCGGGTTACCATAGACAGGCGCTGCCAACGTTGACACGCATCAGCCTGTTTTTACTTTGAACTGATAGTTTTTCACCAGTAAACAGCTGGTGAAAATATTTTTCTGTGTATTTACAACGGATTATCTGTAAAATGGGTGGTTTTTACGTGCTATTTAGCTGTTTATTATGTTGAAATCAAATGATTGTCAAGGAAGGATACGGTATTTTTAACCATTCTCTGTGGGATAGCGCTGGATGCAACATGATGGAATTGATATAACTATCTGTATATTAAATTTATTTACTACATACTTTCGTCGAATTGACAACTCCCTTGACTTTTCCGGAACAACAACGGTATTATTTGCGACAATATATAATATAGCTTTATTTTTCAGCATGTTAAAAATTTTCTATAAAGGCCCGGTTGGGATATCACCAAAAACACTTTGAACAGAAACTAAAAATTAGGTGAACAGCAGATGCCGGAAGCAATCACGGACAGGGACCTGACCAATGATGTGCTCATATGCCTGAGAAGAATTATTCAGTTGATCGACATCCACTCCAAATACCTGATTAAAACGGTCGGGCTGTCGGCTCCACAACTCACCATCCTGCATGAAGCGGTCCGCAAAGGCAAGCAGTCGACGAGTGAAATCGCCAGAGCCGTCAGCCTGAGCCAGGCTACCGTGACCGGCATACTGGAGCGGCTGGAAAAACGCGGTTTCATCAGACGGGTCCGTGACGAGGTCGATCGACGCAAAGTGCTGGTATGCGCCACACCGGATTGCCACAAGCTGTTGGAAAAAACCCCTCCACTGCTGCAGGAGTCTTTCATCGATGCATTCGGCAACCTCCAATCGTGGGAGAAGGCGATGATACTGTGCTCATTGCAGCGTATACTGTCCATGATGGAGGTGAAAAAAGTCGACGCCGCATTGATGGAGCAGTCGCAAGATCCATCAGGTTTTCCTCTGTAAGAATAACCGCCGATAAATCCGGCAGGGCGCCAGGCTGAAACATCTTCGGCATACCTCCCGATATGATTGGTCACAGGCCACCGGCCTGGTTGATCAGCACGAGTTTGATGCGGCCGGTGGCAGTCGACTTTGCGATCATGGACCACGCATTGCAGATTCGGTCAGGGCTGTTGCAACCCTGCCAAAAGATGTTTTCCCACAGGGCATCTACCAGTTGTCAAGGCCGATAGCATTGGCGGGTGAAGCGGTGCTCTTGATGCGCTTGCCGGTCATATCCAGATTCACCAGCGCACCTTTCTCGGTATTCGCGTTGGTTCCACCCAAAAAAGGTCGACCACCAGTTCCTGCCGGAGGCGATCAATAATCTCAGCGTGCGATACACCGATTTCAAACGGATCGATCGCACAAACGCGACGGTCTTGTTTCGCCACACCGCCCATACCGGTAGCACAAAGCGCCGGCGAATCTCTGCGGGAAACAATTTCGAAGTTGATTCGGGGATGGATGGCATCGATCACCAGGCCCCGCTCCTCCTCAGTATTCTCTGCCCCAAAAGCCATGAAACCAATTTGCCACGGCGCCTGGATGCAGTTCCTCAACCTGTAACGACCGCATTTCTTCCGATTGCTGATCAAACCAGCGTGCCTTCCTGCTTGTTGTTCACGGTGGCAGTGCATGGGCCAGGAACACCAGCCCTGCGCAGCAGGTAACGTTCTGCTGCTCCGGTCATATTTACAGGCCTGTCGATTTGATGGTATAATACCGTTGTAGGAACAAACACCGAGGGGGGATGACTGACCGCTGCTTTCCGAGGGAAAAATCCCGTCCATAAATAACGGTTTGAGATAAAAACCGCTGGGGGACTTGTTAATAATGCGATCCAAGACGCTGCTGTTACTTCTTCTCTGTCTATCGATGATCAGCATCGGCACTGCCTGTAAAGACAGGGCAGTAACTACCGTAAGCAATGATATCGTCGTTCTGATCGAGTCTCCTTCAAAGTACTACTTTCAAGAAGGGGACGCGATTGAATTCGCAGGCTCGGGAACAGCCAGTGCGGGGGATGTGGCCGAAAACAATCTTGAGTGGACCTCGAGCCTCGACGGCGTGATCGGCACCGGCACCTTGTTTGCGCGAGAGGATCTTTCCGTGGGTACGCACGAGATCGAGTTGTCCGCCGTTAACCAGTCCGGGGAGGTCTTTACCGACACAACCACCATCGAGATTTACAAACGAAGGGCGCGGAAAAGAACCGCACAGAAAGAAGAAAAATGGTTTCGCAGAATCAATGATCCGGTGGACGGCGGCACTTACATCGAGGTGCACGACGGGACGATCATTGACATGAGTACAGGGTTAATGTGGGAAAAAAGCCCGGATAACGGGCAACGCAATTTCCAGGGTGCGGTTGCGCATGCGAAAAAATTGAGGCTTGGCGGTCACAAAGACTGGCGGGTGCCGACCTTGCACGAGCTGAGGATGATCAGCAACATCAGCTTCAGCCCCAAGTATCGCCGAATGTTTAACATCAGCGAAAGCGCAGTTGTACACAGTGCCGCGATATGCAATGTGTTCGAGACCATGAACGGACATTTCTGGAGTTATGACACATCGAACCGATACATTATGATTGCCGGCAAGCGCTACGGTCACGCCGTTCTGTATCAATTTGATTTTACGGTGAACTCGTTTCGAGGGACCTATACTCCATACAACTTAAATAAGCCGGGGTATGTGCGGTGCGTCCGAAATGCCGATCTGAAAAAGTGGAGAAAGCTTCTGGCTAAAAAATAAATGCCTATATCCCCTTGCCGAGAATCCTTTCATCGTGTTTCAGCCGCTCCTGAATTCCTTTGCCGATCTGGTAGGTGCGGCTGAATTCAGACCAGAACTGCTTGTCTTTTTCTTTCCAATCCGGCCCGAATCGATCGTCAAAATAGTCCCCCAGCTTGTCGAAAAGCAGTTTCCAGGCCGGCTCTCCCCTCTGGTGGGCGCCCAGCAGATCTTCCAGCAACGCGTCCAGCTCCGCCAGCGTCTCCTTGGGCAAATAAGATATCGCCCCCTTGCGGATCGACTCCATCAGCGTTTCCGGGTTGATGGCATGGGCAGTCAACATGACGGTCGGAATACCACGCTGGACCGATTCTTCCAGAAGTTTGAGCCCGTTGACGCCCATGATGTCCAATATGGCTAAATCGTATTTGTGTTCCCGTATTTTTTGTGATGCACTTTCGTAATCACTGGCCGTGTCGAGAACCACTTCATCGAGAATGTCTTCGATGGTTTCCAGGATATCCTCTTCGTCATCCACCGCCAGGATCTGTTTTCCTTTCAGTACCGATTCCGTCTTTGTCATGACAACTCCTTTGTCTGCTGGTTACTCCTTGCCGGAGTTCAGCGATACCGGAAGGCGCATGCGAAACGTTGCGCCCTTGTCTTTCTTCGTCTCCAGTTCGATTTCCCCTCCGAGACATCTGGCAATGATTCTCGCTCCCGCCAATCCCAGTCCGTGGCCGTTGCGCAGCGACAGGCTGCACTCCTTGCCCTGGACATAACGCTGGAAGATCCGTTCGCGTTCGCTTGGGTCGACGCCTGGCCCGTCATCACTTACCTCAACACAGAGTTGATCCGTCAAGTGGTACATCTGAATGTCGATTCGGTGTTTCCGGTGATGGATGGCGTTTTTGACCAGATTGCCGATAATTTGTCTGAACTTGACCTCGTCCTGAAACATTTCCAGTTCGGCCACGTTCGATGATATGTCGAGAAAAATGCCGTTTGCTTCCAGAAGTTGGGGCGCGAAGCGGTCGTCTTTTTCGACGGTCCCCTCGACAACGGTTGCGCCGCCGGTTGTCTCCAGTGCATCTATGAGCGCAGCACACAGGGATTGAGCCGGCTGAAACCGTCGACATACAAAACAACCCGTTTCGGAGCGTCCGATCTCCAGCAATCCGTTGAGCATCTGCCGGGCCTTGTGGGTGTTGCGCAAAGCTCTTCGGACGGTTTTCTCCTGACGGGATGTCAGCGGGCCGAATTTATCCCTTTTTTCAAGTATCGTGCGCAGACCGGTTTCGATGACGGCAATCGGATCTTTCAGTTCGTGAATGAGAAATTCAATTTCCACATCCCGGAAAAATCCCCCGGTGGTTGTCTCCGGTTGTTGCTCACTGTCCCACTTGCTTTCTTTTGCCATAATATCTATCCGGAAAGGTTCTGTAGCCGCGCCTGCTGCAGCGCGGCGGGTTTTGCCTGATCGATATCACATCTTCCGCTTCGCGGCCGGAAGGAATTGAACCGTCACGGTCGTCCCGCCCGATTCCAGACAATGCTGCTGCAGGCTGCACGGATCGCAGGCCTCGATATCCCCCGGGCAGACATCCCCGTCATGTGGTATGTACCGGCATCTCCTGGAGCTAAACCGGATGTTGAAATGATACCGTTCGGAGAAGATCTTCATCCGCAGCAGATCAAATCCCCGCCCGCCGGCATTGAAGTCAAACGGCTTGCGGGTGGCGTATTGCAGGGTGTCGGAAGTGGTGAAGAACTGCTCAAAAATCAGTCGCTGATTTTCTTCCGTAATGCCGACACCGAAATCTCGCACGATCAGTTCCGGTCCCTCTTCGCCGTTGCGGACCGACACTTCTACCCGGCTGTCGTCAGGAGTATTTTCTACGGCATTGCGAATCAGGCCGCGCACGATTTTGGTCAGCACCTCCGGTGGAATCCATATGCTTTCCGTTTTATCGGCGTGGAAATCTACGTCCAGACTGCGATGCGAAAATGCCGGTTGCAGCTGCTCCATCAACTTTTCTACAAACGGACCCGGCGCAAGCATTTCCGGCTCTGGGTTGCGCAACCCGAAGATGCCGTCGATTCGGCTACGGATCCGCTCCACCAGTGCCTCGTCTCCGGTTTCGGCAGCGACCAGGGCCTCCAGTTCGTCTGCACAGGCATCCAGCAGGCCCGAAAGCAGCGCGCTGCTGCGCAGATCTCTCTCCTGCAGTATATCTTCGATCTCGTATTGCATGTCCAGCAGCCGCTGCAGGTTGCGACGGCTTCTTCCCAGCACCCGCCGGATCGCAGTGCTTTCCGAGCCGGCCAGTTTATCTTCGAGAAGAGCCAACGATGCCGACAGGACCGATACCGGAGTCTTGAGCTCGTGGGAGAGCCGGTGAATGACCTGATCTTTTGCCCGGTTGAGGCTTTTGACTTCCTCGTATGATTTCTTCAGTTGTTCGTCGATTCGGGCATTTTCAATCGGCAGTGCCACGATACTCGCAAATGTGCTCAGCAGATCGGCATCCGCCTGGTCGAACTCACCCTGTTTTTTGTTCACCGCACAAAGAACGCCGATCATCCGGTTATCGGTAAGCATGGGCACCTGGATCATGTTGCGGGTTTTTTGACCGGTCCGCTTGTCAACGGTGTGATAGGAATAGGGACTGTCGTAATAATCGGGAACGATCATCGGCTTTCCGGTGCGAATGACTTCAGCGGCTACTCCCTTGTCCATGGGGTAGCGGGTCTCTTTGTATATCTTCTCGGCTTCCACGTCTTCATATGAGGCAGCCCGGAAGAAAAATTCCTTCTTGTCCTCATCGATAAGAATCACCAGGGCCCCCTCGGCCGCCATCAGGTCCTGAACCTCCCGGGTAATGAAATCGAGCCGTTGGTCCAATCCCCTGAACTGGTAGAGCGCCTTGGCGATGCGAAACAGCGCCTCGTTGATGCGTGCCGACCGTTTTTCAGCGGTCACATCCCGCAGCGTAACGACCTGCCCGGCCGGCTGGTCTTTGTCATCGTAGAAAATCGCTCCGTCGATGACGATGTCCAGCGTCCGGCCGTCCCGGGTCAGCCGCTTGGTTTCGAATCCGTGCAGGATCTTTTCCCTCAGCAACCGTTCGATCCCGTCCCGGGTCGGCTGTTTTTCAGATTCGGGAACAAACGGGATCCGCTTGCCTTTGAGCTCCTGCAGTGTCCATCCGAACACCCTCTCGAACGCCGGGTTCAAATAGGTTACCGTACCGTCGAAGTTAAAGACGAACACCGGATCGGGCAGAAAATTCAGAAATGCCCGATAGCGCTGTTCGGCCTTTCGGCTGGCTTCGTACTGGCACTGGGCCAGCTGTTCGGACTCCAGGACTTTGCATTGCGCCAGGTATTTTTCAGTGATGTCCCGGGCGATACCGCGAAATCCGGTCTTTTTGCCGGTCTCGTCCAGGATCAGATTGGCGGACAGCTCGATTACGCGGGTTTCACCGTCCTTGCGGAGGATTTCCCACACGATATCCGTGATTCCCTGCCCGGTGCGGTAGATCTGGTTAAAGCGTTGAAAGGCCGAGTCGGCATTGTCTGTGTCCATGAACTCGCGAAAGTTATGTCCCAGAATTTCTTGGCGCGAGTATCCGAACAGCCGGCAGAGGGCGTCGTTGAAGTACAAGAAGCTGCCTTGCAGATCGGTCTCGTAAAAGGCATCGGCCACGTCCTCGACAAACGCCCGGTAGCGCTCTTGCAGAACCTTCTCGCCCGAATCTTTCTGCATCGGTTCCCGTTTTCTGGGTATGGCGACTGGTTTGGCCATAAAATTCTAACAGACCACCGCCTCGTTCTCCAATATTCCGAACGTTTCTGAATCGAGCAGCTTGTAATCGTTCGACTTCAGGATTTCGATTGCCCGATCATCGTCGCTAAACCGGAATATCATCACGGCCTTGCCGGATGAAAACCCGATGAATGCGTACATCATGATTACGTTGATATTTGCATCCCGCAACGGCTTCAACAACTTGGCCAGGCTGCCGGGCACATCCTCAATCTCTACGGCAACCACCTCATTGACGAACGCAGATACCTGAATTTTCATCAGGATCTGCCTGGCCTTGGCCACATCGGAAACCAGCAGCCGCAGCTGGCCGAAAGCTCCCGTGTCCACCAGGTTGAGCGCGCGGAGATTGATGCCGGCCTTCCCCAGCGCCTCGGTGACCTCCAGGAGTCGCCCTGGAGAATTCTCGATGGAAACCACGATCTGTTTCAATTTCATGATACCCTCCCATGCTTGGTACCACCCTGTCGGTCAGCCGGACGGATGGCGTTCTGACGTTTTGTTGCTCCGCAGACAAGCGGTATTCTTTGCGCATTGTTCACAAAAATACACACTTTACCGTCGAATTCAAGGGAAGCAGAAACTGTGAAGACAATGCCATTGCAGCGTCGGTTCACCGCCAAGCTCACTCTGCCGCCTTCAGCGTCTCCTTGACAAAGAGGCTGGACAGGAACGCAATCAACCCGGAAACAAAGAGCAGCAGGAAAGCCATCCGGTATCCTACCAGGGTGAAGCTCGTTCCCACACGGCCATAGTGCTCCAGCACATACCCCAACAGCGGTTGAAAAACTGCTCCGCCCGCAAAGGGGAACAAGTTGACGATTCCGGTGGCCGTGCCGGCCATTTGAACCGGAAAGAGCTCCTTGTTGGCGGTAAAAGCGATCACCACCACAGCGCTGGAGAATATGCCCAGCCCGAGGCAGAGCAGATAGAGCCCCATCCGTGGTATGGCATCTGTCTGAAAAGCCAGAAAGGCGGTTATCACGAGGGTGACGAAGCTCGACAGTATGATGACCGGCCTGCGCCCGCGCAGCAAGCTGTTGGATGCCCAGCTCAGGGTGGGGCTGCCGATGATCATGCCGATAGCCAGCATGGAAAGAATCTGGGCTGCCTCGGTTTTGCTCAGACCGTAAACGTGTGCCAAAAATGGCCCACCCCACAACCCACCGAAGGAAAAGAAGATCCCGCAGTCAAAAAAGAACCAGGCGGCCAAAGGCCAGAAGTTTTTGTGCAATAAAACCCTGCGGACACCCTCCAGCAGACCGATCGGGGTTGCGGCCGACAGCGGTTGCCCTGCCGGAGAGGGCCATCCTAACTCTGAAGGCCGGTTTCGGACAAAAAGATAGACCAGCAGCGCCAGCGCCAGGGTGAACATGCCGACGGCAACAAAGGACATTCGCCAACCGATCCAGCCGCTGAGTGCGGCCAGCGGCGTTGCAGCGGTCAGAGAACCGACCCCGCCGAGGGCCATGAGAATGCCTGTCATCACGGCAAACTCCCGGGCGTGAAACCACTCGGCCAGGATTTTCAGCGTCGGGACAAAGAGCATGGCCACTCCCAGTCCCACGAGGGTGCGGCCGACGATGGCCCAGAATACGGAAGAAGCCAGCCCCAGAAGCAGTGATCCGCCGAAAGCGACAAGAAAGAACAGCGTGATGGTCTTGCGCGGCCCCCAGGAATCGGAGAGCAGCCCGGCAGGCAGCTGCATGACGGCATACGGATAGAAATATGCGGCTCCCAGCAAGCCGGTGATAGCCCCGGTGGTGCGCAGGTCGCGCATCATATCCACCGCCAGAACCGCCGGGCAGAGGCGGTGGAAGTATACCAGTATGTACCCGCAGGCCAGAATGCTGAATATCAGCCAGCGATAGCGCTTGGCTTTCAGGAGGGCTTCCTCTGTCACTGGATCTCCGTGGTCCATCCGGATTTCAGCTGTGTTTAGAGAGTTCTGCGTGGCGTTTATCGCCTGAATCCCATGATATCCGGCAGCCAGAGAACGGCGTCGGGCATATAGGTCATGAAAAACAGCACCGCCATCTGGATGATGATAAATGGTATGACGGCTTTGGAGACGTAAATAATGTCACGATTGGAAATCGCCCCGGTGATATACAGACTCACTCCCATGGGCGGTGTGCAGTAACCGATCGCCAGGTTAACGGTCATAATCAGCCCGAAGTGCATCCAGTCGATGTGGAAGGCATCCAGCATGGGGAGAAACACGGGCCCTAAGATCATCGTCGCAGAAATGATATCCATGAACATTCCGACAATCAGCAGCAAAATGTTCATCGCCAGCAGAAACACCATCGGGTTGGTGACGGTAGACAGCACCGCCTCGGTGATTCGGCCGGGAATGTCCTCGAGGGTCAGCAGGCGGCCGAAGCAGCTGGCGCCGGCCACGATGATCAGCAGGGTGGCCGAAGTAACGGCGGAATTGACCGTTATCTTCTTGACCGCACTGAACTTAATCGACTTGTGGATGAACAGCTCCACGACAAACGCGTATACACAGGCAACCACCGCGGCTTCATTGGCAGTGAAGGCTCCGGAGAAGATCCCGCCGAATATGATCGCAGGAAGCAGCAGCGACCAGATCCCTTCTTTGAAAATCGTCACGACTTCGCGGGGGCTCGGAACCGGCTTGCGGACGATCTCGGTTTTTTTCCGGAAAAAGAAAAAAGTGTACAGGCAGACCCCGAAGATGATGAGCAGACCGGGTAGAAAGCCGGTCAGAAAAAGCCCCTCGAGGGAAACGTTGCTGATCATGCTATACAGGATCATCCCGATGCTGGGCGGGATGATCACCCCCAGGTTGGGCGAAGTGGTCATCAGCCCGAGGGTGTATTTCTCCGGGTAGCCGTTGTCCATCAGCGCCGGAATCATAAAACCGCCCAGCGCGACCACGGTGGCGACAGTGGATCCGGAGATGGCGCCGAACAGTCCGCAGGCGATGACACCGGCCATGCCCAACCCCCCCGGCAGCCAGCTCACCATCGCGTTGGCCACCTTGATCAGCTTATCGACGATCGAGCCGGCCGTCATAATGTTGCCGCACAGGATGAAAAAGAGCACCACCACCAGCGCAAAGTTGTCCATGCTGCGCAGCAGGGTCTGCACCAGCAGCATCAGCGGCAGATCGGTAAACAGCAGAAACCCCAGAACAGAGGTGAAAAACAGGCACATGAACACGGGGATGTAGGTGGCCATGCAGCCCAGCAGGATCGACAGGATGATGATGTGACTGGCTTCCATTGAACCTCTCTTTACCCCTTCGCCCCGGACCCTCAGGGTGTTGCTTTTTCGCTCGATTTGCCGCGCAGATCCGCTATGTCCTGGTGAAACAACTGTATGGTGCGGATGAACATCATGGCGCCCATAAGCGGAAGGATCGAAAAAATGTACACCAGGGGTATCTGTAAAATAATGGTCTTTTGCTCGGTCTGGACCTGGAGAAGCGCCATTTTCCAGCCGAAGTAGAGCACGATAAGCGAAAAGATCAGGGTTACGAAGTTGCTGAAAAACGTCAGGGGCACCTTTAGCTTGGGCAGCAGCTGCACGGATGCGTCGATTTTGATCATCGATCGGTTCTTCACGGCCGCGCTGCAGCCGATCAGCGTCGTGTAGATAATCACCTCGCGCACCAGCTCCTCGGACCAGGCCAGTGTGTAGTTGAACACGTACCGGAGAAAGACGTTGACGAACAGCGAGATCAACGCCACAAACACGGTGAGAAAAAGCGTCCACTCTTCGAAAAAGCTCAGCACCTTGTCGAGTACATCCAGGATCTTTCCAAACATATGCCGTCACTCCGATGGTCGTGTGGTCCAGCTGGTTGTTTTATCCTCTGCATAGAACCGCGGATGGGATTGTCGCCTCCGCTCTGCTGTCATCGGTTTCATACCCGCTGTGGGCTGTCGGATGCAAGCGAAAAATAAAAGGGGCCCATCTTCGAGCCCCTTTTTTCTACCTCGATCGCAGGTTATGGTCGTTGATATCCGATGAAATCCTGGACCTCTTTCAAATAATCTGCCGGACGGTAGGTGTCGCCGTCCCGCAGTTTGTTGATCTCCGGAGCGAATTTGCGGTGGGCAATGTCGCCTTTTTTGCGCAGGATCTCCATTTCCGCATCCGGCAGCTTGAAGAACTGGATGCCGTCTTTGGAGGACTTCATGATTTCGGCAGCCTCCTGTCCCACTGTTTGCGCGCGGATATCGGCGCACACCTCGTTCAAGGTGCTCTTGAAGGTTGCCTGCAGGTCGGCCGGCAATTTATTGAACCAGGCCTTGTTGAAGATCCAGATGAACAGTCCCTGGGCGTAATCGATATAGGTGTAGTACTTGGCAACCTCGAACTTCTTGGTGATGCTGCACACCATCGGTGTGTGGTCGAGACCGTCGATGACGCCCTGCTTCAGGGCTACCGGCACATCGGGCCAGGGCATGGCAACCGGGTTGATGCCCCACTCGCGGTACACCAGCTGGTTGACCGGCGCTTCGGCCGTGCGGAATTTGAGCTTCTTGGCATCGGCGATGGAGCGAACCGGCGTGGTGGTCGCCCAGCCGTAGTTGCCGTAGCCGGTGATGTCGATGCCGATGATGCCCTGGTGATCCATCGCCATCATGAAGTGATCGAAGAGTTTGCGGTTGCCGACGAACTTGTCGAGCTTATCGAAAGAGTCGATCAGAAACGGCAGGTTGACCAGACCGAAGCGGGGGCCGAGATTGGCCGCGGCCACCGAGCTGACACCCATCCCCTGGATGGCGCCCATTTGAAGCTGGTTGAGCACTTCGACCTCGCCGCCGAGCATTGAAAACGGTTTGTAGTCGACGTAGATCTGGCCGTTGCTGCGCTTCCAGAGCAGATCGCGGAATGCAAATCCGGTGTATACCCCTTTGAGAACGGGGTGGGACACGTTGGATATAATGCATTTGTACTTCGCGCCGGACGGATCAAAGGCGGGTTTCCACGCATCCAGCGACGGCCCTGCGGCCCAGACCGGCGTCAACATCAGACTGCAGGTGACAATACTCAATCCCACAAAGATCGCCATTTTCTTCATTGTCATTTATGCCTCCTTTTTCCTGCTGAACCTCCATCGTTGATAAAGCAAAATACACTAAACACGATTCATTTGCCAAAGACCATTTAAAAGCTATATTGCAGCTACATGGTTTTTTGTCAACAAAAAAGTGCGAGCAAGCCGGAACCGAAAGGCCGGATCTTTGCTTTGCCCAAACGCCATTCAACCACCGCCTGCGCACTCTCATGAACCCGGCGTCCGGACGTCGGGTTTGATGGCTGCACCGGATCAGTTGGTACGGAATCCCGCCCGTTACCCGGCGGACCATGCGTACATCAATCTGTTTACATTTTCTGGTTTTCAGGCTATTATTCTCTGACTGGCTTTTTGTTAACTATTTAGAATCACAAGAAATTGGATCATGGACAAAACGACGCCCCTGGAAGAAGAGACGATCTCGGCATTCGGCAAACGGCTGACAAAAGAGGTCGGCATCCGGCTGTTTCTCTCAGAAGACCCCCGGGGCGGAGAACTGCAGGAATTTTGCCGACGGTTGAGCGAGATGGCACCGAATATCAGAACGGTTGAAGTTGCAGATGAAGCCGGTCCCCTGCCGGCGATTTTGATCGGAGAACGGCTGCGCTACTGCGGCGTTCCCGCCGGCAACGAGATAAAGCCGTTCCTGGAAGCAATTGCTTTTCTGGATGAAACATCCATCCCGGCGCTCGATCCCCTTCCCGACGGATTCATGGCGCTCGAAACACCGGCCGATCTGCAGGTATTCGTGACCCCGTTTTGCAACTTCTGCCCGGCAGTTGTCCGCCGGCTGCTCCCGCTGCCATTTCTCGTCGCCTCCATTTACCTGACCGTAATTGATGCGACGCTGTTCCCGGAAATCGCTGCAGAACGCAATATCAAGTCCGCTCCCACGCTGGTTCTCGATGACCATCTGCGCTGGACCGGCAGGGTGGACATGGAGGAGCTTGCACGGGCCGTCGTCAATCGGGATCCCGCCATGCTCGGAAACGAAACCCTCGGACGTATACTGCAGACAGAAGGGGGTGCGTACGAACTGGCCGGGATGATGCACCGGCATGAAAAAATATTTCCGGCTTTCGCGGACCTTCTGACCGATGAAAGATTCACCGTTCGGCTGGCGGCCATGGTGACCGTCGAGGATTTGCTGGAGCGCGACGGAGATCTTGCCTTGCAGGTGGTCCAACCGATGCTGAAACGATACAGCCAGGTGGCTGATGCGGTAAAAGGAGATTTCCTCTATCTACTCGGCGAAATCAAATCGGCAGAAGCACTGCCGCTGCTGCAGGCAGCATCGGCGGATCCGAATGCGGAAATCAGGGAAGCGGCTGCTGAAGCGCTGGAGAAAATTGATACGGATCAACCAATAGGATAACCACATGTCGTGATGCGGCTTTTTCGAACCGGTCCAGTGCGAGATTGTCCACCAACCGGTCACCGGATGCCTCCGCAGCCCGGGGGGCCCTGCCGTCTCGAAACCGCAGTAACCCCAATACCCCAACATGGTCCCGGTGGCGCATGGCCGATATTAAAACCATAATGGAGATTGTGCGGCACAACGAGGAAATTGCCCGCAAGTTCTTCGAGATTGAAAAACGCATCCTCACGATCCTGAACTTTACGGATCTGTTCGAGGTGCTGCTGACGGAAATCCGCAGCAAATTCGGTATTCCCTACACCTGGATTTCCCTGATCGACAACAGCGACCTGTCCGGGTTCATCCAGGAACTGGAAGCGTCCGAGGCCTTGAAACCACTGCTGAACGTAATAGACGGGGAAAGCTTTGACATGCTTGTAGGCGCACGCAGCTCCCCTTTGCTGGTCAACCACGACCTGAAGCCCTATTTTCGACTGCTGCCAAAAAATCGAAAATATTTTGTCAAATCGATGGCCATCGCACCGATTTCTCTGGACGGTCAGCTGATCGGAAGCCTGAACCAGGCGGACATCAGCGCCAAACGATTTCAGCCTGGCATTGATACAAGCTTGTTGGAGCAACTCGCCGTCAAGGTCTCCTTGTGCCTATCCAACGTGACCGCCCACGAAAAACTTCGATATCTGGCCTATCACGATCCTTTGACCGGGCTGCTCAATCGCAGGGTGATGGAATCTGTGCTGGAAAGAGAATATTACCGATACCAGCGATATCCCAAAAGCCTCTCGGTGGTGTTTGTGGACCTGGATCACTTCAAGCATGTAAACGATGCCCACGGACACGACCGGGGCGACGATCTTCTCAAGTATGTGGCCCGCGTACTGATGGAGTTGAGCCGCAACACCGACGTGGTGGCCCGATATGCCGGGGATGAATTCGTCATGATCCTGCCGGAAACCGACAAGCAGAGCGCCGGACTTTTGATGGAGCGCATCCAGCGCCATTTCAGGCGCAACCCCTTGTCGACGACGGAAGTGACGATTCCGCTTTCCATCAGCTACGGTATTGCCACCGCTGAGGACCACAAAATAGACAACCCGCAGGCGCTTATCAAACAGGCCGACGAAGCCCTCTATGAAGCCAAGCAAACGCGCAAGTCAGCGCCCCCGGAACTCCCGCCGGCCGCCCCGGTCAACCCGAACAGCGGGAAAATCGTCGATCTTTCGCGAGAAAGAAACGAGAAGTAACCAGGTAATTTTCCCGAGCCGCATCCATCCAGTTGTGAACATATCCGGCAGGACCGGATAAACCGGTACCACCGGCGGACCCTGCAACATCTTTTGCCATGTCAATCTCGGGCGGTCGGTCTCCGATGCCGGTCGTGCAAGGGATGGCACCGGGCTGGACCATCTGCGGTCAACGAATGTTGCACCCTTATGCACGCCGAATCTGACCGTCATCCACCCGACGCTGCGCCTGATCGTGCGTCCCGGCAGTCGTGACCCCTGCGGTATATTGGCTGTCTACTTGAAATTTCATCTATTTTCTGCCTCGTTTCATCCACGGATCGATCGGCGCCGATCGGATAGCCCGCAAAGGAGTGCCGCAGGCACGGTCTTTGCTCCTGCATAACGCAATACAGCAATGCTTCGCAGGGCACCGCTGTGACGGCCGGTGAAATCGAACCCGGTTGGGGCGCATACCGACTGCAGGGCTCATGGATCCAACCCAACAGAAGAAAATTATTGACAATTTTAGGCAGGGGACATTAGGATGATCACCATCGGATTGCGCTTGACTCGAAATTCTTTCTCGAACGACTCTCTTCCGCACCTGCACAATATCTGCCACCGGTCACTCGTCCCCGCGGCTGCGTTCGCTTCGCGCTGGCATCCTTCGGTCCTCAATCAGTGTTACTGCAAACACAAACAAAGGGGGTGGCATCATGGCGTACACGCTTCGGATGTGTGCCGTCGTCTGCATCGCTCTGTTTGCGGCGGCTTGCGTCACCGACAAACAATACAACCAGGCGATTTTCAAAGTCGAAGCCGCCTGGAAGGAAGCCAATGAGCGGATCCTGGAGACCGAGGGCAAACGCCTGTTTCCCGCCACGAAGCAGCAGTGCTTTATGGCAGCCCAGATGACCGCCAACCGGATCGGCATGGTGGTCGAACAGCAGTCCTACGATACGGGGTTTTTGTTCGTTTCCGGCCCGGCACCGACACCGCTGACGATGGAAGAATGGGCCATGGTCCAACGGGCCGAAACCGAGAATTTGCGGTCGCTGATCAGAGACGATCTTGGAGTGGTGAGCTACTGGGTGGAGCTCGATCCCTCGGGCAAGGACGTGCTGGCGAACATCTTTATCAGCGAGAAAGAAAGCGGCACGGAAGTCTCGATCGGCCTGCGACTCAGGAGCACCGGCTCCAAGGGCGGCAAGAAAAAACGACTGCAGCCGCCACCGACCGCGATGAACATCGGATTGAACAAGTTCTGGGCGGCCTATGAGATGGAAATGGCCACCGTTCTCAGCAAATACGGGCTCCCCACACAGACAGCCGCCCCGACCGGACCGGTCCGCAAACCGGCGATTCCGGCCGCAGCCGCGGCCCCCGCTGCCGTGCGTGCCAGAGAAAATCCGGATGCCATTGCCGTGATCATCGGAAACAGGAATTATGAAAGCCGCATTCCTGCGGTCGACTTTGCCTACAACGACGCCGACGCGATGAGCCGATACGTGATTGAATTTTTAGGCGTCAGCGAAAGAAACGTCATCGAGTTGCGCGATGCGAAGCTCAGCGAAATGGAATCCGTACTCGGCAATGCCCGGTCTCACCAGGGCAAACTCTGGCGGTGGGTCCGCCCGGAAGAATCGGATGTATTCGTCTACTACTCCGGGCACGGCATGCCGGGATTAAAGGATGGCCGTCGTTATCTTCTGCCGGTGGACGCCAATCCGGACACTCCGGAGCTTCAAGGATACGCCCTGGAAGTGCTTTACAAAAACCTGGAAAAACTGGATGCACGATCGGTGACCGTTTTTCTGGATGCCTGTTTTTCGGGAGAAAGCCCGCGCGGGCCGTTGTCCCGCAAAGCTTCGGGTATTCGAGTGGTTCCCAAAGAAGAACCGGTGGTACCCTTTACGGTCCTTTCGGCGGCGGGCAGCGACCAGATGGCCAGCTGGGACGAGGAGGCCAATCACGGCCTGTTTACCAAACATCTTCTCGATGCCCTCTACGGCGGTGCCGACGGACAGCGCTATGGCAAACCCGATGGTCGCATCACATTGAGTGAAATCAAGAGTTATCTGGACCGTGAGATGACGTATGCCGCCAGGCGCAAGTACGGAAGAAACCAGGAAGCGACGGTTATCGGAGATTCCGAAAAGGTGATCGTGAAGCTGAACCGGTAACGGATTCACCGGTGACATTCACTGCCGGAAAACGGTAAGCGGGCGGATCGGTTTGCACCACCAGGCGGAGCCGCAGTGCGGATTTGCGCTTCAATGATCACAAATGCCAGGGAGGTCCAATCATGCCGACCTACATCACTTTGGCCAGCTTCACGCAAAAAGGAATCGAGCGCATCAGGGAGGGCCCCGACCGCCTGGATGCGGCGAAAAAAGAGTTCGAATCCCTGGGAGCCAGCATCAAGGAGTTCTACCTGGTAATGGGCCAGTATGACATGGTCTTAGTTGTCGAAGCGCCGGATGACGAAACGGTAGCGAAACTGGCCTTGATTATCGGCGCACGCGGCACCTCCCGAACGCTGACGCTCCGAGCCTTCCCGGAGGGTGAATATCGGAAGATCGTCAGCGAGTTGCCCTGAAAAAGAGGGGAAGCCAGCCGCGTCGAATCGCGCAGTGGCGCCTTCCGGCGCCAGATACAGAAAAGCCCCGCTCAGCAAAGCAGGGCTTTTCAATGCAACAAGGCCGCGGTCGGTCTTTATTCTTCCGGGCTCTCTTTCTTTTTCCGTGAAGTTGCGGCCGGTTTCTTCTCCGCAGATTCTGTTTTTTTGGCCGGCGCGGCTTTTTTCGCTCTGGTCGCGGTCTTTTTGGTCCCCTTGTCTTCGGAAGCCGGGGGCTTTTCTTCAGCGGCCTTGGTCAGTGGCTTTCTTTTGGGTGCCGCTTTTTTCACAGTCGGTTTTTCCTTTGCCGCGCCTTCCTCTTTCTCTTTCGGCTTGGTGGATTTCTTCACCGGTGCGCCCTTTTTGGCTGCCGGCTTCTTCTCTTTGGTCGCAGGTTTTTTTGCTGCGGGCTTCTCCTCTTTATCCGCAGCTTTCTTTGCGGCAGCGGCCTTTTTCTTGGCAGGCGCCTTGGCCGCAGCTTCGCGGGCTTCGGATTCTTTCCCGGTTTTCTTCCCCGGCGCCTCTTTACCGGCCGGTTTCTTGGCTGCCGCGGAGGGGGTCGCCTTTTTGGCCGGTTTTTTCTTTTTCGGAGCCGTTTCTACCGCAATCAACTCGATGATCGATACCGGTGCGGCATCACCGGCGCGCCTGCCCAGTTTCACCACCCGCGTGTACCCACCCGATACGCTGCCGAAGCGCTTGGGAGCCTCCTCAAACAGCTTGTGCACGACATCTTTTTCGCGTATGACCGCCATTGCTTGGCGCCTGGCGTGCAGATCTCCCCGTTTGGCGAGGGTAATCAGGTGGTCCGCCCAGCGTTTGAGCTCTTTCGCCTTGGCATCGGTGGTCTGTATACGGTCATGTTTGAACAACGAGGTCACCATGTTGCGGAACATGGCGTTTCTGTGGCTCGATGTTCTACCCAGTTTCAGGCCAGCCTTACGGTGTCTCATCTGTCCCGTTACTCCATTTCCTCGGTTTCTTCTTCCGGCGCCTCAAACCCTTCCAACTTCATTCCCAGGGAAAGATCCATTTCAGACAGGACCTCTTTTATTTCGTTAAGGGATTTGCGGCCGAAATTTTTGGTTTTGAGCATCTCGGGTTCGGTTTTGGATACCAGTTGCCAGATCTTGTGAATGTCGGCATTTTTCAGGCAGTTGGCACTTCGTACGGACAGTTCGAGCTCTTCAACGCTACGATAGAGGTTCTCGTTCCATTCCGGGGCCTCCTCCCCTTCCTGCCGGCGGCCTTTTTTCATTTCGGCGCCTTCGTCGAAATTGATGAAGATCGACATCTGCTCCTTGATGATCTTTGCTGCGTAGGCCACGCAGTCCTCCGGCAGGATGCTCCCGTCCGTCCACACCTCCAGGGTGAGTTTATCGTAATCGGTGCGCTGACCAACCCGGGCCTGGCCGACCAGGTAATTGACCCGTTTGATCGGCGAAAAGACCGCATCGATGGGGATGGTACCGATCGGTGCGTCTTCGTCTTTGTTGTATTCCGCCAGCGAATACCCCTTGCCGACTTTCACGATCATTTCCATATGCAGTTTTGCATCAGCGCTCAAAGTGGCGATATGCTGGCTCGGGTTGAGGATTTCGACCTTGCCGTCGACACTGACGATGTCGGCGGCAGTGAGGACTTTCTCTCCTTCGGCTTCAATCCGCAGCAGCCTCGGTTCCGTGTCGGCAACCCGCATGCGTACCTGTTTCAGGTTGAGAATGATCTCGGAAACGTCTTCCAGAACCCCCGAAATCGCACTGAACTCGTGCATGACTCCGTCGAATTTTACGGAAGTGATCGCCGCACCATGCAATGAAGATAGGATAACCCTGCGCATGGCGTTTCCGATCGTGACCCCAAAACCTCTTTCGAGGGGCTCACATACGAACTTGCTGTAAGAGGGCTTGCTGGTTACCTGAACTTTTGCCGGCTTTATCATATCTTGCCAGTTGATGTACATCAGCTCACTCGATGCCATTTTACGATCTCCAGCTTTTGTTTGTTGGTACAAAAAAGATGAACGCTCCGGAACCGGTCGGCGCTATGTTTGTCCTCCAACGCTTCCCGCCGTTCCCCGCCGAGACTACTTCGAATAGAGTTCGACGATGAGCTGTTCTTGAATGGGCATCGTCAGGTCTTCGCGTTCCGGCATACCCTTGATGACACCCTGCATTTTTTCCTTTTCCAGATCGAGCCACTGGGGGACGCCTCTGCGCACCACGGCATCCAGAGAATCTCCAATCGCTTGGATTTTTTGGCTCTTTTCCCGCACCTGAACGACATCTCCCGATTTCACTATAAAGGATGGAATGTTGACTTTCCGGCCGTTCACGGTGAAGTGATTGTGACGGACGAAATGCCGCCCCTGGGTCCTGGAATTCACAAAACCCAGCCGGTAGACGATGTTGTCCAGCCGCCTTTCGAGTGCAACGAGCAGGTTTGTTCCGGTAACACCTTTTTGCCTTTCAGCCCGCTGAAAAAACAGCCTGAACTGGCTTTCCGACAAACCATACATCCGCTTCACTTTCTGCTTTTCACGAAGCTGAATGCCGTAATCGGATATTTTTCTTCCACGGCGCTGACCATGCTCCCCGGGCGGGTATCCGCGCCGATCGAAAGCACACTTATCGGAGTAGCACCGGTCACCTTTCAGAAAGAGTTTCATGTTTTCCCGCCGGCAAATCCGGCATACGGATCCTGTATATCGAGCCAAATCTTCCTCCTTTACCGTTCAACAAATCGGCGATCGTCCGCGCCACCGGCTATGCGTGTCTCCCCCGTGGCAGCGCGGCAGCAGACCGCTTTGTGCTATTTGCCGATCTTATCGGATTGTACATCCGAGACAGATCACCTGAGATCGGCCACACGCTAAACTCTGCGGCGTTTGGGGGGCCTGCAGCCGTTATGCGGTATCGGGGTCACATCTTTGATCATCACTACATTGAATCCGGCCGACTGCAGCGATCGCAACGCCGATTCCCGCCCGGGACCCGGCCCTTTTACGTAGACCTCGACATTTTTCATGCCGTGTTCGATCGCCTTCTTGGCCGCATCCTGGGCCGCCAGCTGTGCAGCAAACGGAGTGCTTTTCCGCGAACCTTTAAATCCCTGCACTCCCGCGCTGGACCATGCGACCGTATTGCCGGCCGGATCGCTGATGGTCACGATGGTGTTATTGAATGTAGACTGAATGTGAACGACCCCGTTGGGAATGTTCTTCTTTTCTTTTTTCTTTGTTTGCGTTTTTCTCGGCATGGATCAATTCCTGTCTTGAATCGACGGTTCGGTTATTTCTTTGCCTTAGCGGCGCCCTTTTTCTTGACTGCGGCACGCTTTGGCCCCTTCCGCGTTCGAGCGTTGGTGCTGGTGCGCTGCCCGTGAACCGGAAGGCCCTTGCGGTGGCGCAAACCCCGGTAGGAACCCAGATCCATCAATCGCTTGATGTTCATGGAAATTTCCGTGCGAAGCTCGCCCTCGACTTTGTGTTCACTGTCGATCGCCTTGCGAATGTTGGTAATCTGATCTTCTGTCAGGTCATCCGAACTGGTATCCGGATCGATGTTCAATTGCGCAAGAATCTTATTGGACGTGCTGCGCCCAATGCCGTATATGTAGGTCAAAGCGATTTCGATCCGCTTGCGCTTCGGTAAATCGACCCCAGCGATTCTAGCCAAATCCTCGTCCTCCCTTTATCCTTGCCGTTGTTTATGGCGCTTGTTTTCGCAGATGACCCGCAATACACCCTTTCTGCGGACCACTTTGCACTTGGGACAGATTTTTTTCACCGATGCTCTGACTTTCATGAAAAACTCCTGTTGCCGGATACCCGATCTTGGGGTGGCGGCCGCTCTAAGCCCAATGGTTCGCCCGCGAGTCGGCCTTCGTCTGTCAACGAACTTGCATCACCCGGATATGATTACTTGGACCGGTACGTAATTCTTCCGCGTGTAAGATCGTACGGTGAAAGTTCCACCGTCACCCGATCTCCCGGTAGAATCTTGATGAAATGCATCCGCATTTTGCCGGATATATGGGCCAGTACCCGATGTTTGTTGTCCAACTCGACCTTGAACATCGCGTTGGGCAACGTCTCCAGTACAATGCCCTCCACCGTTATTGGTTCTTCTTTCGGCATTCAGCCTCCGTTTCCACTGCTGCCGGCTGCCAGCATTGGCCGCCCGGCTCAACCGTATCATTGCCGGCCCCTTACTCTCGAACCGGATTTTTTCAAAAACCCTTCATAGTGACGGCTTAGCATGTGCGATTCCATCTGGGCCACCGTGTCGATGGCCACACCGACCACGATCAGCAGTGCCGTTCCGCCGAAATAGAAGGGCACGTTGAATTTGGTAATCAGGATCGACGGCAGAACGCATACCGCCGACACATAAACCGCTCCACCAAGCGTGATTCGCGTCAATACCCGATCGATATAGTCTGCCGTTCGCTTGCCGGGCCGTATGCCGGGAATAAATCCCCCCTGCTTTTTCATGTTGTCTGCCACGTCCACAGGATTGAAAGTAACCGCCGTGTAAAAATAGCAGAAAAAGAAAATCAACCCGACAAACATCAACTCATATACGGCATTGCCCGGCGCCAGGGCCGAGACGATGTTCTGAATCCAGGGCACCGTAATGAAGCTGGCAATGGTAGCCGGAAACATCATGATGGAGGAGGCAAAGATCGGCGGAATTACTCCGGATGTGTTAATCTTCAGCGGCAGATGGGTACTCTGCCCCCCGTACATGCGCCGCCCCACAATCCGTTTGGCATACTGCACGGGAATGCGCCGCTGGCCCTGCTCCACAAAAATGATCGCCGCAACGACCGCAACCATTAACACCACCAGGATGATAATCGGGAAAATCCCCATTGCACCGGTGGAAACCAACCGGAAGGTGTTTCCAATGGCGGTAGGCATCCGGGCAACAATGCCGGCGAAAATGATCAGCGATATGCCGTTGCCGATTCCCCTTTCGGTGATCTGCTCACCCAGCCACATGATAAACGCCGTTCCGGCAGTCAGGGTAATCACGGCCATTATCCGGAAACCCCAGCCCGGATCGATGACCGCTCCCATCCGCTCGAGGCCGACACTGATACCGAAACCCTGGATAATGCTCAGTATAACCGTACCGTAGCGCGTATACTGGGTGATCTTTTTCCGTCCCTGCTCCCCTTCTTTCTTCAGACGCTCCAGGTGGGGAATCACCACCGTCATCAACTGCAAAATAATCGAAGCGCTGATGTACGGCATGATGCCGAGAGCAAAAACCGAAAGCCTTTCCAGGGCACCCCCTGAGAACATATTGAAAATGCCCAGGATCGTACCCTTGGCCCGGTCGAAGATCTCCGCAAGGGCGACACTGTCGATGCCCGGAACAGGCACGTGCACGCCGATACGGTAGACCACCAGCAGCGCCAGGGTAAAGAAGATCCTCTTCTTCAGTTCCGGGATCTTGAATATGTTGCCGAACCCGCCACCAATCATATCAGGCACCCTCTATTTTGCCGCCGGCAGATTCTATTTTTTCCCTGGCGCTTTTGCTGACCCGGTCGACTTTTACCGTCAGCGGAATCGCGATCTCTCCATGGCCGAGCAGCTTGATTCCGTCCCGCTTGCCCTTGACCAGGCCGAGGCGCACGAGCGCCGCCTCGTCAACGATACTGCCGCTGTCAAATCTGGCCAGGTCGCGGACATTGACGGCAACAAATTTCTTTTTGAAAAGGTTGGTAAAACCGCCCTTGGGCAAACGACGATGAATCGGCATCTGTCCACCCTCGTATCCGGCCCGAACATTTCCGCCCGAGCGACTCTTGAGCCCTTTGGTCCCTCTGCCGGCGGTTTTGCCGGAACCGGATCCGACTCCGCGCCCCACCCGCTTGCGGGATTTGCGTGAACCGGCCGGCGGCGATAATTCGTTAAGCTTCATCGGTGACTTCCTCCGCTGTAACCATATAGGAAACGCTATCGACCATTCCGCGAATCTCGGGGGTGTTCAACCGCACAACGCTCCGATTGAGTTTGCCGAGTCCAAGGCCCTTGAGCACCTTGCGATGTTTTTCCGGTCGGCCGATCGGACTTTTTACCAGAGTGATTTTCAGTTTGTCAGCCATGTCTTACATCCCTTGATTCGGTTGTCACAAACCTGCTGCCGGAACAGGCTTGCAGACACAAAATCGAATTCCGACCCGTTTGTCGAGAGCTACTCGAGTTCCTCCACGCCGATACCCCGCCGTGCGGCCACCTGTTCACGGCTCTGGAGCCGCTGAAGACCATCAAGGGTCGCCTTCACCACGTTGTGAGGGTTGTGTGAACCCATGCACTTGGTCAGTATGTTTTGAACGCCGGCAGCCTCGAGCACCGCACGGACCGCGCCCCCGGCAATCACTCCCGTACCCGGGGCGGCCGGTTTGAGCAGCACCTTGCCGGCGCCGTACCGGCCGACGGTTTCATAGGGAATGGTCCCTTCGATGATCGGGATGGCTGTCATACTTTTTTTTGCTTTTTCCACGCCCTTACGAATGGCTTCCGGCACTTCACCGGCTTTGCCCAGTCCAAATCCGACGCTGCCGTCACCGTCTCCGACGACGACGATGGCGCTGAAGCTGAACCGACGGCCACCCTTGACGACCTTGGCCACCCGATTGATGTGAACGACTTTGTCAATAAGCTGATATTCCTCAGATTCCTGTTTGTACAAGGACCCGCCTCCTTTTTTTCAGATACGACCTGCTAGAAAGTCAAACCGCCCTCCCGGGCTCCTTCGGAAAGCGCCTTGACGCGCCCGTGGTACATGAATCCGCCGCGATCGAATACGACTTTTGAAATGCCTTTTTCCTTGGCCCTTCCGGCCAGCAGCTTGCCGATCTGCACGGCAACGGCTTTCTTGTCCCCGGGTTTGGATGCATCGCGAACGTTTTTTTCCATGCTGGATGCCGCGACGATGGTCAAACCCCGGGAGTCGTCTATGATCTGCGCATAGATGTGCCGGGTGCTCCGAAAGACACTCAGGCGCGGTCTGTCAGAGGTTCCGTACACCTTTTTCCGTACACGCTTTTTTCTTCTGAGCCTGGCTTCCTTTTTAAAAGATAGCGCTCCCATTTATCTGTCCCTGTCCGTGCGTCGACCGCTAACGGGGATGGCTGGTTCCACCCCGCTGCGGAAGCAGATTATCGGTTCCTGTTTCCCGGTGTTATTTGGTGCCGGTCTTTCCCGCCTTCCTGCGGATGTATTCATCGGCATATTTAATGCCCTTGGCCTTGTATGGTTCCGGCGGACGCAACCGCCTTATGGAAGCTGCCGTCTGACCCAGCTTTTCCTTGTCGATTCCCGACAGCTTCACCACGTTGTTGCGATCGACGACAGCGGATATGCCGTCCGGCAAATCGAAATTAATCGGGTGAGAAAATCCCAGGTTCAGCACAAGCGAGTTGCCTTTGACTTCCGCCCGATAACCGATACCGGTGATCTCCAGTACCTTTTCAAATCCGGAATTCACCCCCACTACCATATTGGATACCAGGCTGCGGGTCAGCCCCTGCAGGGCAAGGTTGGTCTTGCTTTCACTGAGCGGAATCACCCGGATCGTATCGGCTTCGATCTGCAGCTTGACATCCGGATGAATCGGCCGGCTCAATCGGCCCTTCTGCCCCTCAACCGTCAACACGCCGTCTGAGTAAGTCAGTTTGGTTTTCTCGGGCACGGGTATCGGTTTTTTGCCAACGCGAGACATGTCTTTGCACTCCCTTTTTGATCTCTAAATCAAAGATTCCAGAGCAGTGGCAGGGGTTGCTCGCCGCCACGGGCCTGAAACCTCTGGTTACCAGATGTTGCAGATGATCTCACCGCCGAGATTCTCTTTGCGGGCTTTTTTGTCCGTCATGACTCCTCTGGAGGTGGAGAGAATCGCCGTGCCGAGGCCGTTGTAGACCGGCTTGATGTCCTTGCTTTTCACGTATACGCGCCGGCTGGGTCTGCTGATTCTGCCCAAACCGTAAATGACGCTTTCCTGCCCGGAGCCGTATTTCAGATAGATCCGCAAAATTCCCTGTTTTCCGTCCTTGATGAACTTGTAATTGCGAATGTATCCCTCGTCTTTTAAAATTCTGGCGATATCGATCTTGATCTTCGACCCGGGTATATCCACGCTGTTGAATCTGGCCTTGGCAGCGTTTCGCACGCGGGTTAACATATCCGCCACAGGATCTGTCATGGTCATGGTACTGTCTCCGTCCTACTATCTAAAGTTGTTGCCATTTTCCCTATTCGATCGAACCACCTGCATCTCTTTATTCGGGCTGCCGCCGTTCCTTCGGCTTGCCCGGCATTTCTAAGGGGCGAGCGGCTTCCATTTCTGATTACCAGCTCGACTTAACGACGCCCGGAAGTTTTCCTTCGGAAGCCATGTTTCGAAAGCAGATGCGGCAGATACCGAACTTGCGAATGTATCCCCGGGGACGGCCGCAGATCGGGCAGCGATTGTAGGCCCGCACATCGAACTTCGGTTTGCGCCTCGCTTTGTTTCTCAGAGCGGTTTTGGCCAAGTTACCCTCCTTACATATGGGAGATTGAAAGTTTTCAATAGGTCGCGTTCGATCGCACCGCAGAAAAAGCGGTTGGGTTGATCAATTGTTTTCAATTCCGGAAAGGCATCCCCAACAAGCGCAACAGCTCGCGCCCCTCCTCGTCGGTTCGGGCGGACGTTACGATGGTGATGTTCAACCCTTTGATATGCTCGATCTTGTCGTAGTCGATCTCCGGAAAAATAATCTCCTCGCGGACACCCAGGCTGTAATTTCCCTGCCCGTCCATCGCTTTGGGAGATAGACCCCGGAAGTCACGCACACGGGGCAATGCCGCATTCACCAGTTTATTGAAAAAATCGTACATGCGATCCTTGCGCAGCGTCACCATACAACCGATCGGCATTCCCGTGCGCAGTTTAAATGCAGCAATGGATCTCCTTGCGCGGGTGATGACAGGCCGCTGGCCCGCAATGGTGGCCAGTTCCTCGACAGCCGAATCGAGCAGCTTGATATTTTGTATCGCTTCTCCGACCCCCATGTTCAAAGTGATTTTTTCCAGCCGGGGGACCTGCATGCGGTTGCCGTACTGGAATTTTTCCATCAGCTGGGGTACGACTTTTTCGAAATAGTACTCTTTTAACTGAGACATCGGGTTCCTCCGTCGACCCTACTTGTCGATGATCTCATCGCATTTGCTGCAAGATCGGACCTTCTTGCCGTCTTCGAGTTTCTGCATCCGGATTCGGGTCGGCTTCATGCACTTGCTGCACATCAACATCACGTTGGAGCGCGGAAGTGTGGCCTCACTTTCAAGGATGCCGCCCTGCTTATTTTTGGCAGAGGGACGCGCGTGCCGCTTCACGATGTTCACGTTTTCCACCAGAATCCGATCTTTCTTATGATCGACACGCAGGACTTTGCCGATTTTGCCGCGGTCCTTGCCGGCAATTACCTTGACCTTGTCGTCTTTTTTGATGTGGCCTGTTAGTGTGGGCATTCGGTTTTTCTCCAGCCTGCTTGTTTCTATCTGCTCCGATCGTCTCGCTCAGATGACCTCGGGAGCCAGGGAAACGATCTTCATAAACCTTTTGGCACGAAGCTCCCGGGCTACCGGCCCGAAAATACGGGTCCCGATCGGCTCTTTGTTACCGGATATCAAAACGGCGGAATTGTCGTCGAACCGGATGTAGGATCCGTCCGGTCTGCGAATCTCCTTTTTGGTTCGCACCACGACAGCTTTGAGCACATCGCCTTTTTTCACCTTGGCATTGGGGATGGCTTCTTTAACAGATACGACGATCACATCGCCGATACTGGCATACCGCCGTCGCGAGCCGCCCAATACCTTAATGCAGCCCAGCACTTTTGCACCCGAGTTGTCCGCTACGGTCAGTTTTGTCTGTGCCTGAATCATCGTCTAAGTTCCTTTGCAGATTAGATCGCCTTTTCGACGACCTTAAGGACGCGCCAACTCTTGGTTTTGCTCAGCGGCCTGGACTCGGCAATCAAAACCTTGTCGCCGATTCGGCACGAGTTGTCGGCATCGTGCGCGGCATATTTGGTACGCCTGCTGATGTACTTGTGAAACATTGGATGCTTTACCTGACGGTCCACCTGGACGACAATCGTTTTGTCCATTTTGTCGCTTATGACGGTTCCGACCACTTGCCTTCTCGTTCCGCGTGTTTTCATGACAGTCTTCGTTCTCGTGGGTTTAATGATTATCTGCAACCTGCTTGTCCAGCTCTTCCTGTATGATCGTCTGAACCCTGGCGATGTCGCGTTTGGTTGCCTTCAATTTCTGGGCGTTCTCCAGCTGGCCGGTTTCGTGTTGAAACCGCAGGTTGAAAAGAGACTCTTTCAACTCCGTCAGTTTTCGGTAGCGCTCTTCGGTGCTCAGCTCGCGGATTTCACTCGCCTTCATACGTCAACTCCCCTTTCAATAAACTTGGTTTTCACCGGAAGTTTGTGAGCGGCGAGCCGGAAGGCCTCCTTGGCGATATCCCTGTTCACGCCTTCCATCTCGTAGAGTATCCTGCCGGGCCGAATCACCGTCAGCCACCCTTCCGGGGCGCCCTTGCCCTTGCCCATCCTGACTTCGGCCGGTTTTTTGGTAAAGGGCTTGTCCGGAAAGATGCGGATCCATATGCGCGCACCTCTTTTTACGTGCCGGGTCATGGCCACCCGGGCGGCTTCAATCTGGCGTGCGGTGATGCGGCCGCAGTCGACCGCCTGCAATCCGAAATCTCCGAAGTTCAGGTTGCAGCCACGCCGGGATGCGCCCCGCATTCGACCCCGTTGCTGTTTTCTGAATTTGATTTTCTTGGGACTGAGCATTTTTCCTTACTCCCGTCACAGCCGTCGCCGGCAACCGCCCGAAGGCCTGATCCAATTGCGGCCCTTCTGATCTGGCGAACCCGCGGTCCGGCGCTGCGGCAAATTAGGTGTTCTAAGGTATTACTTACCTTCGGATTCCAGCTGGTCCTTTTTGAGCACTTCGCCTTTGAATATGAATACCTTCACACCGATCGCCCCGTAGGTCGTGCGGGCTTCGGTAAATCCGTAATCGATGTCGGCTCGCAGCGTGTGCAGGGGGACTCGGCCTTCCCTGTACCATTCACGCCTGGCCATTTCAGCGCCGCCCAGCCTTCCGGCACACATGATTTTTATGCCCTGGGCGCCAAAGCGCATGGCCGAAGTGACCGATCGCTTCATTGCGCGTCGGAAAGCAACCCGGCGTTCGATCTGCAGGGCAACATTCTCGGCCACCAGCTGGGCATCGATCTCCGGTTTGCGAATTTCCTGGATATCAATCATCACCTCATGGTTCACCATCTTCTCGATCTCGTTTTTCAGCTGCGTAATTTCGGCCCCCTTTTTCCCGATCACGATTCCGGGACGGGAGGTAAATACCCGAAGGCGTATGCGCTTGGCCGACCTTTCGATCTCGATTCGAGAGACACCGGCGTGGTAGAGTTTCTTTTTGATGTAGCCACGGATCTTATGATCTTCGTGTATGTAGTCGGCATAGTTCTTGTCCGAGAACCAGCGCGACTCCCAGGTTTTCACGATCCCCAATCTCAATCCGATCGGATTTACTTTCTGGCCCAAACGATTACCTCCTTTACTCGCCTACAGCGTTTCTTCAGTCAAAATGACGGTGATGTGGCTGGACCTCTTGAGGATGCGCGTACCCCGGCCGCGGGCCCTGGCCTTCCAGCGTTTCATGGTCGGCCCCTGATCGGCAATGACGTTGCGTACCACCAGGTTGTCGACGTCGATGTCCGGATTCTGATCGGCATTGGCAACGGCACTTCGCATCACTTTTTCAACGATTCCGGCTGCTTTTGTCGGCATAAACTTGAGTGTCTGCAGGGCCGTTTCAACCGGCTTGCCTTTCACTGCGTCCACTAAGGTGCGAACCTTCTGTGGGGACACTCGAACGTATTTCGATACGGCCTGGACTTCCATAACTGTACCTCGGTGATATAAACCAAACTTCGGGTGTTTGTGTTCCGTATGCTGCGACTGATACTCTTACAGGGTTCCGACCGGCGGTGCTATCGCCTGACCTTCGATTTCTTATCCCCCGCATGTCCGTAAAAGGTCCGAGTGGGAGAAAATTCACCCAACTTGTGGCCGACCATGTTCTCGGTGACAAACACCGGGATGAATTTCTTTCCGTTGTGCACAGCCAGCGTGATGCCGACCATTTCCGGTATGATCGTCGACCGCCGTGACCAGGTCTTTACGACCCGGTTGCTGCGACTTTCCTGCGCCTGTTGAACCTTGTTCATTAAATGCGGGTCCACGAAAGGCCCTTTTTTCAACGAGCGTGGCATGTTCTCTCCTGCAGGGTTACCCCATTGGTTTGATTTTTCCCCGGAACTGCGGCCGCCGGCAGCGGCAAAAGTTTCCGGGTCTGATGCACCGTGCTAGCGTTTGCTGCGACGTTTGACAATCATTTTATCGCTGAGTTTGCGCTTCTTGCGGGTTCGGTATCCTTTGGTCGGCCAGCCCCAAGGACTGCACGGATGGCGCCCCCCGGAAGATCGTCCTTCTCCACCGCCCATGGGGTGGTCAACGGGATTCATTGCCACCCCTCTGACCCGCGGCCGTTTTCCCAGCCATCTTTTCCGTCCGGCTTTACCGAGCCCCATGTTCTCATGCTCCACGTTGCCGAGTTGCCCGATGGTAGCATTGCATTTGAGCAGCACCATACGGACTTCACCGGAAGGCATTTTGATCAGCGCATACCGATCCTCTTTGGCCATTAACTGGGCCGATGTCCCGGCACTTCGAACCACCTGACCCCCCTTGCCCATTCTCAGCTCAATATTGTGGATCTGGGTGCCGAGCGGAATGTTGCTCAGCGGCAGTGAATTGCCGGGTTGAATGTCCGCATCCGGACCGGATTCCACCGTATCGCCGACCTGCAAATTCACCGGTGCCAGAATGTAGCGTTTCTCCCCGTCCGCATAGTGCAGCAGGGCAATGCGGGCACTGCGATTCGGATCGTACTCGATGGCCGCGACCTTGGCCGGCACCCCGGTCTTATCCCTTTTGAAATCGATCATCCGGTAATGGCGCTTGTGACCGCCCCCGCGATGCCGGCAGGTAATCCGCCCCTGGTTGTTGCGGCCGCCGGATTTTTTCGTCGCCTTCAACAGGCTCTTTTCCGGTCTCTTGCGGGTAATGTCGTCAAAAGCCGAATATTCCTGAAACCGCCGCGCGGGCGAGGTCGGTTTTACTTTTTTGATGGCCATGTTTGATTCCTCTGCATCTGGCAACTGCCGGTTGCTACCGTCGGTGATCTAAACTCTTTGCTGAACGATCGTCCGGTTCGATGAATCTGCTTGCCCGCTGGGCAGGCAAACAGGTTGAATACCCCTACGCCCCCTCAAAGAAATCGATGCGCTCTCCGGGACGCAGGGTGACGATGGCTTTCTTCCAATCCCGCCGTTTCCCGAGAATCCGGCCTCTGCGCTTTACTTTGCCGGTGACTTGCATCGTACGGACACTGGCGACTTTGACGCGAAATATCTGTTCGATCGCCCGCCGGATCTCGATTCGATTTGCCCTGCGGTCCACCTCGAAGGTCAACTGGTTGGCCGTTTCTTTCTGGATATTGCTTTTTTCCGTCACCAGGGGGCGCTTGATAATATCGTACTGCGTCATGACAACAGCCTCCCTTCGATCTCGTTGATGGCCGGCTCCAGCAGCACCAGGTTCCGGTATTTCAAAATGTCGTAGACATTGAGTCCTTCGCTGCGCAGGATTTTGATGTTCGGCACGTTGCGGGAGGACAGCTCCAGATTTTTGTCCTGTTTGTCGGTCACAATCAAGGCATTGTCGATTTTCAGCGTGTCGATAATCTTGACGAAATCTCTGGTTCTGATTTCCTCGAGATCCATTCGATCCAGCACCAGCAGCTGCTGGCCCTTTAACTTGCTGCTCAGGGCCATCTTCAGTGCCAGTTTCCTTACCTTTTTCGGAAGTCGATAGGCATAAGAGCGTGGATCCGGTCCAAACGTGGAGCCACCGCCGCGCAGCAGCGGGGATTTGATGTCGCCGCGACGCGCCCGTCCGGTGCCTTTCTGGCGAAACAACTTGCGCGAGCTACCGCGCACGTCGCTGCGGTGCTTGACCGATGCGCTGCCGGCCCGCCGTCCTGCCTGCTGCATAACGACCACTTCGTGCAAAACACTTTCGCTGGCCGGCACATTGAAGAGCTCGTCGTGGAGCTGTCTCTCCGAGACCTTTTCACCTTTGATGTTCACTACGTCTACAACTGCCATGCTAGTCCTCACTCAGCACCCGGTCGACGGCATCGATAGGTTTGCAGGCCCAGCTGATGCCGCTTTTCGGATCGCAGATCACGCTTTCTTTTTCACGATCTTCGGTTTGCTGATCATCACCAGCGCGTTCTTGTGGCCCGGTACGGCCCCTTTCAACAGCATCAGGTTCTGATCCGGTCGGATATCGACCACTTGCATATTGCGCACCGTCTGGCGCGCGGTGCCGTATTGCCCGGGCATTTTTTTGCCCTTGATCACCCGCGCCGGCCATGCGCTGCACCCGATGGAGCCCGGAATACGAATGCTTTTGCTGCCGTGGGTCATCGGTCCGCGGGAAAACCCGTGGCGCTTGATAACTCCCGAGAAACCACGTCCCTTGGTGGTGCCGACCACATCGACGCGTTCGCCGATATCGAACATGTCCAGGGTGACGGACTGCCCGAGGCTGTATTCTTCGGGGTTTTCCACCGGAAACTCACGAAGATAGGCAAATGCCCGTTCTCCGCTTTTATTCAGGTGGCCCCGCATGGGCTTGTTGACCTGCTCGGACTTTTTGTGCCCAAAGCCCAGCTGCAGTGCATTGTACCCATCCGTGGCGGCCGTCTTGATCTGGGTGACGACACACGGTCCCAGCTCCACGACCGTCACCGGAATGTATGCACCCTCGGGTGTAAAAAGCCCGGTCATGCCCAGTTTTTTTCCTATCAATCCTTTGCACATGGCCTTTGCCCACCATTACATCGTTGACAGTTTAGAGTTTGATCTCAACATCCACACCGGGAGACAGATCCAGCTGCATCAGCGCATCGACGGTTTGCTGGGTCGGTTCAAGAATGTCCACCAGCCGTTTGTGAGTCCGCATTTCGAATTGCTCACGCGACTTTTTATCAACGTGTGGTGAGCGCAAAACGCAGTATTTGTTGATCATAGTCGGCAGCGGAATCGGTCCGACGACTTTGGCCCCGGTTTTGTTGGCCGTATCGACAATATCGGTGACGGACTGATCCAGCAGCTTGTGGTCATAGGCTTTGAGCCTGATCCTGATTTTCGTATTGGCGATCATTATGCTTTCTCTTCCGCTTTATTCGATGATATCGCTGACAACGCCGGCACCGACGGTTCGGCCGCCTTCGCGAATCGCAAAACGCAGCTCCTTTTCCATCGCTACTCCCTCGGGAAGCTGCAATATCCCGGTCACATCGGTGGTGCGAAAATAAAACTGCGGCCGGTAACCATTGAAAAACGGCGTGTGACGACCACCTTCCTCCTTGCTCAATATGTACACTTCGGCCTTGAACTTGGTGTGCGGGGTAATCGAGCCGGGCACCGCCACCACCTGGCCACGCTCCACTTCATCGCGCTTGGTGCCGCGCAACAATACCCCAATGTTGTCGCCCGCCCGACCCTCATCGAGCAGCTTGCGAAACATCTCCACTCCCGTGCACACCGTCTTGAGCGTCGGACGAATCCCTACAATCTCCACATTGTCGCCCACGTGTATCACCCCACGCTCCACTCGGCCGGTCACCACCGTGCCGCGCCCCGATATGCTGAACACATCTTCGATCGGCATCAAAAACGGCTTGTCCACATCGCGCTCGGGCTCCGGTACAAAACTGTCCACCGCTTCCATCAACTCAAATACACACTTGGCCTCTTCACTGTCCGAATCATCGCTCTCCAGCGCCTTCAACGCACTGCCGCGCACGATCGGCGTGTCATCGCCCGGAAACTCATACTTGTCCAACAACTCCCGCAACTCCAACTCCACCAGCTCGATGAGCTCCTCATCGTCGACCATGTCGCACTTGTTCAAAAATACCACGATCCGCGGCACCCCCACCTGACGCGCCAACAAAATGTGCTCGCGCGTCTGGGGCATCGGCCCGTCATCGGCGGCCACCACCAATATCGCACCGTCCATCTGCGCCGCTCCGGTAATCATGTTCTTGATATAATCCGCATGACCAGGGCAGTCCACGTGGGCATAATGACGATTGTCGGTCTGATACTCCACATGCGCTGTGGCGATCGTGATCCCGCGCTCCTTCTCCTCGGGTGCCTTGTCAATCTGATCAAACGGTACAAACTCGGCCAATCCCCTCTTGCCCAAATGCTTGGTGATCGCCGCCGTCAATGTCGTCTTGCCATGATCAATGTGACCAATCGTTCCTACATTCAC
>LJNK01000119.1 GCA_001303025.1 Deltaproteobacteria bacterium SG8_13
CAAACCATAGGCAGCCAGGTTTTCCGGCTGAACGATGATATGCATCTCCTTTTCAGTTCCACCGCCGACAAACAGATCCGCCACACCTTCGATTCGCTCCAGATACTGTCGGATGTTATTTTCAAAATAGGTTAGATATCGATATGGGGATTGCTGCGAATCGCCCACGGTTTTGAGGACCATCCAGACCACCGGCGAGGTGGCGGCACCGGTGGCGGAGATGATGGGCTTGTCTACATTTTCCGGATATGAGGGCACCTCATCCAGTTTATTTGAAACCCGCAGCAAGGCATCATCGACATCCGTGCCGATGCTGAATCGAAGGGTGACCGTTCCCTGGGAGTTAAACGACGCGCTCTCCATCTCGATGAGACCGGTGATCCCTTTTAAAACCTTTTCCTGTTCTTCTATGATCTCACGCTCCACCTCATAGGGCGTCGCTCCCGGCCAGGTTGTGGTGACAGTGATTTCAGGTTCTATGACGGTGGGACTTAACTGGTAGGGCATCCGCGAGAGCCCGATCAACCCGAACAGAATAACAAGAATAATACCGACGATAACGGTCACCGGTCTTTCGATCGAGAATTTAATAGTGTTCATTGATCCATCTTATCTTTCTGCGCTATTACGGATACCATTTGACCATCCCGTAATCGCTCGTTGCCTTCGACAACAACCTGCATTCCTTCCGAAAGGCCCTGGCCTTCAACACCGGCGACCAATTCTTCATAAGCGTTAACCTTGACCGATATCATGCGTACTTTTGAATCCTCGGCCACATACACCACGGTTTGACCGAATACATCCACTAAGGCATCTCGGGGCACCGTCAGCGTATTGATCGGCTTGCCGGTCGGTAGCCAAACAGTGGCTGACATACCTTCGATAAGTCCCGCTGAATTCACCGTTCGAATTTTTACAGGAAATGTCCGGGTGGCAACATCTCCGCGCGGAACGATCGCAGAAACCGACCCTTTTATTGGGTTGCTGTTGGCAGTGCCTTTGACCTGCATTCCGACATGAAGATAGGGAATAAATTCTTCGGAGACATTGGCCACAATATCGACCACATCATCTTTAGCGATAACCGCCAGCATTTCTCCTTCCGAAAGCCACTCCCCGCGATCCACCCTCCGGTCGATCACGATGCCGGCAAAAGGTGCTCGAATAGACTTCTTTTGCAACTCGATCTCGATTCGTTCGACTTCGGCCTTTAGAGAAGCCGCACGTTTTTCAAGGCTTTTTACCCGAAAGGAAACTTCGTCGTAGGCCTGTTCGGCGATGGATTTTCTTCGGAAAAGTTTTTCTTTGCGATCCAAGTCAATTTTGGCGATGTCAAGATCAGAAAGAATCTGCTCATGGAATAAAATCGCTGCCTCGAGTCGTTTTCTAAGAATATCGGAACCCAGCTCAACAAGAATTTGACCTTGTTTGACCCGCTGTCCTTCCTCAAAACGAACTTTTTCAACCAGACCTTCCAGTTCTGATGCAACTTCGGAAACTTCCTGGTAAAATACGGTTGCAATAAATTCCGTCTGCGGTGCAATCAGACCGGTTTTTACCGTTGCAACGGAGACATTTGCAGGGGGCGGTCCCTGAGCTTTTTCCTGACTCCAGAGAGGCGTGATCAAAAGACCTGACACCAGTCCGCTGCCCAACACCACAAAAATTGATCGTATTAATTTTCCATACATACCCGACCCCGAAAAGCTCGGAATTCCAATCGCCCGGTAGTCCAGTTAAACCGAGGATCTCTGTCTATGAATGTCCGAGGATTGAAATTTTAGCCGAAATTTTTTAAAGATAACATAAGGCCATTTCAGATGGATAACAAGCTGTCAACTTAACATAAAAACTTTTCTGACTGCAACATTGTGGATTTGAAAAAAACAGGATGTTCTTTGGATATGAAGGGGGTCTTGTCCATCAAATAGGAATTGACACTCAAATGGGTTTTCCATATGATCGATTTAAAACAACTGCTTGATTATCTTCATAAAAGGTAACGAAAACATGGATCTCGCCACAGGATGGAATGCCGAATATATCGAAGAGCAATACAAACGGTGGAAAGCTGACCCCTCCAGCGTTTCACGTGACTGGCGCTTTTTTTTTGAAGGATTTGAGCTGGCGGTATCCGGTGCAGCTGAAAGCACAGCGGGTTTTGATGAACAACAGCTCCTGAGGCAATCGCGAGTTGAGTCACTCATTTATCGTTACCGGGACCTCGGGCATCTGCTGGCATGTCTGGACCCGCTGTCGGCATGCCCGACCGAGCATTCCCTGCTGACGCTGGATGCTTTTAATTTAACCCCGCAGGATCTGGACCGTAAATTTTTTACCCGTCACTTTGCAGCGTCCCGCAGCGCCCCGCTAAAAGAAATTATTCAGGCGCTTAAAGAGACTTACTGCCGTTCGATCGGTGTGGAATTTATGCACCTGCAGGATCCCTCAGAGCGCCGTTGGCTGATGGATCGCATGGAGCCGATTCGCAACCGGCCCGAATGGGAGCCGGCCACCAGAAAGCGTTTATTAGATATCCTTGTTAGAACCGCTTTTTTCGAACAGTTTTTGAACAAAAAATACATCGGCGTCACCCGTTTTTCGCTCGAAGGCGGAGATGCTTTAATCCCGGCCCTGGATTTGATCGTTCAGCATCTGACCGAATCCGGAACCCGGGAAATCATCTTGGGAATGGCGCACCGCGGACGCTTAAATGTTCAGGCCAATATCCTTCAAAGGCCCTATGAGGACATCTTCAGCGAATTTGAAAGCTGCTACAATCCAGAGGAGATCGTCGGTGCCGGCGATGTAAAATACCACAACGGATACCTGGCCGATCTCAAAACCGCTGCCAATCAACCCCTGCGTATCTTCTTAATGAACAATCCGAGTCACCTCGAAGCGGTTGATCCGGTTGTGGAAGGATTTGCCCGCGCCCGGCAGAATCTAATTGGAGATAACGGCGCTGCACAGGTCCTGCCGCTTTTAATTCACGGTGATGCCGCCTTTGCCGGCCAGGGGATTGTGGCTGAAACTTTGAACATGTCGCAACTGGAAGGATATAAAACCGGCGGCACGGTTCATTTTATTATCAACAACCAAATCGGTTATACCACTTTGCCCGAAGACGCTCGCTCCACCCGGTATTCGACCGATATCGCCAAAATGCTGATGGTTCCCATCTTTCACGTGCACGGTGAAGACCCGGAGGCGGTTTTGCATGTCGTCCGGCTGGCAGCCGACTACCGCCAGGCGTTTGCTAAAGATGTGGTGATCGATCTGGTCTGCTACCGCCGTTACGGGCACAATGAAGGCGACGAACCCTATTTTACGCAGCCGGGGATGTATGACCGCATTCGCCAGCGCCCGTCATTGCATCAGATTTACGCCGATCAGTTGATATCCGAAGGTATCGTCCGCCAGGAGGAGTTCGACCAGATGGCTGAAAAGATCAACAGCCAACTGGAAAAAACCTTCGACAGCATACACGGCAGTCAATGCGCTTTTCCCGAGTCCCGCTTCTATGAACAGTGGGAAGGCATCAGCGCAACCTACACTCACGATCCGGTTGCGACCGGTGTCGACAAGGATGTTCTCGTCTCGCTGGCTAAAAAATTGAATACGGTTCCGGAAAATTTTGCCGTGAACCCGAAGCTGGAACGGCTGCTAAAAAAGCGCTTGGAATCCGTTGAGCAGGGCAACGGCATCGACTGGGCCAATGCCGAAGCGCTGGCGTTTGCATCCCTGCTGGATGAAGGGTTTTCCATCCGTCTCAGCGGCCAGGACAGCGGCCGCGGCACATTCAGCCAGCGCCACAGCATACTGGTCGACATCCAGGATGAAACGCGCCATGTCCCCTTAAATGCAATTGATGCCGATCAGGCCCGTTTTCATGTTTATGACAGCCTTTTGTCCGAGGCCGGCGTGCTCGGCTTCGAATACGGCTATTCCTTGGCGCGGCCCGACAACCTGGTTCTGTGGGAGGCCCAGTTTGGTGACTTCGCTAATAATGCCCAGTCCATCATCGACCTGTTCATCACCAGCGGGGAAAGCAAATGGCAGCGACTCAGCGGTATTGGGCTATTGCTTCCCCATGGTTGGGAAGGCCTGGGGCCTGAACATTCCAGTGCCCGCTTAGAGCGCTTTTTACAGCTTTGTGCCGGAGAAAACATACAGGTCTGCAACCCCTCAAAGCCGGCGCAGTATTTTCATCTATTGCGGCGGCAGGTTAAGGCCCCTTTTCGCAAGCCTTTGATTATCATGACACCCAAAAGCCTGCTGCGTCATCCCCTGGCCGTCTCCAGGCTTAAGGCCCTTTCCGACGGTCACTTCCAGCCGGTTTTAGATGATCCTGAAAAGCCTCAAAAGCCGGAAAATGTCATTTTCTGCAGCGGCAAGATCTTTTATGATCTTCACAAACGGCGTCTGGATCTGGAAATTGACCATACGGCCATTGTGCGCCTCGAGCAGCTTTATCCGGTTCCGGAAGCACAAATTAAAAAGACGGCGAAAAAATATCGCGGGGCTAAATCCTGGTATTGGGTTCAGGAGGAGCCGGAAAATATGGGCGGATGGCATTTTATGCGACCTTATCTCAACGACATTAGCGGGAAATCCTTTGCGTATATTGGTCGCCGGAAGGCATCCAGCCCGGCTTCCGGTTTTCACAGCATTTTCAAAAAGGAGCAAGAGGCGATTATTGAGCAAGCAATCGGCCCCGCACCCGCTGGAAAAGATAAGACTGCCACTGGATAATCTGCGAGCTGCCGGCCTAAAAAGTTTTCAGGTGTCAGTTTTCAGAAGTCAGACGACAGATGACAGATGAAAAAACTGCAATATTCGACGACCCATCTGCCCTCTGTTTTCTGTCTTCTGTCATCTGTTTACTGATATAACCTGATCCGTAGCCGGAGACTGCTTATTAATTCGCTATAGAGAAATCAGGAGACAAAATGACAATTGAGATAAAGGTTCCCAGTGTTGGCGAATCGGTGACCGAGGCAACGCTCGCCGAATGGTTTAAAAAAGATGGCGAGACCGTTAAAAAAGATGAGCCGCTTTTTGTGATCGAAACCGATAAAGTCACCTTGGAAGTGGTTGCCGAGGCCGATGGGGTCTTGTCGATCAAAATACAGGCTGGCGAGACCGTCGCCATCGGCGCAGTGGTCGGCGCCATCGATACCGAAGCCGCGCCGGCCAAAAAAGCAAAAGATGTCGAAAAAAAACCGGAAGCAGAGAAGACGTCTATAGAAGAAACGCCTCAAAAAGAAGAAAAAGCGGCACCACCAAAAGAGGCAAC
>LJNK01000063.1 GCA_001303025.1 Deltaproteobacteria bacterium SG8_13
CCGTTCTGCAGACCCGAGCGGAAGTAATCGACAGGCCATCTGCCAGGCCGCTGGTGAAAACGGTTGGTGAATTGTCGCTGGAGAATGTGTCATTTGCTTACAACGCCGCACCGGCAGCCGCCGACCGCCCGGTGCTCAGCGGCATCAACCTGATAGTGCCGGCCGGCACTTTCGTTGGCATTGTGGGTCCTCCGGGCAGCGGCAAAACCACGCTGTTGAATCTCCTTCCCCGGCTCTACGACACCACAGGCGGCCGGATCCTGCTCGACAGGCAGGACATTCGCGATATCCGCCTTTCCAGCCTTCGTTCCCAAATGGCCTTCGTGCCCCAGGAGCCGTTTCTGTTTGCGGGCAGCATCCGGCAGAACATCACCCTGAATGCCCCGGCAATTGCGGAAAACGAGATGGAGAAAGCGGTTGCCGGTGCCGCACTGGATGAAACGATCCGCAGCATGCCGAACGGGCTGGAAACCGTCGTCGGTGAAAAAGGAATTGTGCTTTCCGGCGGGCAGAAACAAAGAATTGCCCTGGCCCGGGCATTGCTCACACCGGCCGCGATCCTGTTGCTGGACGACCCCATCAGCCAGGTGGATCTGCAAACCGGCACAAAAATTATCAGCACCCTGCGCAGCATGGCCGGCAACCGCACCATTGTGGTCATATCCCACCGGATGTCGGCCGTCCGGCATGCCGACCGGATCATCACCATGGAAAATGGCCGCATCACGGAGGCAGGCAGCCACGACGAATTGATGGCCGGCGAGCGCTACTACGCCCGCACCTATCGCCTGCAGGAGATCGAGGAGGGCTGGGATGCGAACTGATTACGGCTATTTTGAGGAAAAAAAGCTCGGCAAGACCTATGATTTCCGACTCCTCAGACGGCTGACCCCGTTTATCCGACCGATCGGCGGCATGCTGGCCTGGTCGATTCTGCTGGTCATCCTGATAACAGCGCTCGATTTGTCCATTCCATACCTGACCAAAATTGCGGTGGATGAATACATCGTTCCCCGATCCGCAACTGCAACCGATTCGGCAGCAATTGATCAACCACCGACCACCAGAACCGTCCAGGCCGATCTAAGCGACCCCCGGCAGAAACAAATCGCCGAGCGCCACCCGGACCTTTTCGTCACCCAGGGCAATACGGCACGCATATCCCTGACAGACCTGCATCGACTGCAACACGACGAAATCTCCATTTTGCGCCGGACGGATCTGATCGGCATCGGTCGGATTGCCGCCATATTTCTTTGTATCATCGTGCTGAGCTTCGGTCTCAACTTCGCCCAGCGGGTCGTGATGGAGTATGCGGGTCACCTGATCATGCATCGGTTGCGCACGGCGCTTTTTGCCCACCTTCAATCCCTGTCAATCGAGTTTTTCTCCCGCAACCCGGTGGGAAGGTTGGTCACACGGGTGACCAACGACGTGCAAAACATGCACGAACTGTTTACCTCCCTGGTCTCCTTCGTGTTCAAAGACTTGTTTTTATTGATCGGCATTGCCGCGGTGCTGACGGTGATGAATCCGAAGCTGGCCCTGACCACATTTTGCGTTCTGCCTTTTGTCGGCGCTGCTGCGTTCATCTTTTCCAAACAGGCCCGGGAGGTCTTCAGGACCCTGCGGGTAAAGGTTGCGGAGATCAACACGCACTTTGCGGAGACCATCGGCGGCATGAAGGTGATCCAGCTGTTTGGCAACGAAGAGACAAATCACCGCCGGTTCGAAACACTCAACCACGACAATTACCTGGCCGGCATGCGTCAGATCCGCGTGCTCGGAACGTTCTTGCCGGTCATCGAGGTGCTGGGCATGACAGCGGTGGCCGTGGTGATTTATTATGGCGGCAGCGGGGTGCTGCGGGGTGGCCTGAGCCTGGGTGCTCTGGTGGCGTTCATCGCGTACATGAAAATGTTTTTCCGGCCGATTCGGGACCTGGCTGAAAAATACAACATCCTGCAGAATGCCATGGCTTCTGCCGAACGAATTTTTCTGATTCTCGACAGCGACAGCCGGCTGCCGCCGGCCCCGGCTTTGCCAAGGCCGACCGATAGAAAGCTGGAAAAAATCGAAGAGATCAGGTTTGAACGCGTCTTTTTCAGCTACCTGCCCGGCGAGACGGTCTTGAAAGATATCGGTTTCCGGGTAGTTGCCGGGCAGACCGTAGGTATCGTCGGCCCGACCGGCGCCGGCAAGACCTCGCTGATCAATCTGATGCTGCGGTTTTACGATCCGACCTCCGGGCGGGTATTGCTCAACGGGGCGGATTTGCGGCAGTTGCCTGCCTTTCTGTATCGCTCGAAAATGGCAATGGTGATGCAGGATCCGTTTCTGTTCTCCGAGTCGATCCGCGAAAACATCCTGAGAGGAAACCACCGGGTGTCAGAGGAAAAACTGGATGAAATCCTGGCACTGTCGAACTGCAAGACCCTGACGGACAAGCTGCCCGACGGCGCTGAAACGATCCTGTCGGAAAGCGGCGCATCGATATCCAGCGGGGAGCGCCAGTTGGTCTCCATCGCCCGGGCCTTCGCGCGCAACCCGGAAGTCATCCTGTTCGACGAGGCGACTTCGTATGTCGACTCCCAGACGGAGGTTCAAATCCAGCAAGCCCTGCAAAACCTGATGGCGGGCAGAACGTCCATCATCATCGCCCACCGCCTCTCCACGGTGCGTTACGCCGACACCATCCTGGTGCTGCACCATGGCAAAATCATCGAATCCGGCAGCCATGAGGCGCTGATGGCCCGCCGGGGCTTTTACTACCGCCTGAACCAGCTGCAGGGATAGGCTCTATTTCCCGCAAGTTTCAGGGTGTTATTCCCGGCTTCCCGGACCGACCGTTTTCACTCGATCCGTCCAATCTAAAGCTTGCCAAATCCCCATCGACATGCTAAGGAAATTTGCTTAATCGCTGCATGGGGCAGCTTACCGAAACCCTTCGAATTCTCTAACACCGGAACGCAAGAGCCAGAAGGCTGATTCTGGTTCTCTTTTACCAACCTATTAACAAGAGGAGGAGGATAGATGGCTTACGATGCGGTAAACATGGCTGACTGGCAGATTTCCGAAGCAGCGGAAAAGAACATGCCGACTCCCGATGAGTGGCGCGACAAACTGGAACTGCAACCGGACGAAATGCTGCCGATGGGGAGGCTGGCCAAACTCGATTTTCTCAAGATTATTGACCGTCTCAAAGACAAACCGGATGGAAAGTACATTGAAGTGACCGCCATCACCCCGACACCACTGGGGGAGGGAAAAAGCACCACTTCCTGCGGACTGATGGAGGGCCTGGGCAAACGCGGCGTCAATGTCGGCGGTGCCCTGCGACAGCCCTCCGGGGGACCGACCATGAACGTGAAGGGAACGGCGGCCGGCGGCGGCAACTCGCTGCTGATTCCCATGACCGAGTTTTCCCTCGGTCTGACCGGCGACATCAACGACATCATGAACGCCCACAACCTGGCCATGGTGGCGCTGACCTCGCGCATGCAGCATGAGCGGAACTACAACGATGAGCAGTTGAAACGCCTGACCGGCATGCGTCGGCTCGACATCGACCCCACGCGCATCGAAATGGGCTGGATCATCGATTTTTGTGCCCAAACGCTGCGAAACATTATAATCGGCATCGGCGGCCGGTTCGACGGCTTTACCATGCAGTCCAAGTTCGGCATCGCAGTGGGCTCCGAGTGCATGGCGATTCTGGCCGTTATCCGTGACCTGGCGGACCTGAAGGAGCGGCTGAACAACATCACCGTGGCGTTCGACAAGTCCGGCAAACCGGTGACCACCGGTGACCTGGAAGTCGGCAATGCCATGACCGCTTTCATGCGCAACACCATCAACCCCACCCTGATGTGCACCGCCGAGTACAACCCCTGCATGGTCCACGCCGGTCCGTTTGCCAACATTGCGGTGGGCCAGTCTTCGATCATCGCCGACCGGGTCGGGCTCAAGCTGTTCGATTACCACGTAACCGAGTCCGGATTTGCGGCCGACATCGGCTTCGAAAAATTCTGGAACGTCAAGAGCCGCTTCAGCGGCCTCAAGCCCCACGTGTCGGTTCTGACTTCCACCATTCGCGCCCTCAAGATGCACGGCGGCGGCCCCAAGGTGGTGCCCGGCATCGCCATGCCGGAGGAGTACACCAAAGAAAACCTGGAGCTGGTGGAAAAAGGCTGCGCCAACATGGTCCACATGATCGGTGTGATCCGCAAGGCCGGCATCAATCCGGTGGTCTGCATCAACCGGTTTTACACCGACACGGACGCCGAGTGCGCCGTGGTCCGCAAGGCAGCCGAAGCTGCCGGTGCCCGCTGTGCCGAGTCGAAGCACTGGGAAAAAGGCGGCGACGGTGCCCTGGAGTTTGCCGATGCGGTTATCGACGCCTGTAAGGAAGAAAACGATTTCAAATTTCTCTACCCGTTGGAAATGAAGCTGCGCGACCGGGTGGCGATTATCGCCAAGGAAGTCTACGGAGCTGATGGCGTCAACTGGACCCCTGAAGCCGAGGCCAAGGCCAAAATGCTGGAAGAAGATCCCAAGTACGCCGATTTCGCCACCATGATGGTCAAAACCCACCTGAGCCTGAGCCACGACCCGACCCTCAAGGGTGTGCCCAAGGGCTGGGCCCTGCCGATTCGTGACGTGCTGATTTACTCCGGCGCCAAGTTCCTGTGCCCGTGTGCCGGAACCATCAGCCTGATGCCGGGCACCGGATCGAACCCGGCTTTCCGGCGGGTCGATGTTGACGTGGAAACCGGCAAGGTCAGCGGCCTGTTCTAAAAGACCCTGCCCAACAGAAAAACAAAAGCCCGGGAGTTTCTCCCGGGCTTTTTTCATTCCGGTGGGCGGCCCAAGCGCCAGGGGAGTCTGTGGAAATGAAATCCGAGGGCCGGTGCAAGGCGTGGATTCTGGAGGTGATTGGATCGCCGGGCCGGATGGAGCGTGAACCCGGATATAATGGCTGAAAAACCCTTCGATGTTCTCGGGGGGGGGGATTACAGAAAGAATTATTTCTGTCGATCGCCTCGGCGCTGCTGCGAAAACGGCCGGTTGGCTCAAAAGATGATCTTCATCTCGTAGGCCTCCATATCCCGTTTCATATCCACAGTACCGACCTTTTGAAACAGGCGGATCATTTTGGTATTTTCTGACAGGATGTCCGCTTTGAACCCCCGCAGCCCCGATTTCCGGGCATACGCAGTCATCGTCTCCTGCAGAACAGAGCCCAGCCCGAGGCTTTGCCAATCGTTGCGGATCATGTATGCGACCTCCCCCAGGTTTTCAGAATGATCGACAAAGTAGCAGCTGCTGCCGACGATGGTCTCGTTTTCCCTTTCGCCTGCCACGGCAACGAAAGCCATCTCGTTTTCATAATCGACATTGCACAGATGCTGGGCTTCTTTGTACGGAAGGGCGGATAGTTTCGCGAAAAACCGGGTGAGGACATCCTGAGGGGGCAGGCTGTAAAACAGGTCCTGCAATGCATGCACGTCGCTGGCTTTGGACGGACGGATCAACACGGTTCGGCCATCTTTCAGTGCCGCGTCCTTTTCCTCTTCCACCGGGTAGGCCCGAGCACTTTTGATCTTTTGTTCCTGCCGAACATATCCCAGCCGCTTGGCTTCCTCGAGCAGCCACTGCCGAAAATCCGGGTGGGCGATCTCTATCAACGCCAGGGCCCGCTCCTGGATCGATTTGCCGAAGAGATATGCCGCGCCGTATTCCGTAACGATATAGTGGACATCCGAGCGGGGGATGGTAACCCCCTCGCCTTCCAGAAGCAGGGGGCGGATGCGGGACTCCTTGCCGTTCTCATCGGCCGCACGCATGCAGACGATCGATTTTCCACCGGGTGTGTAGGCTGCCATTCGGTGAAAATCGGGCTGGGTCGACACGCCGCCATAAAACTGCCCCTTGTACTGGTCGGCGCATACCTGTCCCATCAGATCGACCGCAAAGGCCTGGGACACCGAAACCATTTTGTGGTTGCGGGCGATGATACCGGGATCACAGACATAGTCGATCGGATAAAACGAAAACATCGGGTTGCGGTCCACAAAATCGTATAGTCTGCGGGTGCCCATGCAGTAACTGGCGACAACTTTTCCCCGCTGGATCGTTTTGGAGTTTCCGGTAATAACCCCCTTTTCGATCAGATCGACGATCGGTTCGGTGATTACATCCGAATGGACACCGATGTTTCGCTTGTGGTCGAGATGTTTCAACATCTCGTTGGGGATCTGTCCCAGACCGATCTGCAGGGTGCAATGGTCGTCGATGATCCTGGAAATGTAACGCGCAATCTGCGTGGTGACTTCGTCGGCCGGCTCATGCAGGTACTCGATGACCGGCGTGTCGACAGTTACGATGTGATCGAGCCGATCCAGCGGTATTTGCGACTCTCCGTAGGTATACGGCATGTTGGGATTCACCTCGGCAATGACCTTTCCGGCATTTAAAACCGCGGCAAGCGTGATGTCCACCGATACGCCCAGGCTCACATAACCGTGCTCGTCCGGAGGCGATACCTGGATCAAGGCCACATCGATGGGGATGGTCCGGTTTTCGATCAACCGCGGCAGCTGCGAGATCGAAATGGGGACATAGTGCGCCTTCCCCTGGCGGGTCATCTCCCGGCAATCGGTTCCCACGAAAAAGAGTTTGTGATGAAAGCGCGTGCTCTCCAGCTTCTCGCCGATCGGACAGGCGCCGTCGGTTAAAAAATGGCACAGCTGCACGTCATCGAGATGCCCCTGGGACGCCTCCAGCGCTTCGACGAGGGTTCTGGGGGTGGCACATGCCGTTCCCACGAATATCTTATCTCCCGATCGGATGGAGGAGAGCGCATCTACCGCTGATGTGGTTTTTGCCTCGAGAACCGGTTGCCACTTGCCGAATCCACCGCTTTGACCTGCCGAAGCGCTATGGTTTTTCGCAGCGGATTTGGGTCTGCGGAACAGTTGTTTCAATCCGTTCGCCATTGTTTTCAATCCTTGTCGACTTGTTGGAATAGTTGTCAGCAGAGCAGGATGGACCCGGGGGCCTGGAATTTCCATAGATATACTAACGCCGAAAATTCGATTGTCGATACCGGCAGACGAAAGGGGCATGTCACCTGCCGCGCACTGGAAGGACCGACCCGAAAGCCGGCGACCGCGGTTGCACAGACGGCGGGCCGGTGGCAAAGGCGTTGGGGGTGCCCGGGACAAACGGCCATCCGGCGGGGAAAATGGATCGTTCGGGGTTTAGTTGTGAAAATGGTGGCAGCCCGACCGCAGCACTAGCGTCCGCGCTGGTCGAGGGGAACATAATCTCTGACCGTGGGGCCGGTGTATATCTGCCGCGGACGACACAGCTTCCAGTGGGGGTCGTCCATGCTTTCTTTCCACTGGGCGATCCAGCCCGGCAGTCGGCCGATGGCGAACATGACGGTGAACATGTTGGTGGGAATACCGATGGTCCGCAGGACGATTCCGCTGTAAAAATCGACGTTCGGGTACAGGTTGTGCTCGATAAAGTAATCGTCGTTGAGGGCGACCTCTTCGAGCTCCTTGGCGATATCGAGCAGCGGATCGTGCAGCTGGAGTTTCTCCAACAGCCGATCGCACATTTTTTTCATGATCTTGGCCCGCGGGTCATAGGTCTTGTAGACCCGGTGCCCGAAACCCATCAACCGGTAGGGATCATTCTTGTCCCGCGCCCGGGCGAGAAACGGTTTGATGTCACCGCCGCTGCGGCGGATCTCCTGGAGCATTTCCACCACCGCCTGATTGGCGCCGCCGTGCAGCGGCCCCCAGAGGGCGGCAATCCCGGCCGAGATGGCGGCATACAGGGTCACCCGGCCGCTTCCGACAATGCGAACCGCCGACGTCGAACAGTTCTGTTCGTGATCGGCGTGCAGTATCCAGAACACGTTGAGCGCTGAGACCACATCCGGATCGATGACGTACGGCCGTACCGGATTGTCGAACATCATGTTGAGAAAATTGGCCGAATACGCCAGATCCGGTCGGGGATAAACGACCCGGTGGCCCCTGGAAATCTTGTAGGACATGGCTGCCATGGTGCGCACTTTCGACAGCAGCCGCGTCATGGTCATGTTGATTTCCTCCTCCATATTCTGCAGCTCCGGATAAAAACTGCGCAGAGCGTTTACCATGCCGGAAAGAATTCCCATGGGATGGGACGCCCGGGGGAAGTTCTGGTAGAACGCCCGCATGTCCTCATGCACCAGGGAATGGTCGTTGAGCAGAATGGAGAAATGGTTCAACTGCTCGCGGGTCGGCAGATCGCCGTTGATCAGCAGGTAGGCCACCTCTTTGAAGGTCGACTGCTCTGCCAGCTGCTCCACCGGTATACCGCGGTAGCGCAGAACCCCTTTTTCACCGTTCATGAAGGTGATCTCGCTGTAACAGCTGCCGGTATTGGCCAGGCCGTAATCAAGGGTGATCAATCCGGTTTCCTGCCGCAATTTGGAGATGTCGATGGCTTTTTCACCCTCCGAGCCCACCACCACCGGCAGTTCGAACACCTTGCCGTCGTATTCCAGCCTCACCGTATCTGTCATTGCCGCGCTCCCTTGCCCCTGTCGTTCATCCCGATTTCACCCTGCGGAATCGATCCTTTGCCTGCAGGGATGAAAAGGATGCCAATGCCGCATGCCTGCAGCGTTGCCACGTGTCCCGGGTTTCATAAACAAACCGCAGCCGGTTGCCGCAAGCCCTGCCTGATGCTTCGAAAGCAATGTTTTTGGCTATCTCTGCTCTCGAGCGGTTCAGCCCTTTTTACCCGACTGGCAGCGAAGATCAAGCACTTTTTCGCTCTCGTTTACACGCGCGGGAGTTCTGTGGTAGATTGCCGGTCAGCGCTCAGCTGTGCATGGTACATAGGAGGAGGCATCATGGGCTTTCAGGAAAACCTGCTGAAAAAAATCGAGATCAACCGCCTGGCCGACAGCGTGTTGCTCTCCATCGGACCGGCAGAAAGCGGCCGCAAGGTCGACAAGGAGGCCGTGCGCGGGCTGCTGGAAATCGCCGGCTACAGCCTCCGCCGCGTAAGGCAGATGGATTTTTACCTGAAAGAGCCGGCGGCGGATCCGGAAATCATCCTCGTGCTGGACAACGACCTGACGATCTACCGCACCGGTGCTGAGGACGTGGCACTGCGGAAAAACCCGTTTATCAAGGAGATGCTCAGCCTTCGCAATGTCCTGAAGATTTTAAACGACAAGGACGTGGTGGTCAGCCGCAAGGAACAGTCCGTGGAGCGCCTGCGCCGGGAATGCCTGGCCACGCTCGATCTATCCTACAACGAATCCGACATTGCCGGCATTGCCCGCTCGGGTTTCGCTTCTCTGGAAAGCAGCTACCCGGAAGGGGTGATCGAATCGCTGGACATGTTCGCCGACCTGCTCGAATACCGACCCGCGCCGAAAATCTTTCAACTGCGCCACCATCACGTTTTAGGTGCCCTGGAGGAAAGGGAATCCGGGGAGCTGATCTTCGGCCCCATCGTTATCTACAGCCGTATCGACAATCGCATCCGATTGATTCGCAGTCCAGTCGGAAGCTACGACCGCCCGCAGCTCGAGCACTACCGGAAAGTGGCGGCCGGTGATGCAGCGGCGCCGGCAGAGGGTGAGGCGGTGTTTCGTTTTCTGAAGGATGCCGTGCTGCAAAAAAGTGCCTGACCTGCAATGCAAGGCCCTTTTTGCAACCATGCTGAAATATATTCGTCCAATGGGCGGATAGAATCGAGGCGGAAATGCGAAGAAAAATGGCTGCCGCCCTTTCCGTGGCAATGGGTGCCTTTATCCTCGGTATGGTATCGTTTCTGAACACCGGTTTTGCCGAACAATCCAGCGGATGGCGAAGTTACCTGCTGCCGGTCGCATTCGGCGGCGTGCTCGGCTATCTGCTGTATTTCTGGCAAGAAACGCAAAAACAAATCCAAGCCGCCCTTCACCGGAGCATGACCGCGCTGGATGAAAGGATTAAGGAGCTGAACTGTCTGTACGCGATTTCCAGCCTGGCGGAACGAAGGCGACTGCCGTTGGAAGAGGCGCTTCAGCGGGCGGTAACCTTCATACCGCCCGCACTGCAGTACAGTCAAATCGCATGGGCCCGCATCCGGCTCGACGACCGGGTGTTTACATCCGCCAACTTTGCGGAAACCCCTTGGCAGCTGAGAAAAGAAATTAAGGTGCACGACGAACGCGCGGGCGATCTCACCGTCGGTTATTCAAAGGAACCCCCGAAAGGTCGAAACGGGCCTTTCCTGATCGAAGAAGACCGTCTGATCCAGGCCCTTGCCCAAAGGCTGGGCAAAATCGTCGAACGCCGGAAGGACCAAGACCGGCTGCAGAAAAGTGAAACTCTCTTCCGCGAATTTTTTAACAACATAGGCAGCGGAGCGGCCGTACTGGAAGCAACTTCGGATGGCCGTGACTTCATCTACAAGGACCTCAACCAGGCAGGCGAACGTATCGACAAGGTCTGCAAGAAAGATGTACTGGGAAAACGCTTGGCGGAAGTACTTCCGTCGATCGAGCAGACGGGATTGCTCGCGGCTATGCGACAGGTGCGGACAACCGGAGTGCCGCAACGGCTGCCGGCGCAAATGTACGCCGACGACCGTATCGAAGGGTGGCGGCAGTATGCTGTCAACCGTCTGCCTTCCGGCGAGATGGTGTGCACGTTCCTGGATGTTACCGAGCAGAAAGAAGCCGATCGGGCACTGCAGGCCAGCGAGCGGCGCTTCCGAGCCCTGGTGGAAAACGCTCCCATGGGGATCTCTATCATACAACACGGTGAAGTGGTATTTCAGAACATGGAGCAGGAGAGAATCTATGGTCCCCTGCCCCGTTCCACCATATTGGGTGACTACACCAACATCCACCCGGATGATCAGCAAAAAGTCAAACGCCTGATTGACGAGATCACCTCGGGCAGGATTGATGCCCTGGAGATGGAATTCCGTTATGCGCCCGACGGAAATCTGGAAGATCCCTTGTGGCTGTACTGCCGGGGAACTACGGTGGAATACCGCCACCTGCCGTCCCTGCTGGTCAGCATGATCGATTTGACCCAGACAAAAAAACTCGAACAACTCCTGCTTGTTCAGGATAAGATGGCCTCGCTGGGACGGGTGGCCGCCGGCATTGCCCACGAGATCCGCAATCCGCTTTCCGGAATCAATATTTACAGCAACACGCTGGAGAAATTCGTTCGACGGGGAGAAGATGCAGAGAAAATCGCGGGGGTGTTCAAACACCTGCAATCCGCTTCGCGCAAGATCGAGTCGGTGATCCGTCGCGTGATGGATTTCTCGAAAGCCGGAGAGCCGCACCTGACAACCTGCGATGTCAACCAGCCCATCGAAGAAGCGCTCAACCTCACGGCGGTGACGCTCCGGAAGAACAATGTGAAATTGGAGAAGAAACTGTCGGCCACCCTGCCCAGCTGCCGCATCGACTTACAGCAGCTGGAAGAAGTTTTTTTGAACCTGATCAACAACGCCGCCGATGCCATGCGCGACCGGCAGGGCCCAAAAATCATCCGGATAAGCTCATCTTCGGAAGGCGCCAGCGTTCTCATTCGCGTGTCGGATTCCGGCCCCGGCATACCGGCTGATGCGCAGGAGAGGGTTTTCGATCCCTTCTACACCACCAAATCCGATAGCACCGGCATTGGTTTGAGCATCTGCCGCCGCATCATCGCCGATCATGGCGGCTCCATCAGCATCCGGCCCAGCAGATGGAACGGCGCTGAGTTCCGCATCACCCTGCCGACAGCAAACCATAACTCTTCGCAGTGATCCGGTCGGTTGAAACGACTTGCGGTTTCGTTGCAGATCGTTTACATTTTCGCCGTGATGACACCGTTCACCTTGTATGTTGTGGATGACGAATCTTCTATTACCGAGGGGATTCGCCTGGCCCTGGAAGCCGACTACGGCATCCGGACCTTTGCGGACGCCGAATCGGCTCTGTCCGCCATTCGCGCAACACCTCCCGACTTAATCCTGCTGGACATCGGCCTGCCCGGTATCAGCGGGCTCGATGCCCTTGCCGAAATTAAAAAAGTCCACCCGACCCTGCCGGTGATTATGATCACTGCCTACGAAGACGTGGATTCGGTGGTTACCGCCATGAAACAGGGTGCCTACGACTACATCGTCAAACCCCTTCACATGGACGGGCTGGAAGTGACCATCCAAAATGCCCTCGACTCAGTCCGGCTGAGAAAAGAAGTTCACCTCTTACAGGCCCGCTACCTGGAAGAAAATCTTCCCTGCTTCATCGGAGAAAGCCGCGCGATACTGGATGTGATGGAGTTCATCGAAACGGTAGCTAAAAGTCCGGACACCCCGATCCTTCTGGTTGGAGAGACCGGTACCGGCAAAGAGCTGCTCGCCAGCTCGATCCATTATCGCAGCCCAAACTTCAAGGGACCGCTGGCCACGGTTAACTGTGCGGCCATCCCCAGGGACCTTATCGAAAGCGAGCTCTTCGGTTACGAAAAAGGCGCTTTCAGCGGTGCCAGGCCGTCGGGCAAAAAAGGGCTTATTGAAGAAGCCGGCGGCGGTACTCTTTTTCTGGACGAAGTCGGTGACTTGAGCCTTGAAGCACAAGCCAAAATGCTGCGCTTTCTGGAGGAAGGCGAATTTTACCGCGTAGGCGGTACCAAAAAACTGCAGGTCGCCACCCGGCTGGTTTCGGCAACGAACAAAGATATCGATCAGATGGTCGAGCGCAATGAGTTCCGCCGGGACCTCTACTTTCGCCTGGGCGTGATCAAAGTTCACATCCCCTCTCTGAACGAACGCCAGGACGACATCCTGTTGCTGGCCAAACATTTTCTGAGTCTGTTTAATGAAAAGTTCAATCGGAATTTTACAGCTATCGCTTCGGATGCGGAAAAAGCGCTTCTGAAACACAAGTGGACCGGAAACGTGCGGGAGCTGAAAAACCTGGTCGAAAGAGCGGTTCTCACCGGCCGCGGCCCCGAGCTCTCCACCCGGGATCTGGGTCTATTCGATAGACAGTCGGATCCGTATTCCCACACAGCTGCCGGCTCGGCGACCTTACCCACGATTACCGAGGCCGGGGTCGATATTACCGAAATCGAGAAGGCCATGGAGCGATATTACCTCGAGGAAGCCCTCCGAATAGCCGGGGGAAACGAGAGCAAGGCCGCCAGGCTGCTGAATCTCAACCACCACACCTATCGCTACCGCCGCAAAAAGTTGCTGAAATCCTAGCATCCCCTCCCCCCTTGCGAAACCATCCGGTGGCTCACCGAGGAGCCGGCCATCTTGCCGTCAGGGACGCCACCGATTTTTGAAATTTTCAGATCACTCCTTTCGAACTATTTCGAAAACCTTTCTCAAGCGCCTTCTCTCCAACCAGGGTAGCTTCGACAACCAGTTGAAATGATATTTAATTCTGCCAAAGAACTTCAGTGGCATGCTTTGTGCGATGATAACGGCAGGTGCGGTTGGATCTGCCTGCAGATCTTTTCACGGGCAACCTGCGCTGTAAAATAAAGGAGGGGGTATATGTACAAAAGAATCCTGGTACCGTTGGATGGCTCCAGACGAGCGGAAACGATCCTGTCGCATGTGGAAAAGCTGGCGCATGGCATCGGAGCGGAGATCGTTTTTATCCAGGTGGTGCGCCCACCGATGGTCATCGGCCGGGATGCGGCCGAATTAAAGGCGTTTCCACAGAAACTGGAAAAGTTGCTGGAAGAAGCCCGTCAGTATCTGGAGGGTATCAGCGGAAAATTCAGTGAAAAAGGGATCGCGTCCCGAACCCTGGTGGTCACCGGGCCGGTGGTCAAGGAAATTATGTCAGCCGCCCGACGTAAAAGCGCGGATCTGATCGCCATCTGCAGCCACGGTCGGGGCGGTCTGGCCCGTTTGTTTTACGGCAGCATCGCAGCCGGTATTCTGCAGCAGGCCGACCGGCCGCTGCTGCTGATCCGGTCCCGGAAAGAGACCTGAAATACACGCTGCGATGTTTCGCATTTTATCTAATGGTGTCGAAACAACACTTGGAGGACTCTAGCATGATACCCCAAATTAAAAAAATCCTGTACGCAACCGATCTATCCCCCAATTCCGGATTTGTGTTTCGCTATGCAATTAACTCGGCTCTAAAGCATGATGCCGAGCTGATCATTTTTCATGTGGTGGAAGAGCTGGCACCATCGGCCAAGGCTTTGATCGAATCGCACCTGGACAAGGACAAGCTAAAGGAAATCACGGATGGCAAATTCACGCATGCCAAGAAGAGGATCCAGCAACGGATAAAATCGCTTCTGGAAAAAGAATCGATAAATGATCCAAAAGTCGAGAGGTTGATTTCATCGATTGAAGTGGAGGAAGGGTATCCGGCCGACAGTATCCTCCGCAGAGCCGACCGACTCAATTGCGACGCGATAATCATGGGAACCCACGGCAAGGGTTTTTTGCGCCATGCGTATTTCGGAAGCACGGCCAAAAAAGTCCTTCGCAGGGTGAGAATACCGGTTTTTATCGTCCCGCTTCCCGAAGGGGAAACCGATATAACCTTTCACGACTAATGATCGCGGCACAGCCCGATTACAGCCGCGGTCCCTGCAGACCGCATTGCTGCTGCAAGCCATTGTGCCGCAAAGCGGTTATCGCGTGAAACGGACCGGTTTGCATCGTTGTGCAACAGGTCGGCGCCGTTTATCGACGACGCCTGGGAGCGAGCGTCCACGCAACTTTTCTTTGAAAGCGAAGGATGCAGGGTGGCGGCCCTCGAAACGGCCGGAGACCGCCTGAAGGTGCTAAAAAATCATCATTTCGACACCATCACCGGCCCATGCGGCCGCCAGGATAAAAGGCGATCGGGCACTGCAGACGGAAATGGACGACTTCATGCTCAAACCGTCTCCATCCGATCCCCCGGAAGCATCCTCGTATCGAATCAACAACAACGTAATTGGCAAAGAAATACCCTTTCCCGAACCCCCTTTCCTCCGATCAACGAATAGTTCCCGTTCGCAAAATTCCAATCGGCCATATTGAAATTTTTCGAATCAACGGGAGCCCCCACTGCACCCACAGAACGGTCTTGCCGATAATGCTCTGAAATCACTTGTTTTTATTGATTCAATTAAAACGGCACGCTTCCTGCTAAAGAACAGATATCAGGTTACGGCATCTCTGGTTCCTCACAATCGGTTTGGACCAAAGGAGGCGAAATTATGCTGGTTAAAAACTGGATGAGCAAGAAGGTCATCACCATCGATGTGGACGATTCGATGAGCGATGCGATCCGGAAGATGAGGGAACACAATGTAAAGATTCTGCCGGTGCTGAAAAAGGGCCGGTTAACCGGCATCGTCACCGACCGGGATATGAAGCGCGCCTCTGCTTCCGATGCAACCTCTCTGGAGATTCACGAACTGCTTTATCTGCTGTCGACGATAAAGGTCAAGGATATCATGAGCAGAGAGCCCGTGACGGTGCCGGATGATTTCACCATCGAAGAAGCGGCGGACGTTCTTCTTCAGAAAAAAATATCCGGTGCACCGGTATTGGCCCCGAACGGCCAGATGGAAGGCATCATCACCCGTTCGGACATTTTTTTGGCCCTTCTCAACCTAAGCGGTTTTGGTAAACGCGGGATTCAGTTCGCTTTTGAGATCGAGGACCGACCGGGATCGATCAAGGAACTCACCGATGTGATCCGCGATTACGGGGGAAGGATGGCCAGCATCTTGAGCACCTATGAAGGAGCCGCCGAGGGCAGCCGCAATGTTTATATCCGCATGTACGGAATCGATCGCAAGCGGATGGATGACTTGGAGGGACAGCTTCGGTCAAGAGCACGGATGCTCTACATGGTCGACCACCGCGATAACAAGCGCAAAATCCTGATCTAGCCCGGAAGGAGAATGAAAATGTCGTTGAACAAGAGGAAAAAAGTGTTGGTGGCCATCGACGGGTCCGAACGCGGCCTGCGCACGGTTCGTTATGTTTCCAAGTTCGGCCCGTTCAGGGATATGCAAATCAACCTCTTCCATGTGTTCAGCTCGGTACCGGAGAGTTACTGGGATCTGGAGAAGGAGCCCAACAGCAGCAAGGCGATGATACATGTCCGTGCCTGGCAACTCGAGCAACGCAAAGAAATACAGCGCTATATGCAAGCGGCCCGCAAAATCCTGGTGCAGGCCGGCTTTGCGGAAGATTCGGTGACAGCTCACATTCACGATCGCAAAAAAGGCGTGGCCCGGGACATCATATCGGAAGCCCTCAACGGCTATGACCTGGTCGTCACCCGCCGCCGGGGGTTTACCGCCATCCGGGGCATCACCATCGGCAGCGTGGCGGCCAAGCTTCTCGACAAGCTGACATTCGTTCCCGTGGCCGTTGCCGGCCGCAAGCCATCCAACCAAAGGGTGCTGATCGCCCTGGACGGCTCCGACAGCGCCCGCCGGGCCCTGGATTTTGCCGGGACCGCTCTCGGCGGAAGGGATTTTGAAGTCGGACTGATGAACGTCATCCGGGGAGAACAGAAGCCGGCATCGCGGATCCGTCCGCTCTTTCTACCGGCTGCATTCAGGGAAGAAAAGCAGAAAGACATGACCATGGAGTTTCAACGGGCCAAGGATCATCTGGCTGGTATTGGGTTCAAACCACATCGCATCAAAACCTACAGTGTGGTCGGCACACGCAGCCGGGGAGCCAGCATTGCCGAAACGGCCAAACAGCAGAATTATAGCCTGATCGTGATGGGACGCCGCGGATTGTCCGGACCGGAAGAGTTTTCCATGGGACGCGTTCCCCGCAAGGTGATCCAGCTGGCTACGGCCAGTGCTATCTGGATCATCCCGTAAACCGAATTGGAAGAATTCATGCTGGTAAGGAACTGGATGACAACCAAGATGGTTACCGTAGAAGCGGACACACCGCTTGAGGAAGCGGCTCGCAATTTACACGAGCATGGTTTCGCCGCCCTGCCGGTTTTGCAGAACCGACAACTGGCCGGAATCATTTTTGAATCCGATCTTCAGCCATACGGCCAAAGTCTGGAGGCCCCGTTAGATTCTCGCCCGCCCCTGGCCGCAACCAACGGTAGGAAAGTGGCGGATTACATGACACGTCAGGTCGTAACGGTCAGCTGCGATCATACGGTGGAAGAAGCCGGGGACCGATTGCTGAACCACCGTATT
>LJNK01000120.1 GCA_001303025.1 Deltaproteobacteria bacterium SG8_13
GGCGGAGATCGAAGCAATCCCCGATTTCCTTGAGGGAAATCCGGTTCACGGAATAGCCCCGATACGGCCGCCCGGTCAGCAGTCCCTCCTGATCGAGCCGCCGACACGCCTCCCGCACCGGCACCCTGCTGGTGCCGTAAAGCGATGCCAATTGTTGTTCGGTCAGTGATGCGCCCGGCTGATGCCGGAGGGTGATGATGTCGCGTTTGAGGGCACGATACACCTCTTCTGCGGCGGTGCGCTTCTCGACCACCCCTGCGGTTGCTGCATCTGCCATCGACAGATCGTATACAAATTGTATACAAAAATCAAGACGCCGTCGATGACCACCCTATCCGCCTGAGCGGACCGCGAGAAATTTCCTCCGTCAGGCTGCGTCAGCGCCGCTGGCAGGCGACGTTAGGACGCGCCGCAGCATGTATCCCACGGTCGCCAGCCCTGCGACCAGCAGGACCACGAAGAGCGCAAAATTGCCCCACTGGGGGACGATCTCGAAGCTGAACTGAGCGGTTGACGGCTCCAGGTAGAGGGCACGCACCTGATGACGGGTGATACTCATGATCGCGATCGTCAGGATCATCGCACCAAGGGTGCCGGCAACCAGGCCTGGTTTCTCGACCGGATTGGTGACCCGTGCCAGCATCATCAACAGGCCGATTCCGAGCAGAATAGCGAGGGTGAGCGGCGCCAAGGTCACCACACCCCCCGTCATGATTCCCCGCAGCACGGGCTGGGGCAGGACCATGAGCAGGAGAAAACCATCCACGACCTGAAGTACCGTTGTCCACAATGCCCAACGCCAGGCCCAGCGCGCGATCGCGGTGTTGTCCTCTGAATCGACGCCCTCCGCAGCGCGACGGACCGCCCACCACGCCGTCACCAGGGCCGCGAAGCCCAGGCCGGCCAAGATGAAGTGAAGGAGCCGTGGCCAGTAGGTGGGGTCGGCAAACACCGACCACGCGCCATCCGCCAGGTTGCCCCATTTCTCGGGTTGTGCGTGCACCAGGTGGACGGCGACGTGGATCATCGCGATGAGGAAAAACATCACCGCCGCCACACTCAACCACACCCCCCCGCCGGAACCGCGGGACGGAGCGCCGCGGAACTTGTAGAGATAGGCCGCGTAGTAGCCGGCGATGAGCAGCGCCAGCATGGCGAGCCACAGTGGAGCGAGCAGGATGGTGGCGGTGTAGAAATATTGCTGGTAGATGGCCTGGATGAAGAGCAAGGGTGCGACACCGGTCGTGATCGTCAGCGAGATTCCGTAGTTGTTGATCGCCATCAGGCGCCGCGCGAGAACGCCGCGGAAGTCATCCCGTCTGCCACCGCTCTTGAGGTGGGCGACGAGCGCGAGCACCGTGCCGCCGAGAGTCAGGTTCATGAATACGAGGTGGAGGAAAAACGTGAACACCAGGAGCACGTGAAAGAGCCAGAGCGGCGCCGGAAGACCGGCCGGATCGACTGCGGGAATGAGATTCGGGTTCATCGTCCACCTCCAATCGAAGCCTGCTCCACATCGTCACCGCGGGCAAGCACCGCGAGGTACTCCACCAGGGCTTCGAGCTCTTCATCGGTGCCGACGAACGGCGGCATGTAGGAGGAGTGAAGCTCCGCGGTGTTGATCATTTCGCCCCGTGGCGCCGCGCCGTAGGCCTCCCCCAGTTCGTAAAGCTGCGACACCGCCATGTAGATCATTCCCTGATTGAGGTCCAGGATCATTTCGGGATCCTCTGCCATTTCGGCTGCCGTCGGCAACATCTCCCGCATGTCGGCGGCGCTGACATCGGCGTGGCAGGCCGCGCATTCGGACGCGAAGGCGCCGCTGCCCGCCGACTGATCGGATACCACCGCGAGCATGTCGTCGTAGGTCGGCAGGGCGCGGCGGATGCTCTGATATCCGTCCAGGGTGTGACAGCTTGAGCACTGGACCCTGAAGACCTGACGTCCCATGGAGAGCGAATCCGTCGCCCCCCGCGCCGCCCAGCCCGACCGAGCCAGGACCCCTTCGTCGTTGATCGTTTCGATATCACTCACCAGGAGACCGTTGGAGAACATATGGGAGTGGATGAGGAAGGGCTTGCGGGTTCCCTCCCGCAATCGCTCGTAGCCACCGAAGAATGCGAAGGCGGCAAGCGCCATCACCACCGCCGTTGCCGCGCGGGCCAATCGCGGCGCCGCGATCAGAATCAGCAAGCCGAACACTAATGCCACCGTCAGCGCCCACAGGGTGAAGCTGCGGGTGCTCGCGAGGGTCGTCAGCGCGGGCTCGGCGCCACTGAAGAGATTGCGCACCGTCGCTGGCAGCACTGCCTCCCACCACCTGAAGCCCGCGTAGGAAAGCACCACGCCACCGACCATCCACCACCCCAGGTAGCGGAGTATGCCGGCGCGGCGTTCGGCGCTCGCTTTGAGGGCCGGAAACACCATGAACGTCGTCGCCATCAGGATTGCGATACCGGTGCGTAGGAAGAGGGACGGCCAGTAGGTGGGATTGAAGAAGCCGTCCCAGAAAGCCTGGGTCTCGAGCCAGCGACCCGGCGTCAGCATGAAGGTGATGATGCCGTTGATGATCACCAGCGAGAGATAGGCGCCGATGAAATAGAGCCAACCGACCAGTAGGTGGGCACCCTTCGAGATCTTGTCCCAGGTCGTGTAGTAAACCAGGGCGGCAACGATCTCGAGGATGAAGAAGACCCACTCGATGGCCCAGCCCCAGACGTAGGTATGAATCAATGCTGAAATGGTGGCTGGAGAGATCAGTCCCGCCACCACCCAGATGCCGACGCCGGAGATCGCACCGAAGACCGTCGACACCAGAATCAGAACCAGCGACGACCGGCGTGCGAGCTCGCGCAGTTCCGGATCGTCCCGCTTCACCGCGAGCGTTTCGGTGACCACGATGAGCAGCCCGCCCCCGATTGCGAAATGCGAGACGATGACGTGCGGTATCGCAACCAGAGCCATCAGCATTCCGCCGCCGAGCGCCAGATCCCAAATTGGATAGTCCATTATTCCCTCCGGACGGTGGTTCGCGCGACACGATATCATTCCTGGTAGCGCGACGTAAACCCCTCACAATCAACCATGTACATTTGATCAAATTTAGATTTGACGCCCCTTTTCCGGCCGCACAGCACCCCTGTTACTGGTTTATTTCGGTACGATTTTTCTATCTTGGAAGGTTTCAAAAAACACCTGCTCCCTCTCTTGACACATGCTCTCATCGACGCTACCTTTGATTGAGACAATGATAATGAGACTGGATTAAAGGTATGACCAGCAAACTTGCACAACGGGCACAGAAGCTTTTCATCCAATACCTGCGGGAAAACAATCTCAAGGTGACCCAGGAACGACTCGCATTACTGGACGAGATTTTCGCCACCGACGAACACCTCGATGCTGATGACCTTCTCGCACGGATGAAGAGCAAACAGCGCAAGGTTTCGCGGGCGACGGTGTACCGCACTCTCGACCTGCTGGTTCAGTGCGGTCTGGTCCGGAAGAGCCGCCTCGGACGGGAGCACTACTTCTACGAGAAGATGGAGCCGGGTGGCGGTCACCACCACATGGTCTGCACCGCAACCGGCAAAATCATCGAGTTCTGGGACGCCGACCTCGACGAGCGGCTGCGTCGCCTTTGCCAGGAGCACAAATTCCGGCCGACCTTCATCTCGATTCAGATCCAGGGCCTGAGCGAGGAGGGTCAGAAGGTCGAGCAAGACACCTCCTTCTTCTGATTGTCCGACATCGACCACCCGACACCCCGCCAGCATCGGCGGGGTGTTTTTCGTCAGGGCCATACGGCACATGCTTGTGATAGATCCAATGCCAAACTCGAGGGTCCGGCCGTAATGCCGTGGACGGCCGGGCGGTTGAACCCGAAGAGCCGTATAGCCGCGCACGGGTGAGCGCTCAGTCTTTCGAAAAGCTCACCCTCGTGAAACGGCGCTTGCCGACCTGAATGAGGATCGATGCGGTGCCAGTGGTCGGAATCTCGCTCTTGACATCGCGCAAGGCTTCACCTTCGATCTTGACGCCCCCCTGCTCGATCAACCGCCGCGCTTCGGAGTTTGAGGTGGCCAATCCGGCGGCGACCAACAGCTTGGAGAGAAGCATCGCTTCTCCCGGCGGATCGACAACGACCTCGGGAATTTCCTGCGGGAGATGACCCGAGGAAAAGACCCGCTCGAACTCACGCCGGGCCTCCTCGGCGGCGTCAGCAGAATGAAACTCGGTGACGATGGTTGCGGCAAGCGCCTTCTTGGCATCCATCGGATGAACCGTTCCGTCGATCACCTTGTCCCTTTCGGCATCGATCTCCTCGGCACTGCGATCGGTGAGCAGCAGCCAATACTTCCACATGAGATCGTCAGAGATCGACATCAGTTTGCCGAACATGTCCGTCGGGTCGTCCTCCACCGCCACGTAGTTGCCGAGCGACTTCGACATCTTTTCGACCCCGTCGAGACCTTCGAGGAGGGGCAGGGTCATGACGACCTGCGGGTCCATTCCGTGCTCGCGCATGAGGTGGCGCCCGACCAAGAGGTTGAAGAGTTGATCGGTACCACCGAGCTCGACATCGACCGCCAGCGCCACCGAGTCGTAGGCCTGGGCGAGCGGATAGAGAAACTCGTGCAGGGCGATCGGCTGTTGATTCTCGTAGCGGGTCCGAAAGTCATCGCGCTCAAGCATCTGCGCGACCGTCACCTTGGCCGCGAGCCGGATCCAGTCGGCGGAGGTGAGCTTGCCCAACCATCGCGAGTTGAAGTCGATGATGGTCGCATCGGCGTCGAGCAACCTGAAAATCTGCCTGCGATAGGTGGCGGCGTTGGCCTCGATCTCTTCGGGGCTGAGCTGTGGCCGGGTGCTCTTCTTGCCGGTTGGGTCGCCGATCAGCCCGGTGAAATCACCGATCAGAAAGATGACACGATGGCCGAGCTGCTGAAAATGGCGCATCTTGCGAATGACGACCGTGTGACCGAGATGGAGGTCCGGTGCCGAGGGGTCGAAGCCGACTTTGACCACCAGCGGTTTGCCGGTTTTCCTCGACTTTCGCAGCTTCTCGGCCAGTTGTTCTGCCGGGACGACATCGACACACCCCTTCATCAGGTAACTGAGTTGGTCATCAATCTCGGACGACACTCCGACCTCCAATGTTGATTTCTATTCGCGTTCGTCGAATTCGATGATTGGCAGCACACCGGCACCCGTGTTGTACAGGCTCTC
>LJNK01000064.1 GCA_001303025.1 Deltaproteobacteria bacterium SG8_13
TGATGCCGCCCATCGCCAAGTGGCTCAACCTGCCCAACAACTGGGCCGGTGCCTGGGTAGGCGGGGTCATCGACAACACCGGTGCGGTGGTGGCTGCCGGCGGCATTATCGGCGGGGATGCGGCCTACAAGGTGGCGGCCATGGTAAAGATGGCCCAGAACGTGCTGATCGGACTGGCAGCCTTTCTGATGGCCCTGTGGGCGACCATGACACTGGAACGCCGTGAAGCCGGGGTTACCGAAAAACCCTCTTTCATGGAAATCTGGTACCGCTTTCCAAAGTTCGTGCTGGGCTTTGTGGTGGCTTCACTGATCGTTTCCTTTCTGGTGGAGCCGGCGGTGGGGGAGAAGGCGGCCAAGACGGTAGGAGGTGCCTGCAAGGTTTACCGTGACTGGATGTTCGCCCTCTGTTTTGTCTCCATCGGAATGGAGACCAACTTCAAGGAGCTGGTGTCGGTCGGTGGCGGCCGTCCGGCAATTGCCTACTGGATATCGCAGACCGCCAACGCGGTATGGACACTGTTCATCACCTGGATTCTGTGGTCCGGGACGTTCTTCACCCCGGTAATTCAGGCCGACGTGGTTAAATAATCGGCATCCGCTAGACCTTCCAAAACCCAAAGCGTCCTGCGGGGCGCTTTGGGTTTCAGGATACATCACGGGACCGGACAACCAGCAGGGGACGATCGATCCGCTGCAGCACGCCGGCGGCGATGCTGCCGTAAAAAACCCTCGACAAACCACTCCAGCCGTGGCTGGCCATGGCGATCAGCTCGGCGCCGTCGTTATCCGCTACTTCCAGGATCGTGCCTACCACGGCGCCGGTGGCAATAACAATCTCACTGGAAATCCCAGCGGCCTTCAAATCGGTTGCAATTGCCTCCAGGTAAGCTTCGGATTCCTGTCTCTGCCGGTCGCGCTGCTGCTGATATAACGTGAAATCAATGACCTCGTCAAAGCCGAGCAGCAGACCGGGTTCTTCTACCTTTAGCAGCAAGACCGTCGCTTCAAACAGGCGTGCCATAGGCTCTACATGGGCCAGTATGGCTTCCGCTCGCGTCGACCCGTCCAGCGGCACCAGAATTTTTTTATACATGCTGCCTCCTGTCAGCCTGGTGGATGCAAAGCTCCCTGTTTGCCGGGCGGCCCGGCAAAATCCACCATTTTGCCCGCCCGCTGAAACAAGATTCGTTCCTCATACGGAATACCCCGGCAACAGAAACTTGATCCCGGCTGCAAATGCTGTATCGCTGCCATCTTCGACGGATCGGCACCATTTTACTTCGGCGATTCCGATCGATCGCAAATTCGCTTTACGAAACACATCGGGCTTGCCCGGTCGTATGCCATCCAGCCGAATAAGAAGATACAAACCGCGTTTGAGCTCCAGTTTTGATTGAATCCCCAGCCCTTGTTCGGAAAAGTCGGTGACGCAGGCTCCATGAGTTTGCTCGCGGTTGAATAACCCAAATCGAATCGACCCTCCGCAGCTGCAACGCTCTGAAATTCGCTTCTCCGGTGGCAAAAGCATCCGATTTTCTCCTGCCTTAACGGATCCGGTAAAAGGAGAATCGGGCTGATTTCCGGCATTAGCAGACCGGCTGCCCGGATTGCCGCTTCTGGCACCCACATCCGCAGCGCTTCCCGCCGGCCTATCTCCATCAGTTCCATCATCGATCTTCATTAGGGGCTCCTTTCAAATATTTTGGGACTGGGTAAAGCCCACATAATGGGGAGAACTCGGCCACTACTTAGCCAAAGGGAGCAATCATTGTGCCAACCGCTCGACACACGGAACCAGAGACATATTGGCCGGTTGCAGCCGGCAGAGTGCGCACGAAACCCTTTGCGGTGAAATGATTTTTAATAATTTCGAAACCGATGTTCGAAAAACTTCAACAATGACGCCCTTTATCTTTTCCACCAACCGCTTTTGGGTATCGTTCTCCGTTTGAACGCACGGGACATCCACCTCGGGTGCTTGCTGGCCGCCTGCCGAACCGGCCTGGCGGTCGAGCAGCGCAAAATCCGCGAACGATCGGTGAAGGCCGCGGATCTGGCACAAGTAGTGCTATCCAATAGGGGGAAAGAGAGCTCTTGGCCGGAAATCAACCGGAGCAGGCCGATGATATTGACGGCAGCCATTTTCATGTCCCTGCTTGGCCTGGGGGCCTCGCTTATCCTTGCAGTTGCATCCAAGGTTTTTTACGTCAAAGAGGATCCGCGCCTGGCAAGGCTCAAAGAGGCCCTGCCGGGATATAATTGCGGGGGATGCGGCTTTCCCGGATGCGAGGCGGCTGCCAGAGCGTTGCTGGCAGGAAAGGCACGGGCTACGATGTGTATCGGCGGCGGAATCGATGTCGCCGATATTCTCTCACAAATTTTGGGGCTGTCAGGAGGAACCTTTGAACCGCAAACGGCGCAAATCGATTGCTTGGGGGGAGATCGCGCACTGCGGCGCTTTGATTACAACGGGGTGCCGGATTGCCGCGCTGTCCGATCGCTGGCAGGCGGCCCCTCGGAGTGCGAAAAGGCCTGCCTGGGCGGCGGAATCTGTGCGGCGGTTTGCCCCTTCCACGCGATTTCGATGGGTCCCCATCGAACTCCACAAGTAACTGCAGCCAAATGCCGGGGTTGCGGTCGCTGCGCTGAGATCTGCCCGCAGAAGGTGATCTCACTTGCCGGAATGACCGCGGGGCTTCTACACCTGAACAGCGCCAAAGAGTGCCTGGCCCCCTGCCGGCAGCGGTGCCCGGCCCAGATCAACGTCCCCCTGTTTATCCGGCATCTGGGCAACGGGAACAAACTGCAGGCTCTGGCGCTGATCAAGGAGCGCAACCCCTTTCCGATGACCATCGGACGCACCTGCCCTCATACCTGTGAAAACATCTGCCGCCGCAATATTGCCGACGAAGGGGTCGCGGTGGGTCACCTGGAAAGGTACCTGGGAGAATGGGAACGAACATCCGGCAAGCACTTCCCGATCCCTTGTGCCGCCGACACCGGACGCAGGGTAGCGGTTGTCGGCAGCGGACCGTCGGGGCTCGCCTGTGCCTATTTTCTGCGGCGGCTGGGTCACCGGCCGTTTATCTTCGAGGAAAAACCGCATCTGGGTGGCATGCTCCGGTACGGGATTCCATCATACCGCCTGCCGAAATCGATCGCCGACTGGGAAATCGAGGGGATCATTGCTCTTGGCGTGGGGGTGCAGACCGGTGTGCGACTGGGCAGGGAATTCACCCTCAGAGAGTTGGCCCGGTCCGGGTTTGAGGCCATTTTTGTCGCCGTCGGCGCCTGGACAATCCCCCAGCTTTGCATTCCCGGAGAATATGCAACCGGGGTCTTCGCCAGCCTCGACTTCCTGTCCAAAGCCGGCAGCATACTGAAAACATTGAAAGGCAAGCGGGCGGCTGTCATCGGCGAGTCGAACACGGCCATGGACTGTGCACGCTCCAGCATTCGTCTGGAGACGGAATCTGTCACCGTCATTTGTCCCTGTAGCAGAGAAGAGATGTCGGCCCGCAAACGGGACGTGGACCGCGCTCTGGAGGAAGGAGTCTCCATAGACTTCATGACCCGGCCCGTCCGGATTTCATATGATTCGAACGGCTGTGTCGATCAAATGGAGTTCTGCCGCCTGCAGGCTGCCGGAGATAAAAAAGAGAAAAACCTGTGCCGCATCCCAATCCCGGGTTCGAATCGAATCATGAAAACAGATCTTGTGATCGTAGCCTGCGAGCGAAAGCCGGACTTGTCCTGCCTGCTGCAAGGCGAAGACGCCGGTTTTGGATTCCGGTTCACCCGCGAGGCGAACCTGGCCGTCGATCCGTGCACCATGGCGGCATCCCCTCCGAACATATTCGCCGCCGGGGACCTGACCACGGGTCGGGCCACGGTGGTAAGCGCCGTAGCCGGGGCTCGATTGGCGGCCCGATCGATACATTATCTTCTTACCGCTGGAGTGATCCCCGCAGCCGGAGACCTTCAGCGCAGGATCAATCCCGCCAGCATCCTGAAAGACATCCGACTGCCGGACAACGTGCCGCGGGTGGCCCGGCGGGAATTGCCGGTGGAAATGCGCCGAAGTTCTTTTGCCGAAGAGGTTATTGCGACCATGACCGACCGAGATGCAATGACCGAATGCGGCAGGTGCCTGCAATGCGGAACATATTGTTACACCGGAATGTTCTCTTAGCGTTTCAACTACCCCCAAAAGGAGGAACCATGAAGATTCGACACATCGTATGTTGTACGGACTTTTCAGAAAACGCACAGGCGGCATTCGTGACAGCAAATGACATGGCGGAGAAGTATCGGGCCGCGCTGACAGTACTGCATGTGCTGCCGCCGATCATCAGCCCGCTTATCGGCAACAGCGAATTTCTGGTGCCGGAAAAAGCCCGCAAATCGCTGTTGCAACAGATCCAGGAATATATGCAAACCGAGTATGGCGATAAAACCAGGAAAATGATTGACTGCCGTCTGACGGTCCTGGAGGGTCATGTATCGACCGAGATTATCCGGTTCCTGGAAGAAAAAGAGGTGGATATTGCCGTTTTGGGGGCCTTTGGTTCGTCCGGCATGGGCCTGGTGCTTTTCGGCAGCGTGGCCAAGCGTGTGGCACACCGGGCCCCGTGTTCGGTTATGATCGTGCGCTAGCGGTGTTTCAACCCTGTCTGTCCGGCACAACCCGGTTTTGTGTCCGGACAGCTCCATTTCCAGTCTCCCGTCGATATTATCCACCGGATAATCAACGAAAAGCTCGGGGTTTCGTCTCTGCAAACGCAAATCAGGCGGTCGACACAGCCCACACTTGCAGTTCGGCTTTGTGTTGTGATAGGGGTACGCCATCAGACACCACATAGCTTACCAAAAGGGGCCCAATGAACACCGATGCGTTGAAAACTGACATTCGAACCGTCTTCCCGAATGCCGAGATCGGAAGAGTCTATTTCGCCCGGCAGAATATCTTCCTGGAGGAGCAGTACGGGTTCACCCCCGAAAACACGCGCTTTGCGGAAGGCGGCTGCTGCGATGAAATCAACGAGCCGGAATGCCGGTTTATGCAATCGTACTGGGGGGAGCGGTTCAAATTTGGAGGGCTGGCAGGCTATTGCCACGGCGGCCGGTCCGGGCTAAATGCCGTGTCTCACCATGTACCGGAAGTGGAGGGCAGAAAGAACCTGCTGCTGGTGACCGGTCCCCACATCGGATACCACCAGGGGCAGTGGGGCCGGATTCCGCGTCCCGGCCAGCCGGATATCACCGCCAGCTGCGGCTCGCTCTGTGCGGTTCTTCAGGCCGGCTGCGAATCGATCCGGAAAAAGCCCGAAGACCCGCTGGACCTGCAACAGCACTTCGTGGAGCAGATCATGCTCCCCTTTCTGGAGAAATGCAGCCGATCCAGCCAGCCACCGGACATAGTGGAGGCCACCCGATTTCTGATGGAGAAGATCGACAGCGATCTGTTTGCCATCATCGGTGACCTGGAAGGCGGATTTAACGGACAGATCGCCGTAATCACCGGCATAACCATCAACACCGAAACGGGTAACTTTTTCGAAGTTTCACGTTTTGAAGTGCGGGGCAGCAATCGATAAAACCCTCGCGGTTTACCCTGGTTTTTCGAAGCGGGCCCCTGGTGGTTACTGGCTGTAGAGGAGCTGGCAGGCGAGCATGAAGCCTCTGAAACATCGAACCCGCAGACAGCGAATCGTTTTTTATCTCTTCGGTTGGCTGACCCGGATTGTCTTTGCGCTGCTGTTTTCCACTTGCCGGGTGCAGGTAATCGGTCGCGCAATCGAAGAAGAGTACGAGCGGCAAAACCCCGGCAAGGGACTTCTGTATGCGTCCTGGCACCGGGGGTTGATGTACTTTATTTACTTTTATCGCAATCGGCGATTTGTCGTGATTGCCAGCGCCAGCAAGGATGGAGAGCTGGCCGCCCAGACCGTCAAGCGACATGGCTGGATAGCCATTCGGGGCTCTTCTAGCTACCGCGGTTCAGAGGCGCTGCGCGAGATGATTCCCTATATTAGAAAGGGCCACCGGGGCGGGCTGGTGGTGGACGCCCCCCAGGGGCCGCCACACGTGTCGAAGATCGGCATCGTCGTCATGGCCCGAATGACCGGCTTTCCCATCGTTCCGGTGATGTGGAGTGCAGACCGCTGCTGGCGGCTGAAGAGCTGGGATCGGACCATCATCCCCAAGCCGTTTTCGCGCATCGTATTTTTTTACCCTGAAAAACTGCTGTCCGTTCCCCGCAGGGCAAGCAAAGAAGAATGCGAGCAGTATCGACAGCAGCTCGATGACACCCTCAACCGGATGATGTACCAGACCGATCGTTTCTTTCAAACGCCCGGCATCAAAAGCCCGGCGGAAATTGATGTGCCCGCATCGGCATTGGCTGACCATCGGCCGCCTGAAAGCCTGGGACACGCCAATAATTAGGGTGAGCGTCGCAGGGGGCGGGCTTCGCGTTCACCTTGGGGGGGAAATCCCCTCCGGCAACGGATGAAACTTGCTTCCCGCCGGGCAACATGAAACAGGAGGAATGATATGAGAAAAACCCTATCCGCTCTGCTGCTGGTGATAGGGCTGCTGGCGTTGCCGCCGGCGGCAGCCGCCGAGGTCGATTTTGTCATGGAAATCAACCCGCTGTCATACATGATCAGCCCGGATGTGGACAACTTCAACGTCACCGACGGGATACTGCTGGAAGAAATCGAAGGGGTCGGCAGCCTGTATCCCAATTTGAAGGCCGGTGTCGGGTTTGAATCCGAAACCATGATATTCGACATACTCGGCGGTGTCGGCTACCTGTGGAACGATGCGTTTACGGCCACCGCCTTTTCGGCAGACTTGGTTCTGCGGCTCAAGGTCGACCAGCGGGGGATATTTACTGTCGGGCCGCATCTGGGGATGATTTATTTCGATCCGACCTACGACGGCACAGCCCAGGTCAGCCTCGGTTCGGACACCGGCCTGGTCGGCGGTGTGGCCTTTACGGTCGGCAGCCCCCGGGTGGCGTTTACCGCTTTGCTCGACTATCTGAGCGCCAAGTTCGATGTCTCCACCGGCGGCGGTTGGACGGCAAGCCAAAGCCAGCTCGATCTTTCCGGTTTTCAGGTGGTTCTGGGAGTGCAGTTTCGATTCTAACGCGCAGCCGGCACGAAGCCAAATGGCAGCCGATAAGGACAGTCAAATGATCCAAGATCAGTGGTACCGGCACCTGGTGGCGGCAAGGCAGCAGATCGAACCCGTCGATTCCCTGGAAGCGGCCCTGGGGGGCCTTGCCATCGAGGAGGCCTACAGCGTTCAGGATCGAATGATCGCCGATCGGCTCAAGGAAGGCGAACGGGTCATCGGCTGGAAGGTGGGCGCCACGAGCCAGTCCATCATGGAACAGCTCGGCATCAACGAGCCGGTTTACGGGTGTATGACGTCATCTTCGCTCTACAGCACAGCTGCACCGGTGAAGGCCTCCGCATTCTGCCGGCTGGCGGTGGAAGGCGAAATCGCCTTCGTGACGAACAAACGGTTGCGCGGTCCGGGAATCACGCCGGCCGACGTTTTGACCGCCACAGCCGGGATCATGGGCGCGATCGAGCTGGTGGACTGCCGCATCAAGGGGTGGAAGCCGACCATTGCCGAGGCGGTGGCCGACAACTCGATGCATGCCGGCCTGATACTGGGCGCTGCCCTGCTGCCGGCATCCGGTCTGAACCTGCAAACCGAGGGGGTGATCCTGAAGCAAAACGGGCGGCTTCTGGCAAGTGCTTGCGGAATCGAAGCCCTGGGCGGTCCGTTGAACGTGGTCACCTGGCTGGCGAACAAGCTGGCAGATTTCGACCACGAGATCAGGGAAGGGGAGATCATCCTTACCGGCAGCCTCACGCAATACTTTTTCGTCTCCCCCGGCGACTTCGTGGAAGTCTCTTTCTCCCACCTGGGCGATATCGACTTTACGGTGACATAAGACCATTGGGGATCGGAGACTTCAGCCCTAAGCGCTGCCGAAACCCGTCTACCGCATCGCTCTATCCGTCGTATTCCTCCAAGGCGAGATCGTGAGTGATCTCGATGCAACCGATCACACTCTGGGCGGCCGGGCAGCGCGTGATGTAATTGTCCAGCGCCGCGCGGGCCTCGGCGTGCTGGTGTGCCGGCGCTTTCAGGTCATAGTGCACGTGAATGCGGGTGATCTTCATTACCCCGTCGACGGCCTCTATATCTCCGGTGACCGTCGCCTTGTATCGGTCCTGGTAGGTTCGGATTTTGTTTTTGGCCAGCACCGTGGCCAATGTGCCCATCATTCACCCGCCCACCGCACCGACAACATGATCGAGCGTGGCGGCATGCTCCTCTTCCGGATCGATACCGTAGAACTTCTTGATTCCGCCGTGAACGCCGTAGTAGACCGGTTCGCGGTGGCCCTTGATCTCTGCCCTGCGGGTCGGGCCGCTCTTGCGGGTGATGGTAACGTGAGATTGGTGCACGATGTCTGCCATAACTGCCTCCCGGGTAAATGGAAGGTGCCAAAGGCCCGATGGCCTTCCTTCAGCACCTGCGAGATGATTTGACAATGCCGCTGCTTATACCGTAGAAATACCACAGCCGGACAGCGGACGCTACCCTTGTGTGGAAACCCACCCGAATCTGTGGAAAGGACGTTGAATGACCCGGCAACGATTCACCTTCAATCGCCTCGAACTGGCCGGCTCGCTGGGGGACCTGGGCACCTTGCTGCCCCTGGCCATCGGGATGATCCTGATCAACGGTCTCAACCCCGTCGGTGTTTTCTTCGCCGTCGGCCTTTATTACGTTATCGCCGGCATCTACTTCGGCGTTCCGATTCCTGTCCAGCCCATGAAGGTCATCGGGGCTTACGCCATCGCCACGGGACTGCCCTCCTCTCAAATCATTGCATCCGGTTTTACCATTGCCGTCGTCCTTCTGGTTATCGGCGCAACCCGGGCCGCAGACCTGCTTGGAAAATACACCCCTCATTCCGTTGTCAGGGGGGTGCAGCTTTCCACCGGCGCGCTGCTGATGGCCCAGGGGATCAAATTGATCATCGGCACCTCCCGGTTCCAGGCATTGCAGCAGGCCGCCGAACCGTACCTGTCGGTTCAGCATATCGGCCCCGTTCCAATCGGAATCGTCATCGGCTGCCTGGGGTTGCTGCTGACCCTGCTGCTGCTGGAGAACAAGAAGCTGCCCGCAGGGCTGGTGGTGGTGCTTAGCGGGATCGCCTTGGGCGTAGTTATCGGAACCCACCGGGGATTCGACCGGCTTGAATTCGGGTTGCACCTTCCCCGGCTGCTGCCGTTCGCGTTTCCATCCGCACAGGACTTCTCCCTCGCTCTCCTGATTCTGGTGCTTCCGCAAGTTCCCATGACTTTGGGCAATGCCGTCATCGCGTATGCGGACCTTTCCCGGGAATACTTCGGTGAAAATTCACGGCTGGTAACGTACCGGAGTGCCTGCATCAGTATGGCGCTGGCCAACGTCATCAGCTCACTGCTGGGAGGCATGCCGCTGTGCCACGGAGCCGGCGGGCTGGCGGCTCACTATCGCTTCGGAGCCCGCGGTGCCGGATCCAACCTGATCATCGGAGCGGTGTTTCTCCTGCTGGTGCTGCTTCTCGGAGAGCAGATCCTTGCGGCGTTATACCTGATGCCCCTGTCGATTTTAGGCGTGCTGCTGGTGTTTGCCGGCGCCCAGCTGGCCATGACCATATTGGATATGATGAGCCGTAGAGAGCTCTTTGTGGCCCTGCTGATGCTGGGGATCACGCTGGGTAGCAACCTGGCGGTCAGCTTTATTGCAGGTCTGATCATCGCGAACCTGCTGCGGTCGAAAAAACTAAGCGTCTGAGACCTTACAGGAAATGAATCGATTCCGGCAGGGCCAGCAGGTCAACGGCATCACCGACCAGGATGCGCTTGTCGCGGTATTCCGCTTGCGGCAGATAGGCTGTGAGAGAAACGCCGGCATCGACAACGACCCGGACGTGATCGTTTTCAAATGCCGCACTGACGACCCGGCCGCTGATGGCATCGGCTGGTTGGCGGTTTCCGGTGCGGGGCATCAGTTTCAAACCGGCGGGATCGATAACGATTCTTGATCGCCCCCCTTGGGGGCCGGCTTGGCTTTTGGTTAGTTTGATGCGCAGCCCGTTGCGGACTCGAAAACAACGGGTCGAGTCGCTGCGGGTTTCGATAAGACCGGTGAACACGTTTTCATAGGCTGCCGCCCTCAGGCTGCCCCCCTCCAGGGAGAGGATTCGTCGGGTCAGGCTGTTTGCCTGGGCGCGATCGTGGGTGGTAAAGATCAAGCTGATCTGTTTTTCCCTGTTGATCTGACGCAGTATATCGACCACGACCTGCCTGTTTTCGGCGTCGATGCCAGATGTCGGTTCATCGCAAAGAAACACTTCCGGTGACAGCGCCAGCGCCCTGGCCAGCGCCACCCGCTGGGTCTCACCACCGGAGAGCCGATGAGCCGGCGCGGATATGAACCGGCGCATTCCTACCAGATCAAGGCTTTCGGCGACCAACCGCTCGCGATCGATTTTCGGCACGCCCCTGATTTTCAATCCGAACTCTACGTTTTTGTAAACGCTGGTGGTGAACATGATCGGATGCTGATCCACCATCACCACCTTCTTGCGCAACTGCTGCAAAACGGCTTCCGTAAAGCGCACCTTCCGGGACCGAAAGGACATCTCACCACAGCTGGGGGCATCCAGGAAGGCCAATATGTTCAACAGCGTCGTCTTGCCCGCTCCGTTCGGCCCAAGCAGCGCATAGACCTTACCGGCTTCAATTTCCAGAGAAGAAATATCCAACACGGTTCGCCCGGGATACACTTTTTGGATGTTCGACAGCCGGTAGAGGATCATACCCGGGTTCTCCCCTGAAGATAATGAAACAACAGGTTCATGCCGAAACTCAGTCCCAGCAAGATCATCCCCAGCGCCACCGCCAGCGTGAACGCCCCCTTGTCGTATTCCAGTGCCATGGCGGTGGTCATCGTGCGGGTGAACCCCTTGATGTTGCCCCCCAGCATCATGCTGATGCCCACCTCTGAGATGACCCGCCCATAAGCGGCAATGACGGCTGCCATGATACCGAAGCGCGCCTCGCGAAACACGACCCAGGCGGTCTGGCGCCGATTGGCTCCCAATGTGGCGGCGGTTTTGCGGTATCGCTCGTCGATGCGGCTGATGGCCGCCAGGGTGAATACCGTTACCACCGGTACGATCAGAATCACCTGTCCGATGATGATGGCCTTCTGGGTGTAGAGAAGATCGAATATACCGAAAATTCCTCTGCGGGAAATAAATGCATAGACCATCAGGCCGATCACCACGGTCGGCAGCGCCAGCAGCGTATTGAGTATTGTGACGACGATGCGTTTGCCGGAGAATTCGTTGAACGAGACCGCAAAGCCGGCCGGAATACCGATCAGGGAAGCGATCAGGGTCGATCCGAAACTGACCTTCAGCGAGACGCCCACGATGGCAAACATCTCCGGGTCCAGTGATATCACCAGCAAAAATGCCGAAACCAGGCTGTCTAACAACAGATCCAAATCGACCTCTTTCCCAATAATTTATTTGGGCGCGTCACAACGAAAAACACGATCATCGGATATTTTCCGTTCGCGGTTCCGTTACCACTCCAACTTATGACCCACCCGGCTGATGAACGCTACAAGCTTTGATCGTGTCCGAAGTCAAGGCGCAGGTCGTATCAAAAGCCGAGCGCACATGCAACCCCGGGGGCGATGTGCAACGGTGCGCACCGCTGAAATCGGGGGCATGGAGTGCGGTTCCAAATCCCGTCTACGGGATTGCATCGGGGTAAAACAGCTGCTTTCCCAGCAACCGATAATTGCGGATCACCGACTGGCCGCGCGACGACACCAGCCAGTCGGCAAACTCCGTCGCCAGCTCTGATTTTACCTGAGGATGCTTTTGGGGACTGACCGGAATTACACCGTACGGGTTGGCCAGCAGCGCATCGCCTTCCACCAGTACCTGCAGATCGATGGGGACGTCGCGCCCGAACTTGTATTTGATATACGTTCCGCGATCGGCCAGGGTATAGCCCCGCTTTTCATCGGCAAAGGTGATGGTTTTTCCCATGCCCTGACCGATGGAAAGGTACCACTGGGCCAACCCTTCCGGATGGACGAAATGGACTTCGCTCTGCTTGCCTTTCTTGATGATTTTCATGCTCGTTTTTTCCAGCTTCAGCCCGGTGGCCTCCCACAGCTGCTGCTCTTTTGTGTGGGTGCCACTGTCATCTCCTCTGGAGACGAAAGGCTGCTTTGCGCCGGCTATTTTTTTCAACGCTGCCGCAGCGTCCGCCATCCCTCTGACACCGGCCGGATCGGCCGCCGGGCCGAGAATCACAAAATCGTTGTGCATCACCGCATAGCGCTTGATGCCGTAACCTTCCCGGACAAATTCTAGCTCCCGGGCCTTGGCATGCACGAAAATCACGTCCACGTTGCCGTCCATGCCGTCGCGGATGGCCGCCCCGGTTCCCTTGGCAATCACCTTGACCTGGATGCCGGTGTCCTTTTGCAGCTCCGGCAGCAACACGTCCAGCAGCCCGGAAGCCTGGGTACTGGTGGTAGTGGACATTTTCAGTATTTTTTCCGCCCCGGCAGCTCCTCCGGCCGACATGCCGAAAACCAGAATCACAACGCACAACGTCCCCGCGAATCGTTTCATTCTTTTACCTCCTCAGATGACCGGGTCATAAGGCTTATGGACAATCTTTACTGCTTCTTTTTTTCTTCGGAATCGGTATTTCCCTGGAAGACCATTCGGCCGGAAAACTGCAGGTCGTAACCGGCGGTGGCATCGGCGATCTGCCGAAAGGCCTTGTCGTGCAACAGCCCCAGAAACCGCTGGATCCCCTCGTCGAAGAAGCGATCTTTGGCTATCATCAAATCGTAACGTTCCCATCGCAGGGAGATAAACCCGATGCCCAGGGCATCGGCCACCGCCCGGATTCCCGGTCCGGCATCGGCCCTGCCGGAAAGAACCTCCAGGCCGACATCCAGATGGCGCTGGACTTCGCGCAGATAGCCGTTGATCTTCTCTCCTTTGATGCCGGCCTTTTTCAGTTCGTGGTCGAGCAGCAGCCGGGTGCCGGTGCCCAATGACCGGTTGACGATGGTGATTCCCTTTTTGCCCAGGTCGGTCACCGCACCGATCTTTCGGGGATTCCCTTTTTGTACCAGCAGGCCCTGCTCCCGCCGGCAGAAGTTCACCACGGCCGGCATCATCTCCAGCACCTTGAGGGCATGGTCGAAATTGTATTCGTCCTGGTCCTCCTGCAGCAGGTGGCTGGTGGCGATGTGACACAGATTGCGACGCAGGGCGTTCAGTCCGCCCATGCTGCCCAGATTGCCAAAGACCGCAATCTGGCCGCTGTTTTGGGTATTGAACAAGGCAATGGCTTTGTCCAGCAACAGGTCGTTGCTGCCGGCAAGGATCAACAGCCCCTGTTCGGGGGACAAGGCGGTCTTCATCTCCGGGAAATTGATGGTGTGGGTCTCGATCCATTGTTCCACCAGGTGCTGGGGGAAAAGCCATTTGCCGGTGATTTTCGTGGCCGGCAGGCCCTTGTCCGACACCAGGGAGTAAATCATTTTCTCGTTGACGCCCAGAAACCGGGCTACCTCTTTGGTTGACAACAGTTTCGCCAATGGTTCCGGCTCCTTTCTCGTGAGAGCTTCCCGACAACTGCTTACTTTAGGGTAATTTTTATTATTCTTTACGTTATTTATTGTCAATTTATATTTTCAACTCGCCCCAAACAAAGATTATAATAACTAATAATTACCAATTATGACAATTATACCCGTATGATCCCCGGTTGACGGTCGATAGGAGACATGAAATGAAAGAAACACGCGATGGTTCTGTCGGCCGCTGAATGGGCAGGGGGTACAGGGTACCATCCGACAAAGGAGGTGGGAATTGAAAAAGATCGGCCTGCTGGGCGGTATGAGCTGGGAATCGACGCTCGAATATTACCGGATCATCAACCAAACCGTGAAGGAAAAAATGGGCGGCCTGCACTCGGCCGAATGCATCGTCTACTCGGTGGATTTTGCAGAAATCGAAAAGCTGCAGCATGAAAGCCTATGGGATGAGGCGCTCGCGCTGCTCACCCAGGCGGCTCGAAGCATAGAGACCGCCGGGGCGGATTTTCTGCTGATCTGCACCAACACCATGCACAAGCTGGCGCCGGACATCCAGCAGCAGTTGTCGATCCCGCTGCTGCACATCGCCGATCCCACTGCGCAGAAGGTCCGATCGGCCGGCCTGCGAAAAGTCGCCCTGCTGGGCACGCGGTTTACCATGGAAGAGGATTTTTACCGCGGGCGGCTGCAGCGCCCCCACGGGCTGCAGGTGCTGATTCCTTCGGAGAGCGACCGGCAGACCGTGCACCGGGTAATCTACGACGAGCTCTGCCTCGGCAGGATTGAAGCGGCATCGGCGGAGCACTACGCCCGGATCATCGAACGGCTCATCGGTGCCGGTGCCGAAGGGGTGATTTTAGGGTGCACCGAAATCGGGCTGCTGGTCAAACCGGAAGATTATCGCATTCCGCTGTTCGATACCACCCGGATTCATGCCGAGGCGGCGGTCGATTTCGCACTGGAAGAGTAGCGATCAGCCGATCCATACAGATCGATGGGTGCATTCAAGAAAAGATGCTGGCGGCAGCTTTGATCCGCAACCCGGAGTCGGTTCCGGTCCATCGCCTGATTTTCAGACCCCGCCACACCGTTTGGGATTTTCTATCCCGGCGTTTTGTCCGGAAACGGGCAAAGGCGTTTCAACGGGCAGTCGGGACATTTCGGCTTTCGGGCCGTACAAAACTGCCGGCCGAAAAATATCAGCCGCAGGGAAAAATCACTCCAGTCCCTGCGGGGCACGATGTGCATCAGGTCCAACTCGACTTTCACCGGATCTCCATTGCGGGTCAACTCGAGTCGCCGGCTGATCCGGCCGACGTGGGTGTCCACCACGATGCCCGGCTTGTTGAATGCCGCACCGAGGACCACGTTGGCGGTCTTGCGCCCCACCCCTGGAAGCTGCACCAGCTTTTCCAGGTTGTCGGGAACCTCTCCGGCGTGATTCTCGAGCAGCGCCACAGCGCAGTTCTGGATGCTTTTTGCCTTGTTGCGGTAAAAACCGGTGGGACGGACCAGCTCTTCGATCCGCCGGCGGGGGGCGTGCGCAAAATCCCGGGGAGACCGAAGCTCCTCGAAAAGGGTCGGGGTGACCCGGTTGACCTGCTGGTCGGTGCACTGGGCCGACAGGATCGTGGCCACCAGCAGCTCGAAAGGGTTGCGGTAAAACAGCTGGGGCTTGACTTCCGGATAGAGGCTTCTTAGCGTTTTTCTGACACGATCGGCACGTCTTCTCAGATTCAGGGTCATGGTAGCAGACAGGTCTCAGCTGGGCTTGCTTTGCAGCGGTTGCACTAGTTGAGTCAAGGGTTCACCTGTTTATAGGCCGCATCCACATGCACGGTCAAGGTACAATCAACACTTCCGACAAACCGGCACGGGCGCTGGGTCTGTGCTCGGGCGGGCTCGACAGCATGATGTCCGCCCTGGTGCTGCGCACACAGGGGATTGCGGTGGAATGGGTGACCTTTGAAACGCCGTTTTTCTCGGCCGAAAAGGCCCGCAGGGCATCACTGATAACGGGGGTACCATTGACGGTGGAAAACATCACCGCCGAATATCTGGAGATGCTCAAAGACCCACCCGCCGGTTACGGAAAATACATGAATCCGTGTATGGACTGCCACACGATGATGTTTCGGTTGGCCGGAAAGCTCATGAGAAAAAGCGGATTCGATTTTTTATTCAGCGGAGAGGTGCTGGGACAGCGTCCCATGTCACAAACCCGGCCGTCCCTGCGGTACGTGGAGAAACACTCCGGTCTGGATGGATATATCCTGCGCCCGCTCAGCGCCCGAAAACTGCCGGAGACAATTCCGGAAAAAAACGGCCTGGTGGATCGCAGCCGGTTGCTCGATATTTCCGGTCGGTCCCGCAAGCCGCAGATCGCACTGGCGAAGCATTTCGGCATCAGCGAATTTCCCGCTCCGGCCGGCGGGTGCCTGCTCACCGACAAAGGCTTTTCGAGAAGGCTGTCGGATCTTTTTCGGCACCGGCCAGAGGCCGCCGAAAACGAATTTCACCTGCTGCGGCATGGAAGGCACTTTCGGCTGAACCCGCAGAATAAATTAATCGTCGGGCGCACGGAGAAAGACAACGAAAAAATTTTGCAGTACCACGACCCGCTCCGCGATACCGTCATAAAGGTGAAACTGTATGCCGGACCGATTGCCGTGCTGACTGGAGCCGGCGGCAAGCAGGTCATCACCCTGGCGGCGTCCATCTGCGCCGGTTACAGCCGCGCCCCCAACCTAGCCTCTGTGGAAGTCGATATCAAAGCACCCGATTCCCGCCAAAGCGTCAATGTCCTCGGCCTGCCGCCGTCGGATGTAAAAAAATTCCTGGTCTGAGATCGAACGGTTCTCTTCGACCGGCGATCGGGGGTCAACCCGATGCGCCGTGAAGCTGGCCGCAAGCTGCCGAGATATCCTGCCCCTTGCTGCGCCGAATGATGGCCGTGTAGTGATGGTCGATGAGAATCTGCAGGAAGCGCTCGACTGCCGCCTCCGACGGTCGCCGCAGCTGCGAATCCGGCAGTGGATTCAACGGAATCAGATTGATTTTGACTTTCAGCGGGCGCAGCAGCCGAACCAGTCGCAGGGCGTCGGCTTTGGAATCATTGACTCCATCGATCAGGATGTACTCGATGGTGATTCGGCGGTGCGGCTGCAACCGATATTGTCGGCAGGCATCCAGAAGGTGTTCGATGGGATAGGTTTTGTTGATCGGCATCAGCCAGTCCCGCGTCCGGTTCTCCGTCGCGTTGAGCGATACCGCCAGGTTCACCGGCACCCGGCTGCCCAGCGCTGC
>LJNK01000121.1 GCA_001303025.1 Deltaproteobacteria bacterium SG8_13
TCCAAGTATCCCTTCGCCTACCGTGATTCCGATGGTAACCACCTCTCTGGCGGTTCCTCTTATAAATTACACCTTCCACCCAACGTCCCTGCGGGAAACTTCTGGTCGGTAACGCTTTATGATGGATATAACGCTTCCGGCTTGAAAAACGGTCAGCCGTTCCCGTCTATCGGATCATTAGATAAATTGAAATTTAATGATGACGGATCGGTTGACCTTTATTTCGGCCCAGAACTTCCCAAGGGGGCGCCAGAGTCGAATTATCTGCGCACCGTTCCGGGCAAGGGCTGGTTTACCTTGCTGCGGCTCTACAGTCCTGAGCAGCCATTTTTCGACGGTTCCTGGAAACCGGGTGACTTTGAGAAGATCAACTGACAGACAAACAGGAAAAAGCCAATGACTACGAAGGCAACTCTCATCGTGGCAACGATTGCAATGCTGGTCACGGGTTCCGCGCTGCAGGCCGAAACCGTGGATACCCGTATCGGCAAGCTGGAATTCACCCACTCGTTCGCCGACGGCTATCCGACCGACGCGACAGTTGAAAAGCTGTTCAACGAAATGGACTTCCAACGGGCGGCACAGGCCTACATCTGGTCGATCCCGTTGGTCAGCATGGCCCAGTGGCAATATTTCCACGAACAAGAACTCGGCGCCAAAAACGGCCAGGCTGTTTTTTTGGAGAGCTACAAGGACAAACTCGGTGGGCTCACCTACAATCCCACCACACCTTATGTGTTGCCGTTCATGGATCTGGCCGAGGGGCCCTGGGTTGTTGTGATGCCGGAAGCCGGAGGGCGCACACGAATCCAACTGGCGCAGGACCGTTCCTGGCAAGGGATGGTTTGTCCTGTTTTGATGATTGGAAGGATCCGGTGGCAGACCATTCCTGACGGGTGAATGTTCAGTATCAGCTGCCGGTTGGGTTGTAACAAGAAAACAAGATGACAAGATACAAGACACAAGAAACAAGTCAAATCTTGGATGATTTGATCCCGACGTGTCGACTGGAGGAGATCAAGTTTGTCGGGAACCGAGTACTCAAATTCTTAACACTTCTTCTGATACGATTGGTCATGAAAATTTGAGTGCATGTAGACTAAGATTAAAAATGAAGTTTAGATTGCTAAGATATTTCTTAAGGGATCACTTAACAAAATAAAGTTGTGTCACAGAAGAAAGGAGAAAGAAGGTTATGAAGAGACTTGTATACAAACTGACCACCATGTGGCTTGCTGCCATGATTGCTGGATTATGGGTCGGCAATGTAACCGCCCAGAGCAGCGTCAAGACCAAAACCGTGGAGGGGTTCGGTGGTGTCATTGCCGAGCGTTATGAGGACTCAAAGGAGTGGTGGCCTCCGGAAAAGCGGCCGAAGAAAGACGCGCCCAACGTCATCATCTTTCTGCTCGACGACGTCGGGTTTGCCCAGGTCGGGAGCTTCGGCGGATTGATCAATACACCAAACATCGACACGCTGGCCTCTAACGGCCTGCGCTACAACAACTTTCACACGACCGCCCTGTGCTCTCCGTCTCGTGCGTCTCTGATGGCTGGCCGCAATCCGCATTCGATCGGCCTGGGCAGCCATGCCCTCACGGCCATGGGCTTCCCCGGCTACAACGCCGTGATGCCCGATTCGGCCAAGTCTGTGGCGAACTACCTTGCCGAAGAGGGCTACATAAATTACGCACTGGGCAAGTGGGACCACACCCCGCTCTATGAGGTCTCGCAGGTCGGCCCCTTCGAGCGCTGGCCGAGCGGTGAGGGCTTTCAGCATGCCTATACCTTCATGGCAGCCGACGTGCACCAGTTCGTGCCGGTCATGTGGAACGATCACACGCCGGAACCCTACCGCAAGTCCGTGCACCTCGACCAGGATCTGGCCGACCGGGCGATCGAGTGGATCACCGGCCACAAGTCGATCAAGCCCGACCTGCCGTTCATGATGCTGTGGGCTTCCGGTTCGATGCACTCCCCGCATCATGCACCGGACAGTTACATCGACAAGTACAAGGGCAAGTTCGACATGGGCTGGGATAAGGCGCGCGAGATGATCCTCGAGCGCCAGAAAAAGCTCGGCATCGTGCCGGCAAATACCCAGCTCACCGAGCGCATCGACGCCATAGTCGCCTGGGATTCGTTGAGCGACAAGGAAAAGAGCCTCTACGCGCGCCAGATGGAGGTATTCGCAGCCCAGATGGAGTGGGTAGACCACCAGATCGGCCGGGTCGTAGCCGAACTCAAGCGGATCGGCGAGTTGGAGAACACGCTGATATTTGTGACCGCCGACAACGGCGCGAGCGGTGAGGGCGGCCTAGCCGGTACCTTCAACGAAACCTATGTCCTCAACGGTCTGCAGACTCCGCTCGAGGCCAACCTGCGCCACCAGGCAGACTGGGGCCGCGCAAACACCTACCCACACTACCACGCGGGCTGGGCCATGGCCGGCAACACGCCGTTCCGCTACTTCAAACAGAGCGAGCACCGTGGTGGCCAGCACGACCATCTCGTAGTGCATTGGCCGAAAGGGATCAAGGCCAGGGGTGAGATCCGCAGCCAGTACCACCACATCAGTGACATTGCGCCCACGATAATGGAGGTCGCGGGCATCGATGTGCCGGAGGTGTACCACGGCGTGAAACAGCAACCGATGGACGGCGTATCGCTGGCCTACTCCTTCGACGACGCAAACGCACCCAACCGTAAACAGCGGCAGTACTACGAGATGTTCGGTAACCGCGCGATCTGGGTCGACGGCTGGAAGGCCGTGACGCTGCACGCGAAGCGCATGCCGTGGGACGTGAACGTGGTGCTGCCGTTCGACAAGGACGAATGGGAGCTCTACCACGTGGAGACGGACTTCTCGGAATCGAAGAACGTGGCCAAGGAGAACCCTGAAAAACTCAAGGAGCTGATCGCGGCGTTCGACGAGGAGGCGTGGAAATACAACGTCTACCCGCTCTATGACGACATGATCAAGCGGATTGCAAAGCAGCAGGACCGGCTCTTCGGCGACCAGAAGGAGTTCGTCTACTTCTGGCCCGGCGCGGTGCGGATCGCCGAGAAGTCGTCTGCTCCGGTGAAGAACCGGGCCCACACGATCGAGACGCGGATCGACTACACGGGCAAGGAGCAGGGCGTGATCGTGGCGGTTGGCGGCATGACCGGCGGCTTCTCGATGTTCATTAAGGACGGCGTCCTTTATTACGACTACAACTTTCTTGACGGCGTGCACTACATCCTGAAGTCACCGCCCCTCCCCAAGGGCCTGGTGGACATCAAGTTCAATTTCATCAGGACCAAGGAGTTCGGCGGCACCGGCGAGCTCATCGTCAACGGCACGAAGGTCGATTCGGTGGAGATGCCGCAGATGCACATTAGCACCTATTCGCTCGCCGAGACTTTCGACATCGGCTGTGACACAGGCACGCAGGTGTCAAGGATGTACGACGGTCCCTTCGCTTACAGCGATAAGCTCGACCGGGTGGTAATTCGCATCTCGGAAACGAACGTGGTGCCCCCTAGGAAGATGCCGACATACAATTACTGACCCGCATCGGCGCTGGCGAGCGACCCGAACTGGCGAGGAGATTAAATCAAGCTCGCCCCGACAGTGTCGTTCCAGACATGGGGGCGGGCCTGTTTGATTCCGGCGCCGCGCGTGGCGGCCCAACAACCGGTTGCAGCGGACGGCGCGACGCGCCACCGCTGAACCGTACCGTTAGGCGGGACGACTCATTTCAACACTTGGAGGGATCAATGAAAGCAATGACCTGCAAACAACTCGGAGGTGCCTGTGACAAAGTCTTCCAAGCCGGCTCGTTCGAAGAAATCGCCGAACTGAGCAAGAAACATGGAGTCGAGATGTTTCATGGCGGTCATCCGCCTCTACGGGGCCGATATCGCCTTTTTCGACCAAACCTGGAAACCGGATGATGTCGTCAAAGTGAGGTAACGAACCAGATAATCAAGTCACAGCAGAGGATGAAACATTATGAAGATCAATAGCAAAAGTTGTTTGATGGCTGTGTTAGCCCTCGTTCTGTTCTGCGGCCTGGGATCAACCGCCTGGACCCAAGAGAAAGGCGAACCGGCCGTCGTCTATACGGCGAAAAAGATCATTACCATGGATCAATTCACACCCGAAGCTACCGCGGTTGCGGTCGCCGACGGCAGGATCTTCGCCGTGGGAAGCCTCCAGGAGGTTCGCCGGCAGCTCGGCAGTGCGATGTACGTGATGGATGAGCGCTTCCGGGACAAAGTGCTGGTGCCGGGCTTCATCGACAACCACCTGCATCCGCTGCTCGTCGGTGGCTTTGTCCTGCAGATGAAGTTCATCACCCCGTTCGACTGGAATCTCCCCAGTGGTCGAGTAAAGGGGGTACAGGGCAGGGATGCCTATCTGGCTCGATTGAAAGAGATTGAGGCAGGGATGAAAGACCCGAATGAAATGCTTTGGACGTGGGGCCACCATCCCCTGTTCCACGGTGATGTTTGGCGGGAGGATCTGGACAAGATATCTTCGACGCGTCCGATCATCATTTGGGCGCGTTCCTTCCACGAAGTCGTGCTCAACTCAGCGGCGTTGAAAGAATTGGGCGGTGACGATCCCAAGCATCCGCAGGTCGACTGGATGAAAGGGTGGTTCATGGAGGCCGGTTACAAACAGCATTTTCTTTTCAAAGTTGCGCCTTACCTGCTGCAGCCGGAGCGGCTCATGCCTGCTTTGAAACAGGCGCGCGAGGTGATGCATCTTGGCGGCATCACCACTGCCGCCGACATGGCGGCCGGTGCCATGAATCTGGACATGGAATTCAACAGCGTGAAAGCCCTCTACGAGAACGACGAGACGCCTTTTCGGGTATTTTACGTTCCGGTGGGCAGCGAAGTGATCGCCAGCCGCTATGGAGGGCTGGAACACGCAGCCCATTTCTACGCCACCTTGCCGGACCGGAACACGCACCGCATCCGCTGGGTGAAGCAAATCAAGCTCTTTGGCGATGGCGCGTTTTATTCTCAGCTCATGCAGATGCAGGATGGCTACACCGACGGCCATAAAGGCGAGTGGATCATGCCGCCCGATGAACTGGAACGGGCGGCGAGGGTCTTCTGGAACCGTGGCTGGCAGATCCATGTGCATATTAACGGCGACCTGGGCATGAAGGTGGCGCTTGACGTGCTGGAGAAGCTGATGCAGGAGAACCCGCGTAAGGATCACCGTTTCACCATGCATCACGCCGGCTACTTCACCAGGGAGCAGGCAAAACGCATGGGTGAACTCGGCGTGGTCGTCTCGGCGCAGCCGTACTACCTCCACGCTCTTGGCGACAAATACTCGGAGGTGGGCCTGGGGCCAAAGCGCGCGCACTACATGGGGCGTTACAAATCCCTGCTCGATAACGGGGTGAAGCTCTCCTTCCATTCGGACTTCACCATGGCGCCGGCGGAACCATTGAAACTGGCCTGGGTGGCGGTGAACCGGTTCTGTGCCAGCGGCAAGGTGCTTGGCCCCGACGAGCGTATCACCGTTGAACAGGCGCTGCGCGCTGTCACGCTCGATGCCGCCTATGCCATCCGCATGGAAGAGGAGATCGGAAGCATCTCACCGGGGAAAGTCGCCGATTTCACAGTGCTGGAACAAAACCCATATAAAGTGAGCCCGGAGAAACTCAAAGACATCCCGATCTGGGGGACAGTATTTGAGGGCAAACCTTTTCCTGTTAATAAATAGCCGATAGAGGATGCGCTTCTGTGCAAGGGAGGGCAATAATGGCACACACACTTTATTGAGTGCCAGAGATCATTAAAGAAATATAGGAGAA
>LJNK01000065.1 GCA_001303025.1 Deltaproteobacteria bacterium SG8_13
TGGGGACATTCAACGCTATGGACAAGCTACCGGATTGTTACGGCATAATACCGGCCCGATACGCTTCGAGCCGCTTTCCCGGCAAACCGCTGGCGGAAATACTCGGCAAACCGATGTTCTGGCACGTTCACCAGCGGGCCTGCCGCTGCGGGCAGCTCACCCGGGTGGTGCTGGCCACCGACGACGAGCGCATCGCCGCAGCGGCCGAGTCGCACGGCGTGCCGGTGGTGATGACCCGCAGCGACCACCCCAGCGGTACCGATCGGGTCCTGGAGGCCGCCGAGCAGCTGCAGGTGCCGTCCGATGCCGTCGTGGTCAACATCCAGGGAGATGAGCCGGTGCTGGTGCCGCAGATGCTCAGCCAGCTCGTAGCGCCGTTCACCCGGCCGGACACCCGGGTGACCACGATGGTCCGCAAAACCCAGCTGGCCGATGTAGCAAAGGACGATGCGGTGACCGTGACCTTCTCGCGCTCCGGCCGGGCGCTGTATTTCACCCGTTCGATCATTCCCCATCCCCGTGAAGGGACCGCCGAATCAATCTACGAGCACGTGGGCATGTATGCCTTTCGCATGGAGGCGCTGCAGGCCTTCGTTCAGCTGGGCCCCAGCGGCCTGGAAAAGGCCGAAAAGCTCGAACAGCTGCGCCTGCTGGAAAACGACATTCCGGTTCACATCGTGATCACCGAACACTTCAGCGCTTACGTCGATCGTCCCGAAGACATCGCGGCAATCACCCGCATTCTTGCCAAAGAAAGCCCGTCGGCCACCACAGGAGGGAGCAAGCCAAAATGACAACCGATCGACTTCGCCTCGGCCGCAGGCTCCGGCAATGGCGGGCGGCGCTGCCGGCCATGCTGAAAACCAGCGTGTATATCGGCCGTCATCCGTCGGGCGTGCCGCAAGGCTCACTGGTGCTGCTGCCCTGCAGCCTGACGAGGCTCTGCTGCGGGGTGGCGGGCATCGTCGCCTACAAGCCGAAGAAGGCTTCCAGCGCAAAGCTGCACCTGCCGGCGCTGCAGGATGCCGTCGATCGCATCTGCGCGTGCGGCTATAACACCTGCGGCGAAGACACCGAAAGCCTCACCCGGGAATATCTTTGCGGCGACAAGGCCCTCGAGGAACTGCTGGCATCGGCCCAGTCGCTCAAGCGCAGCGACCTGTTTGCCGCCGTTGCCGCAGATGCCGAAGCGCGAACATCTATCGAAACCCTCGCCGGCCAGCTGCAGGCCGTTATCGCGGCCGAGTCGCAATCGCTGACCGCATGCATGGGGCGCCTGCCGGCCGAGGCCGTGGACACGATCTCGCGCCGGGTGGAATGCCTCAAGGATGTGGCTTGGTGCCTTACCGTCGAAGTGCTGGAAAACGTGACGAAAACCGGCGAGCTGCTCGGCGAAGGGCCGCAGGCGGAGGCCGGGCAGCTGGTGATCTACAAAAACATCAACACCGTGCTCAACAGCATCGACCGGCTGGAAGTACGGGGGCGGGATTCGGCCGGGCTGTCGCTGATGTTCGTCGTCGAGCAGGGCGTCTACGAGCAGCTGGAGGACGAACTGCAGACCGCGGGTCTGACCGGGCAGTTTACGGAGCGCTGCGGGCGCGAGGTGCTGGCAAACCGCGACATCAGCGTTCGGCGGTTCGAAGCGCACGGCGGCACGCCGCAGGTGTCGATTGCCCTGACCTACAAGATCGCCGCCGAAATCGGGCGGCTGGGCGACAATGTCGCATTCATCCGCGAGCAGATCCGCGACGACGGCGTCCTGCGGGCCATAACCGCCCTGCAGCACCTGCACCACACCATCTTGTCGCACACCCGCTGGGCATCGGTGGGAGCCATCACCGAGGCCAATTGCCACCCGGTGGACAACCACCAGGCCGGCGGGCGCAGCGGCGGCGATGCCATCATCCACGTCTGCCTGAACGGGGACATCGACAACTACCTGGAGCTGAAAGCCGAGCACGAGAGGGCCGGATGCGTATTTCACCGCGATGTCACCACCGACACGAAAGTCATTCCATTGCAGGTCGAAAAATACTTCCGGCAGGGCCAGCCGCTCGAAGAGGCCTTTCGGCTGGCGGTCAACGACTTCGAGGGCTCGCATGCCATCTGCATGCACTCCGACCTGGCGCCGGGCAAACTCTTTCTGGCCCAGCGCGGCAGCGGTCAGACGATCTTTATCGGTCTGGCCGAGGACCACTACATGCCCACATCGGAAGTTTACGGATTTGTCGAAGTAACGCCCCGCTACCTCAAGCTCGACGGCGAAAAAACGGCCCCCGGAAAAGGGGCCGACAGCCGGGGGCAGATCTTTGTTCTCGACGAGCAAAGCGGTGGCGGGCTGGCCGGCATACAGGCCATGCACTACGACCGAACGCCGCTGACGATAGCGCCGGCAGATATCAAGCAGACCGCCATCACCTCCCGGGACATCGATCGCCAGGACTTTCCACACTATTTTCTGAAAGAAATCTCCGAATCCCCCGCATCGGTTGAAAAAACCCTGCAGAACCGCTGGAAGGTCAGCTCCGGCGATCCTTCGAAAATGGAAGTGACGCTGGGGGAAAGGGCGGTGCCGGACAAACTGAAAAAGGCACTGCTTCAAGCGCCTGCCGGCATCCGGCGCATCTACTTTGTCGGGCAGGGCACCGCAGGGGTGGCGGCCCTGGCGTGCGCCGACATCATGCGCTACTACCTTGACGATCCCGCCCTGATGATCAACGCACTGAAAGCCTCGGAGCTCAGCGGCTTTACGCTCAAGGAAGATGACGCGGCCGGCAGTATGGCCGATGCCCTGGTGGTTGCCATCAGCCAGTCGGGCACTACCACCGATACCAACCGGGCGGTGGACATGGTGCGCGAGCGCGGCGCCCACACCCTAGCGATCGTCAACCGGCGCGATTCGGACATCACCTTCAAGGTCGACGGGGTGATGTACACCAGCAGTGGCCGGGACATCGAGATGTCGGTGGCCTCCACCAAGGCGTTTTACTCCCAGATCGTCGCCGGCGCGCTGCTGGGGCTGTTCATCGCCGGATTGAAGCAGCGCCGCAGCACCGAGTTTATCAGCGCGGAGATCGGCCGCCTGCTGGAGATCCCCGGGCACATGCGCAGCGTTCTGGCCATCGCCGAGCAGATCGGCGCCTCCGCCCGGCGGCTGGCCACCAAAAAATATTACTGGGCGGCGGTGGGCAGCGGCCCCAACAAGGTGTCCGCGGACGAAATCCGCATCAAGCTCAGCGAGCTGTGCTACAAGACCATCTCTTCAGACTACGTGGAGGACAAAAAGCACATCGATCTTTCCTCCGAACCGCTGATTATCGTCTGTGCGGCCGGAACCCGCGGCACGGTGATCGGAGACATCATCAAGGACACGGCCATCTTCAAGGCCCACAAGGCCACCCCGGTGGTCATCGCCGATGAGGGCGAGCAGCGCTTCGACCCGTATGCAGAGGACGTGTTTCACGTACCGCCGGTCGCAGAGCACCTGGCGCCGATCCTCAACACCCTGGTCGGCCACATCTGGGGCTACCACGCCGCGCTGGCCATCAACGAGAGTTCGCGTTTTCTCTACAAGTTTCAGAATTCCATCCATAAATCGATCGACCGGTTCACCGCCATGGGCATGGACATATACGAGATCATCCTGGAAAAAAGTTTCAAGGAAAGAATCGTACAGTTCTACTCGGCCTTTCGGCGCAAGAAATCAAAGGGGCGCTTTCCGGCCATCATGGGCATCGAAGCGGCCGCCGATCTGACGCTGCTGCTCAAATACCTGGCCGGGCGGCTGCCGGTCAGCGATTTCGAGCTCGACTTCGGGGTCAAGGGCACGCCGCGCAACATGCTCGACAGCATGTTCACAAGCCTGGCCGAGTCGATCAACACCATGGCGCGCCCGGTGGACGCCATCAAGCACCAGGCCAAAACCGTGACGGTGGGCACCAGCCGCATCAGTGAAAAGGTCGAAGGCCTGCTGTTTGAAGCCCTGGCGGCCCACCGGTTCTCCATCGCCCAGCTGACCACCAGCAACATCCTGGTGCTGCGCAACCTGCAGGAGATCATCTCGGAGATCAAGGGGGCCATCCGCTATCGCATCGGAGGCCTGAACCTGCTCGGCGAGCCCACCGAGGAGACCACCATCAAGGTGGAGAAAAAAGAAGGGGTGCTGGCGCCGCTGCCCTCTCGTGTGGAAGCCGACACGCTGCTAAAGGGCACCAAGCGGATCATCGTGCGGGAAGGAAACGTTTACATCGGCAAGGGCCGCAAGGACGACCGCAGCATCCTGGTGGTACCAATCATCTCCACCAATCCGGACACCCCCGGCATTATCGAGCATCTGCTGCTGCTGAACATCGGATTCAAGGAAAACGTTCCGCTGCCCGTCAAGATCAAGGCGCTCGGCGGCAAGCTGGAGAACATCAAAAACATCGTTCAGGAAAACAGCGTCGCCTGGAAGGACGAACATCTCGAGCAGGTGCAGATGGACGAACTGTTCGGACGGTCGGCGGAAAAGGTCGGTGAGTTTATCGTCTCACATGTGGCCTGACCCTTGACGGGGTTGCAACCCATCGGTCTTTTTAACCCCCCTATATCGTTGTCTTTTATTTGACAATTTCGATCACCTGTCATATGGTAATAATTACCTAGGAAATTTGACCGGTTTATTGGAAGGCGTTATTCCTTTCATGGCCGGTTCCATCGCCTACGGAAAACGATCCGATGGCCCCACCGACCTGGAAAAAGACAAAATCCACCGGCCCGTCGAGCGGCAGCCGGCGGTCGAAACTGGATCGCCGCAGCGGTGAAGACCGCCGCAAAGCTTACAGCCTCGACTATTTCATCAATGGCGGCATCGAGCGACGGATAAGGGGCGAGCGGCGAAGAAACGCCGAAAGGCGAGCCGACTGGCGGCAGGTGGGGAAGTGGTACAGCGTGTTTTGCGGAGACGGCATGGACGGTTGCAAAATTCGATAAGTCCCCTATCCGGCGGGACCGCGCCCGACCAATTCCCTGCAGCCTCCTATCCCTTCTTTTTCGTAAACTCCACGCAAGCCCGTATGAATTCCCGAAACAGCGGATGCGGTTTCATGGGCCGGGACTTGAACTCGGGATGGAACTGGCAGCCCAGGAACCAGGGGTGGTCTTTGAGCTCCACCATCTCCACCAGGTCGCCGGACGGAGACAGGCCGCTGATCACCAGCCCGCTGTCTGCCAGCCGGTCCTTGAATTCGTTGTTGAACTCGTAGCGGTGGCGGTGCCGCTCGCTGATGTTGTCCTGGCGGTATGCCCGGTAGGCCAGGGTGTCCTTCTCGATGCGGCAGGGATAAGCGCCCAGGCGCATGGTGGCGCCCTTGTCGGAGTGCTCGTCGCGCCGTTCGATTTTTCCGGTTTTCTCGTCTATCCATTCGGTCATCAGATAAATCACCGGATAGGGCGTGTCTTTGTCGAACTCGGAGCTGTTGGCGCCCTCGAGCCCGGCAACGTTGCGGGCAAACTCGATCACGGCAATCTGCATCCCCAGGCAGATTCCGAAGTACGGGATCTCGTTCTCCCGGGCATAATTGGCCGCACAGACCTTTCCCTCGATCCCGCGGGTGCCGAATCCGCCCGGCACGAGAATGCCGTCGGCCTCGGCCAGCTGGTGAGCGCAGGTGCCGTCGTTGACTTCTTCCGAATCGACGAACACCAGGTTCACCCGGCTGTCGTTGGCGATCCCGCCGTGGTGCAGCGCTTCGTTGAGCGATTTGTACGACTCGGTCAGATCGACGTATTTGCCGACAATGGCGATGGTGACCTCGCCTGAGGGCTCTGTGAACTTGCGTACGAACTCCTCCCAGGGATCCAGCCGGGGGGTGCGGGTCCAGATGTTGAGCAGCTCGACGATCTTGGCGTCGAGCCCCTCCCGGTGAAAGATGAGCGGGACCTCGTAGATACAGTCGACGTCTTTGGCGGTGATGACGGCATCGACGCCCACGTTGCAAAACAGCGCGATCTTCTTCTTGATGTCCTCGGAAAGGTACCGGTCGGTGCGGCACAGCAGGATGTCGGGCTGGATGCCGATGCTGCGCAGCTCCTTGACGCTGTGCTGGGTCGGTTTGGTCTTCAGCTCGCCGGCCGTGCCGATATACGGGACCAGGGTCAGGTGAATGAAAATCACGTTTCCTTTGCCGGCGTCGGTGTCAAACTGGCGGATGGCCTCCAGAAAGGGCAGGCTTTCGATATCGCCGATGGTCCCGCCGATCTCCACGATGACCACGTCGACATCGTCGGCCACCATCCGGATGGCGGCCTTGATTTCGTCGGTGATGTGCGGAATCACCTGCACGGTGCCCCCCAGATAATCCCCGCGGCGTTCCTTGGTGATCACCGAGTGATAGATCTTGCCGGTGGTGAAATTGTTGTCCTTGCCCAGCTTGGCGCTTGTGAAGCGCTCGTAATGACCCAGGTCCAGGTCGGTTTCGGCACCGTCGTCGGTGACAAACACCTCTCCGTGCTGGAACGGATTCATGGTGCCCGGATCGACGTTGATGTAAGGATCGAGCTTTTGGATGGTCACCGTCAATCCGCGGCTTTCCAGCAACGCACCGATCGCTGCCGAGGCCAGCCCTTTTCCCAGCGAAGAGAGCACCCCGCCGGTAATAAAGATGTATTTTGTCTGCTTGGCCATATCTTACCTCTACTCAAAAAGTCTCTGGAATCGCTCCACCGTCTCCTGCACGTCGCTCTGCCCGCCGCTGTCCGGCCGGGCCGGTAACTGGGCGCCGCCTCTGGGGTACTGGGCCCGCAGGCGCCGAACATCAAACAGCTGCCCGTCCAGCCGGGGGTTCACCTTGACGTCTTGCACCAGAATCGTTCTCAGCAGATTCTCGCCCTGGTAAAACTCCGGGTACCAGATCTTTTCGAACTGGCGCCAGCCGTAGTAACGCACCTCCAGCGCACCGGACGGGTCTCCGTCGGCGCCGGGGCGCAGCAGCCAGCGAAATGGCTTGAAAGTGTTTTTGTCCAGCCAGAGCTGGGGAGCCAGCTCGTCGGGAAACTGGGCGCCGATGACATAGCCGATGCGCCCCTGGTGCTTGCCCAGGCTCGAAATCGAGGTTTCCACGCCTATCTGCCGCAGCCGGGCGTCCAGCAGATCCCGGGAGTTGTACAGGAAAAGGTCCTTGTAGCGGTCGAAATCCCCTTCCCGATCGGCAACCAGCTTCGCATCGATGATGGTCGCCGACCGGCCGCGGTCCACCACGTGGATGCGCTGGGCGATATTGGAGGTGATCTCGGACCGGAAGGCATCCGGAAAGATGTACATGACGGTTTCCTGCAGCGTGATGGTCTGTTCGGGCAGCTCGCTTTCGTTGACCACCAGCTTCTGGTAGACCATCAGGCTTTCGGCCTGCCCCATCTCCGATGTCATCAGCTCCAGCAGATGCAGCGGGTGAAGCACATAGGCCGTGGCCACTGAAGCCGAGATGGTGACCGCCAACAAGAAAATCAAAAACTGACTGCAAGGGCTGATTTCGGAAAACCGTTGTTTCATTTGCCGTATTCCTTCAAATGATCCCTGTCTCCTGATGCCTTTCACATGATCGCACGATTTGAGAACCTTCAGGTTGTGGTCGAGGGCAAGGCGTGGGCCGGTTCAAAAGCGGAGCGTACACGCCGGTACGTGAGCATTTTAAAGCGGCTAACACCGCAGTAATCGGGCACAAGATGAAGTTCGCATGATAAAATCAGAAGATTTCGTCGGAAAACCTAGCCCCCTCCCCCAGTTCCTGCTCGATGCGCAGCAGCTGGTTGTACTTGGCCACCCGGTCGCTGCGCGACATCGATCCGGTTTTGATCTGACCGGCATTGACCCCCACCGCCAGATCGGCGATGAAGCTGTCTTCGGTCTCGCCGGAGCGGTGCGAAATCACGGTGGTGTAGCCGGCAGCGTCGGCCATCGCCAGCGCATCCATGGTTTCCGAAAGGGTGCCGATCTGGTTGAGCTTGATCAGGATGGAGTTGGCGATGCCTTCCTCGATTCCCTTGGCCAGGATCTTCGGGTTGGTGACGAAAATGTCGTCCCCTACGATCTGGATCGATTTCTCCAGCCGGTCGGTCATCAGCCGCCATCCCTTCCAGTCCTGCTCGGCCAGCCCGTCTTCGATCGACAGGATCGGATACCGGTCGATGAGATCTTCGTAGTAGTCGATCATCTCCGCTGCGCTGAGCTTTTTCTTTTCGGAAGCCAGCACGTATTTGCCCTTTTCGTAAAACTCGCTGGCCGCCGCATCCAGGGCGATGCCGATGTCCGCGCCCGGTTTGTAACCGGCCTCTTCGACGGCCTGGATGATATGGCGGATGGCTTCCTCGTTGGCCTTCAGATCGGGAGCGAATCCGCCCTCGTCTCCAACGGCGGTGCTCAAACCCTTCTTTTTCAGTATTTTCTGCAGCGAGTGAAAGGTCTCGGCGCCCATTTGAACGGCCTGTGAAAAGGAACTGGCGCCGACCGGCAAAATCATGAACTCCTGCAGGTCGAGGTTGTTGGCGGCGTGAACCCCGCCGTTGATGATGTTCATCATGGGTATCGGCAGAAAGCGGGCGTTGATGCCCCCGAGGTATCGGTACAGCGGAAGTCCGAAAGCGGTGGCGGCAGCCCTTGCTGCGGCCAGCGAAACCCCCAAAATGGCGTTGGCGCCGAGCTTTGACTTGTTGGCGGTGCCGTCGAGCTCGATCATCTGCAGATCCAGCTCGCGCTGTTCGGCCGCATCCATTCCCAATATGGCCGGGGTGATCACGTTGATTACGTTATCCACCGCCTTTGTGACACCTTTGCCCTGGTAGCGTTTGGCGCGCTTGTCACGCAGCTCCAGCGCCTCCCGCTTGCCGGTGGAAGCCCCCGAGGGGACCGCTGCCCTGCCCACCGCACCGCTGGCCAGCAAAACGTCTACCTCAACGGTGGGGTTGCCCCTGGAATCGAGGATCTCTCTTGCATTTACATCGATGATTTCCGTCATAGCTCCCCCTCTAGATTGCAAGGTTGGAAACTGAATACGATAAGATCTGACAATGATGGTTGAAGAGTTTGATGGACGGGAAAGCGCCGTACTTACAGCTTGACAAATAAATTGTGCATGTTACTCTCCCTGCGAGTCTCTGTCAAGAGCCAGTCAACCGGATCTGGAAGATATTCCGCACACCGGACAAACGATGAAGAAAACCGACCTGTACAGCCATGCCCATGCCTTCATCGCCGGCATCCGCGTCTGCGAATTTCGAAAAGCGGGGCAGCCGACGGTGGACGACGTCTGCAACCTGCTTTCCATGTCCACAGAGCAGGGGCACCACATCTGCAACAAGCTCGCCGAGCTCGATGTGATCGAATGCGTAGAGGGGGCTTTCGGCATCCGCGTGTTTATCCGCGATCACCTCAAGCTCGAAGAGATCCCCCGCGGTGAGACCGGCAGCAGCATGGAAGATGAGCTGAAAAAGTTTCAAGACAGCAAGAAAGAGTTCTCCAAAAAAATCGAGTCGATCCAGGCGGCCCAGGCCGAGAAAAAAAAGAGCCTGTTTGCCGAGGTGGAAAAAAAGCTCAAGGAACAGATGGACAAAAACAAGAGCTGATGCCGCCGATGGCCGCCCCCTGCGGCCACCCGCGCCGCCATCGACTGCCCGCCTCCCCTTGGCTGGTCCGCACTGCCGATCCCGGCGCATCACCGCACCATCCAACAGCCTGCAATTGCCGGCCCCTGGTCCGGTTTTGGTAACGTTTGCATCGATTGCCTGATTGCAACTGTCCCGCCGTATTTTATGCAGGCAAATTTGCCGGCGGATGCCTGCTGGATGCAGATGCCGCGGGCGTTTTTCCCTTGACTTTGAAGGCCGAACCCAGTAAAATATTTGATTATTTTAGCAATATGAACGCTGTCCCTTTGAAAATGGCAAAGATGTATTTCCGAAAAGTGACCCGGCTGGACAGCAGCGAAATATGTTTGGATGCCGACATGATTCGTGTGCTGATCGCCATTGATGAAACCAAGGACATTGGAAAAGTGGCCCGGGAGGTGTCGATGGATGCCCCCACCATCAAGGCCACGATATCCAAACTCCTGGAGCTGCACCTCATCGAACCGGTGCAGGCCAGGGGGGTCTACCTGGACGAAGCCTTTATCCATGCCCTGAAACAGAACCTGTCGCGGGCAGTCGGGCCGATGGCCGAAATCCTCATCGAGGATGTGGCCACCGACATGAATCTGTCCGCCGGCGAGATTCCCCAGGGGCAGGCGGCGGAGTTCATCGGATCGCTTGCCATGGAGATACCGGACGAGGAAAGCAGCGTGCGGTTCAAAAAGGCCATGCTGGAGCTGATCAAGAAACAGTAAGGAGCGTGCCCACCATGATGCAGGTCACCTGCGACTACTGCGGAAAGATTTACAAGGTCGACGAAAACAAGATCAAAGGGGAAAAAGCCCGCCTGAAGTGCCGATCGTGCGAACACGTCATCATCGTCACCAAGCCCGAACCGGCAAGCCAGGCCGCAGCGCCGATGCCCGAACCGAAACCGGCGCCGGCATCCCCGGCCCGGCCGGCCAAACCGACCGAACCCCGAAAAGTGCAGGAGCCGGTGATCGAGGACCAGCCGGTGGATGCCGATCTGGGAAAGCGCAAGGTGCGTTTCGGCCTGTTTACCAAGATCATCGTGGTCATGTTGATCGTCAGTCTCCTGCCGCTGATTATCTTCTGGAGCATTACCTACAAAGAAACCGTGGCGCGCCTTCGAAACGACACCGAGCTGCTCTACACCCTGACGGCCCAGGGACTGGGCAACGAGGTGGACAACTGGATCGAGAACAACATCTGGGTGCTGCGCTCGGCCGCCGAGCTGCCGGCCATCAAATCGATGAACCGGGAGAACCAGGAACCGATCCTGAGGGATATCCAGAAAAAACACCCCTACATGTACCTGGTGTTTACCGTCGGGCTCGACGGGCGCAACACGGCCCGCAGCGACGATGTGCCCCTGAAAGACTACTCCGACCGGCAGTACTACAAGGACATCATCCGCGGCAAGCAGCTGGCCTGGCAGACGCTGATCGGCAAGACATCCAAAAAACCGGCCCTGGTCATCTCCCTGCCGATCACCCGCGGCGGGCAGCTGGTCGGGGTGATGGCCGGTGCCATGACCATCGACGACATCTCCCGCTACGTCGCTCGCTGGCGCAAGGGCAAGACCGGCTACGCATTTTTGATCGATGAAAAGGGCAAAGTGGTCGCCCACCAGGTCAACAAGTATGTGGTCACCCAGAAAAACCTGAGCAAGTACCCGCTGATCAGCGAGTTTCGCAAGGGCAACTGGACAACCCACAGCACCCAGTTCGAAAACGAAAATGGCGTGTCCCACTACGGGCACGTGCGCAAGATCAAGCGCGGCTGGGCCATCGCTTTGCAGCAGGAAAACGCCGAGGTGTTCGAACCGCTCAAGCGCGTGCAGAAATTTGCCGTCATCTTGCTGATCGCCACCATCGTGATCGTCTCGCTGATCGCCTGGATCTCGGCGCGCGCGATCGTAACGCCGATCACCCGGCTCACCGACGTGGCCGAGCGCATGAGCCTCGGGGATCTGAACATGCAGATCAACATCCCCTCCAAAGACGAAATCGGCCTGCTGGCCCAGGCCATCAAGCGCATGCAGACCAGCCTGCGCCTGGCCATGGAGCGGTTGCGCAGGAAAAAATAATCCTCCCCCATACCCAAAAGAAAAACCCGGCTGAATCAGCCGGGTTTTTCTCATTTTGCATTCTCATCACCGCGATCTGTCAGGTACCGCCGTTTACAACGGCCGCCCCAACACCAGCGACGGTCCCCGCCAAACAAAAATCCGGCAAGACCCGCTGCGACAGGTCCTCTTTCCTGCAGCTCGCAGCTGCTAGTGCTTCGTTCCGAATATGGTCACTTCCACGGTCCGGCGCCGCGGGCGGTTGTCGTGATTGATGGCCACCGCCTGCTGCCAGGTTCCCAGCCGCAGCTCTCCGCGCCGGACGGGCAGATCCAGCGACGGTCCCATCAAAGCCGCCTGGACGTGGCTGTGGCCGTTGCCGTCGTGCCAGGCCTTCTCGTGCTCGTAGGCCATCCCGGCCGGCGCCAGCCGGCTCACCGCCTGCTTCAGGTCTTCGACGACCCCCGGCTCGTATTCGATGGTGGTCAGCGACCCGGTAGAGCCCACCACCGTGGCCGACAGGTGACCGTCGGATATCCCCGAGCGCCGGATCAGCTGCTGCAATTGGGCTGTAATATCGGCCATGTCCGGACCGACGCTCAACTCCACCTCGATCGCATCGCAGTAAATGGCGACGTTTTTCACAACTCTCTCCCTGCCGAGCTGCCGCCCGGCGGCAGCTGTTGTATGGTTGGCTGAAATCTGCGGGGCAAATTACGTTTCATTGTTTCTTTTTCTCCTCCTCCGCCGGTTGGTTCGATGCTTTCAATCGCAGCAAATCCTCTTGAGCCCAGATTTGCGGAATCCGTTTGGCATTGTCCTTCCCGCCTCCGCCAAGGGCCAGGCAGCGCTCGAATTCGGCCATCGCGCTGTTTCGATCGCCGTGCAGCAGGTGTTTTAGCCCGACGGTGTAGGCCGCGGTGGCCTCCCACAGGGCGTCTTTGCGCATCGCCTGCCTAAAGTCGGTCTCGTCGATTTGCCCGATCAAAAAGCCGGCCTGAAGGGCGAAAAATGTAAAATCCGCGTACTGCTGCCAGACGATCTGCCAGGTGGAATAGGCCCCTTGGGCATCATTGGAATACCGGGCCCGCTGAATGCCGGCCAGCATGGCGGCCTGCACCCGCATGTAGCGATCCACGCTTCTGGAATGCACGACCCGTTCATAGAGCTCGATGGCCTGCTCGATGTCGCCGATGCCCGTGAGGCGGTCGGCCAGCAGCATGGTGGCCTGGGCATTGCGGGCCTGCAGTGCCGCTCTGGCCAGAAAGCCGATTTCCTGATCGGCCCTTCCCTGGCGTCGGCGGATTTCGGCCAGCAGCAGCAAGGTGTCTTTGGCCATTGGATGCAGCTCCAGGCTCTCTTCGGCCCGGCGATCGGCCGCATCGACGAGCCCGGCCTGCAGGTAGATGCGCGCTGTCAGGTTCAACGCTTCCGGAAACTGCGGCTCCCGGCGCAGGGCTTCGCGGGCAAATACCAGGGCCCGGCCCGGCTCTTTCAGCCGCAACAATATGCGGCCGACCCGATACGGCGAATCCGCATCCCAGTCAAACCGCTGCATCGATCGCCGGTAGTGCGGCATGGCCTCCTGCAGCCTGCCGATGCTCTCTTTGTGCAGTCCGATGAAAAAATCGTGGCGGGCGGTCTTTTTCTGCGCCAGGCCGGCCCAGTCCGGCCAGCACAAAAGGACAAAGACAGTCAGCAGCAGCGTGGAGCGAATCAGCGGCTGTTTTTCTTTTTTCTGCCCATGCCGGTACAGCTGCCAGAGGGCATGGGCGGCAAACACGCTTAAAAGCACGGCAAACGGCAGCCGGTAGCGGTCGGAGGCTTTGAAGGCGATGATCGACAAAAACCCGGCCACCGTGCAGCCTGCCAGCAACCACTGCTGTGCCGTCAGCGGCCGGCGCAACAGACACAGGCCCAGCAGCCCCAGCGGCCCGACCAGCCAGAATCCGGTCCACGGCAGGCAAAGAAATCCCGAATAGCCGCGATAGGCGTAAACATCGAACTCCTGGCTCCATTCGCGCTGATTGAAAAACACCAGCAGCCGCCGGGCAAAATTGGCGGCCACCGCCAGCGGCTCTTCGCGCAGCAGCTTGACGATCTGCCGTCCCCAGTAGCGCTCGATGTCGGCCTCCGATCGCATCCCGGCCGCAAAGGGACGGTTCATGTACTTGTCGAACAAAATTCCGGTGGGCGGGTGCAGGCCTTCGAACTCCGGGGCAAGACCCGAGTAAAGGCTCCAGGTCCCCTGGGCCCGCAGCATGGGAAATCCGGTAATCTGGTAGTTTCGCAGTACAATCGGGCCGAATACCACCGCCGTGCCCGCGCAAAAAAGCACTGCGGCCAGCAGGCCCCGCTTTTTGTCGAAGTCTTTTTTGCGCAGCAGCCAGTAAACGGCCACCGGCAGCACGGCCAGCAGGTTGGCCCGCGCGGCGGCTGACAGCGCAAACGCCAGCCCGGCCCCGGTGACAGCCACCATCGAACGGGCATATCGGATCAGCAGCCACAGCGACAAGCTCTGAAAGAAAATCGCAAAGCTTTCGGCATACATCTCCGATTCGAACACCACCAGCATCCAGTAAGTGGCGATCAGGTAACCGGCGGTCAGGCCCACCTGCCGGTTGAAGGCCCGGGCGGCCGCCTGGGCCATCAGCACGGCCGACATCGATCCCATCAGGCTCTGGATGATCTTGTTGACCGTCGGGCCGGTGCCGAAAACCATTTGCTGCAGGGCCAAAAAGGCCGGGTAGACCGGCAGGTAGTTGCCGACCACGTCCCAGAGCCAAACTCCCGAGGCCATACGTCCCGCCCAGCGAAGGTAGGCCTTGGCATCCACCAGCGCAACGCCGAACAGCGGATTGTCGGCCGACTGCAGGATGTAGATCAGCCGGATCCCGAAGGCCACCACAAACAGCACTGCCAGCGAAGCGGTGTCGATATCTACGAAGTTGGCCTTCTCGATCTCAACTTCCGCCTGTTTTTCGTTGGGCCCCGTGTTCACGATGAATAAATTTCCTTTCCCGCTGGTTGCTTGGCTGCAGTAATCTCATCCGGGTAGTCGGCTTTACAGCAACTGCACGTCCCTTAAAAATTCGTGAGCGGGCAGCATTTTTGCCCCGTCCTTCGATTTTCTGTGTCTCAGGTTATAAACGAGCTGCAACGGTTTTGCTTTTTTCAATCTGCTGTGGAACCGGAACAACGACGAAGAGAAGCTGTCATCGCTGACTTTTACCTCGATCATGCAAACCGGTCGGTTGTCGACAACCGGCAGAAAATCCACCTCATGCTTTTCTTTATCCCTGAGAAAGTGGAGCGCCACCCGGCTACCGGTGGTATCTTCTATAAGGTGCAGTTCGCGCAGCAACGCACAGGCAACTGTATTTTCCAGCTTCGCGCCCAAATCTCCTTCGACGGCACCCGTGTCGTACAGGTAGTATTTTGATTCCTTCAAAAGACTGCGGGCGATATTCTGGTGGTAAGGCCTGACCGGGAAAATGATAAACAGGTTTTCCAGGATCTGCAGCCAGTGTTTCACCGTGTGGATGGACACCTGAAGATCATTTGCCAGCGCCGTATACGACGTGGTGGATCCAACCCGACTTCGCAGCAGGTCGATCAGTATCTCAATGGATTTGATATCCCGAACTTTTTCCAGATCCAGCAGATCTTCTCTGACAATCGTGTCCGTGTGAACCCGGCGAAACCGTTTGGCGAATGTTTCACTGTTTTTCAAATACGGCTCCGGAAACCCGCCGAGTTTCAGCAACCTGTCTAAAGCCGTTTCAGCCTTTTCGCCAAGAAAGCCGCAGATCTCTTTGACCGTCAACGGGTGCAGGCGGTAATAGAAAAACCGCCCGGCCAAAGACTCCCCTCCCTTTCGGTAGGTATCCAACCTGGCTGAACCGGTGACAAGCAAAGCCGGCGGTATGCCTTCGACATCATAAATTCCTTTGATCCACGATTTCCATTTGTTCATTTTGTGCAGTTCATCAAAGACCACCAATTCGGCATCCCTGTCCCATTCGCCGGCATGAATGATCTGCCGGTCGGCAGCAGCGTCGAAGTTCAAATAGACATGGGCCGGCACTAACTGGCTGGAAAGAGTTGTCTTGCCGACCTGCCGTGGACCGGAAAGTAGGACGATTTTCTCTTTCAGGTCCTGCCGAATCGATGTTTCCAAGTATCTTTCCATGTGACTATTATGAACCATACTTCAAAATAGTCAAGACTATTATGAAGTTGACTTCATAATAGTCGGGCTGTTTGATGTCCAGAGATGGATTGCAATACATTTTTCGTATACCCGTTCGACGCGAAGCAATGAAAAAGTATAATAGAATCTGGCGAAAACAAAAGTAATTAGTACCAAACGGCAAACCGTAAGAGGTTATTCCTACGCTATTTTTCAGTAATTCCTCCGATTGATTGCCGGCCAGCCCCCCTGATACGGTAATCAAAACCTTTTCCCCCTTGAAAAAAGCATCTCGGAAGGCTGGGCCTGTTAGAGACAGCCATCCGGGTTCCGGCACAGTGCCGAACGTCTTTTCGAGCATCGATCAATCCAAACCGCACATCGGCATCCACGGTATGTATTGACCATCCAATGGTATGCGCATGTACCCTGCGCTGAATCGCCGCCGCAAAGGATTGAAGCCATGCGTTTGACGGGTTTTGCTCTTTTCGCTTTTCTGCTGGTGTTCGCAGCCCCGGCCCTGCCGGCCGTCGCATCCGGTCATGTCGTGTTCGGGCCGCAAGACTGCGCTGTCGGTCCCTGGCACCTTCACCTGTCCCTGCATCGCTTTGCCGCCGACAGCCCTGCAGAGGCCGTCCTGCAGGTGGAAAAAACCACCCCCGGTAAAAAACTTCACAGCGGGGTGGTGATCTTCAACCGGGCGGTAATTCCGCTGAAGTATTTTTTGCGCGGCGACGCGAATCTGCTGCGCCGCAATGCCGGGCTGCAAGCAAACAACCGCCTGGCGGTTTTCCTGTGGGGCCGGCCCGGGGCGTCGATCCGACTGACCGTCCTCGGCAAGCAGTCGGCACCGCAGGTGACCCTTTCCGCCGATCCGCAGACCGTCACCTTCGGCCAATCGACCACCTTGGCCTGGAGCGCGGTCAACGCGGAGAGCTGCGAGATCCAGCCGGACATCGGCGGCGTCGATCCCACCGGCACCGTATCGGTCATTCCGCAGCAAACCACCACCTACACCATCACCGCCACCGGGTCGGGGGGCAGTGCGACCGCCGCGGCTACGGTCACCGTCGAACACCCGCCGCCTGCGGTGCAGCTGAGCATCGAGCCAGCTGTCATCTTCACCGGCCAGAGCGCCCAGCTGCGCTGGCAGTCCGAACATGCCGACAGCGTCGACATCCAGCCTTCGGTGGGCACGGTCGGCCCGAACGGCTCCCGGACGATTCAACCGAAAGCCACCACCACCTATACGATTGTCGCCAGCGGGCCAGGCGGCAGTGCTTCGGCCGCTGCCACTGTCACGGTTCAAGATCCGCTGCCGCTAATCGAGCTGAGCAGTGCGCCGACCGCCATCTACCCCGGCGGCAGGGCCGTGCTGGCCTGGACCGTTGAAAACGCCACACAGGCCTTTATCGACAACGGCATTGGGCCGGTGGGCCTGGCCGGTTCGCAGCCGGTGGCCCCCCGTCACACCACAACTTACACCCTGACGGCCACCGGACCTTACGGGACGACTTCGGCCGCAGTCACCGTCCAGGTGCTCGGGCGGCCCGCAGCAGCGCCGGAAGGCTCTTTTGCGGCCGCCTACGCCGATCAGATCCCGGCCGATGCCACGGTTTTCGAATACGACACCGCCCGCTTTGCGCTGATCGCAGGCCAGGTGCTCGACGTCTCCGGACAGCCGCTTGCCGGCGCATCCGTAACGATCCTCGATCATCCCGGGTACGGAACGACGCTTTCGGATATCGACGGTCGCTTTGCCATACCGGTGGAAGGCGGGCGCAACTACACCCTGGTGTACCAGATGCCCGGCCTGCTCACTGCCCACCGCAGGGTCCGGGTGAACTGGCAGCAAGTCGCCAACGCACCCCCCGTGCGGATGATCGGCGAGGACCCGGCAGCCACCCTGGTCGCTTTTGACGGCAATGCGGACACCGTCGTCACCCACCGCAGCACGCCGGTGGCCGACGGGTTCGGCAGCCGCAGCCTGTCGATGGTCTTTACCGGGGACAACCGCGCTGTCGCCGTCGACGAATACGGCAGCGACATCATGGACCTGTCCGCCATCGGCGTCCGCGCCACCGAGTACCCCACACCCGAATCAATGCCGGCCGAACTGCCGCCTGCTTCGGCATTTACCTACTGCGCCGAGCTGAGCGTGGACGGCGTGGCGCGGGTGCGCTTCGACAAGCCGGTAACCGTCTGGGTCGACAATTTTCTCGGCTTTGAGGTCGGGGGGATCGTGCCGGTGGGCTTTTACGATCGCGACCGCGGCCAATGGGTGGCGGCCGACAACGGGACGGTGGTGCGGCTGCTCGACACAAGCGGCGACGGCACGGTCGACGCCCTCGACTCCGACGGTGACGGAGCGCCGGACGATCTCAACTTTGATGGCCGGCTGGACGACGAAGTCAAAGGACTGCAGGACCCTGACCGCTACCCGCCCGGGGCCACTTTCTGGCGTGTTTCCGTCTCCCACTTTACCCCCTGGGACTGCAACTGGCCCTACGGCCCGCCCGACGACGCCGAGTACCCATCCCCGCCCGGTGCGGCCCAGGCCGAAAGCCGCAGCGGCAAACCGGGCTGCCGCGGCACCTTTACGGGCTCGTACATCAACCCGCGCAGCCGCAGCTATCACGACGACATCAAACTACCGGGAACCAACCTGCAGCTGCACTTTTCCGGGGATCGCCTCGACGACCAGCAGTACCGGATCCTGGTGCCGGTCACCGGCGAGCAGATCCCCGATAACGTCGAGTACGTGCTGGCCAAGATGGAAGTGGCCGGCCGCACCTACCAGCAACAGCTTCCCGCTGCTGCCGACCTGCAGACCGAATTCACCTGGGACGGACGCGATTTTGCCGGCAACAGGGTCGCACACCTGGCCGTCGCCAAGGTCTATGTCGGCTATGTCTACGGTGCGGTCTATTGGCCCATGGGCGGCAGCAGCGGGCCGGTTTTCGGCCGACCGTCCCCTTCCCGGCTGCTGACCGGCATCCGCGCCCGCCAGGAAGTGGTCCTGTGGCACATCACCGACCTTACGATCCGCCCCTACCCGGCCGCCACCGATGAGATGATCGCCGAGGGCTGGAGCCTGTCGGCCCACCACCGGCTCAGCCCCGCCGACCCCGGAACCCTGCACAAGGGCGACGGCAACGTTGTCACCAACGATGTCACCGATCTGATCGACCGCAAGGCCGGCGGCGGCGAGCAGGTCCTGTACCCGGGGGAAAGCGCCCTGGCCCGCCAGGTGCGCATCGAGGCTGTCAGCGGCACGGCTGTGGATGCGGCCGGCAATCTCTACGTGGCCGAGAGCGTCTACGGCGGGCGGCAGGTGATCTACCGGATCGACACCTGGGGAAACATCGAGATCATCGCCGGCCAGACCCGCGGCGGCTACGCCGGCGACGACGGACCGGCCGATCAGGCCCTGCTGATGAACCCGTCTGGCCTGACCACAGACGATGACGGCAACTTGTATGTGGCCGACACGGGCAACAACCGCATCCGCAAAATCGATAAAAGCGGCATCATCACCACCGTTTTGGGCGGCCCCCGCGGCTTTGCCGGCGACGGCGGTCCGGTCGCTGCCGCGCTGATCGACGGTCCGGCCTGGCCGAACTTTGACGCCGAAGGCAACCTTTACTTTTTCGACTCGGCCAACAACCGCATCCGGGTGGTGGACAGTGCCGGCAACATCTTCACGGCCGCCGGCAACGGCGAGAGCGGCATGGCCGGTGACGGCGGCCCGGCACTCGAAGCCCAGCTGACTGTCAGCGGCTTTCACGCCGATCGCTCCGGTCGGCTTTTCATTGCCCAGGGCGGCAGCTACAGCCGCATCCGCAGGGTCGGCACCGACGGCATCATCCGAACAATTGCCGGCAAACCAGACGGCGACCGCGGCTGGACCGGCGACGGCGGCCCGGCCACAGAAGCCGCTCTGGACTACCCGAGCACCATGGTGACCGATGACACGGGCAACCTCTATTTTGGCGACGGCAATTCCACCAACCTCGGCCCGCCGCGGGTGCGCAAAATCGATCCATCGGGCATCATCACTGCGGTGTCCGGACCGGTGCAGCCGCCGACCGGCGCAGATCCCGCACCGGCTACCCGTGCCCGCCTCTACCCGATCACCGCCCTGGCCTTTGACGGCGGCGGACGGTTGCTCATCGGCACCACCGCCCGCTACTCCGGATCGGGTGTGCAGGTGGTCGGCCCGCCGTCCTCGCTGATCCGGCTGCTGGACGACGAAGACCGCATCTTCGCCGATGCCAACGGGCTGGGCTACATCCTGTCGCCGGCCGGCCGCCACATGGTCACCGTCGATCTGCAAACCGCCACAGTGGTCAAAGCGTTCGAATACGACGACGACAACCGGCTCGCAGCCGTCATCGACCGTTTCGACCGCCGCACATCCATTTTGCGTGATGCCGACGGCACCCCCTTGTCCATCGTCTCGCCGGACGGCCTGCAGACCGGACTTACCATAGAGGCATCCGGCCACCTGACCGCCGTCACCTTGCCTGACGGCGCCGTCTACCGGTTCGAATACCACCGCACAACCCCCTCTCCGGTTGTCGGCACCGGGACAGTCGGACTGCCGCCGCCCGGCAGCGGTTCGGGCCTTACCGCCAAGGTGCAACCCGAGGGCAACCGCTTTGCCTATGCCATGGATCTATCCGGACGCATCGCCACCGCCTCCGATCCGGCCGGCGGTCTCTGGCGTTACAGCCGCGCCAGCGGCAATGACGGCTTTGTGGTCTCCGAAGAACGCAGTGCCGAGGGCCAGGTGATCGTATACGCCGACCGCAAACTTGCAGGTGGGCAGCTGGAGTCGATCATCACCGCACCGGACGGAAACCAGACCCTTTACAACGAATCGGCAGATTCTCTGAAAATCGAAAAGACCCTTCCCTGCGGCATCCGGCTTGCCATCGACCGCAGACTCGACCCCGAATACCAGACCCCTTTCACCGCCAACCTCACCGAAACCCTGCCCTCGGGCCTGCAGCGCATCACCGCCCGCACCCGGACCTACGGCGGAGATGAAAACAACGACCAGGTCATCGATCGCGTAAACGAACAGGTGACCGTCAACTACCGCAACTGGACCCTTGCCACCGACACGGTCAACAGCACCCGGACCGGCGTCTCACCCATGGGAAGGCAAACCACCACCTTTTTCGATCCTCTCTCCCTACAGCCGCTTCGCCGGCAGGTGCCGGGTCTGCTGGACACCGCCTACACCTACGATGCCGCCGGCCGAATCACCGGCATGCAGCAGGGCGAACGCACGTACTCTTATGAATACACCCCAGAGGGATTCCTGGCCGCCGCCACCGACCCGCACGGCCACACTACCCGCTTTGGTCACGACAGGGCCGGCCGCATCACCGAAATGATCCGGCCCGACGGCAGCCGGATCGCCTTTGCCTACGATCGAAACGGCAACCTGACCGAGCTCACCAACCCGGCCGGCGTCACCCACCGCTTCGGATACAGTCCGGTCAACCGCAACGATGCCTACCAAACCCCGCTGTCCGGCAGCTACCAGTATGCCTACGACCGCGACCGCCGGTTGACCGAAACCATCTTGCCCTCGGGGCGCTGGATCGCAAATGTGTACAGCAACGGGCAGCTGCGACAGATCCAAACCCCCGAGGGCAACATCGAACTCACCCGCCTGTGCGGCGGTAAGATCGGCACGATCGCCAAGGGATCCGAAAGCATCACCTACGAATACGACGGACCCCTTATCACCCAAGAGCAGCTCACCGGCACCCACAACCGCAGTGTTTATTACAGCCACAACGAGGATTTTCTTCTCACGTCCCTGGCAGTTCCCGGCATCGGAAGGACCGACTTTGGCTACGATGACGACGGCCTGCTGACCACCGTCGGCAGCTTCACCATCACCCGCGACCCGGATAACGGTCTGCCCCTTTCAATCACCGACGGCCGCCTTCTAACCGCAAACGGGTTCAACGGCTACGGCGAAGGCGACACCCGGCGGACCACCATCGGCACAACCGAGATTACTCGATGGGACCTGCAGCGCGACAGCAGCGGCCGGATCGCCGCCAAAACCGAGACAATCAAAGGTGTCACCGACACCTTCGGCTACACCTACGACGCCTTGGGCCGCCTGCAGACCGTGACCAAAAACGGCCAGCTGGTGGAGCAGTATGGCTACGATAAGGTCGGCACCCGTAAATACGATCAGAACCTTCTGCGCGGCATCGCCGGCAGGTCCTTTGCCTATGATGCCGAAGACCGCCTGCTGACTGCCGGCAGCAACACCTACAGCTATGATGTGGACGGCTTTCTGACTTCCCGCACCACCCCCCAGGGAACCACCGGTTATACCTATTCTTCCCGCGGTGAGCTGCTGCAAGTCGATCTTCCAGACGGCCTGATAATCGAGTATCTGCACGATCCGTTGGGCCGACGCATTGCAAAGATGATAAACGGTGAGGTGGTGGAAAAATACCTCTGGTTGGGTCGCACCCGCCTGCTGGGCGTCTACGACAAAGACGATCAGCTGCTGATCAGCTTTCAGTACACCGATCAGCGCATGCCTCCGGCCATGATCCATACCGGAAATCTTTATTACCTGCTCTATGACCAGGTCGGTTCCCTGCGGACGGTTGTCGATACGGCCGGCAATGTGATAAAAAGAATCGATTACGATGCGTTCGGCAATATAATTGCTGACACGGCGCCGGGTTTTAAGGTTCCGCTGGGATTTGCCGGTGGTTTGCACGATCGCGATACCGGGTTGGTGCGGTTTGGATTTCGGGACTATGATTCTGATATTGGGAGATGGACGGCGAAGGAACCAAAACTTTTTAACGGAGGATCCTTTGATCTCTATGGATATACTTTGTGTAATCCTATTAATCTGATTGATCCAACAGGATTCGCTCCTTTCACTACAAAAAGAGATAAAGCCTGGTCAAATCCTCTACCAAAAATTCCTTCTTTCACGGATATATCTCCAGGGTCAGATTTTGCTGCTCCTGTGGCTGATATTGTGGTAGGAGGAATTGAAGCAGGCGGCGCATTAGCTGCCGGTATTGCAGCAGGCATCTCCTTTATAGCTGGGCCAGAATTTTGGTGGATAACAGTACCAGCAGCAGGAGCTAGCATCGAAGCTGCTTTTGACGCATACATGAGGATTTATTCCGCAGTTCAGAGACTTAAGTCAACATCGAACTGCCCATAGACGGCTGATGGATAAAATCAGAAAATATAATGCTATCTCTGTTGCCTTAAAAATCTATCTTGGCATATCAATATCTCTTTTTGGAGTTTATCTAGCCATACCTTTATTCGGCGGAAAATTCCTTGGCGCGGCGCTACTCCTTTATGGCAGCTGGATTGGACTGGCATTAGTTCTGATTTATCTTCTTAGACGAATTCAAAGAGAACTTGAGATTAGACTATATGATTATTGCTTAGTGTGCCTATATACAATTGCTTGTTTCTTGTTTTGGTTTAGGTATCCAGTAAACATCGTCTTGAGCATCTTATGTGCAACGGGCACTATTATTTCTTACAGAGTAAAGTCTACGAAATAATTTAAAAGGCAGTATTTATTCGTAATAGGTTGACGAAAGAGCTCTAACTATAGCCCCAAAAGTGTTTTTGCCAGACTATGCAAATCAGAGTTTGCCAATGCAACCACTTTCTTCCTGACTGTTCGCGAGTAATACTCCCGCTCAGTTTTTGTTAGGGGCAGCCCTTCAAGCTTCTTTT
>LJNK01000122.1 GCA_001303025.1 Deltaproteobacteria bacterium SG8_13
ATCGTTGAAGGTGTGGGTGGGTTTGAAGAGATGGTCAGGAACCGGCATGGCCGGCCCGAGAAAAATTTCTCCGCTGAAGGTCCAGGCCACCCCGATGACAAAAACGGCAGCCACCACAACGCTGATGACCACCGGACGGACGTTGGGAATCCACGCCGGGGACGGCGCTGCCTTGCCGTGCAAACCGGTGATCGCATAAAGCATCAGCGCGCCGGCAAAGGTGAAACCGATGCATGCCAGCACCACCAGCAGGGGGTGATCGACCCGGGGAACGCCAAAGGCGGTCTGGGTCAGCGGCCAGACAACCGACAGCAGGGGTTTGAACACGGTGGTCAAAAACAGATTCGAACCCCCTGCCAGACTGACCACGGCAAAAGCCGCCAGGTGGATACCAAGCACCCATGCCACCCCCATCAGGCTGGAGATCAGCGCATCCCGCCAGACAGCGCGGCTGCGAAGCCGGCGAACCCGCAGATAGGCATACACCGGCAAAGCCAGCCACAGGATCGGCGCGGCGATCAGTTTTTCCTGTGCCGCCAGTGCCAAGCTGACCAGCCCCAGCGTGGCAGCATGATCGTGAGGTTCTTTAATGGCCCTTGCCATCGACATCACACCCAGTGCGGTAAAAAACAAAGACAGCTTGTCGTAGTTAAATACTTTCAGCGCCAGGGCGTTGGTGGGCAGCAGCAGACCGATGTAAAAAAACGTGACAAAAAAAAGGACGCTTTCATTTGCGACCCAATATCGGCTGATGCGGTGGATCGCCAGCAGGCAGCAAAAACCGGCCATCCAGTGGAGCGCTTTGAGCCACATGGCCAGGCGATAGGTGTCGGAGACAACCATGCGCAGCGCAGCGGCCAGGGGCGCGAGCAGCATCTCGCTGGTGCGGAAGGAACCGGATTTGAACTGCTTCATGTCCGACGATTCGACAAAGGCCGTCTCCGGGAAAAGATCGTTGATCGCATCGATCGTCATGAAGGCGGTGGTGGATTCCAGGGCCAGATACACGGCCGGCAGGATTGCGGCAGTCAGCAGCAGCGCCAGCCTGGCGTTTCGAAACTCGCCGAACGCATACCCGGCCAGCGCGATGGCCGCAGCGACAAAAATCAGAATTCCAGCCCATTCATGTCATTTCTCCACCCGCTGGCATCCGCAGCAAAAGGGAATGCCGTCTGCCATCGCCGCCGGGCGGTGATGCTGTCAGCAGGGCTGTTCGGCGTTGATCCCGGACAGGGAATTTTCGGCAGGCGGATGGCCGGCAGCCGCAGCGGGTGGGAGCGGTTTGCGGTGTTGCGGTGTTACCGTATCCGGAGATGAACCCCTGCTCTGCGACCAGCCCGGTGATGCAACCCGCTTCACCGGTCTCGATTGGCCAAAAGCCGGCTGATAGCGAGGCGAGCCGGCCGGGGCAGGCGGGCCCGTCCACCTACCTGTCGTCTAGAATTTCCCGGATCTTGACGGAAAGCTCCCGGAGCTTGAATGGTTTCTGGATAAACCCGTCACAGCCGCGCTCGAGGATCTCGGTGGCCTGGCCGCTGAGGCTGTAGCCGCTGCACAACAGCACCTGGACGTGCGGGTTGATTTTCTTGAGCAGATCGTAGGCTTCCCCGCCGCTCATGCCCGGCATGATCATGTCCAGGATGACCATGTCGATGGAATCTTTTTTCGACGAGTAAATTTCGACGGCTTCCTGCCCGCTCATGGCCGGCAGGACTTCGTATCCCAGCGCATTGAGTATCTCCTGCCCGACCTCGATGATCATCAGTTCGTCGTCGACCAGCAGGATGGTTTCGTTGCCCTTCAAGACCTCTTCCAGGGCATCGGCCTCTTCGAGGACTTCCTTGTCCGATGCCGGCAGATAGATGTGAAAGGCGGCACCCTGGCCGGCCTCACTCTCGACTTCGATAAATCCGCCGTGGTTTTTGATGATGCCGTAGGCCGAAGCCAGCCCCAGTCCGGTCCCGCGTCCCATTTTCTTGGTGGTGAAGAACGGCTCGAATATCCGCTGCTGGGTGGCCTTGTCCATCCCGAGCCCGTTGTCGCTGACCGTAATGCACACGTAGGCGCCCGGTTCCACGCGGTAGGGTTTGATGAAATTCTCATCGATGTCGACATCATCGGTCTGCAGGTAAAGATCCCCGCCGCCGGGCATGGCATGCCAGGCGTTTACGAACAGATTCAGCAGCACCTGCTCGATCTGGGACTGGTCGACTTCCACATTGCGCACCGGCTGCAGATCGTCCGTGTGGATGTTGATTTCCTTCTTGGTGCGTCCGAACATCAGGGCCGTCTTGGTGATCAGATCGTTCAGGTCGGTGGTTTTCACCTCGTACTTGCCGCCCCGGGCGAAGCCGAGCAACTGCTTGGTCAACGCCGCACCGCTTTCCACGTATCGCTCGATGCCCTTGACCTTTTCGTGAAAGGGATGTTCGGAGTCCATGTTCAGCAGCATCAGGGACGCGTTGCCCTGCATGCCCATCAGGATATTGTTGAAATCATGAGCAATCCCGCCGGCCAGGTTGCCGATGGCCTCCATTTTCTGGGCCTGCTGCAGCTGGGCTTCCAGCCTTTTTTTCTCTGTTTCGGCCACGTACTTTTCGGACACGTCCCGTCCGACACCCACAAATCCAACCGGATCACCCGCCTGGTTGCGGGTCAGGTAGGCCGAGAGCTCCACGGTAATCGTGCGGCCGTCCTTGCAGATGATCTCGAAGTCGGTGATTTTCGACGGCTCGCCGGTACGGTATACCTTGTTCATGATCCGGTACATCTTCTGGGCGTTGCTCGGTGAGGTGTAGTCGCGGTTGTTCATGCCCATCAGTTCTTGACGGCTGTAGCCGAGGATCTTGCACACGGAATCGTTGAAAAAGGTGAAGTTGCCGGCCAGGTCGACCTCGAAGACGCCTTCGTCGATGTTTTCGATGATCAAACGGTATTTGACATCCTGCTCGCGCAATTTTTCATAGGCTGCCCGGCGATTGTTGATACTGTATTGCACGTGAGATCCGAAAATCAAAAATATGCTCAGAACCAGTATCCGCGTCCAGACCTCGAACAGGTCCGGGCCGAACAGGTGATGGAAAATATTTTTCTCCGGTGACAGAAAAAAGAACATGAACGATTCGCACACCCAGTAAAAAGCCGCCAGCAGAATGCCGGTCACCACCATCGAATCGAGCATGTTCGCCCGTTTGCTGAGTCGGTCAAGCATCGCTTCCTTCCTGTTTTGTCGACTTTGTTAATATTTCCAATAATATTTATCAGTTAACAAAATATATTGTCAAGACTTAAGGAGATGCCGACCGGATTCTTCACCGTCCGCCCACCGCCCCCGGGCCGCGCGACAACCGGTTGTCCGGGGGAAACACCGTCGGAAACAGCGTGCAGCGACAGCAAACCGCTTTGTTTCATTTTTTTCCGGCGGCTGCGCCGCATTGCGGCGCCGTGAGGAAAAAGACCATATTCCTTGACAAAATCGGTAAAATAGACTATAGTTTTGTTAGCAATGCGTGTGCACATTGCTACCTCAGGATTCAAATCCGATCTGCCAAGGGATCGGAGGAAGGGCAATGAAACCAAAATCAATTATCGTTGCGGCCTTGCTGCTGTCGGTCGGCCTGGCCACGGGGGTGGGTGCGTCGCTGATCGGCGATGAGGTCACCGTCCAGTACATTCAAAACGACCAGGTTCTCGACCAGCAGACCTTTATCATCGAGGAAGGCAATGACGATGCCATCCGCACCGGGTTCAACACCATCAGTTTAAACATCGAAGCCGAGGGGGTGTACATCGACTTTATCGGCAGCAATTCCTACCCGGCGGGTTTTTCGACCTTTTTCGGCATCAAAATCCTCGGCCTTGATGACGTCGACAATCCGGACTGGATCCTGCTGGGGGCCGATGTCACCGAAAACACCATGACCAACTACCCCCTGTGGTACGCCGAGGAAGACTCCCGGCTGCTGGTCGACCCGATCAACGGGGATGTGGGGTTCGACTGGCATCAGATGTCGTATCGCCCGGGCCAGAGCTTTGCCGCCCTGCTGGAATTCGGCCCCAACCCGATTCCGATACCGGCAACCATGGCGCTTTTCGTCACCGGCCTCATCGGTTTCATCATCATGCGGCGAAAAAAGAAAGGATAGACAGACCCGGAGACATTTTACCGGCGCTTTCCCAAGACCTGTTCCTCCTTTTTCCGATACGCAAACGGCCCGGCTGATTCAGCCGGGCCGTTTGCTGTTTTTTGGTGCCGAAGGAGAGAATCGAACTCTCACGGACGCAAGGTCCACCAGATTTTGAGTCTGGCGCGTCTACCAATTCCGCCACTTCGGCACGAAGCGGGCGAACCAAAACCGGGGTGACCATAGAAAAATATCGAAGACTTGTCAATCGATACCGTTGCTGCAACCGAGACTTTCAGGCGCTTTCGATCTCCGCCGCGGGAACCACCCCTTCCCGCAACACGACCGGCCGATCTCCGGTCAGATCGACCACCGTGGAACCGGTGCCGCCCTGCAGCCTGCCGGCGTCCAGAATCAGGTCGATCTGCCGCACCACCTCCGGGGCCATATCGCTGACGCTCACGCTGCCGGGTGTGCCGGACAGGTTGGCGCTGGTGGCGGTCACCGGCCGTCCGAATGCCGATACCAGGGCTCGCGCCACGCTGTGGGCCGGAAGGCGGATACCGATTCGACCCGTTCCCCCCAGCAGCCCGGCGGGCAGGGTTTTGTTCGCCCGGAATACAAAGGTCACCCTGCCGGGCCAGAAGCGCTCCATCAGCCGCAGTGCGACCGGAGGCACTTCGGCCACCCATTGCTCAAGGCTTTGCCGGTCGGGTATCAGAATCGACAGCGGCTTGTCGGTCGGCCGCTGTTTGACGCGGTACACCCGCCCGACGGCATCGCCGTTGAACGCGTCCGCACCCAGCCCGTACAGGCACCTTGTGGGGTAGGCAACCAGCCCGCCGCGGTGCAGAACCGCCACCGCTTTTTCAATAGCCTGCCGGGACGCAGCCGCGCCGACCGGCGTTATGATTGCGTGCTTTCTCCTCGACTCCGGCGGCCATTTCCTTGCGGTGAGCCTCCAGGCGCCGGGCTAAATCGGGGTCGCCGACAGCCAGGATCTGCACCGCCAGGATGCCGGCGTTGGTTGCCCCGGGCTTGCCCACGGCAACGGTGGCCACCGGGATGCCCGGGGGCATCTGCACCGTCGACAGCAGCGCGTCGAAGCCCTGGAAAGCGGATGAGTCGATGGGCACGCCGATGACCGGCAGGGTCGAATGGGCGGCCATCGCACCGGCCAGATGGGCCGCATGCCCGGCTCCGGCGATGATCACCCGGACTCCGCGCTCTCTGGCCGTGGCGGCAAACTCCGCCGCCCGGGCAGGGGTCCGGTGGGCGGAAGCCACGGTCATCTCGAAGGGGACATCAAACTTTCTGAGGACTTCGGCGGTTTTCTCCATCACCGGCAGGTCTGAATCGCTGCCCATGACAATTCCGACCAGCGGACGGCGATCTTTGCCCGGTTGTGGTTGATCAGCGCTCAATGGTACCTCCTCTCGACGGGTTCTTTTCTATTTCATGTTGTTCTGCAAGCAGGATCACATGCGCAATATCAGGGGGAAGTCTGCCGCCGGCCCGACTGCGGGTCGGTGGACAGAATTTCCGCGGCGCATTGTTCCAGCACTTCCGACTTGATTCGATCCAATTCTTTCCGGTCGATGCGGGCCCCCTTGGTCCCGCCGTCCAACGCGATTTCAGACAGGTGGCAGGTGCCGTCACCGCGGATCAGCAGATCGAGATGAGCATAAGGAAACCTCCCCCTGGCCATTGCAGTGCGGCAGAAATCCTCGGCTGCGCTTTCGAGCGCAAACGGCGAGCTGGTCCCCCCGGCGGCCAGGTTCATCCGGAATCCGTTGGGATTGAAGCGCCGATAGGCTTCCACGTAGGTGCCTGCAATGATCACCCGCACATCGACCAGCTCTTCGACAAACGGCTGCAGCACCATCGGGTAGGCATCGGCGCTGTAGGCTGTCGTGTTGTAAAGCGTCTCTATGTCATTCCACCGGCGCACACCGTGCCCGCAGTGCATGCGGTCGGCCTTGGTGACCACCGGGCCGACATTGGCGGCGGCATACCCACCGGCGGCGTCGATCAGGTCGTGGCGGCGCCGGATAACGCGGGTGAGCGGCAGCATCCAGTCTCTCAACACCATTGCCTGAGCGGCTTTGGAACTGCTGAGCAGCTGGGATAGAGGCGATGGGAGGCAGTGGATCCCTCTTTGCAGCAGATCGATAAAAAAGGTCTGCCGGAGAAAAGCGGAGTGGATTCTGCCAATGTAGAGATCGCCGGCGGACAACCGGTGGTACTCGGCCTGCAGATCCGTAAAGCCCCGTATGATCATCTTCCCCGGCTGTGGCTTTCAAGGCTCAGTTCGATCAGCCGGTCAAGCAGCGGGCCAAAGGGAAGGCCGGCAGCAGCGGCTGCTTGCGGAAAAAGACTGGTGGCGGTCATTCCGGGTATGGTGTTGGTTTCCAGAACGTAGATGTCGCCGTCTTTCACAATCATGTCCGTGCGGCTGTACCCCCGGCAGGCGAGGGCCAGGTGGGCTGCGACCGCGTAGCTGCGCGCCTTTTCCGCCAGGGATTCGTCGATGCGCGCCGGGCAGATTTCTCTGGTGGCACCCGGTTTGTACTTGGCCTCGTAATCGAAAAATTCGTAGCCGTCCCCGGGTATGATCTCGATCAACGGAAGCGCCTCGGGCCGGTCGTTTCCCAGCACCCCGCCCGTCACTTCGGTCCCTTCGATAAACGCTTCCACCAGCACGGAGCGGTCATACGCGAGGGCTTTTTCAACGGCAGCCTCCAGCCCTTCGACACCGCGCACGATGGACATGCCGACACTGGATCCACCCTCCACCGGTTTGACCACCAGGGGCAATCCCAACCGGTTGGAGAGGTCGTCGGGTCGAACAACATCGCCGCGCTGCAAGACTACATAGGGCGGCACCGGCAGACCGGCCTGGTGGTACAGCTGCTTGGAAACCAGTTTGTTCATCGCCACGGCGCTGCCCAGCACACCCGCTCCCTGATAGGGGATGCCGAGCAAATCGAGCAGCCCCTGCACCGTGCCGTCTTCCCCGTAAGGGCCGTGCAGGATCACCAGGGCGACATCGATCTTCTCCGCGTCCGCCACCAGCCGGGGCAAATCGGTTTTCGGATCGTATTCGACGACGGTGTATTTATCCTTGTCCAGTGCTTCGTGAACCTGCTTGCCGCTGTTCAGCGAAACCTCGCGCTCGGAGGAAATACCTCCGGAAAGAAGTGCAACGGTGAGTTTTCGCATGTCCGCCCCTCCCGTCGGTTGAAGGTGCTTGGTAAAGGCCGAAGCTGCGGGGTGTTACCGGTTAATCGACTTACCCGGTCTGCTGAGTCGATCCAGCACTTTGTCCGCATAATGCTGGGGCATTTCGAATTCGATCCGCCCGCGGCGGATGGTGTTGACTCTCATGATCATGAAATTGAGCTTGTTGAGCAGGCGGTATTTTGCGGCCGTGTCCGGCATCTGTTCGAGCAGGTCCTCGGTTCGCAGGATTTCCTTCCTGAGCTCGAGTTCCGGGGGCATCATATCGGCATTTCGCAAAACCTTGTAGGCCAGCCGAAGGTCTTCGGGAATATTCGATTCATCGTCAAGCCTGAGCGGTTTGCCCGTGCCTTCCAGATTTTCGAACTCCCCGTTTCGCTGTGCATCGCGGATGCGCTGCTCCACAATTTTCTCAAAACCCGGCAGCATCGTCAATTTACTCCTGACCGGAAATGAATATCAGAGAATTTATAATACACAACCGCCCCACAATTCAAGTGGTTTAGCGCCCCCGATAACCGGCCGCAGGAGACGGTCCGCGGCAGGGCCGTCGCTCGGCGGCGTTTTTGCACATCGGAGAGGTAGAATTTGACGTTTGACCATCCCGCATGGGATCTGTTACAGAACTTCGTGTTTCAATTCGTCCGCCTCTTTGCGCTTCAGCACAAACCAAAGATTCGAACCTTCGACGAGTCTGGAGGAAATCCGCTTATGAAAAAAATCGCCTTTGCCGGCACCGACGGCCGAACCATGCTGTCCGCCCTGATCGTTTCCACTGCCAAAAGCGACGAGTACCCGGAAGAGTACCAGGGGGTGGTGGTCAGGGGGACTCCGGCCATGCCCCGGTTTGCCGAGCTGATGAACTGGCCGATCGATTTTATCCCCACCGCAAGCAACTCGGTGGAAGATTACGCCGGCGGATTGATTCAGGCCATCGGTGACGGCAAAATCGATTACGTGGTGCCGATGCCCGAAGCACTGCTGTTCGACGGCATGGTCGACATGATCGAGCAGGCCGGACATGGCGGTCGCGTTATCGGTTTGAGCAAGGCCGGCGCCTTTATCGAAGGGGACAAGCTCAAGGGAAAAGAGCTGTGCCGCACCGCCGGCATCCCCGTTGCCGACAGCTGGCTGGAAGTCGATGCGAAAGACTATCCGACGATACTGAGCAGCTGTCTGAACCTGATCGCCGCCTACGGCGGTGCGGTCCTCAAATACCCTTACAGCGCCGGTGGCAAAGGCGCCCGCATCATCTTAAACGCCTGGCAGATCCGCGAAGTGTACGACACCTTGATCAACGACTACCGCGATGCCTACAGACGTCTGTTCGGCAAGAAAAATCGCTGGCCGCTGCTGATCGAATCGCTGATGTCCGGTGTGGAGATCAGTTTCACCATCCTGGTGGACGCCGGCGGCAACTATCAGATTCTGCCCACGGCGATGGACTACCCCGAGCGTTTCGAAGGACCGGCCAGCAAGGACAACCCGATCACCGGCGGGGTGGGGGCGATTTCACCGCATCCGATGGAAACCGCCCGACTTATACAGATGGCCGGTGAGACCATCGCCGCACCGCTCATCCGCACAATGAAGGAGATGAACATCCTGAGGCCCTGCATCCTTTACCCGGGGTGTTTCGTATCGCTCAACAGTGCCAAGGAGCCGACCCGCATCCGGGTTTCAGAGATCAACATCCGCCCGGGAGAACCCGAGGCCCAGCCCGTGGCCCGCCGAATCCGAAACCTGGGGGCCCTGGTGGAAGCCACCGC
>LJNK01000002.1 GCA_001303025.1 Deltaproteobacteria bacterium SG8_13
CCAGCCGCAGTGGGAAGGCAGCGTGGTGGTGGACGGCGCCGTGTACCGGAGCACCGGCCTTTTCGCCTTGCGGGTCCGGGGAGATTCGATGCGCGATGCGGCCATCGTCGACGGCGATCTGGTGATCTGCGAACCGCGCCAGCACGCCCAAAACGGCGAAATCGTCGTGGCACTGCTCCACCAGGAAGAGGCCACCGTCAAGCGCTTCTACCTGCACAGGGACCACGTGGAACTGCGCCCGGAAAATCCGGCCTACCGCCCGACGCGCTACGGATTCGACGAGATCCTGGTCCAGGGCAGGGTGGTGGGCGTCCACCGGGGACCGGAGGTCGCGACGCGACTGTAAGCGTCCGACAACTCCGGCACACCGAATGGACCTTTGCGCGTTTGGTTTTCCCCGCCATGCTGCGGGCCGCGGATGGTGCGTTGCGCGTGCAGAATCGTTTTTCGACCCGAAACACACGACAAGAAAACACAACTTTTGAGAATTTCGGATTGACGCCCAGCATACGAAATGAAGACCGAGCGATCCCATACCCTTGCCTCGACGTGTCGCCTGTATGTGGGCACCAGCGGCTATTCCTACACCGACTGGACGGAGGCGGGATTTTACCCTCCCGGCAGCGGCAGGGCGGACATGATCGACCTGTATGCGCAGCGTTTTCCCATCACCGAGCTCAACCACACCTGGTATCAGCTGCCCCGCGCGGAAACCATCGAGCGGCAGCGCCGGCGGGTGCCGTTGCATTTCCGGTTTGCCGCCAAATTGACCCGATCCCTGACCCATGAAATCGACTTTCAGCGCCGTCCCGTCCTGGCATCCGGCTACCGGGACGGCGTCGCGCCGCTGACGCAAACCCGACAACTGACGGCCGTTCTGGTTCAGCTGCCGTCCACCTTCGACCGCACCCTGCACCACCGCCGGCTGCTGGCGGCCCTGCTGGACATGCTCCGCGATCTGCCGCTGGCCGTCGAGTTCCGCCATCGGTCCTGGGCCGAGGACCGCGTGCTGCAGGAACTCGAGCGCCGGCGGATCGCGCTGGTGGTCGCCGACGGACCGCAGCTGCCGGACCGGTTTCCCGATCTGGCGGCCGTCACCAATCCGGAGCTGTTTTACGTGCGCTTTTACGGCCGCAGCGCCCGGGGGTGGGTCTCCGGCAAGACCTCACATCAATTCGACTACAGTTATTCCGAAGAACAGCTGCGCGAGTGGATTGAAGATCGGATTGCACTGCTGGGCAGTCGGGCCCGCACCGGCATCCTTTTTTTCGCCAATCATACCCGGGCCCAGGCGCCGAAAAATGCGCTGCGGATGATGGCGCTGCTGCGGGAAAGGGGAATGGCGGTCGTCTGATTCGATTGTCAAAATGGGCAGCCCATGCGCGAGCGCTCCATCATACACATCAATGTGGCCGATTTCGCCGTGGCGGTCGAACGGATACTCCATCCGCGCCTGCGGGGCCGGCCGGTGGTTATCGCACCGCAGGGAGCAACGCGCGCTGCGGTTTACGACATGAGCGAGGAGGCCTATCGCAGCGGTGTGCGCAAGCAAATGGGCCTGCACCAGGCCCTGCGCCGCTGCCCGGATGCGGCTGTGCTGCCGCCGCACGTCGATCGCTACGAGCGGGCCATGGAAGGCCTGCTGAAGCATGCCCTGCCCTACTCTCCGCTGATCGAAATGACCGACCACAACGGGCACCTGTTTTTGGATGTCACCGGAACAGGCCGCCTGTTCGGACCGCCGTCGGACCTGGCCTGGCGCATTCGCCGCACCGTGCGCGGCGAGATGGGCCTTGACCCGATATGGTCGGTTGCCTCCAACAAGCTGGTCGCCAAGGTGGCTTCGCGAACCGTCAAACCGAGCGGGGAATCCATCGTTCGCCCGGGCGAGGAAGCCGATTTCCTCGCCCCCCTGCCCGTCCACCTGCTCCCGGGCATCGAAACCGACGACCTGCATCGCCTGCGGGAGTTCAACCTGAGCTGCGCCGGTCAGGTGGGCAGACTGTCTGCGGCCCAGCTGGAGGTGGTGTTCGCCAAACGCAGCCGGCATCTGTACGAGGCGGTGCGGGGCATCGATCCGTCGCCGGTTCTGCCGGTGGGCCAAAAACCGCCGGTTGTTCGAACCGAGCACACTTTCGGCAACGACACCAACGACACGGCGACGGCTGAAAGTGTCCTGTATCGCCTCGTGGAAGATGCCGGTGCACGGCTGCGCAGCCGGCGGCTGACCGCCCGGCGGGTCGCGGTCACCATCGATTACTCCGACGGCGTCCGGATGGTCCGGCAATCGGCTGTCCGGCCGGCCACCGCCAACGATTTTTTTCTGTATGTCGTCGCCCGTCGCGCCTTTCACCGGGCGCGGCACCGCCGGATCCGGTTGCGCAGCCTGCGGCTGACGGCCGATCGCCTGACGTACCCGCCGGCCCAGCGGGAGCTTTTCCCCGCAGTGGAAGAAAACCGGCGGCGGTGCGAAGATTTGATCACCGCTCTCGACGCCGTCCGCCGGCGCTTCGGCACGGATGCAATTCAAACCGGCCGCACGCTGGCAGCCTAGCGGACGGACAACCGGCCCATGGGGCTTGTACGTCGATCATGGTTCCTTTAGTCGTCAGATCCTACTACTCGCTGATGTGGGGCACACGCTCCCCGCAAAAGATCTGCGCGGCTGCCCGCCGGCTCGGTTACCGGCGGCTGGCACTGACGGACACCGACAACCTCTACGGCCTGTGGCCTTTCCTGGCGGGCTGCGAAGCAGCGGGGATCGACCCGATTGTCGGCGCCGAACTCACCGACCCCGCCACCGGCGAACGGGCCGTAGCCCTGGTGGAAAGCGCGGCCGGCTACCGCAACCTCTGCCGTCTGATTACCCGCCGCCGTTTTGCCGAAAAATCCCCTTTTCACCTGCAGACCGCCATCGCCGACCGGCCCGAGGGTCTGGTGTTTCTGACCGCAAGCCCCGGCGTGCTGGAAGCCGGATATGCGGCCGGCGCAGCGATCGCCGCCGCGCTGCCGCGCCGACCCGGAAGCGACGCCCTGCTCCTGCGCCGGGCCGCCCGTCGTCTCGGCGTGCCGGCGGTGGCCGTGCCCGGCAGTTTTTTCCTGCAGCCGGCCGATGAAAAGGTGCACCGACTGCTGCGGGCCATCGACCGCAACACCGACCTTTCCCGGCTGCATCCTTCCGACACGGCCCCGGCAGACGCCTGGCTGGCTTCGCCGACTGCCTACCGGAAGCGCTTCGCTGTCTGGCCGGAGACCATCCGCGCTTCCCATGAGATTGCCGAGAGGCTGCGCTTCAGCGGGCCGCGCAACGGTCTCGTGCTGCCCCCCTGGATCGAGTCCGCCGGGCACACCGCCGAAGAGCTCCTGCGCCGGGCTGCCTACCGGGGTGCCCGCCGACGTTACGGAGACGACCTGTCCGAAACCGTCGTCGAGCGCCTTGAACACGAACTGCAGGTCATCCGGCAGATGGGGTTTTGCTCTTATTTTCTGGTGGTGCAGGACATTGTCGCCCGCAGCCCGCGGATCTGCGGGCGCGGTAGCGGTGCGGCGTCGCTGGTGGCCTACTGCATGGGAATCACCAACGTGTGTCCCGTCAAACACAACCTCTACTTCGAGCGTTTTCTCAACCCGGGCCGCAAGGACCCACCGGACATCGACGTCGACTTCGCCTGGGACGAACGCGATACCGTGCTCGATTCGGTCCTGACGCAGTACGCAGGCCACGCGGCCATGGTCTGCAACCATGTGGCCTTCCGGCCCCGGATGGCCATCCGTGAGACGGCCAAGGTATACGGGCTCACCGATCGGGAAATCGGCCAAGTCTCCAAGCGCCTGCCCTGGTTCTGGGAAGCGGCAACCGAAGACAACGACCTGCTGCACCGGCTGCAGCAGCTCCCGGAGCTGCGGCAGCTCGACTTCCCGGAGCCGTGGCCGGAGATCGTCCGCCTGGCCCAGCGGATTATCGGCCTGCCGCGACACATCTCCGTTCACGTTGGCGGTGTGGTGATCACCCCCAATCCCATCGACGAATACGTGCCCATCGAGCCGGCACCCAAGGGTGTTCCGATTATCCAGTGGGAAAAAGACGCCACCGAGGAGGCCGGGCTGGTAAAAATCGACCTGCTGGGCAACCGCAGCCTGGGGGTCATCCGGGATGCGATCGCCAACCTGAAGACCAACGGCGGCGATCTGGACGAAAGCGCCTGGGAACCGGAAGACGATGCGGCCACCCGGCAGACCGTGGCCGCCGGGCAGACCATGGGCTGCTTTTACATCGAGAGCCCGGCCACAAGACTGCTGCAGCAGAAGTCCCGGGTTGGCGATTTCGAGCACATCGTCATTCACAGCAGCATCATCCGCCCGGCGGCCAACGCGTTTATCCGCGAGTACATCCGCCGGCTGCACGGCGGGAAATGGAAGCCGATTCATCCCCTGCTTGCCGAAGTTTTGGACGACACCTACGGGATCATGGTCTACCAGGAGGATGTCTCCAAAACGGCCGTTGCCGTCGCCGGATTCGACCATGCCGAGGCCGACGGACTTCGCAAAGTTCTTTCCAAAAAAGACAAGGCCCGCAAACTGGCGGACTATCGCCGGCGCTTTGTCGAAGGTGCCCGGCAGCGGGCGGTGGCGGACGAAAAAATAGAGCAGATCTGGGATATGATGATGAGCTTTGCCGGCTATTCCTTCTGCAAGCCTCACAGCGCCAGTTTCGCGCGGGTCTCCTTCCAGAGCGCCTATCTCAAGACCCATTTTCCCGCCGAGTTCATGGCGGCGGTCATCAGCAACCAGGGCGGATTCTACAGCACTTTTGCTTACGTGTCCGAGGCCCGCCGCATGGGCCTGCAGATCCTGCCGCCGGATGTGAACGACAGCGAAGTTCGCTGGAAAGGCCGCGGGGACACCCTGCGGGTGGGCCTGCTTTCCATCGCCGAACTGGGCACGACCACGCAACAGCGCATCGTCGAATGCCGCAAAACCCGCCCCTACGGCGGACTGACCGATTTTCTGGAGCGCATCCGCCCGGAAGAGCCGGAGGCCCGCACGTTGATTCACGCCGGCGCTTTCGACCGTCTCCACCCGGGGCAATCCCGCTCCGCCCTTCTGTGGGAACTGGCCCGCTGGCGGCACAAACGCGTCCACCGCCCGCAATCCACCGACCTGTTCGCCGGCAGCACGCGCCGGGAAATCGACCGGCCGGCGCTGCCGCCGGAGCAGCCGCGCGAACGCCTTCGCCGGGAATATGCTGCCCTGGGGTTTCTATGTGACCGTCACCCGATGTCCCTGTTTGGTGAAGTGTTGGAGAAAAGCGGGATCGTAAAGGCCGCCGATCTTCACCGCTGCGCCGGGAAAACCGTACGCACGGCCGGGCTGCTGATCACCGGAAAAGTGGTCAGCACCCGACACGGCGACCCCATGGAGTTTCTGACCTTCGAAGACGAAACCGGCCTGGTGGAGACGACCTTTTTCCCGACGGCCTACCGCAGGTTTTGTTGCATGCTCGACCGCCACCGGCCGTATATTCTCACCGGAAAGGTGGAAGAAGACTTCGCGGCGGTGACGCTGACCGTGCGCACCGCCGCGCCGCTGCGCTTGTAACTCGGGCGGGAAAGAAGAAACCGGCTGTGCCCGCTTCGGGTTGCCGGTGCAAACAGAAGCTCAGTGCGACCGCAGACAGTCGAGCCAGACCTCTTTTCTCATCGTGGTGCTCTCTCCGCGTCCGGGATATACGGCTGCCGAGCAGAAGTTGCCGTTCAGCCGTTTCAGGCTCGTGAGCATGGCGGCCATGCTGCTGGGGCCCCAGATGGTGCCGTAGCCGTCTTTTTCCAGCGTTCTTCCGCTAAACAAAATGTTCATGTCTTCGATGAAAAAGCAGAGCGAACCCCGGGTGTGCCCGGGCGTGTGCAGTACCCGCACGAGTCCGTCTCCCAGTGTCAGTCTGGTATTGTCTTTTACAAAAAGGTCCGGTTCGATTGAGATGCCGGAAGTATGCAGCAAATCCTCATCTTCCCGGCAGAGGCAGAAGGCACCGCCGCATTTTGCCTTCAATTCCGGCAGGGCCGCCAGGTGAGACCGATGGGCATGGGTGACAAGCAGGTATTTGAGCTTGAGCTGCTGCCGCTGCAGGATCTCACAAACTTCATCGCAGCTTGCAGAGACGTCGATGGCGGCCGCCTCGCCGCGGTTGATCAGCAGGTACTCGTTTCTATCTTCCCTGTCTTCGTCCGGATATCGAAACGACTTGAAGCTGAAATGGTTTTGGCGCTTTTTCCACATCATCGGATCCCGGTAGGGCCGGCTGCCGTTCAATGACAAACGCGGGTTCGACGGTGTTCGGTTATCTGCGGCTGGGTGGCGGCACAAATCGAGCCGATGCATGCTGTCGGGGCCAGATGCATTCGAACCTGCCGCCGATTACCTGCAGCACCATGGTCGGAACCCGGTTCTGGCGCTCGAACTTGTCATAGGCGCTGAATTCGACAGGCCCGAACGGCGTCATCAATCGGCTGCTTCTCAGAGACGTGCGCACATCCTCCGCCTGCATGGAATTTGCACGCTCCAGCGCATCGGCTGCCACCAGCAGGGCCGAGTAAGCTTCGGCGCCATGGTAGTCCGGTGCAACGGCATATCTGGCAATGTAGTCTTCGTAATACGCCCTGGCACCTTGATATTGCAGCTGGGGACACCAGAGTGCAGCGGTAACCAGATATTCACCTTTTTTCCCGGACTTGTCTATAAATTTCTGATGGGTGAATCCTCCGGCTCCGCCGCACAGCAGAGAGTCGATCTTCATCTCATCGATCAGTTTCACCAGCAGGGCAGCATCGTTCAGGTAGGAAACCATGTAGATCACATCCGGCGGGTCGGCCGCGATCGGTGTCAACAGGCGCTGAAAGTAGGCCCTGCCGATGGACTCGTTATTGGCCTTTTCTTTGTGATACGGCACGATAGCGCGAAGATCGATGTCATTTTCCCGGCAAAACCACATCATCTGTAGAGCCCCGCCGGTCCCGTATGGACTGTTCTCATACACGATCGCCATCGAGCCGGGCTTTACGATGTCCATAAAAAACTGCTGCAAACCGGCGGCATAATCCCTGGCCGGCGGATTGAGCCGAAAAACATTCCGCAGCTTCCGCTGGGTTACGCGATCATCGGCGGCCGTGCACACCAGCAGCGGAATATCGAGACGCTCGGCTGTCATGGCCAGAAAAAGCACATTGCTGCTCTGGTAGGCTCCAACAATCATTACGGCCTTGTCCTTTTTTACCAGCTGCCGGATGGCCGCCTCTCCGGGTTGTTTTTCCCCTCGGTCGTTGGCGTAGACCAGCTTCACGGGCCTGCCCTTGATGCCGCCGGCTGCATTGATGCGCTCGACCGCCATGGTGAAGGAATTTTTCATCATTTGGGCGTACGGATACGCTTCCGAGTGAGGAATCCCGATCACAACGGGATCGGCCGCTGAAACAGCTGCGAAAAGGCCTACCCACCCGAGCACGATACCGGCAAAGATCCACCGTCCGGTGGCCTTGAAATGAGCGCTCATTGTCCACCTCCTTTCCTCGACTGGAACCGGTGATAGGGAATCGAAACCTGACCTGCAGCGGCAGCAAACCGTCCTAATTTTTCGATGGGCCAACAGGTTTGTGGCAGCAGATCAAGCAGGGAACACGACGCAAGAAAGAACTTTCTGTCGGATAGCTTTCAGGGGATATCGTACTCGAGGAGCAGACCGAACGTGACGAGCGAACCTCTGGTGCCGGGCGAGAAGCGGCTCAGTGCTTTTGCGGTCCAGGCGCCTTCAGGCGGTTTGGTGTTTCAGGGTATCCTGCCATTGCAGGCTTGTCCACAAAAAATCGGGTTTCAAAACTTATTTTGCGTTGTTTTCCAGGCACTCTTCCAGCTCGGTTTTCAACCGAACTGAATATTCTTCCAGCTTGGCTTTTGCGGCCTCCAGTTCCTCGATGGTCCGCTTCAATTGGAATTCCCGCGCCTCGAACTTTACCAGCATCATGCCGAAGGACTCCGCAAGATCGGCGAGGAAACTTGGATACCGGCCTTTTTTCGAAAGCTCGAACAACCTTTCGGAATCCGCCTGCTCAAATTTCCCCGACGCAATCTTCTGGCAGGATTTGGTCAATATTTCAAACAAATCTAAATAGTAGCGTTCAAGGTCCATGACGATTTCCTTTCATCAAGCAACCGGGCCCGGATGCTTTCGTTGCAGTATCAGCATGGTAATGTCGTCTTCCAAAGGCGTGCTGCCAACGTGATCGGCCACGTGGCTCTTTACCCTTTCGATCAGCTCGGATTCTGAAGCTGCCGGCTGTGACAGCAGCGCAACCAGCTTTTCCTTGGTAAACCGCTGGTCATCCTCGGAGCGCGCATCGATGACCCCGTCTGTGAAGGCGAACAACATGTCTCCTGGGTTCAGCTGCGTCTTTTTGCAGGCAAATTTCATCTGCACGAACAATCCGGCTGCCGGGCCCGTCTGTTCCAAAGTTTCCTTGATTCCGTTTTGACCAATAACGAAAACCGGTTCATGGCCGGCATTTACATAACAAATCTCACCATTGTCAGGGTTGAGGACGCCAAAAAAGATGGTGGCGAACATGCACATCTGGTGATGTTGCTGGGCGATGTAATCATTGGTCAAAACAACGGTGTGCAAAGCAATCGTCGAACCGACGCGATTTTTCGGAGTTACGTCACCGGGGCCGGCGATCGCCTTGCGTGGTGGATCGACCGTCGATTGACTCAAACCGGTCTGGCCCGAAAAAATACGAATCAGGCTTCTGAAAAGTGCCATAAACAGGGCAGAGCCAACGCCCTTGTCACATACATCTCCGATAGCGATTCCGTATGTGTTACCCGGCAGTGCAAACATGTCGTAAAAATCACCGGATACTTGCCTGGCGGGCTCAAAGTGTGCTTTTATTTGCCAATTGGGATGGGAGGGCAACTTGCGGGGCAAAAAGTCTTTCTGGATTCGGTGGCCCCTGTCCAGCTCCTTTTCCAGGGCCTCGGAATAGGTTTCAATCTCCTTTTTCGCGGTTCCCAATGATTTGAACGAATCATCCAGTTTCGCAAACAGGTAGGCATTCTCCAGAACCAGCGCCAGTTGATTGGCCGCCAGTTTCATCAGTTCCGCCATCTCCCACCTGAAGTGACCCGGCGAGGAGTGCATCAACGTCAGAATCCCCAGCAGCATTTCACCGCTGATAATCGGCAGGGCCAGCGCCGATCGGATGGAGTAGGGCTGGTCCGGCAAGACCAGCCACCTCTCATCGTCTGTGGTGTCAAGGACCAGTGCCACGGATCGATTGCGAACAACCCACCCGGCCAGACCTTTCTTGAACACCGAGCCAATCAGCACGGACCGGATTTCCGGGGTCACCTCTCCGCGGGCCAGAACGCTGTCCACGACGACGCCGTCGCTGTCGAGTAAAAAGAGGCTGCCCAGCTCCGCGCCGGTGAGTTTTTCAGAGATCTCAATGATCTTCCGCAATGTGGATTTGATAAATTCAGGCTCATCCGGTGACCGCGCCATGGAAATGAAATCCTCGAATATTTCGCACTGTGCCTGGTAGGCAGATTTCTCCTTCCGCAGTTGCTCATTTTCCCGTTTCAATCGATCCAGTTCGGACAATCCGCACCTCCCCCATGGATTTCAAAGACTCCTGCAATACACACCTGCATGGTACTTTTTTCGCTTGCAGTAAAATCGACGAATTCAGAAGAAGGGGAGATCAGACGCGCAGGGCAGCAGGCGCTCGAGTCGAGAACCAGAAGCGGCAGGATGCAGCAAGGAGCCGAAAGCAGCGAGCAGTCAAATGCGAAGAGTAACCATTATCCGCGTGCACTTCTAAATTATCCGGAATCTGTCTGCAAATCAAGGCTTATTGCCGAACCGTTGCGGCCGGAGCCACTTTTTACCGCAGACGGGCAGAAGGATCGACCGGAGGAGCCCCCGGCACCGGATCGTTCCGCTCGTGGGATGAAGCAATGAAATCTGCAAGGGTATGGATTGACAATTCCGCATCGGGTTACCACGTTTTTGCTGTAAACCTAAAATTTACCAGACCAAGGAGAACCAGCCATGAACCGAGTCGCCCTGATTCTGATGGCTTCTATATTTTTTGCCGCAACCGTTCACGCCGGAAGCGGTCTCGTCAACGTAAAAAGCAACCACAGCGTAAACGAAACGGCTGATCGGCTCGAAAAAATCCTGAAAACCAAGGGCATGAAGGTTTTCAACCGGATCGATCACAGCGCCGGGGCCAAAGGGGTCGGCATTGCGCTGCGGCCCACGCAACTGCTGGTGTTCGGCAACCCGAAGGTCGGTGCTCCCCTGATGCAATGCAGCCAGAGCATCGCCATCGATTTGCCCCAGAAAGCCCTGATTTGGGAAGACGAAAAGGGTATTGTCTGGCTGACCTACAATGATCCGCAGGCCCTGGCTGACCGACACGGTATTGACGGCTGCAAGGAGGTTCTGGCAAAAGTGCGCGCGGCCCTCGGCAATTTCGCGACCGCGGCCACAGCGCCCTGAGTGCAGCCGCGCCGCGCTGTCGCATCGGGGGAAAACAGGAGGAAGACATATGCCGAATCAACATCCAACCCACAGCAAAGCGATCGGTTATTTGCTCTGGGTATTCGGGTTTACCGGATCCCATCGATTTTATTTCGGCAAACCGGTAACGGGAACGATCTGGTTTTTTACACTGGGTCTGTTGGGAATCGGCTGGCTGATCGATGTCTTCCTGATTCCGTCGATGCACCGAGAGGCGGCGATGCGCTTTCGGGCAGGAAAAGTCGACTATACCGTCAGCTGGGTGTTGTTGACTTTTTTCGGACTGCTCGGCGTGCACCGGATGTACATGGGGAAGTGGTTCACCGGAATCGTATACCTGCTGACGATTGGACTTTTCGGTGTAGGCTACCTGTACGATTTCTGGACGCTGAATGATCAGATTACGCTGATCAATGCATCCGTGTAAACTTCAGGGGACCGTATGACGGCACAGCTGCACTGGCTCTGCATGCGGGCCGATGCTCTCGTTGCGACCAGGCCCGCAGGGACGGTTGGGGCAGGGGCTGTGCCTGGTAATGGCGATTTTTATCCTGATCCCTTCTTTGGCTGTCATATGGAAACCAACGGCCTGTTGGCCGGAAAATGGACAGCAGGGCAACCTGTCGACAACTGTCATCGGCATCCCGACAACACCAAGGCGTGACATCGCATGGGCGGTTCGCTTACCGAGCTTGACCTGTCATATATTGACTGGTATGAAATTTGGGTGCACCCGCAAATCGGAGTGGCGTTCGCTGATGGCCCACCTCAGGTGGGCTTGTTCCATATAGGACGCCCTCGAACTCAAGTGCGCCATCGGTGGACCGGTATCGCATGGGGAAGCGATTGGGCTCATGAAAAATCATCCAAAACGGCATCCCGAATCCAATGGGGAACAGCGATTTGTGATGTCTGAACAGGCGGACAGGGTCGAAAAGCGCAGGAAAAAAGAACCCCAGGCCGCCGGTGAAACACCGCTCCGCTATGCGGTAAAAGCGGTCGAAGACGACCGCCTGCTGACCTGCCTGGAAACCCCCAACCTTACGGTCGCCATCAAAGCCGGCTTCACGGTTTCGGCATCGGCTGCCAGAAAATCGTCTCAGGGCACCATCTACCTGGACGGTGCCGCCCAGGGGGAACCTTTTCTGGACAACGAGAAGAAAGTCTACAACTTCGATCATCACGAAGGATGTGTGCGCGCCTTTACATTGGCCACATGCGAACAGATTCTGGTCATGATCCTGAAAGGGTGGGATCTGAGAGACCGGGAATGGAAGATTTTTGCCAATGAGCCCGATCTGGATACGGTTCTGGCGATTTGGCTGATTTTCAACCATCTGAATATCAGTCGCAAAGACCCGCTGCACATCCGGTTTCTCTATGCTCTTGTTCGTCTCGAGGGGACCATTGACGCCCAGGGCCTCGAATTCAGAGAATTTACCGCATTTCCAGCCGAACTGCTGCGCAGGGCTCAGCTGGTCATCGATTATCTTCGCAAGGACGAGGTTCAACTGAAAAAAGACGGTCTCTGGGAAGAAATCGACGGCCTGGAATACACGGCGTCGATTCTGCACAAGATCGATCGCATCGTATACAAAACCCGTGATTTCAATGACTTCAAAGGTGTTTCCGAACTGGCCCGGGTCGACATCAGCGAAGACAAAATCGTGGCGGTGGTGGAGGCGGAGAGCGGCATTTACGAAATGGAACCGCAGCTCCAACATCTTTACGGAAACCGTCTTGGCATGGTGGCGCTGCGCAAATCGGAAAATGTCTACACCATACGACGGATGGATCCGTTCATGCCCTGGACGCTGGAAGCCGCATACGAGCGGTTGAATTTGATCGATCCGGCCGTTCGGTGTGCAAAAGCCACCAACCGCTGGGGAGGATCAGCCGACATTGGCGGCTCACCGCGGGGAACCGGCACGCAGCTCACCCCCCAGGCAATTGCCAGGGCCTTCCGCGACGCCCTCCAGAAACCAAATATCAAGGGGCAGGCAGCCGGGCTGGCAAAAACCGCATTGATCACCGCCGCGGTGGTTTCGTTCGGCGAGATCTGCCGTCTCATCTGGTTGCTGGCATTCGCGGATAACAGCCCCCAGGGGCTGCTGCAGAATCCCGGCTTCGGATATGCCGCCGCCATCTTCATCCTTACCGGCTTTATTCTCGCCCTGCCGAAATTTCGCAAATCCTGGCGTTTCGGCAGCGGCCTGCCGCGGGGAAAAGACTGGTGGTGGTTGCTCCCGGCGGTTCTGATATGCGGCTACGGCGGAGGGGTCTGGATGCCGCTGTATTACCAGAAAGGTATGAACCTCTTCGAGCAGTCGGTTCTGTTCATTCTGCTGGTGCCTTTGTCGCTGGAGTTCCTGTTTCGGGGGCTGGCACTGGGCCTTCTGACGGAAAACGCTCCAATCCAATACTGCGAAAGTCGCTGGTTTCTTTCATGGCCGACAGTCGGTTCGGCCTTTCTATATGCCGGCGCCATCGGCTACTTGAAGCTCATGATGACCGGTTCGCCATCGGCGGTGTTTACCCACTGGACTTTCGGTAATATATTTGGTGCGTTTGGATTCGGCATCGCCGCCGGCATGGTGCGCGAACGCGCCCAAAGCGTGCTTGCACCTGCATTGTTTCACGCAATCGCAGCGCTGGTCGTTTTCCTCACAACTGCAGCATGGCTGTGATTGGCGACTGGCGCCAGGGAAGCGATTGCCGCTTGCCGATTGCGAACGACTGCCGGCCGCTTCCGGCTGTGCATGGGCCGGTGCGGTAAACGAGCCTGCTTTTGCTGAAGATCCGAGTTGGGCGCAAATGGTCAGCGCTTGAATGCATATGATTCGAACGAAACGGGTAGTGAAACAACCTGCTGTTTTTCGTGTGCACGCCATGACCCTGGCACTGCTGGCTGCCTTTTGCGCGGGTGGCGGTTGTGCCGGCCTTGTTTCCTCCGCAATGGATGAGATGGCGGGGAGCATTACCAGGGCGATCGAGGACAGCGATGACCTCGAAACGGTGAAAAACGGAATGCCGGCTTATCTGCTGATGGTCGAAGGCCTCGCCCAGGACCATCCCGGCGATGCTTCCCTGCAGAAAGCGGCGGCAACGCTCAATGGCGCCTACGCCGGTCTGTTCGTCGAAGATCCCCAGCGAAAACGGCACATGGCCCAAAAGGCACTGGATTACGGCTTTCGCGCCGTATGCGTCCGCCGGCCGCATATCTGCGAAGTGCGCGGTGAGCGTTTCAACGAATTTGCGCCGGCATTGCTGGTAACCGACCGCGCCGATGTGCCCTATCTGTATGCGTTGGGCACGGCATGGGCGGGCTGGATCCAGGCTGGCAGCAACGACATGAATGCCATCGCTCAGCTTCCCTATGTCGAAGCTGTCATCAACCGCGTCGCTGAACTCGACGAAACCCATGACGATGGCGGTGTTCACGTCTATTTAGGGGTCTTGGCGACATTGCTCCCGCCGTCGATGGGCGGCAAACCCGAAGTTGCCCGTGAGCACTTCGAACGGGCTGTTGCGCTTTCCAATGGAGAAAATTTTATGGCAAAGGTGATCTTTGCAGAGCGCTATGCCCGCCTGGTTTTCGATCGCGAACTGCACGACCGCCTGCTACACGAAGTGCTGGAGAGCGATCCGCACATACCCGGGCGCACTTTGTCGAACACCTATGCCCAGCAGCGAGCCCGCGAACTTCTGGCCAGCGGTGAGGATTATTTTTAACCGTAAGCAATGTGGATATCGGCCGACCATCGATTACAGGGAATAAACCCGTGCCTGGGAAGTGAAGATCCTTTTTTACATGCCGGACCGGGCCCTGTGATCGATCCGTGGCATACGGCCAGAAAGATGATCGAAACCATGTCTACTTGTTTTCGAACCTTCAGGTACTTTATCGGCCTGCTGATCGCATTTAGCGTTTTGTCGACCCTGCTGGTCCAAACATCAGCGGCGATCACCTTGAAAATTGCCACGCTTACGCCGGACGGCTCCGAGTGGATGCGATTGATCCGCGAAGGGGCAGCGGAGATCGCCCAAAAAACGGACGGACGAGTGGAGTTCAAGTTTTACCCTGGTGGCATAATGGGAGACGACAAAGCGGTGATGCGCAAAATCCGCATCGGCCAACTGCAGGGGGGCGTGGTGACGGCCGGCACCCTCACAGGGGCCTTCAGTGACCTTCAGGCCTACAATCTGCCGATCCTCTTCGACTCCCTCGAAGAAGTGGATTACGTGCGAAGCCATATGGATTCCATCATAATGGAGGGGATTCGCGCCGGCGGGTTTGTCACGTTTGGGCTGGCCGAAGGCGGTTTTGCCTATCTGATGTCCAAAGAACCGATCGTGAGCACTGCGGATCTGCGCAAACACAAGATCTGGATTCCCACCGACGACCCCATTTCTCTGGAGACTGCCGCGGTATTCGGTCTCAAGCCGATCCCCCTGGCCGTGACGGAAGTCCGAACCGCTCTGCAAACCGGCTTGATTAACACCGTCACCACATCTCCGATTGGAGCCATCGCCCTGCAGTGGCACACCCAGGTAAACTACATCGCCGATACCCCACTGATCTACCTCTACGCGGTATTTGCCGTTGAACGCCGGGCCTTTGAGCGCCTGACCGCCGAAGATCAAACTGTGGTCGCGGATGTGATGCAAAACGTCTGGGCCCAGATCGATCGGCAAAATCGTCGGGACAACATCCAGGCCTGGAACGCTTTGCAAAACCAGGGAATTCGTCTGGTCAAACCGGAACCCGCGCAGCAGAAAGAGTGGAAACAAATCGCCGCCGAGGTGCGCGACCGAATGATCGAATCCGGTCAGATTTCTCGTGACATGATGACGCAGCTACAAAACCACCTGCGAGACTTCCGTGCCAAAAATACAGCCTCCGTCAAAAAAAACTGATCCCCTATCGCTCATCCAAAAGACGCGATCGGTTCTGCTTCGAATCGAGGACGGGTTCCTGGTCAGTCTTCTGCTGGCGATTCTGGCCATGGCCGTAGTGCAAATCGTCCTGCGCAATGTGTTTGAAACCGGGATTATCTGGGGCGACATCCTGGTGCGGATCCTGGTTTTGTGGATCGGCATGACGGGCGCCGTGGTCGCCAGCCGCCGGGGCGCACACATCAACATCGATATCGTCACCCGCTATCTGGCCCCACCTGCCCGCTCCATCGTCGGCGCAGTTGTGTGTCTGCTTACGGCCACCGTCTGCGGTGTCGCTGCGTTTTACAGTTTCAAGTTTGTCGCCGCAGAGGCTGCCTTCGGCGGTTCGGCGTTCGCCGGCATTCCGGTTTGGCTCTGCCAGCTGGCCATCCCGGTAGGGTTTGCCATGATCGCTCTGCGTTACGTTCTGCTGGGCATCCAAAACCTCTTACCAACCGGACCCCCCTCAGCATGACCCCGTATTTCATCGCTTTCGGCTTGATCCTCGCAACGGTCTTCGGTATGCCGCTGTTTGCGGTGATACTGGCGGTGGCGATGATCGGGTTTGCAGCCGCCGGGATCGACCTGTCGGTGATAGCCATCGAAATCTACCGCCTTGCCGACACCCCCCTGCTGGTGGCCCTGCCGCTGTTCACCCTGGCCGGCTACGTGATGGCGGAAAGCCGCACTTCAGAACGGCTGGTGCGACTGACGCAGGCCATTATAGGATGGATCCCGGGTGGCCTGGTGATCGTCTCGCTGCTGGCCTGTGCCGTTTTTACCGCATTTACCGGTGCCTCGGGTGTCACCATCGTCGCACTCGGCGCACTGCTGCTGCCGGCCTTGAAGAAGGCCCAGTACGGCGACCGATTCAGCCTGGGATTGGTGACGACATCCGGCAGTCTCGGCCTGCTTCTGCCGCCATCGATTCCCCTGGTGCTCTACGGCATTATCACCCAGCAGCTGAGCCTCGGCATCGATGTCAAAGTGGAAGACCTATTCCTGGCCGGCCTGCTGCCCGGTCTTCTCATGATCATACTGCTTATCGCCTGGAGCCTGTGGGCAATCAGAAAGAATCCCTTACCCCAAACGGTGTTTTCGCCACGCGAAGTCCTCCAGGCGCTGCGGGAGGCTTTCTGGGAGGTTCCGCTGCCGATTTTTATTCTCATCGGTGTCTACAGCGGATTTCTGGCCATTTCGGAAGCCGCCGCCGTAGCTGCCCTGTATGTAATCGTGGTGGAGGTCTTCGTCTACAAAGATATCCGTTTGACACAGCTGCCCGGCATTATAGAAAGATCGATGATGGTCTGCGGCGGCATCCTGCTGATTATCGGCGTATCGCTGGCGTCGACCAACTATCTGATCGATGCCGAAATTCCCATGAAACTGTTTGATCTCATCCAGAAGTACATCAACAACAAGCTGGTTTTTTTGATTCTGCTCAACCTGTTTTTGCTCGTGCTGGGTGCCATACTGGACATCTTTTCGGCACTGGTGATCATGGTCCCGCTGATTCTCCCCGTGGCCGTTAAATACGGAATCGATCCGGTCCATTTCGGCATCATCTTTCTTGCCAACATGCAGATCGGGTACTTTACTCCCCCGGTGGGTATGAACCTGTTCATCGCCAGCTACCGCTTCAACCTGCCGGTCGATACGATCTACCGGTCGACGCTTCCCTTCATGCTGGTCTTGCTGACAGCCCTGCTGGTGATCACTTACTGGCCGGGGCTGAGCCTGATGCTGCTGCAACGGTGATTGCCTGCGAAATCTGAACCCGCTTTCGGAACGCGCAATGGGTTCGGTTGCGCTGGCCCCTGAAATGATTACTTTCGAAGCGTTTACAGCGGCACAAATGCCTCGCGGAACACCCGCGTATTTCTTTCCGCTCACATGAAATCATTTGCCCTGGCGATGCGGGTGAGCCCTCCGGCAGACCGCCGATACGCTGCAGAGTTTAACCAGAAAGGACACAGACATGACCGATACCGCCAATCTATCGAACATATTTGAGCATGACAAAAAATTCAAAGGGCTAATGAAACGCCTCTTTGAAATCGCCCTGACCCAGTCGTTCGATGCCATGATGGTCACGGAAAACAAGCCGGAATATCCGATCGTGTTCGTCAATCATGCCTTCACGCGGATGACCGGATATCGCAATGCGGAAATCGTCGGGCAATCGCCGTCCATCCTGCAGGGCCCGAAAACCGACCGTGCGGTTCTCGGTCGCCTGAGGGAAGATCTGTCGGCGGGCGGGATGTTCCACGGGGTCGCGGTCAATTACCGCAAGGACGGCTCCGAGTTTCTGATGGAGTGGAAGATCGCGCCGGTGAAAGACGACGCGGGAAAAACCACCCATTACCTGGCCATCCAACGCGATGTCAGCGGTCCGGCGGATCGACCGGTATGAGCCCGGAACCCGGCCGCCATAGACATCCCCGAGCTGCCGGGACGCATTTAGGCAAACGGAGGGACGTATGATTCGCATCCCGCTGTTTCCCCTGGGACTCGTGCTGCTCCCCGGGATGTCGCTGCCGCTGCACATCTTCGAAGAGCGATACAAACTGATGATCGCCGAGTGCCTTGCCGGCGACCGGCCTTTCGGCATCGTGCTTTTCGACGGCCAGACGCTGCGCTCGGCAGGATGCACTGCCCGGATTTCTGATGTGATCAAGAGATACGACGACGGACGCCTGGACATCGCAACCTGCGGCGAACAGCGATTTGTCATCCACGAATTGATCGAGGAAAAGCCCTACATGGAGGCGCGCATCGCTTTCCTTGAAGACGACGACGAAGCGCAACCTGCAGGCGGTGTCTCCGAAGCGCTGGCAGCTGCCCGGAAACTCTTACAGGACCTGCGCAGAGATCGATTCTTATCCCAGGATGTCAGTCCGGTCCTTCTTTCCGATCCGGGATCGCTGTCTTTCTTTATCGCCTCTCTTGAGGGATTCACCCACGCCGAACGCCAGCAAATCCTTGAAACGACCTCCAGCACCGATCGCCTGCGCAAGTGCGTAGATTCTCTTATGAAAATTCGGGATCGGTTCCAGCTGACACGCACCATCGAGAAAATCATCGGCGGCAATGGTCAGCCGCCGGAATCGGTGCGAAAGAAACTGGCGGACCGGCGGGACAGCTGAAGCCTCAGTTTTTCGGTTCGCCCGGACGACAGCGGCTGCAAACCGAGTTTTCAGAGCCCTTAGATCTGTGTCCGGGCCCCAGGCCGACATGCGGCTGTCCGCTTCAGGATCTGCCAGGTCCCCCGCCGCGCTTCTGCAGCGAGCTGGCATACCGCGCATTTCAAAAACCGATGCCCATATGTTCACACGGGAGGCTGCCGCCCGTCAGGCAGGTTTTGTCGGCGGCGGCAGGAATACTCGAAAAGCCGGTGATTTGCTATTTTCTTTGCCAGCTGATTAGGGTCCCCTCCACCACGCCGTGGCGGGTGCAAAATCCGGCCGGCACCTCCACTACGTACAGGGCAGGTCCATTGGAGGAATAAACGGTATCGGACATGGGGGTAGTGTTGGCGGCGATATGAATCACGCGGCTTTTTGCCGAAACGAATATGATGTCAAGCGATGTGGGTGTATTGCGCATCCAAAAGCTCTTCGGGCCGACCGTATCATGCACGAAGAGCATCCCCACCGAGTCGTCCAACCCCCTGCGCCCCATCAATCCTGTGGCACGGGCCTGCGGAGTGTCGGCAATTTCAATGGTGATGGAAACCAGTACGCGCCCTTCGGCGTTGATGAATGCAAGGCTTCCATCTGCACGGATGCCGCCGGTACTGCCGGCGACGGCTGGTTGCGGCTGGCCGAAAGCACCGGGCCAGCACAGGGCCGAAAATACGATCAGGCAAGACAGGATGACCCGAATCACGCGGCCGACCGGCAACCCCGGGGCCGCGGCGGAACCGATTCCCGGAACAATTTGCAGGCACCGCAGGCAAATGGCTCGAAGTGGCAGGTGTTTCAACGGTCTTCTTCCAGAATGTCGAATAACATTTCATAATGATCGAAAGGCGGCATGATGCAGACCCCGGAAAATCGCTGCCGGGCCGCCGTCAGCATATCTATCGCGTTGGCGGCACCTGCGGCGACGGGGTTTGCGGCATCGTGCATTCGCTGCCGAACCCGCTCCGGTACTGCAATGCCGGCCACTTTCCGATGTAAAAACTCGGCATGCTTCGCCGTTCGCAGGGGCAGCACGCCCATGACAACCGGGATCGTTACCCGCCGGAGCGCTTCGGCCAACTCATCTGCCGATGCTTCATCGTATACCGGTTGGGTTACCACAAACTGGGCGCCGGCTTCGATCTTTCGCTCCAGTCGTCGAACTTCGCGCATCAGCCCTCCGGACTCCGGCCGCGGATCAAGGACCACACCGGTTCGCATTCCCGCCGCCCTGGACATACCCACCAGCTCAAAGACATCAATGTCGCGAACATCCGTGGTGGTTGCACGATCGCCGAGTGCGACGAAATCACCCGTCGCGGCCAGAACCGCCTCGATACCAAGTGCAACCGCACCCCACAGCAGGCCCTGGAGACTGATTCGATTGTGGTCCCTGGTGGTGCAGTGCAGGATGGCCGGCTTTCCGGTTTTTTGTTGAATGAGCATACAAAGCGCCATTGCACTCATTCGCGGTTTGGCCACCGGATTGGTGGCAACACTGAAGCCGTCGAATGCCAGTCGCGTCAGCGATCCCAGTGCCGAAAGAATCGGCTCGGACGCGGAACCTGCAGGCGGCACCACTTCAACCGTAATGGTAAACGAATCGGCAGGCATACATTTATCCCCCGCTTTCGGCGTTCAAGGAGCTCTAGCGCCCGCTGCACGAGATTATTCAGCATCGGGCGCATTTGTCATGGTTCGATTTTACCGTGACAAAGCACAGCCATAGAGCGTCTGCATCACGGTGCTGCAGCATACACGCAGCTTTTTTTGAATGCAAGCCGGTTCCGGCAGTTTACCTTATTGCGCACTGTGCCGCGGTTCATCGCGAAGGTCCGGTTCGACTGATTAGATGCTGCGCTTTCTTGACAAACCGGCCCGGCTGCCCTCATATTGTCTGCAATGCCGCAGCCGGCCGGCTCCAGCCCCGCGGGAAGCTGCGCGGGTTGCAATGAAAATGCCCGGTGGGGTATTTGCCCCACCTTCTGAGGGGCATTTTGCCCACGCGAGGCGGCTTCAAAAATCCTTAACCCATAACCAACTAAAATTAAACAGAAAATAGAGAAGTCGTTCTTTGGCACTCCTTTTGCTTCCATCCGTTCCAATACAAACAACGGCAGGAATTCAACCCTGCCATCAAATCGGGAACAGATGATCGACCTACAGCAAAGGAGTGAAGAGATGAAGAGAAGAATCCGTTTCGGATGGATGGTAGTCTTCAGCATCGCATTGCTGATTGGCCTGCCCGCAGGCACCTTGAAGGCCGCGGAAGGGTTTCATACCATCTCCACGCAAGAGCTGAAAACCTGGATGGAGTCGACCGACAGGCCGACCCTGGTGTTTTCATTAAGCGAGATCGAGTATCGCGAGGTCCATATTCCCGGCTCGATCTGCATCACCATGGAACTGATGGAAGTAAGCGACCGGATGCCGGACGATCGGAATTCTCCCATTGTGTTCTACTGCCACGGCCCCGGATGAGTGAAATCAAAGATGGCCGCAGGTAAGGCGGTCGAAATGGGTTACCGCAACGTCTACTGGTACAAGGAAGGAATCAGCGGATGGAGAAAAAATCACCTGGAGTTCGAATCTGCTGACTTTGCTTTTATGAGCCGCCCCCTTCCGCCTCCTATGGAACCCGAGGAGCTGAACCATAAACTGCAGGAAGGCAATGCCGTGGTGCTGGTGGACATCCGCGACGAGGCCTCCAAGAAAAAATTCGGCGTGATCGATGCGCCGGCACTCAGTATCCCCCTGTATCGCCTGCACAAGGAGATAAGCAAGCTGCCGAAAAACAGAAAACTGGTTCTTTGCGACATCAAGGCAAAACAGGCCCCTTCCGCCTGCCGGTATATGATGGATCAACGGTTTCCCATCACCCGGATTACCTATATGAAAGGCGGCTATATGGCCTGGAAAGAGCAGGGTTTGCCCACAAAAGAATAGGCTCCGGATATGAGAGCGAATGGCCCGCGCCGACTGAAGGCAACCGTGCAGATCGGACATGACAATGCCGGTTCGGCTTGCGACTGCCTGGCGGCCGAAACCGGACTGTCGAAGTCGAAAATCAAGGCAGCCATGCTAAAGGGTGCGGTCCGGCTCCAACGGCCGGGGCGGGGACGGAAAAGAATCCGGCGGGCGACGGCGACTTTGCGTTCCGGCGACCGGATCGAACTCTACTACGATGATTTTATCCTGGCGACGATCCCGCCGGAGGCGAGCTGCCTGGCAGACAATTCCCACTATAGCGTCTGGTTCAAACCGGCGGGTCTGATGACCCAGGGCACCTCATACGGAGATCATTGTGCCCTGGTTCGGCAGGTGGAAAAACACTTTGAAATGCGAAGGCCCGTCTTTGCGGTGCACCGCCTGGACCGGGAGGCGACCGGACTGGTGCTGCTGGCCCACAGCCGGCAAGCAGCCGCCAGGCTGTCAAAGCTTTTCAGCCGCCGCGACATCGAAAAAGTTTACCGGGCAATCGTACGCGGAGAAGTGGGTCCGCCGGAAAGCACGGGACAAATCGACCGGCCGCTCGATGGAAAACCTTCCGTTACCAACTACCGAGTGCTCTCCTTCGAACCCGGGGAAAACACATCGAGCCTTGAAATCCGGACCGGTTCCGGACGCAAGCATCAAGTCCGTCGCCACCTTGCAGCGACCGGCCACCCGGTGATGGGCGATCCGGTCTACGGCCGCGGCACCAAAAATACCAACGGATTGCAACTGTGCGCCACGCGCCTGTCGTTCGTCTGTCCGTACAAACACCACCCCCTTGTCTTCGACCTGAACCATCTGCTGCCCGATCACGACTGCAGCGTCTGCTCTTGACGCACCCGGCAGCGCTCCGGTAAAAACTGCCGTGTAACATTCCCGGTTGCTAGCCGGGCAGCGGTCGGTTGATTGCATATCGCTTCAGCCACGTTGGACGTGCGGTTTACCCGGCATCCAGCGCCGCGGCATTCAAAAACCGCTATTTCCCCTGTAACATTTCATGGAGCTGTTCGTTACAGAATCATCATGGATGATTTTACCGGGTTTTATCGAAAATACCAACAGGTGCTGCTCAACTATCTGGTGCGCCTGACCGGTGATGCAACGCTGGCAATGGAGATCGTTCAGGAAAGCTTTACCCGCTGCCTGAGTCGCTACGGCGCCCGAAGGTCCAACCGGGTTTTGCTGTTTACAATCGCGCGAAACGCGTGGATCGATGAAATCCGCAGGCAAAAGCGTTTTACCGGGCTCGAGGAAAAAGAGCAGCCGGCGCTCGAAAACCCGGAAAAACAACTGGAAATCAGGCAGGAATACAAACGCGTGCTGGCAGGGATGAATCGTTTGGAGCAGGGCGAAAGAGAAATTCTGGCAATGAGCGTCAGCACGGACCTGACCTATCGGGAAATCGCTGCCGTCACCGGTTTGAACGAACCCAACGTTCGGGTGAAGGTCCACCGTGCTCGGGTAAAGCTCAAGCAGTACCTCGATCAGGAGGAAGACAAATGAATGACATCATCAGCGGGTTCATTGACGACGAGTTAAACCACGGGGAAAAAATCCGTCTGGTCAAGCGAATCCGTGACGACGCGGATTTCACCGCCGAAACCCTGCAGCTGCTCCACCAGGAAAAATTGCTTTGCTCTGAATTGTATGACCGCCCCCCGATGTTTCGTGCGCACCCGGCCGGATTCTGGAAACAGGCTGCCGCGCAGGTGTTCCGGCCGCATTCGCTGATAGCAGCTGCGGCTGCGGCATTGATAGCCGTGATTCTCCTGTGGCCGCTGGAACGGTCCGTGCCGGTGTTCCAAGCGCAGCGCTTCGTTTTGTATCGCCCCGATGCAAGCCTTGTTGAAATTGCGGGCAGTTTCAGCGAGTGGGAACGGATCCCTTTGGGCAGAATCGGTAAAAGCGGGTACTGGGAGATCACGCTCGCCCTGCCGATCGGGGAACATCGATTCAGTTACATCATCGAAGGCCGAGAGCGGATACCGGACCCGACGGTTCTGCTCAAAGAGGGTGACGATTTCGGCGGATCGAATTCCGTGCTTCGCGTGGAGGCGAGGATATGATCGCTCGCTGGGTTGGATGGGCCGCCATGGTGGCCGGGATCCTGGGTTGCACGACCCATTACGTCAGGCCGCAAAACGACAAGGTGTACCTTTATCTGAAACGGCCGGCAGCCGAACAGGTATTTCTGGCCTGCTCGGTGGACGGGTTTTCCCTCCGCCCTGCCCGCAGGATCAGAGGCGAATTGTGGGAAGCGGTGGTCGAATCGAACAAAGAATTCCGATATTTTTATCTTGTCGACGGAAGCGTTTATGCGCCCGCATGCCGGTTCCACGAAATGGACGATTGGGGTGGGAAAAACTGCATTTATGTCCCCTGACTGTAACATTCACTCCGTCCCCGCGTTATGAAGACATCGCATCAACTACCAAAGCAACACAAAAGGGAATACAAATCGGAGGATGTCATGAAAAAGCAAATGATCATTTTCACTGTGTCGGTTTTTTTGTCCTTTCCCGTTTTCAGCGCTGAAACCACGCAGCCGCCGCAAAACTCGCTGACCGAGCAGGTGAGGCAGAATACCCGGCTGATGATCCGTGCCGGTGTGCCGGAAGAGCAGGCAGTGCAGATGGTTCAAACCATGGAACGGCAGCAGGTAAGAGAAGAGCAAATTGTTCGAGCCCAGCAGATGGTAATGAACGCGAACAAACAGGGCCTGCCGGTTGGGCCGATGATCAGCAAGGCGATGGAGGGATTGGCCAAAGGTGTTTCGACTGAAAATACCTTGGAAGCCATGGAACAGGTGGCAGACCGCTATTCGCTCGCATCCCGGCATGCCAGGCAGCTCGCGGCCGACGAAGCCCGTCAGGAGCAACTGCGGGACATGATCGCAGATTGTCTTGCCGCCGGCATCCGCGACCGGGATCTGGACCGTATCATGGAACAGCTGCAGCAGCGCAGCCGGCAGATGTCCCGCAGCCAGACAGAAGAATACGCTCTGGCAACCATGCAGAATACGCGCACGATGGCGCGGATGGCGGTGAAATCTTCCGTTGCGGCCGATGTCGTCTGTGCAGCCCTCCAAAACCGGTATACCACCCGGGAAATGCAACAACTCCATGAGCAGTTCATTCACCAGTCCCGACAGGCTTCACCCAATCAGGTCGCCACTGCATACGCCCGCGCCATTTCCGGCGGCGACCGCGGCGGCAGCCTCGGACAGTCCGGCTCCGGGGACCATGGCAGCGGCTCCGGGGACCATGGCGGCGGGTCGGGGGACCATGCCGGCGGGTCGGGGGGCTCAGGGGGCGCCGGTGGTTCCGGCAACTCCGGCGGTGCCGGAGGCAGCGGGAAAAAATAGAACTATCATCAACGCAGCCCTTGGCGCCCGGGGTTTCCGACGCACCATCGCCGTCCCGGCGTCAAGGGTCCTCATTGCCCGGGTCCTTCAATCCATCTTTCCATCGAAAGCTCTCCCCCCTCCAGCTGCAGGACAAGCCATCCGGAAAAACCATTGACAAACATACCACATTGTGGCATATAGTGACCTCGCCAAGCCGATGGATCTCTACAGGGAAACGCGCCACCTGCGGGAGAAGGATGATGCGCACTTTTGCCCCTGACCGCTGCAGCAAAACCGCCATCGAGGATGGAAATCCCGGTTCATTGAGGGCTCGTTGTCTCCCAGAGCCCGATGCCCGGGGGCATCCGACAGCGCGAACCCGCCTGCCCCACCGTCCGACTCGATACGCTCACCCGAACACAGCCGCCGGGGCGGATGTTCTGACCCCCTTCCCCTTCCTCGACCTGTGGGTTCAGCAACGTGAGGCTGCGGCCCGATCGCAATACTTCGTAAGGATTGCCGAATTGAAATCCTGCGAGTTGACCGGCTGGTTTGCGCGGTTGCTCGACCGCCGGCTGCTGCCGGCACTGGAAAGGATCGGTTTTGAAAAAGGGTTGGCCAGATCCGTGATGAGTCTGGCAGCACCTGCCTGGGAGCAGATGGGGCCGCTTCCCGCCAGCGGTATCCGGATCCATCCCGGCCTGACTCGAACGATAGAGGAAATTCGCACCGCAACTGGTGCCGAATGTCGGCGGCAGTCCGAAAATCAGGCCCTGCTCGATGGGCTGCGGCCGTCCGAACTCCGTTCTCTGGCAGCCGCAAGCGCCGAACCGGCAGGCCTGTCCACGTTGGTCGAACATGTCGCCGCCTGCTGGTTGATTCTGCCGCGGGCCTCCCGGACGCTGACCATGCGGGATTCACACTGCTTGCCGATTTACCTGCCGTACCTCGACGGCCGGCAGGATCCAGGCTTCAGCAAAGCGCTCTGCCGGGTTGTAATTGAATATATCGGCAATTTCAGCCTCACGTACCGCCGGCCGGATCTGCCCAGAGAGGAAACGGCCGCCGCCTTGTTTTTCGGCTTCGCCGCCATGTTTTGGAAAAACCTGCGACAACCGCCGGCCGGCCGACAGCATGATATGATCTGCGACCACTTCTTTCAGTGGGCCCAACGGCTTTACAGCAATACCCCATTGCCCTGTGCCCCGATGGACGAGGCCGCCAGGGACATGTCTTGCGCCTTCCAGTGGATATTCCCCCGGCCGGATGCCTTCGGCAGGATTCCCGCCGTCAAACAGTATCACCCGCAAGCCTCGTTGATAGCCCTGCGAAACGGAGAGCACGGCATCGTTTCGGTGCTGCGCTGCCTGGCGCCTTCGGCAACACTATTTAAAAGGGGAACGGCTGCAAAAATTCCCTACGCCCAGGTACCGGCGAACCTGCAGTCGCTGCTGCGGACGATCAAGTCGTGCTGGTCATGCGAATCGCCCGCCACTCGCCGCAACATCCGGTGTTTTTTAACCCGGCTGGCCAACCGCTATCGCATCGGCTGGCAGAACGCCAAAGCGACCAACGATCCGGCTGCGCCGGTTCTTCGGTTCACCGCCTCCAGGACCATCGAAATGATTCATTCGTTTACCGCGTCTCTGTCCGGATCTCAGCGGGAATAAAGTTGACAGCCCCCTGCAGCGTAAGTTATGCGGTCAGCTGCACAGATTCAAACACCGAATACCAACCCGGTATCTTGCAGCATGATATGGATCCGCCACCTGGCCGTTGCATTGTCCTTTTTCCTGGCACTCGCCTCGGGGCTGCTGAGCTGCAGCCACAAGCCGGCGGCGACCGTTGAACCTCCTGGTCTTTCCCAAGATCCGCAGCTTCTGCACGAGGATCAATTACAGCGAATCGACGATCTCACGCAGGCGCTTCTGGCGCTGGATCCCGACGTTACCGAAAAGGAGGCCAGGGGAGTCGCACAATCCGCTATTGTGCATACGGCGGAGCTGGGTCGACGGTATCGGGTCGTACGGCCCCCGCAGCTGCACAATCTGCTGGTCAAATTCGGCTGGAAGAAACGCGGACTGTGCTACCACTGGACGGAAGACCTGTTGAGACACCTGGAAGCACTCCAGCTTCGCCATCTGCATCTTCAGCGCGTCGTGGCCCACCGCGGCAGCGATCTGCGTGAACATCACAGTGTGATCGTTATTGCACGGGAAACATCGTTGCGGGAAGGCATCGTTCTGGATGGCTGGCGGGGCTCCGGCGATCTATTCTGGATGCCGGCCGGTGAGGACCATTATCCCTGGGTGCCGCTGTACGATGGGGATCGGCTCGAAGGCAGGGTCAAGGCACGCTGATCGGGCAGACACAGCCGAAGGCTTCAGTGCAGGACTTCCTGCCAGAGAGTGGTAACGCCGTAATCGAGGTTCGCCGTCGCCAGCAGATACCAGCGTCGTTCAAACCAGACAGCAGTGGCCCAACCGATCTCGTGGTAGCGAATCTGTGTGTGGTGCAGCATGGGATTGCCGGCACTCCGGGTCCATCGATCGAGGGTCTCGGCGGTTGCATGGCCCAGGCTGCTCAGGGCGGTTTCGGCCTCCCTGCCCGAATAATTCATATAGTACCGACCGTTTTCCACCCACAGCCTCGGAGCCATCAGCCCGATTTCATCCCAATGCCCCTTCCCACCGTAGCCGAGTACCGGTTTGGCGGCAAGCCGAGACCATTTCATCCCATCGGTGCTGACGGCAATACCGATTTGCGAGTAAATAGCGCTGCGCCCATCCGGCCAGCCGGCGTAAGCCATCACGAATCGCCTGCCGTCATGCAGCACCGATGGATGGTTGACCCCGCCGGCATCCCATGATCCGGGCGGCCCCGGAGAAAAAACCGGCCCCGGCAATTTCTTCCAGTCGATCCCGTTTCCGGAGCGAGCCAGGCCGATGCGTTGCCGGTTCCCGTCGGTTCCACCGTAATACATCCAGAATACACCGGCACGGCGCATCACGGAAGGATGGGCAACCGACTCGCTATCCCAGGCTCCGGCGACGCCCGGGCCGAGCACGGGCTGGTCCCGCAGCGCCTGCCACGGACCGACGATCTTGCCCCCGGCAGCGACATGAAGACCGATTCGGCCGACCGTGCCGGCATCCACGCCGCTGTGGAAAAGATACCAGCGGTGCTTGTAATAAATGATGCTGTTGCCTGTGTCGGCTCGCTTCTCGTTCCAGGAACCCGGCTGTCCCGGGACCAGAATCGGACTGGCGGGATGCTCCTTCCAGGCGATAGCCGTCAACCGCCTGCTGTCAGCCGGCGCATCGGCGGCGCTGTGACAACCGGAATAAAGCGAAGCGGCGCACATCAGCAGAAGCCGGACAAAAACGGCGAACCCGCGGCTGCACGGGTTCATGATTCACCTCCCGTCAGCTCTTTTATCAGTTCCGCTGAGGTAGCCACGGTAAACAGAGGGAACAACGGATTGCGGCGATAGGTTTCGAGCACCCGTTCATGCGTGCTTTCGAGCGGAGCTGCCGAGCAGTCTTCCAGCAGTACCGCTTTGAAATCATGACAGAGCGCGTCGAGAGCGGTGGTCAGAACACAGAAGTGGGTCGCCAGGCCCGCCACGGCACACAGGGTAACATTTTTCTCTTGCAGCCGGTGTTCAAGACCGGTGTGAAAGAATGCCGAAAACCGCGGCTTAGGCAGCCAAATATCCTGGGGCTTGCGATCCAGTTCAGCGATCACCTGGGCACCTTCGCTGCCGGCCAACGAGTGAGGTTTCATCCTCGCCGTGAAGATGAAATCCTGCCGCTGAAAAGCATCGGTGGCGAACACAACGGGCCAGCCCTGTTGGTGAAAAACCGACAGCAACCGATTGATGGGTTCGATGATCCGCACAGCCGGCGCCGTAATCGCCAGCCGGGCATGCGGGTCAAAATAGTCATTGACCATGTCGATCACCAGCAGGGCCGGGGTTTCTCCAGCTGTCATTGCCATTTTACCGTCTCCCGGGGTTGGTGGCGTCGAACGGGTCTGCATCCCTTCTTCGCATCGGATCCGGGCCACAAATCTGCAGGCGGCCAGCAGATAGGCGGATTATGACATAAACTGCTTTGCCGGGCAAACAGCCAGGGCCCGCAGATTTGACACCACCGGCCAGATTATTTTATACGTCAACCGGGTCAACCGTTCGGCGGGCAAAAGGTCTGGCAAGGCTGCAGGCGAAACGATTTTCAAACATGTACAGCCATGGAAGGATAGGGAAATGAAACCCCGCAGATCGATTCTTTCGGTGCCGGGTCACATCGCAAAAATGCACCGCAAGGCGTCTCAAAGCCCAGCGGATGCAGTCATGCTCGATCTGGAAGACAGTGTTCCCGTCAACGAAAAGGATAGCGCTCGCAAGACCGTTATCCGCTCACTGGAGTCCCTCGACTGGGGAGCCAAGACGGTCACCGCCCGAATCAACTCCCTCGAGACGGCTTTCGGTTATCGTGACTTGATCGCTCTGGCAGAAAAGGGCGGTCTGGTTCTCGATGCCGTGGTAATTCCGAAGGTCGATCACTGCGCAGATGTTCACTTTGCCGACCGCCTGCTTCGCGGCGCCGAAATGCACCGCGGGTTGACAAGGCCCATTGGCATCGAAGCCATTATCGAATCCGCCGCCGGGCTGGAGAAGATCTCCGAAATCGCCGGCGCCAGCGATCGGCTGAAAACCCTGGTTTTCGGAGTTGCCGACTATTCAGCTTCGATCGGCGCCCGCCTGGTTTCACTTTCCGGCCACGGGGAGAAAGAAGAAACATTGTACCCGGGACATCGCTGGAATTTTGCGCTGAGTCGAATTGTCATGACAGCCAAAGCGCACGGCCTGATGGCCATTGACGCACCGTACGGCAACTACGCCGACCCGGAGGGCCTGCAGCGTTCTGCATCGATTGCCTGTGCGCTGGGATGCGACGGCAAATGGGCGATCCATCCGAGTCAGATCGATTTGCTCAACACGGTCTTTTCCCCTTCCGCCGAGGACATCGACCGCGCCCGCAGGGTGCTGGAAGCCTACGACGAAGCCCGTGCAAAAGGACGCGGAGCGGCCTCCGTGGACGGTCGCATGATCGATGCGGCCACCGTGCGCCTTGCACAGCAGTTGTGGGACCGGGCGAAACAACTAGGGTTGGTCAAATCCTGACCCGCATATTTGCACCCACGCGGTCCGATTGGTCGATGAGCATTCGCAATGGCGCACCGCCGCCAACCGGCAGAAGCCGGAGTTAGATCGGATCGATGCAGGCCGGTTCATTGTGGCGGGTGGAGTTGACCTTCCTGGACACCGGATGGTGCACCAGCTCTCTGAAAAGGCCTTCCGATAAAAGCTGCTTCAGGTGATCGGTATTTTGCGTCGAGGGACGCAGCCAGTCAGCATGCATTTCCGGACGCAGGATCATCGGCATGCGATGGTGGACGGCACGGACGCTCCGGCTGGCTGCGGTGGTAATGATCGCGCAGGACCGATACACTTCGGCAGCATCTGCACCTTTCCACACTTCCCACAACCCTGCGAAACCGAAGGGCGAGCCGTCAGGCAGGGAAAAATAGAATGGCTGCTTGTCGCCTTTCACTCCCTTCCACTCGTAGAAACCGTCGGCCACAACCAGACAGCGCCGCTTTGCGAAGGCGCTGCGGAAACTCGGCTTTTCGGCTACCGTTTCCACCCTGGCATTGATCATTCGATTGCCGATCCGTATGTCTTTTGCCCAGAACGGCACCAGTCCCCAGTGGAGTTCAGCCAGGTGGTGCTTGTCGTTGCCCACAACGACAAGCACTTTCTGGGTGGGAGTGATATTGTAGCTGGCAGCGGCTTGGATACCCGAGACGTCGACGTTGAAAGTTTGCTCGATCAGGCGAAGGGAGCTGTGCCTGACAAATCTTCCGCACATTCCCCCTTCCTCAATTCGAACCGGCAGCCGGTTTATAATGGGGGGTGATAATCAGATCGATTCTCCGGTTGATCGCCCGGCCTTTTTCGGTTTTATTCGAGGCTAACGGACGATGGGAGCCGTAGCCGACAGCGATGATCTTGTCAAATGCGAGCGTTTCGTTCGCGACGAGATATTGCCGGACCGCATCGGCTCGCTGCTCGGAGAGCAGATCGTTCACTTCCTCCGATCCGGTGCTGTCGGTATGCCCCTCGATGATCAAATCGACGTCGTCAAACGTGCGCACGGCCCGCTGCACTTTGCTCAACAGGGAGTAGTTTTTCGGTAGGATGATGCTCTGGCCCACCGGAAATTCCATGGCCTTCAAGCGGATAACCAGCTGTCCTTCCCGCTTGTAGACCTCGGCTTCCCGCGGTTCAAAGTAAGTCCTTACCTTCTCAAACAACTCGTTGAACTGTTTTTCGGCCAGCAGTCGCTCCTTGGCGGTTTGCTCTGCCTTGGATTTTCCTTCCAATTCAGCCAGTCGCGCCTGGAGCTGATCGGTCAGTTTCTGCTGATCGCTGACTTTCTCCAACATAGCCGATCGCTCGTATTGCAGCGCCGCAACGGAACCGACGATGTTCTCCACCTGGGTGTCAAAATCCCGGTCCCGCATGTCCGGCGCCGGGAGTTTGCTTGCAATCGAATGCAGGTCCTTTTCGATCAGCAGTGCGAGCGGCTCCGGCTGCATTTCTTCCAGCTCCCCGGCCTGCCGGGCGATTTCCAGGTGTCGTTTGGCGCTGAAAAGAGCGGCCTGGGCCTTGCGGCGCATTTCGTCTTTGGCATAAGGATTTTTGGTTATGAACTCATCGGCCGCTGTCAACTGCCGTTGTGCTTCCTGATACGTTTTGGGCGCAATTTTAAACGTCTTCTCACGCTTGGCCCGTTGCAGCAAGCCGCGCACCTCACCGATGGTTCGCACCTTGATGGCACGAATTTCAAGGCGCCGGTACTCATCTGATACCTTTTCACGCCCTTTTTTGGCATAGGTGATATTGTCCTTTTCAATCGCCCGGGTCAAGCCGATAAACTGCGCTTCGACCTTGGTATAGTCCTCTCCCAACGAAGGCGCTCCGGCATCACGTGCCAGCTTTCGATTCTGGATGACATCGGGCAGTACGGACCGCGACAGCTGGGATTTGTCTCTGGCCGTAAGCAGCTGCGCCCTGCCTTCGGCTATATACTCCAAAATATCGGACAGCTCCCCGCCCTTTTTCATCTCCGCTTTGGCAGCCCTCAGGGAGGTTTCGCTTTTTTCAAACCACGCCGGGGACAGGACGTTGACCTGATCCTGTCGGGCAGAGGTGACATCCATTTCGAGCTTTTGAATCAGTTCGGCCGGACTTTCCGTTTTGGCTATCGGTTCAACTTTTAATTTGCTGCCGCCACAAGCAGAGATCCCGGCGGATATAAATAACAGCAGGAATATCGGAAGATACCTTTTTACCATCATGCAGCCCCCCTAAGGAGTATGTGAAGTTCAAAATGGGTTTCAGTTTTGCCGTGGAACGACAATCTGCTCCGACTGGCCGTCTTTGTCGCCTGCTGTGGATTTTTTGCATGGAAAGGCTTCGGCCAGGGCATGAAACACCAGCAACCGGGCCTGTTCGTGCAGTCTCTCAGGATGCTCCTTCAGCCATTTGACAATGAGAATGCGTGCCTGGGCAGAGGATACCCCCTGCTCCGGCATGCAGAATACTTTCAGGCTCGGATCCCGCGTGCTGAACACCGTGTAGGAATCGAGCAGACCTTGAATATAGCCCATGGCACGACAGCGATTGACGTTCGCCTGCACGCCGCTGGAGGATTCATCGTCAAGCATGATCAGCAACTGATCCCCCCGCAAGGTTTCGGCTGAAGCAGAACTGCAGATCAGGATCGCCATCACAACGGCCATTGCGGCAGCTCGAATCCACAAGCGCATTGAACTTCCCCCCAAGTCGTTTGTGTGCCAACGTTTTCGTCGGTTTCCGGTAAAATCGTCACCGGAAATCATCAGGTTCAAAAGCCGGTGCTTTTCACCGGGCCGACGCGGCTGCTCTTCGGCCTGTCTTGCCGCTGAACCCCGTGACGATTTATTCCGTAAAACCGTAATGATAAATTTCATAAACGGTTTCACCACCCAGCAGCTCATCGATCTCTTTCTGAATCGCAGCCCTTTCCGGGCTCTGGAGCCATTTTTCCCAGTCCTCCGACGTTTGCCAGGTGCTGATGACCATGAAGTCATCGGCGGTGTCGAGACGCTTCATGGTCTCACCGGATATGTACCCCGGCTGGTTGGTAGCAAGCGCTCTCATCTTCCGAAAAAGAGGAATCATGTTTCTGGCCTTGCCTGCCGGCACTTTTCTCTTTATCAGTATTTTTACTGCCATGTAGCCCTCCTTGATGTTGTAGTGATAGATGCGATATCCTGCAGACGGACCGCCGGCAACGAACGCTGCTGACGGACCCGCGCTGCAGGGTTTGCACAACGGCTGCAAATCCCGCAATGCGTCGTGTTACGGCCGCAAACCGCCATTTGTACGAATTTGCTCGACCCGAACTTCAAACCGGCTCTTTTCTTTTTCGATTTGAGCCTGAAGCTGTTCGATCCTTTTATTCCACCGCTCGGCATCGTAGCCCGAACCCCCGTCCCGAGCGGTCTGTGCTTCTTCCAGCTGGCTGCTGAGCTGCGCCAGTCTAACTTCCAACCGATCTCTTTCCTGCTCAATGAGATCGTCCGCCCCTGACTGGCCGGTTGTCGGGCTTTCCGGGCTCTGCTCTTCTTCAACGCCGGTATTTTCTTCCGTATCCTCTACAGTGGTTTCTTCCAGTTCTCCGGCCTCTTCGACCTCATCGGAACCGTCCTCCGTGTCGGTGCTGTCGGATTCAGTTTCGCTTTGTTGCTCGCCTTCACCGGTCGGTTCGGTATCCGGGGAGAGGGTTTCCTCCGGTTCGCCGGCCCCTTCGGCCTCTTCCGAAACCTCCCCGCTGTCGGCGCCGCCGGATTCAGTTTCGCCCTGTTCGTCGCCTTCACCGGCCGGTTCGCTCGAAACCGGGCTTTCGGTCGGAGACGTTTCGGGCGTCTCCGCCACGGCCTCCTCACCGGTTTCGGCCTCCGGACCGCCCTCCGGCTCGCTTTCACCGGATGGTTCAGCGCCTGATTCGCTCTTTACTTCATTGTACGTGCGAATATCGGTGGCACCCTCAGGCGGTGGCGTATTGCTGAAATGTTTCACCCCATCTTCATCCACCCATTGATATACCTGCGCCTGCAGAGGCGATGTGGCAATGAGGAAAACGGCCATAACCCCCAACAATTTGCGGATCATCTCATTTCTCCCGAGCCATTGGAATTGCCGTTGCCTGCAAGGTGAAGCCTTCCATTTTCTCCATACGGCAAACCGTTTTTGATTGATGGCGGCACCACCCGCCCGCAGGTGCGATAGAAACCAGCATACAGGATTTTCACCGCTTTTTCAAACCGTTCGGGCCGATTCAACCTCAAGGATCGTATCAACCCCGATGGCGCCCGATCTAAAATATTCTCTCTGCAGTCAAAAAGCAACCGGGCTGCCGCTGCCCGAGTGCTTCCGGGAGGCCGGGGAGCGGCAATTCTTCGACAGTTTACGCTTCGGTGTTCCAGAAATCGAGCAGATGTTTTCGCAGATGCTTCGCCCCGACTATCGAGATTGGATTCCACTCCCGCGGCAGCAAGCTGCGGTAACGGTAGGTTCCGAAGCGCTGATCGATCAGCACGACGGCTCCGCGGTCGTCTTCAGAGCGGATCACCCTGCCCGCTGCCTGCAGTACCCGATTGATGCCCGGATACAGATATGCAAATTCAAATCCGGCATGGATCTGTTCGGCGTAATATTCTCGTATCACTTCCCGCTCCAAACAGACGGCAGGCAGCCCGACTCCCACGACAGCAGCTCCACAGAGCCGATCCCCCACCAGATCGATGGCCTCCCCAAATATTCCGCCCATCACCGCGAACCCTGTCAGGGTTTCAGGTTTTTGTCGCACAAATCGGGCCAGGAATGCACTTCTATCCTCCTCGCTCATATCTGGCTTCTGAACGATGATGTCCATGTTCTCACACCTGCCGCGGTAAATGTCGTGGACCAGTCGCATGTACCGGTATGAGGGGAAAAACAACAGGTAATTGCCCTTCTTCTGGCCAACCAGGGCGATGAGCATTTCGGCTACCGCACCGGCTGTTGTTTCCCGTCGGCGGTAAAGCGTGGAAATCCGATCGGCGACAAAAACCTTCAAGTTTTCAGCCGCAAAGGGGGAAGGAAAGTTCAGGGCAATGGCCGAATCACGGCACCCGAAAACTTTCTTGAAATAATCCGCCGGGGTCATTGTCGCCGAAAAGAAGACCACCGATTCGCAGCGGTTCAGTGCCTCGGCGATTTGTCCGGCGGGATCGACGCAAAACAGTTTCACCTGTAAATCCTTTGCCACACGATCGTAACAGGTCACATACGCCGCATCGCAGCGCTCCACGACCCGAAGAAAATTGTTAATCTCGAAGTACAAGTCCAGCAAGCTGTCCCTGAAGTCGGTCTTGATGTTGCGGATCAACCATTTTTCCATGGCGGATGCACTTTGGCGAAGCAACCCGGCAATTCCTTCCGGTGGCTGTCTATCGGCCCAGCTGTGTTGCTGCCCGGGTGAAGCCTTGCGAGCCCGAAGCATCCAGCTGTTGACTTTACCCAGGTTCTTATAAAGGTCGGGCAGATCGCTCTTGATCTCCCTTCGCAACTGCAGGAAAGATTCCTTGCGAATCTCGGCCGAAAACATATCTCGAGCACGATCCACCAGGTTGTGGGCTTCGTCCACCAAAAACGTATAGTGGTCCTGAGTTTCCTGAAAAAACCGACGTAGAAATACCCGAGGATCAAAGGCGTAGTTATAATCACAGATGATGCAGTCGGCATATAGCGCCAGTTCCAGCGACAGCTCAAATGGACACAGCCGGTGACGGGCACATGCGCATTGAAGATACTGGCGCGTGATGGCATCCTGGAGTAAAATGTCTTTCAGCGCCTCGTTGCGACGGTCGTAGTATCCCCGGGCAAATTCGCACTCCTCGGCGATACAGGCACTGCCAGGGGAAAAGCAGATCTTGTCTTTGGCCGTCAGGGTTAAGGATTTCAACCGGAGTCCCTGTTTTCCGAGCGCGGCAACCGCTTTTTCCGCTGCAGATTGCCCCGTGGTTCGGGCCGTCAGATAAAAAACCTTGTCCGTGTGACCATCGGCGATCGCCTTCACCGACGCGAAAACCACCGCCATTGTTTTCCCAATGCCGGTAGGGGCCTGCATGAGCAGCTGATCGCGGGCCTGAACGGCCCGATAGGTTTCGACCGCCATACGGCGTTGCCCCGGACGGTAGGAAGGAAACGGAAATTGAAGGGACCGGATCGATTCGTCCCGCCGCCGACACCAGGAGATCACCGTTTGGGCCCAATCGAGGTATCGACCGATCAGATCTTCAAAAAAAACCTTCAGGTCTTCGACAACTACCGTTCGGCGGTTCTCGCGGATCTCACCGGAATCGAGGTGACTGTAAGTCAGCTGGATGTCCAGCTCCCGGATCCCGTGCTGCACGGCATACATGAACCCGTAAACCATCGCCTGTCCCCAATGCATCGGATTCTCCGGCAATTCGTCCGCGTCCGGCCATCGGGAAACCGTTTTGATCTCCTCGATCACCGTCTCTGCGGTTTTGTCGCGATTGATATATACGCCGTCGATTCGACCGCCGATATGAAGGGTGAAGTCCTCTGCTTCCAACCGATAGGTTACCGGAACTTCGGCCTGGTAGTGCGCCGGGCGGGAGCGCTGAATTCTCTGATGGGCCCGAATCGCGTCAACTGCCCGCCGGATTCCGGAAAAGTCATAGTCCAGATCTCCGGAACGGCAACCGTATTCCACCAGATCGCGCACGCTGATGCGCAACACGTTTTTCAAAAGAACCTCCGGGGTTCGCAGTTTCGCCGATTTGCCCCTGAACCAGCGGGACAATCAATGTAAAGAGTTCGCATGCTCCCGTCAAGGCAGCCCTGTTATCGACGAAACGATGCCGCCTGCAGCCTGAAAACCCGGCAACAGAAGGGGGCATTGCCCGCAGGTGAGCCCCTCGGCAATTCGACAGGCTGTTGACCGATGACAAGTGTAAGGCCGCAAAAATATGACCGACTGAATTCACCGAGGTATTCGCATTCGGGTACGGGTTTTTGGTTTGACTCGCCGAATCCTTTGGTTCATACTTTCGGCCATTATCGCACGCTGTTGCCGCTCGACGGCCGGCAGCACGGCCGGATCTCAGCAACTCGCAGGCTGTTATGAAAAATCTGTTTCCCCTATCCAAATCGCGTCTTTCGCGAAGAATTGTTTTCTACGTTTTCATCAGCGTCATTGCCATTGAAACGATCATTCTGATCCCGTCCTATCTGAAGCGAGAGCAGGAGCTGCTGGCTCAACTTCAGATGGTCGTTTCGGCCCAGGTGGATGTCATCGCCGCCATCAGCAGCCCCGGCGAGCACCAACCCGAATGGCTGCACCATATCCGTAAGCTGCAAGGATGCCCGAACATCGTCGGGGGAAGCGTTTTTTCTCCTGCCGGTCGACGATTGACCACATTCGGAGAGCAGCCGGAGCTCTCGTTTGCCAAAGCCACCGCCGGGGGGATGGCAAACCTCCGCAGCCCCGACGGCATGCGGTACGATTCCGCATGGCTGGAAGATGACCTGCAAAGGCCCTTCGTGCTCATCCTGCGACAGGATGCCTCCCCGGTGAAACGGGAACTTTTGTCATTCATCCTGAGAATAGCGGGTCTGGTGGTGATCATTTCGATATTTGTCACCGCAGGGGCATGGCTGGCCCTGGGGCCGATCGTTGTCACCCCGATTCTCCGGTTACGAGGCGACCTGCTGCAAGCCGGAGAAGCGATCAGCAAGGACCAGCCGACGCCCGAATTCCACTCCGCGACAACTCCCCGGCGCGATGAGCTCGGTGAAGTGATCGGCGCCTTCCATCAGATGTACGGTCAAATTTCGGATGCCGTCAGCAATCGCAAAAAAGCAGAGGCTGCATTGCAAAAAAGCTTTCGGCAGGTGGCGGCAACCAGCCGGGCACTCGATATGGAGATGGAAAAGGGCCGGGAGATGCAGACCCACTTCCTTCCTCCCGTTCTGCCCCGCAGACCGGGATGGGAATTTTCAGCCTTTTTCCGGCCCGCCCGCCAGGTATCAGGCGATTTTTACGACCTCTTCGATCTGCCGGGCGATTCGATTGGGCTGGTCATAGCCGATGTGTGCGACAAAGGGGTCGGAGCGGCCCTTTTCATGGCGCTGTTTCGAAGTTTGATCCGTATCTTTTCCGGCCAGACCACCCTGGAGGGGCTTGCCTGTCCGATTGTCGAACAGAAGCCCTCCAGCCGGTCTTCCATCGACGACCCTGCAGATCGGATTCACCGCCCCAACGATGCAATGAAGGCCATTGAGCTCACCAACGACTATATCGTCCAAAACCATGAAGACCTGGCAATGTTCGCCACCATTTTCTACGGGGTCCTGTTTCCGAATACCGGTGAACTGATTTACATCAACGGGGGCCACGACCCCCTCTATATCCTGCATCCATCCGGCGGGATTCGGCAGCAGCTGGGGCCCACCGGGCCGGCGATCGGCGTCCTGCCCAACGCAAAGCACGATATTGGAAAAACCCGACTCGCTCCCGGTGAAATTCTGTTCGGCTACACAGACGGCGTTGTCGAGGCTCGCGATGCCGGCGGTTCCTTTTTCACCGAAAGACGGTTGATTCACCTGCTCAAGACCGACTTTCAATCTTCCGAGCTGCTGCTGCAACGCATCTCGTCGGAGGTAAGCCGCCATATCGGCGGCGCCGAGCAATTCGATGACATCACCATGCTGGCGGTCCGGCACCGGACCGATGACCCGAGATCATAAATCGCTGAAAAACCGTTGCACAAACCGCCTCAAATATCCTATAGTTGGTGCCGCATTGCCGGGCCAGTCATTCGCAAACTCTCTGCAGCGGCCTGCTATGAACGCTGAAACGAACTTCGACATGCCCGGTGATACGGCGCAACGCCCGCAATCCACACAAGGAGGCCTCAAAGATGACAGAGCAGCCGTCCGAAGATCAGGAAAAGGCCCAGACATCCGCATCTGAAGCCAAACCGATCCAGAAGAAGGCATCCGGCAAAAGGCGACTCTTTATCCTGCTGCTTTTGGTTCTTGTTCTGGTGGGCGGATCGCTTTTCTTCCTGCAGTATGTCAGACCAGACGAATTCGGCATCAAGGTGGTCCGGATCGGACTCAAACGAGGTGTGCACGAAGAAATATACGCGCCGGGTTTTCATCTCGTCCTGCCCTTCGGCATGGAGGAAATGTACCGTATTCCCAAAGACGTGCAGGTCTTGGAGCTTACCAATAACCCGGGAACGGCGGCACAGTTTGCCCAGATCGAAAATGCCGCCCACATCCAGACATCCGACGGATTCTACGTCGATGTGGACGTATCGATTCTGTACCGGATCGTCGATCCCTACAAAGTTTTCACCATCATCGGTCCGGGCGATCTTTTTATCACCAACGGCATCGTTCCCCAGGCCGAGCCCCGATTGAAAGATGCCATGGGGGAGCTGACCACCGAAGAATTTTACAACAGCCCTTTGCGGGTCGAAAAAACCGAGCTGGCCAGGCAAATGCTCAACGACAACCTCACTCCAAAGGGAATTCATGTGGATCAGGTCCTGGTCCGATATTTTACCTACAGTGACGAAATCCAGCGAAACATTGAAGAAAAGAAACTGAAGGACCAGCTGGTTTTCAAAAACCAGGCAGAAGCACGGGCGGCCATAGAAGAAGCCACGCTGAAAAAAATCGTTCAGGAAGGAATTGCCGCCGTCGAGGTGGAAATGGAAAAGGGCCGTGCGTACGCCACCGAAAAACGGGCGGGCAAGGACCTGTACGCGCGAAAACGAAAAGCCGAAGCGGATCTGCTGGTACAGTTGGCCGAGGCCGAAAAGGTGCGATTGAAAAACGAAGCGCTCAGCGGACAGGGGGCTGAAAGAATGATCGGGTTGAAAATGGCCGAAATCTACCAGGGCCTGGATGCCATCATCCTTCCCAGCGACGGGCCCCACGGCGTCAATCCATTAGATCTGGGCAGTTCCCTGAAGCTGTTTGAAGTCCGGAAAGGGGGTGCAAAATGAGGCGGCGAGTTCCTATCCTGATGCTGGCAAGCGCGATGTTTTTTATGCAGGCTTGCGTATTTTACACCACCGGGGACACTGAAGTGGGCGTTCGAACACGCAAATTGGCCCTTTTTGCCCCCAAAGGGGTCGAAGAAAAGGTGTATCCGCCGGGTTCCACTTATTTTTTCCTGCCCTATATCAATGACTGGAGCACGTTCGACACCAAGCTGCAAAACCTGGAAATGACATTTCACAAAGACAGGGGGGACCGCAAATCCCGCGATGACCTGCTTTTCAAAACCATCGACGGCAACGACATCAGCCTCGACGTGATCATCGCGTACCAGATAGACCCCGCCAAAGCACCGTATATATTGCAGTATGTGGCACCCGGCAACGAAGAACTCCGCCAGAAGGTGGTGCGCACCGTCGCCCGCAGCAAAACCCGGGATATCTTCGGAGAATTAAAAACGGAAGAGTTCTATGTCGCAGACCGGCGCGAACTGCAGGCCGAAAGAGCGAAAGAGGCCTTGCAGAAGATCCTCGAGCCGATGGGCATTATCGTGAAAAACGTTTTAACGAAAGACTACCGGTTCAATGAGGAATATCAGAAAGCCATCGAAGATCGAAAAATTGCCGACCAGCAGGCAGAAAAGAACAAAGCCGGCCAGCGTGCCGCCGCGGAGGAATATCTGCGCAAACTCGAAGATGCCCGTGGAGAAGTCAATAAAATCGTTGCGACCGTGGACGGTGAATACCTGCAGGCGAAAATCGAAGCCGATGCCTATTATGAAAAACAAAAACTGCTGGCTCAGGCGATCGAAGCCGAAGGAATTGCGGAGGCCAGGGGAATTGAAGAAATGAACAAAGCGATGGCACTTACCGGAGGTGAAGCCCTGGTGAAACTGAAAATCGCCGAAGCCCTCCAGGGGAAGAGAATCCTGCTGCTGCCGGTGGCAGAAGGGGGAATGAATCTGAAAACAACCGACATCAATCAGCTGATCAACACCTTCGGAATCCGTGCGCTGTCTACATCTCAGCCGGAAGGTGGATCATCCCAAACGGAAGCCGGCCGGGAAACTCCGACCAAAAAATAAAAGGCCCAAAAAGTGATACGCACTATAGCGCGAACCGCAGCCTTCAGAGTTGAACATTCCCATGTTACCGAATGATGCGGGCCTCGCCGTCGAAGAAACAGCCCTGATCGACGGTGATGTTGGCTGCGTAAATGTTACCGGTCATCCTTCCGTTGGATCGAATTTCCACCCGTTCAGCGTCGTGAATGTCACCGTTGACCTCCCCCTCGATGATCACCCTGCGGGCGGTTATATGCCCGCTGACGCAGCCGCCCCGATCCACCCACACCATTCGCCGGCAGTCGATGTCGCCCTGCACGCTGCCGCAAATTCGAAGGGTATCTTCACCCGTCACCTCTCCCTTGAAAAGCGTGCCCGGTGCGATTACGGTCACCGCCGGCCCGACTTCCTGCGCCAGCTCGATGTCTTTCTTCTGGGAGACGGAATTTTTATTTTTTCGAAACAACATCGTGGTCTATTGTCTCAATCCTGGGCCCGTATGTCAAGAAAATCTGCTGCATAGCACTGAAATCGTTACATATATCATAATAACCCATTTAGCCGGAAACCGCCACCGGAAAAACCGGAGAACGAGGCGATGAAAATTTACACGGGAGGGGGAGACCGGGGGAAAACCGGCCTCTTCAGCGGTGAACGGGTAGCCAAATGTAACCTTCAGGTGGAAACCTACGGGGACGTGGATGAGCTCAACAGCACCCTGGGGAGCCTGTCCGCAGCGCTGCCGGAGGGGTGGACGGACATCGACGGGCAGCTCCGCCTGGTTCAGGCCGATCTTTTTCACATCGGTGCCTGGCTGGCAATCACACCGGCAGCCCGGACCAATGCAACCCTGGAGGAATTTACCGCAGAGCGGGTCCTCTTTCTGGAGAAAACAATCGATGCAATGGAAGAGCAATTGCCTGCGCTGAGCGCGTTCATCCTTCCCGGAGGGCATGCGTCTGCAGCTGCCGCTCATGTGTCCAGAGCCGTTTGCCGCAGAGCGGAACGGCGGGTGGTTGCTTTGATGGAACAGTCCGACGCAAAGAAACTGCCGGCGTCCTGGCAGCAATTGCTTCGATACCTGAACCGGTTGTCCGACTATCTGTTCGTCCTGGCCCGATTCTGCAATCACCGGACGGGCGTCGAGGAACCGTTATGGAAGCCCTGAATTAAAACATACGGTTTCCCATGAACCAGCAGATTTACAGCGGTAAGTTGCTGCAGCGCAGCCACCTGTCTGCCGACACCATCGAGCTTGCGATATCCCGTCCCCGGCAATTCACCTTTCAGCCGGGGCAGCGCATCCGACTGCTTGACCGCTTTCAGGAAAGAGACTACTCTCTGGTCAATGCACCGGCGGATAGGTCTCTTCGTCTGTGCATCCGCCTGGTCCCGAAGGGGCGGTTCTCAACGAAACTCCGCGCGGCCGCAATCGGCAGTTGTTTCGAATTTACAGGCCCCCACGGCCACTTTGTCTTGCGGCCCTCCGGACGGCCGGCGGTATTTGTGGCTACTGGAACCGGAGCGGCACCGTTCGCGTCGATGGCCCGGGCCGGAGAACGCGGCTTTACAATGCTGCACGGTGTCAGGTCTGCGGAGGGACTTCTATATTCCGATTTGTTTCGCACCGCAGCAGGCGCTTATGTCGCCTGCATCAGTGGAAAGACATCGCCGGCTGCCCGGATGTTTGGCGGAAGGGTGACTGCCTATATGGAGCAGAAGCTGGCGCCCGGAGTGTATGATTTTTACCTCTGCGGTCGAAGTGACATGGTCCGGGACGTCATCTGGCTGATCGACGAACGTTTCCCGAACTCGAGAGTTTACACCGAAATTTTTTTCTGATTCCATCCAGACAGCTGAGGGAGGCCCCATGAAGTTTGAAGCCCACAGGAAAGAAACGATCGTTCTCAATCCCATGAAAGACATGGCCAGACGCTCCATTCCAAGTGAAATTCGCAAAGACCCCCTTACAGGCCGAACGGCGCGGATCTGCCACTTCATGAAGCTGCGGTGGGAAAAACCGGATTTCGGCGCCATGGTGAGCGGTACAGAGCAGACCTGCCCGTTTTGTCCGGAAAAGGTTATGCAGATCACACCCTGCTTTCCGGAAGAAATACTGCCGCAGGGACGGTTGACTGCCGGAGACATGGTGCTGTTTCCCAACATCGCTCCATACGACAGCCTCGGCGCGGTCGCCACTATGGGCGCACAGCATTACATTCCCATGCTGGAGTTCACGGCTGAAAGAATATCCGGGGCCTTTCGTCTGGCCCGTGCTTTTTTTCAACGGATTGAAGAAATCGACCATCCCGAATCGGTGTATCATATCATCAATTGGAACTACATGCCGCCTGCCGGAAGTTCTCTGATTCATGCCCATCTCCAGGTTTTCGCCAGCTCGTCCGCACCGAACCTTATGCGGGAAGAATTGGAAGCAGCACGCCGCTACAGGCAAAGGAAGGGAACCAATTACTGGGATGATCTGGTCGCCCATGAAATATCCGAGGGGCAGCGGTTTCTGGGCAGCATCGGGCGCATCAACTGGTTTACCAGCTACGCCCCCATGGGGGTGGCCGGTGACGTGCTGGCTGTTGCGGACAAGGCGAGCAGCACTCTGGAGCTTTCCGACGAAGATCTCGATGACATCGCCGACGGTCTCACCCGGGTGATGGCTGCATACGACAAAATGGGCATCTTCAGTTTCAACATGAATTTCTTCACAGGAGCTAAAGGAGACGATTTTACCCGATTTCATCTGCTGTTTTCACCGCGCACCTTCTTCAACCAGTCCCTGGGCACACCGGACATCGGGGCGTTGCGAAACCTTTTTAACGAAACCCTTTGCATGGCGTTCCCTGAAGAGATCAACAGCCTGCTGAAACCGGATTTTGAAAGATAGCGCGAAGATGCGCGCAGACCGACGCTGATGATTTGCACCTCACCGCCCGGGTGTATCTGCTCGCAAATGCGGCCCATTGTAATCAGAAGGAAACTGCCCCATGGAAAAGAAGAATCTGCCGATGATACCGGCCGAACGGATCGAGGACCTGCACAATCTGGAAGTGGCCGAAACGGCCGACCTGGTCCTGTTCATGGCCGGCAATCAGTTCATGGTAATGGACGAACTGCTGCGGGCCTTTAAGCAAGACCATCCGGAGGTGGAAAAGATTTTCTATGAAACGCTGCCTCCCGGTTTGGAGCTGAAACAGATCCTTGCGGGTGGGGCCATTTTTGGAGAAACGATCCTCGACGTCTACCCCGACATTTACACCGCGGTCAACGAGCAGGGCATGCACACGCTGATCGACACCGGCCATATATACAAAAACAACTACCAGCTGTATCTTCACAACCGGCTTGCCCTTATGGTTCCCGAAGGAAACCCGGCCGGCATTGAAAAGATCGGGGACCTGGGACGAGACGAGGTGCGCATATCCCAACCGGACCCGGCCAACGAACACATCGCTTTTCATATCATCGACATGTACCGGCAGGCCGGCGGCGAGCGGTTGGTCCGTCGTATAATGGAAGAAAAGCGTGCCGGGGGAACCACCATTCTGACGCTGGTTCATCACCGCGAGACACCGTTGCGAATCGCGAAGAAAACGGTCGATGTCGGACCGGTTTGGGCAACCGAGGCGATCCACGCCCGCACCACCGGCTTGAAATTCGATGTCATCGAGCCCGGAGAGGACCTCGATCAGCGCGAACGGATCGATTATTACGTATGTAAGCTGAAAAAAGCCCCTCACCCTGAAAGCGCCAACGCGTTTTACAACTTTATCCTTTCACCGACCGCCCAAAAAATTTTTGAGCGGTATGGATTTGTAAGCCAGCCGCAGTAGGGGGAAAGCTGCCGTGCACCGCACCGTAAGCAGCGCTGGCTGGCTGCCCTCATGCCATCGCCATATGGCCGAGCTGTTCCGGGTCATCCGATCAGCGCCCCTTGATACCAGCCGCCGGCATCCGGTATACTGTAAACCGATATGAAATGGGTTGTCGGCATATTCATTGCTCTGCTTATTTTGACCGTCTCTCCGGTTTTGGTGCTGCGCTGGATCGACCCGCCCACCAGCGCTTTCATGCTGCAGCACAAAATGTCTTCTTTGTTCAACAAGAGCAGCTCCGGAGCGGTGCACCACCGGTGGGAGGACTGGCGGCGGATATCCCCCCACGCACCACTGGCGGTCGTGGCGGCCGAGGATCAGAAATTCCCCCATCACTGGGGATTCGATCGAGAATCGATTGCCGAGGCCTGGCAGGAGCGCCGCAAAGGGGTTCGGTATCGCGGAGCCAGCACCATTACCCAGCAAGTCGCCAAGAACCTGTTTCTCTGGAACGGCAAGAGCTTTTTCCGCAAGGGAATCGAAGCATATTTTGCGGTCCTTATCGAATTGCTGTGGTCGAAACAGCGGATTTTGGAAGTCTACCTCAATGTCGCCGAATTCGGAAAGGGCGTGTACGGCATCGGGGCAGCCAGCAGAAGATACTTTTACAAACCGCCCCGCAGGCTCCGGCGCTACGAATGCGCCCTGCTGGCAACGGTGCTGCCCAACCCCAAGCGGATGCGATTGGACCAACCCTCGGATTATATGATCCAGCGGGCTTTATCGATTCTGGAGGAAATGAGCCGTCTTGATCGGCTCCAGAGGCGGCCGTACCTTTACAAGTTATATGCCCGTTGATTCCGCAAGGCATGCCAATGAAACAAAATACCCATAGAGCGCGCCGCAGGCGCAATGCGGTTATCGGCTTGCTTATTGGGCTGATCGGCTCGAGCGCCGGCTGCTACCGGTTCACGGAGGTAGAATCCACCGAACAAGTGCCCGGTCTCAGTCCCTGGGATGCAGGCATCTATGCGCAGTATGTCGCACAGAACATGGAAGAATTGAATCGAAGGTATACCGGCCAATACGAACCGGTGGAGTTTGTGGTGGACACGGCCGCAGGAAGCGCCAAGGTTCAGGACCTGATCGACCCGTCCGCCACCGCCTTGCTTGCCGAAGTGATTGCCGAACCGGATTCGGGCAGCGCGGCGATCATCGAGGCTATTTCGGAGGTGGTCCGACTGCGCTTCGAGTACATCCCGGAACCGGAAGCATGGGCGCCGGTCGGCGAAACCCTCCTGGCCGGCAGAGGCGATTGTAAGAACCTGTCCATTCTGCTGATGTCGGCCCTGACGGCATCGGGCGTCGATGCCTATGCCGCAGTCTCCAACGGGCACATGTGGGTGCGGGCATACGACGGGCAACAATGGCGCATTCTGGAAACCGACACCGATTCCGATAGAAACCAGATATACCGGATTCCCGGTTTTTACGAAGACCCGCTGTACAAAATCTTTCCGGACCGCAGTCTGAAAAGAATCCCCCGGTGAGCGTTACGGTTCGATACCACCGGTTCGGCAACTGCGCTTCGATTCGGGTCATCCGGCGTTGAGCTGCTGCCTGACGGCTTGTCCGATCTTCTCCAGGGTGTAAGGCTTTTTCACATACATCCCGGCTCCCAGACGCTGGGCCTCTCTCACCCGTTTCGTTTCGGAAAAACCGCTGGCAATAACCGCTTTTTGACCTGGATGAACGGCGAGCACCTGCCGATAGGTTTCCAGACCGTCCATTCCGGGTTCCATGATCATGTCCAGCACCAGCAGGTCTGCCGTGTGCCGGCGCAGATACGCAACCGCCTCCTCGCCGCTGCCGACCGCTGCGACTTTATAGCCGAGCTTCTCCAGCATATCCGAGGCAATTTCCCTCTGCTGGCGGACGTCGTCGACCACCAGAATCAACTCCCCATTGCCTGTCAGATCGGCCATCGTCGATTTCGGCTTCGGCAGCGCCATTTCCTCCCGCACTACCGGAAAATAAAGCGTAAACCGGGTGCCCTGTCCCTTGGTGGACTGTACGTCGATGTACCCCTGATGATCCTTAACCGTGCCCCAGACAACAGCCATGCCCAGACCACTGCCGCTGCGACCCATCACTTTCTTGGTGTAAAAGGGTTCAAATATCCTTTCGGTATCATCGGAAGATATGCCGATGCCGTCGTCGGTCACCGACAGAACGGCATAATCGCCTTCCTCCACATCGTCGTAGCCGCTGATGGGACGATCAACGTATCGGCTTTCGGTTTCGATGGTTACATGGCCGCTTCCGGCAATAGCTTCGGCAGCATTGGAAACCAGGTTCATCAACGTCTTTGACAGATGGACCGGCGAGCCGGTGATGTGCAACAAACCTTTCGAAAGGTCGGTTTCAAACCGGACGGTCGGACAGTCTGTCTTTAGTTTCTTGAACTCAAAACTCGTCAGGTATTGCTGAACGATATGGTTGAGGCTGACCACCTCGGTCACCGCCACTCCTCTGCGGGCCAGGGTCAGCAGGTCCTGGACGATAGCGGCGGCTTTCTCGCCCGAGTCTTTCATGGTCTGTATCGGTCTTTGCAGCGGGCTGTCCTGGGGAAGATCCATCAGCATCAGCTCGGGATAACTGACCAGCCCGGAAAGGATGTTGTTCAAATCGTGGGCCACGCCTCCGGCAAGGGTGCCCAGCGCCTCCATTTTACGGGCCCTTTGCAGTTTGGCCTCCAGTTGTCCCCTCTCCGTTTCCGCCTGCTCGCGCTGTTCGATTTCCGCCTCGAGGGCCTCCGTCTTCGCGGACAGCTCCCGGGTGCGAACCTGCACCTGGGAGCGCAGCACCAGGCTGGCGGCGAGAAACAGAAGCAGCAAAGCCCCCGCTCCGATTCCGAACCACTTGATCCACACGGTGTATGTGGAGTCGGTATCGACACCAAACCACTTGTTGAGCGTCTGATAATAATAGGATTGTTCGTCTTTTTTCAGCCGGCGCAGATGAAGGTCAAGGGTGAGCAAAATGTCGGAGTTTCTGCCTTTGGGAGCTGCCCAGTAAAGTTTTTGCGGGCTTAGAATGATGGCGCTCTTGCCGATATCGTAATACCGCTCGTATTGATTGCCGTAAAACTGACTGACCAGACCGGCATCACAGATCCCCAGCTCGGTGAGCATCAACACATCTTCATACTCGAAAGCCTCGATATAGCGGCATTGTATGCCGAACTGATTCATCAGGCGCTTCAGAGACAAAAAATGCATGTCCGCCTGTAAAACCGCGATCTTTTTGTCCCGCAAATCCAGAATCGATTCAATACCGGAATCGCTGGAAGTGTAAATCTGACCCCACTCGGTCAGTACACTCTCATAGGTATAATCGAGGTACTTATTTCGCTCCACGGAATAGGCGATGACACCCAGAAGATCCGTCTCTGCGTTGGTGATCTTTCTCAGACACTCCGACCACGAATCCGGATCGTACTTGATTTTCCAGCCTTCCTTGGCGGCGACGTGTTCGAGGACGTCGACGAAAAATCCCTTTATGGTGCCCTGCGGCTCGATAAACGTCAGGGGCATGTTCTGGTAGACCCCGACTGTGATGGTGTCACTCGCGCTCGCCTGCACGGATGCCATCATCAGGGCGGAAAATGCGGCGGCGGCCGCCAGGGCAATCGATTTCAACCGGATGTTCATTCGAAAACGTCTTTTATGCCGGCTTTCACCAGTGCCGGCGTTGTCAGCAATTGATGTTTTTTCATGCCCCTTGCATCGACGAAGGTGTGCTCGAAGGTCAGTGCGGTCTTTTTGAGCACCTTGGGTCCGCTGTCGGTCAAAATGAAATGAAAATTCAAGACACCGAACACCAGCGCGCCGGCAACCACCAGAATGAGGATTTTTTTCATCTCGTCGGCCTTTTTCCGCAGGCTCACGGCCTGATGTCGGCCGCTTGGGCCTGCGTGGCTGCAGGGGATTTTTCACCGGGTAGTTCCGCTGAGACCAGTTCTCCGGTGAAATAGCCGACGATTACCTTGCTCTTGATTTTCACCGGTATCCGTCGCTCATCGGCCGTAACCCACAGTTGAATTTTGGCGTCTTTGCTTTTTTCAAACACGCCGCCTACATGTTTCAGATCCGGTTCCACCAGATAGGTGTCGTAAACTTTCCCGTTTATGCGGATGTTTTCGCGTTTCAGGATCATCGCGGTTGCCATCACGCACTTGCGCCCGTCCGAAACCGGACGCTCGACCGGAGCGCCGGGACCGACCTCAAGCTGGCGGGTATAATAAAAAACCGAAAGCGGGTCGAACGCACCCGGCATCAGCGGAATGCGGCGCTGCTCGGTTTGAATCTCCGGTTTTTCACCCGGGTATTTTCCGGTGCGGTTAAACCGGGCTTCGTTCAGATCCCAGTTGAAATGGACCGTATCTTCTCTGGTTTTCGCACCGAGTTCGGTTTTTTTGCGATACTGAAGGGAATGGGTTAACTGCCGGTCGGCAAAGGCGTCGACCCGGCTGCGGTAACGGTAGATCGAATCAATAAAGGCGTTGGTTTTAGCCTGCATGACAAAATGGTAGGACGCAACGCCCTTTACCATCTTCATAGGCCGCACCTCGAGAACGGCCTGACCGGCTGGAATAAAGCCCCACTTCAGATCGAACATCAACTTCTCACCCGGTACAAAGGCTGCCGGCCGGCTATCGGCTGAAACCACAGCCGCCCAGCTTCCCATCAGCAGGGCCGCAACTGCGATCAGCTTTCCGTATTTCGGTGTTTTCATAAAGTTCGTCTCAACGTAACCAGTGGATCATTGTAACAGATCCGACGGCGTTCCCTCAAGCCGAAGCGCAATTATTTTCACGGCTTCGATCGGTTACAGAAGATGCCCGTAATCCCGGTATATGACCTCCAGGAGCTCTTTGCCGATGGACAGGCCGATCTCGATGAACTGCGGTCCATATCTGCGTCCGGTCCGGGTTCGAAATGAATCTTTGATGGTTTCCAGACGCTCCATGCCGGCCGGGTAGCGCGAAACGAACGCCGCAAACTCGGGATTGGCATACCGCAGCATGTCCCAGAGGGTATCGCTGAAATTGTCCGGGCCCCAGCGGAACTTGTCGGCATCGTAAAGGCAATCGGATACCAGAATGCCGGCAGGGCTTTCGGGCGGAATGCTTTCCTTGAACGCCTCATGGCAGCGGATGGCAATGCAGATGTCGTTGACTTCCTCCTGCGAAAACGAGTAGTCGGCCAGCAGCCGGCCGGCAACCGTCGCTCCGCAGATCGAGTGCTCCGGATGCTTGCGCCGGATGTCATGCAGCAGACCGGCACTCTGAACAACGATCACGCGTCTGTTAACGAAAGCCGGAGAGGATGCAGAATCCTCGCTCTCCACCAGCATCAGGGCGCCGGCATCCAGGGCCACACGGACGGCATGCCGAAGACCGTGTCCAAAATCGTCTTCGAGCTCATCTGCGAGACGACCCCGCAACCGCCGCAGCTCTAAATCGGATTCGAAAATGTCCCTGGATCTTTGTACCTCCGCGGCGCAGTCGGCGTAAAAATCAGGCTGGGGGCAGCGCGAGACGATTTGGCGGGCGCGATTGCGCAAGCTGACGTAAACAGACCTCATGGGTTCGATACCACAAAAAAAAGAGGCCGACACTTCCGGAAGTCGTCGGCCTTACTTTTGTCGTTTGTCCAACCGCTGCCGGAACATGCCCGGATACCGGGTATGGCAGGTTCATCAACGGTTGGCAAAAAAATCAGACAGCCAGCGAAAATGCCTTACCGCAGACTTTCCACCTGCCGTCTTCCTTGATCAGATTCAGCGTTTCGTCTATCGGGTGGGACTCCCCGATGGCAAAAAATTTGGCGATGATCGTGAATACCGGGTTGATGTTACGCCTTGCCTTGGCGGTAATTCGAACCTCGGCCTCGGATTCGCTTTCGGAAAGTATTTCCGTCTGAACGCCGAACAGACGCATTCGCATATAGCTCAATTCGAATCCGGATTGACGGGCTTCGTCGCCGACCTGGTTGATGTAAGCCTGCACCAGGTCCGCATCTTCTTGCTCAACAAATTCCTTGCACAGATAATCGGCCATGGACGGATCGAGATTGAAGTAGGCTGTGGCAAAACCGACGGCGGTTCTCGTCGGTGTATCCTTGCAGTCTGCAAAGATCAAGGCCAGCTGCACGACCAGCGCCAGGCACAGAACCGAAATGATGGTAAAAAACTTTTGTCCCTGCTGCATCTACGACTCCTTCCTTTCGAAACTCAAACAACCTGCCCACACGCCCCTTTCGCATCGGGTGTCTTCGGCAGCACAGCCGACAGGATGATCTCGCAGTCTACCCTCTTTCGGACCATGCCTGCAGTAAGGGCTCGTACGCTACCAGACCCGCTCTTAGCACGGAAAAAACTTCAAGACAAGCAATTTTACCCGGAAGGCACCGACCGCCGGGATGCAGCCGACGCAGCGGATTCATCTGCCGATCGTAGAGAGGTTTTGGGAAGCCGAATGGTGAAGCAGGTGCCGCGACCCGGTCTCGATGTCACCCGGATCTGTCCACCGTGCTGCTCGATGATCTGGTTGGAGATATACAGACCCAGGCCGGTTCCCCGGCGGCCTTTGGAGGAAAAAAATGGGGTAAAAATCTTGCTGCGGGTATCTTCGTCCATTCCGACGCCGTTGTCGTGCACCTCGAAGATGATATGCTCCTTATCCTGCAGCAGCGCCAGCACAATCTGGTGATCCTGCTTGGCGCCATCCCGCATGCAGGCGTCGATGGCATTCTCCAGGATATTCATCAAAGCTGAATGGACGTAGCCGGCATCGATTTCAAACTGCCCGGCGGTCTCATCGAAATTACGCCCAAACGCGATGTTGCAGTCCGACATTTTCGGCTCGATGACGGTGGCCACATCGGTTGCAAAGCGGATGGCGTCCACCCGCTCCCATTTCAAATCCCGTTGTTTGGCGTAATAGAGAATGTCGAGAATCAGTTTGCGAATGCGCTCGACCATCAGCTTTACGGTTTCCCAGCCTTCTTCGATCCGGTCCTTGTTCTCTTTCCGAAAACCGGAGTCAAGCAGATACATCCCACCGTCCAGCCCGGTGAGCAGTCCCTTGATGGCGTGTGATATGGAGCCGATCATCAGGCCCAGTGACGACAAATGGTCCTGGAGTTCGGTTTTTTCCCGCACCAGCGCCTCGAGGTTCTCCGTGTAGGTCTTGAGCTGCCGCCGCATGATGATTCTTTCGCGAACCCGTTTCAGCGCAATTTCGAGCGCTTCTACATTGATCGGCTTGGTGATGAAATCGGTAGCTTCGTATTTCAGGCTCTTGATGGCCAGATCCATGTCACCGTGTCCGGTGATCATCACCACCTCGGTTTCCGGATTCTCCCGCTTGATCTGCTGAAGCAGCTCGATCCCGTCGAGCCCGGGCATCTTGATGTCGGTCAAGACGATCGGAGGGATGAGGCTGCGAAACAGCGCCAGTGCCTTCTCACCGTTTTCGGCAGTGTGAACCGTGTAGCCGATATCGGCCAACGACATCCCTACGACCTCACGGATATCCTCCTCGTCATCGACCAGCAATATGCTGCGGTGGTTTTCCATCATCTTTCCCGATCGTTGTGATTCGACCTGCCGGGCTGTTTGGATGGTTTAGTACAGTTCATTTTTGCTCTTCAATGCCGGAAAGGCGACCGTGAAGCACGCTCCGTGCCGGCCGTCGGAAAGCGCCTCGATGCTGCCGCCGCAATCCTTGACGATGCCGTAGCTGATCGACAGCCCCAGACCGGTGCCTTTGCCGACCTCCTTGGTGGTGAAAAACGGCTCAAAGAGTTTGCCGATAACCGTTTCGGGAATTCCGTTTCCCGTATCGGCCACATCCACCGCCACCTTTTCGTCTTCGGTATAGGTAGTGATCGTGATCTGATCGCCGTCGGACTGGCGCCCGGAGCGATCCCACTTTTCCTCGATGGCATCGCGGGCGTTCAGCAGCAGATTGATAAACACCTGTTCCAGACGGCCGGGATCGGCGAGTATCGGCGGCAATTCGACCGCCAGGTCCCACATGACTTCGATCCCCCGGACCTTGAGCTGTTGGCTGAATATCTCGAAGGCCCTTTCCAGGACTTCATTGATCTGCACCCTTTCGAGCTGGACATCCGATTTGCGCGCAAACTGGCGCATGTGGTTGATGATGTTGGTGGCCCGATCGACGTTTTTGTCCACCTTTAGCAGCATGCGGCTCAGAATATCCGCATCGATGGTTTCGGCGCTTCGGATCTTTTTGATAAAAAAGCTGGTAGTGGTTTTGATCACCGAAAGCGGCTGGTTCAACTCGTGCGCGATTCCGGTGGCCATCTCTCCCAGCGTGGCCATCTTGCTGGCCTGAATCAACTGCTGTTCGGCCTCCAGCCGTTTGGTGATGTCGCTGGTGGTGATCAGCAGCGCTTTTCGCCCCGGGTAATCGTCCGACGGAGATATGCGGATGTTGACAAACAGCGTGCGGCCGTCTTTGCCCCTGTGTTTTACCTGGTTGAAGATGGTTGCACTTCTCAGCTGCCGTGCGAATGGTTCCCGATCGTCGGCCACAAATAAATCGAGAAAGGAAGTGTCCAGTATCTCGCTCTTTTCGTAACCGTAATCATGGGAAACGCTTTCATTGCAGTCCAGGATCCGCAGGGTTTCAAAATCTAGCACGAACACCGGATTGGGGATGTTGTTGAAGATTTCGTGGTATTTGCGCTCCGATTTTTCGAGCTCTTTTTCCAGGATTTCACGTCGGGTGATATCGAGGCTCATCTCCATGGCGGCCACCACCTCGCCGTGGGAATCAAATATGGGAGAGGTGCGAAAGATCCAGTGTGCCTCGGTGCCGTCCTTGTTGATTCCCATCTCCTCACCGGTGTGGATGCGGCCGTCGACAAAGGTTTTTTCGACCGGACAGTCGGTGCATTTTTCATCGCGTCCCTTGTATGCCTGGTAGCAATAGCCCCCCACCCGGGTGTCGAACCGTTCGGCAAATTCCTGGTTGTAGCGCAGCAGTTTGAACTCGCGGTCCTGGACCGTGATCATGCACGGTGCGCGTTCGAACAGCGTCTGGTACTCGTCCCGCTGCTTGTTGAGCGCGGACTGTTTTTCACCGATCTGCTTGCCCATCTCGTTGATGGCTTCGGCCAACTGGCCTATCTCATCATGGCGATCGGCGCTGACCCGGTAGTCAAGATTTCCCCTGCCGATCTGCCGGGTGCCCTTGATCAACTGTTTAACCGGCTGGCTGACGAATTCGAATACGATGAAAAAAATGATGGCCGATGTCAGCAAAAAGACAATGACCGCCAAGCCGATGATCCCCTTGCCGGCCTGCACGATCTGGCTGTCGGTTTTTTCCAGTGACACCACCACGTCGAGTGCACCGAGGATCTGCTTGTCCTCGGGGTGCACGTGACAGGCATCCGTGGCGCATCCGGTTTCGTTGCGTATGGGGCTGATGATACCCAACAGGCGGTAGCCGCGGCCGGAATCGAAAATGCGGGTTCTTTCCATCAGCTCGACATCGGTGAGCGGCGGTTCGGTGCGATGGCAGATGTAACAGGCTTCGGCCTTGATGTTGGTCTTCTTCTCGACCTCCGTCGGCTGGTTGGAAAACTTGATCTCCCCTTGCTTGTTGTAAATGCGGATGTTGTTGATCTCCTCCAGATTGGCGATGTTGTTGATGATCTGATTGATGTCGTCCCGCGAGTTGAGCATCATGGCGTAGTGGGTGCCGAGCTTGATGGTGCTGGTCAGCCGGTCGGTGGTCTGCACGATTTCGGCCATCCATTTTTCCCTCTGGGTGCTGATGTTAAAATAGGCCCAGGTGGAAATCGACACCAGCAGGGTCAGGCCCACCGTAAGGATGAGCTTGGATACCAGGCTGCTGCGAATGGTTTGAGTCAGGCTCACTGCTGCTCCGCCCGGTTTTCAGTGAAAGGCCGCATCGATGATTTCAAGCATCTGCTTCTGCCCGAAGCCGTCGACGACCGAAGCGTTGTTTGGGCACACCGTCGCACATTCACCGCACCCCTGGCACATGGCTGCGTTGACAATCACTTTTTCGCCGTTGGCATCCAGCGCCCGCGCCTGATAGGGGCAGGCATCGATGCAGCGCTCACACAAACTGCACAGACTGCGGCGAACGGTGGCCACGATCTTGCCGGCCGGCAGGCTGTCGCGACAAAGAATCCTCAGGGCCCTTTGGGCCGCGGCTTCGGCGGTGGCAATCGCTTCGGTCACCGACCGCGGCGACAGGGCCAGGCCGCAGGCGAAAATGCCCTCTTTGAGCGAATCCACCGGCCGCCACTTGGACTCGGCCTCCTGAAAAAATCCGTCTGGATCGATCGTTGCGCCGAATGCGGCTGCCAGCTTGCCGGGCAGATTCGGAACGATGCCGGTGGCCAGCACCACCAGGTCCGCCTCGATTTCAAGTTCTTTGCCGACAATCGGCTCGAACACCGTCACGCGGGCTCCGCCGCCGTCCACCTTCACTGTCGGTTTATTGTCGGTGGCATACTGCACGAAGAGCACCTGCCTGCGCCTGGCTTCGGTAAAGTAGGTTTCCGTAAATCCGGTTGTCATCATATCCCGGTACAGTATGGTCACCGAAATCTCCGGATTTTCCTTTTGCAGCGCCAGGGCGTGTTTCAGCGCCGAAGGGCAGCACACCCGGCTGCAATAATTGCGCGGCTCCTCACGCGAGCCGACGCATTGAATCATGACCACACTGTTGAGCTTGCCGGCATCGAGGCTGCCGTCGGCCCATTTCATCTCAAATTCCTTCTGGGTCACGATGCATTCGCTGGTGCCGTAACCGTAAGCATCGGTGGGCGCTTCCTTGCCGCCGGTGGCCAGCACCACCGCACCGTGCTCCAGTGTGCGCAGTTCTTCCCCTTCGGTCTCGACGGTGGTGACAAAATGTCCGACCTTTCCGAACGACGTGAGGATGCGGCTGCTGCAGTGCGTTTCGATCAACGGGTGTTTATCGATCTTCTGGCGGGTTTCATCGAAAAGAGCGGTAACATCTTCCCCCTCGAGGGTGCGTTTCAACCATTGCAGGTTGCCCCCCAGGGTGGCCTGCTCTTCCACCATATCGACCGGATAGCCGTGATCGGCGATCGCCAGAGCGGCCGACATCCCTGCAATGCCTCCACCGACGACCAGGGCGCGCTGCTGAACCTTCAACGCCGATCGCCGGACCGGATCCACATGCTTCAGCCGTGCCAGCCCCGTTTCCAGGGCGGCCAGCTGCCGACGCAGCGCCGGATGAAAGCCATCGGGTGGATCGCATGGATCGTTCGGTGATCGGACTGCGGACAGGTGCAGATCAACCACGTCCAAGAGGGACGCGTCCAGCCCGATCCGCGCCGCCAGCTGGCGGATTTTGCGTGCGTATACATATGGCTGGCAGGCGCCGATCAGCAACCGATTCGGCTTGTGTTTTTCCACCAGTTCCACCAGCTGCTCCCATCCTTCCGATGTGCAGGTTTTATCGATCGTAGTCACGTTGCTCACTGCCGGATCAACGGAAAGTCTTTCGATGAGAACGGAACCGCCGCCGTTCTGAACCAGGGTGCCGCCGCAGATGCAAAGAACCACTAGCATGTCGGGCGGTTCGCGCAGGACATTCCGGGGCGCAGCGGCCGGCGGCGTTTCGAGGGCCAGACTGCCGCCGGACTGGTGAATCACCCGGGAAGCTGCCAGCGCCGCGGAAGAAGCCTGGGTCACCGATTCACCGATGTCTTTCAGACCGGAAAAAGATCCGCCCAGAAAGATTCCCTGCCGCGCCGTGCGGGTCAGGGAAAACGGCTCGGTCTGCCCGAACCCCCAGCTGTTTAGGGGCAGGTCAAGTGCGGCAGCCAGCCCGGCACTGCCGGCGGCCGGGCGTTGACCGACCGCCAGAACCACCATGTCCTGTCTCGACTCGCTCACTTTTCCGGCAGTGTCCACATACCGGATCAGCAGGTCCCCGTTGTCCGGATCACCGACCACGGAATGAACGCGTCCCCTTTCGAAACGCACCCCGCAGACGCTTTCGGCCTGATCCCGATAACGCTGGAAGGATTTGCCGAAGGTGCGCATGTCCATGAAAAAAAGCGTGGTTTCCACCTCCCCATGGCTTTTCTCCCGGGCCAGCCGTGCTTCCTTGATGGCGTACATGCAGCAGATGCTGGAACAAAAATCCGCCTCTGCCTGCAGATCCCTGGATCCGACGCAGTGGATCCAGGCCACCCGCCGGACGGGCCGGCCGTCTCCGGGTCGAACCAGTTTGCCGGCGCTGGGACCCGAACCGCTGAAAATCCGCTCGAACTCGAGACTGGTGACAACGCCGTCAAGGACCTTGTATCCGAAAGGATTGATTCCGGATGACGGATCGTAATAGGCGGTGCCGCCGCAAACCACCACGGCCCCCGCTTCGACCCGGCGCCCCCGGGTGGCCTCCAGATCTTCGTAAATGCGCACCACCATCGGAATCAGTTTGTCGGGTTCAAAGGGTTTGACCAGGTAATCGAAGGCACCGATCTTCATGGCTTCCACCGCCGTTTCCACCGTGGCATAGGCCGTCATCATCACCACGCACATGCCGGGCTGATCCTCCTTGGCTTTTTCCAGCAGCTCGACGCCGTCCATGCCCGGCATCTTGATATCGGTGAGCATCAGGTGGAAGGTGTCGTTGGCAAGTTTCTGCAGCGCCTGGGCGCCGGAATCGGCCATGTCCACGGAAAATCCCTCTTCCTCGAGCCACTCCTTCAGGGAATCACGGACGATCAGCTCATCATCCACCACCAGGATGCGAAACCGCTTGCGTTCCTGTTCGGACAGGCACACGGCACCGGTCGGGCAGATCTTCTCGCACTCTCCGCACTGGGTGCAGGCACTCAAATCGATGATGTAGGAGTTGGGCACGGCGTGCGGCAGCGGAAGATAAATCGCTTTTCGGGGGGAAAAGCCAACGTTGAACGTATCGGGCACCTCCACCGGGCAAACCGCTGCGCACTCGCCGCAGCCGATGCACCGCTGCGGATCGACCCAGTTCGACTTCTGGCGCAATAGGACTTGAAAATTACCGGGTTCCCCGTCAACCGATACCAGCTCGGTGGACAGCAGGATCTCGATGTTTTCGTGAAAAAGGCCCTTGCGGAGGCAATACTGGGAAGAGGCATCCCGGTCCACCAGCGGCAGCATTTTGCACATGCCGCACCGGTCGGTCGGGAACTGATGGTCGAGCTGGCTCAGCACACCGCCCATGTGGGGCGAGCGATCGATCAGGGTCACACCGTAACCGGTTTCCGCAAGGTCCAAAGCGGCCCGGATGCCGCTGATACCGGCACCCACCACAAGCGCCTTTCCGATTTTCTTATGCATAAAATCCTTCCCTCCGGTTGGATCGGCCTAGTCCACTAACCCATGGCCTTCTCATTACGCTTCGATGCCCACGACCTCCTGGAACTCGTCTTCTTTGAATTCCGCCAGCGGTGGTTTGTCATCCAGGCTGCGGCCGGCCCGGTAGTCGAACGCCTGCTGGGTTCGGTGCGCAACGGTGCGGAAGAGCTCCATCACCGGAATATCGTTGGGGCATGCATTGGAGCACTGGCCGCACCCCACGCACGCGGTAGACATATGGGCCAACCGCGTGATGTGATAAAAAACCGTGTCGGTAGGCATCTTCACGGCGCCTTTTCTGGCGGCCCAGCGCAGGTACTGGGAGGGTTCATGGTCGAAAACATCGGTGACAAAAACACATTCGCGGCAGTAACACACCGGGCAGGCCACCCTGCAGTTGTAACAGTTGACGCAATTGGCCAGGTAACCGGTCAATTTTTCGAGATTGTCGACCGTCGCACGGGTGGCCTCAAACATTGCATCCCGGGCGGCGGTGCGTTCGGCAACCAGCTTTTCAATCGCTTTCCGGCGTGCAGTCGGTTCTTCACCGACCCGCAATCCGAGTTTGGCAAAGAGATCCTCACCTGCAGCGCTTTGCGCCGTAACAGGGATTCGGCCGGCGGTATCGACACCGAAAAGACCGACGGTGATGTCGGCTCCTGCCGGAACGGGTTGCTCGCAAACCCGGCAAGCCGATGCCAGCTCCCGACTGCCGCCGCTACTGTCTCCGGTCAGCATGACGGAACAGAACTTTTCAGTGCACGCATCCGCATCTTCGCTGATCCATTGAAAATAGTCTCTGTTCGAAAAGGCACCCAGGCAATCGAGGCCGATGATGACCAGGTCCTCCGTGCGCCCCTGCTTGAGTTTTACCAGCTCTACGAATGCTCTGATTTCACAGGGCCGCATGACCGCTGCCACTTTTCCTCCGGACTCTCGACGCGTCAGCCGGGAAACGATTTTGGCAGCATTGATCGGAAAGGCCGGCGACAACGGGTCGGCTGCATCCAGATGCTTTGGGTCGGTTACCAGCGTCGGCATGACCGTGGGCGTCACGGGCAGTCGCCGGGGAACCAGAATCGCACTGATTTCCTCTTGCTTCAAAACGGTTTTGAAAAAGCCCCTCAGCGCTGCCAACAAGTTGTGCTCTTTCACATCGATGAGTGCCGTTTCCGCCATGGGTTCCTCCTGTCAGTGTCGACAACCACCGGCTGCGGGCTGCGGTCACCGGATTCGATGGCCACAACACGAGACCGGGAGCTTCTCTTATATCACCATCTTCAGCCTGGCTTCGCTGGGGCCCAGCGCCCTGAGCTGCTCCGTCATTTCCTGCATGATCTCGGAAAGCAGCAGTCCGTCGCTGGCGGCTATCCAGGTCAGCCGGAGACGCTCGGGCTCAAAACCGAACTGGGGCAGGATCTCCTTTAACAGTTTGATCCGCCTGCGGGCCTTGTAGTTGCCGTTGATGTAATGGCAGTCGCCGGGGTTGCATCCGCTGACAATCACCCCGTCGGCACCTTCCAGCAGCGCCTTGATCACGTACTTGGGGTCGACCATTCCACTGCACATCACCCGTACGATCTTGATGCTGTGAGGGTAAGACAGGCGAGAGGTGCCGGCCAGATCGGCTGCGGTGTAGGTGCACCAGTTGCAGAAAAAGGCGACTATAGTCGGTTCGAACTCGCTCATCCGGTTCTCCTTTCTCCTTTACCTCAAAACACCGGGCATCCATTCCATGGCTGCCCGAACTCAGCCGGCCAGCAGGCCATCGATCTCCGCAAATATCTGATTGTCCGTAAAATGCCGGATCTTGGCGGCTCCGCTGGGGCAGTACCCGGCGCAACTGCCGCAGCCTTTGCACACCGCTTCGTTGACCTCGCTGACGCCTTTCAATGGATTGAATTCGATGGCCGAATAGGCACACAACCCGATGCAGACCTGGCAGCCGATACAGATATCCGGGTCTATGGATGAAATCATGGGGGCCACCGACACCTGTCCGGACGAACTGAGTGCCAGCGCCTCGGCCGCCGCCCCTTTCGCCTGGGCTACCGTGTCGGGAATGTCCTTGGGGCCCTGGCACGCGCCGGCCACAAAAATACCGCTGGATGCCGTGGATACCGGCTCGAGCTTAGGATGCTCTTCCAGAAAAAAACCGTCGCTGCCGACACTCATTCCGAAAATCCGGGCCGTATCGTTTGCATCCGCACGCGGCTCCATCGCCGTGCACAGCACCGCCATCTCCACCGGGATTTGCAACATCGCATTCGAGAGCGTGTCTTCGGCGGTCACCAGCAGCAAACCGTCCGTTTGCTCTTCGATGCGGGCAACCTTGCCGCGCACCATGTGCACGCCCTCGCTCTGCACCCGCTTGTAAAACTCCTCGTACCCTTTTCCGAAACAGCGCATGTCGATGTAGAAGTTGTACACCCGGGTGTGGTGCCCGCACTTGTCCTTGAGAAGGTGGGCATACTTGAGCGCGTACATGCAGCAGGTCCGCGAGCAGTATTCGTGATAGTTTTTATCCCGGCTGCCGATACAGTGCAAAATGGCCACGCTTTCGGGCGGATCGGTGTACTTGAGCCGGTCGCTGCGGTCGCGCTTGAGCAGCTTGCCCCCGGTCGGTCCGGTGGCGTTCGACAGTCGCTCGAATTCCAGGTTGGTGAACACATTGGCATATCTGCCGTATCCGTAAGGCTGCATCGGCGTCGGATCGAGGATATCGAAGCCGGTGGCCACGATGATGGAACCCACTTCGATTTCCTCCACGGCGTCTTCCATCACATGGTTGATCGCCTTGGCCTCACAGGCACTCACGCACAGCTTGCACTCACAGCAGCCCCCGCAGTTCACGCAGCGCGCCGCCTCGGCCCGCGCCGCTTCTTCGGAGAAGTTTGTGTCCACCTCCTCAAAATTGGCCGCCCGGTATGCGGGATCCAGATGCGTCGATGCTGCCCTGGCTGCTTTTTCAATGGTTGCCGGAATCTGCTTCCAGTCGGTCTCCGCAGCGGGCTCGATCTGCGGCTGCGCGGCAGTCGATTCGAGGTCCCCGCCGTTGAGAAAACGGTCAATGGCCGCCACCACCTTATGCCCGGCAGACACGGCCTCCACCACCGTGGCCGGGCCGGTCACCGCGTCTCCGGCGGCAAACACTTCGGCAATGCTGGTTTGCATCGTATGGGGATCCACCTTGAAGGTTCCCCGGGCGGTCAGCTGCAGGTCCGGCAGGCGCTGCACCCAGGATGTGTCGGTTTTCTGACCGATGGCCGGAATGACCGCGTCACAGGGAATCACAAATTCGCTTCCCTCCACCGGCACCGGGCGTCTCCGCCCGCTGGCATCCGGTTCACCGAGCTCGGTGCGGATGCATTCAAACCCGGTCACTTTGCCTTCCCGGCGCTGAATGCCGACCGGCGCCGTGAGATATGAAAACTCGATCCCTTCCTCTAGCGCACCTTCGAGTTCCTCGGGATACGCCGGCATTTCCTGCTCCGATCGCCGGTAGACCACCGTTACGCTCTCGGCGCCCAGGCGTCTGGCCGTGCGGGCCGCGTCGACGGCCACGTTGCCACCACCGATGACGATCACCTGCCTGCCGGGCAGCTCCTTTTTCCCCAGGTTGACCTCCCGCAGAAACGTGACGGCATCCACCAGAGCGTCGGCCTGCTCTTCACCCGGTATGCGCATTGCCAGAGAGTCATGGGCGCCGATGCCCAGAAACACGGCGGAAAATCCGTCTTTGCGCAGATCCTCCAGGGACAGATCCGATCCGAAGCGCACGCCGGTCTGCACGTCGATCCCGTGTCGGAGAAGGTAGCCGATTTCATCATCGAGCACATCCTGGGGCAGCCGGTAGTCGGGGATCCCCACCCGCAGCATGCCGCCCAGCTTTTCGAGCGCCTCGAAAATGGTCACCCGGTATCCTTTCAGCCGCAGATAATACGCCACCGTCAGCCCGGCCGGACCCGATCCGATCACCGCAATCTTCTCCGGCCGGTCTTCGATTTCCGGCAGCGGCAGCTCGGACAGGTCGACCTGGTCGGCGGCAAAGCGTTTCAGCTCGCGGATGGCTACCGGGCTGTCCACCTCGGCCCTGCGGCACTGTTTTTCGCACGGGGCCGGGCAGACGCGCCCCAGGGTCCCCGGAAGCGGAAGCCGCTCCAAGATCAGTGACACCGCTTCGCGGTACCGTCCGACTTTGACCAGCGCCACATATCCCTGTACATTGGTGCCGGCCGGGCAGGTCTGCACGCAGGCAGCTCGGTCGTACTTGTCGATGCAGTAGGTGATCGGCACTGCCTGGGGGAACGGCCGATAAATGGCCTTGCGTTTTTTGGTACCCACGTCCCATTCATTGGGGAACTCGACCGGGCAGACCTTCTCACACTCGCCGCAACCGGTGCAGCTGGTTTCCACGAAGCGCGCCTTTTGCCGCACCGTTGCCTTGAAGTTTCCGATGAAGCCGCTGACCTCCTCCACTTCGCTGTAAGAGAACAACTCGATGTTGGGTTCCTGGCCGACCGAGACCATCTTGGGGGTGCCGATGCAGGCCGCACAGTCGAGGGTGGGAAAGGTCTTGTCGTACTGGAGCATGTGTCCGCCGACGGTGGGCTGCCGCTCCACCAGGTAGGCCTTGTAACCGGCCTTGGCGATATCCAGCGAGGCCTGCATGCCGGCGATGCCCCCGCCCACCACCAGCGTGTTGGTGCACACCGGAAAGGTGGCCGGCGTGAGGTCGGTTTGGTGCGAAACCCGCAAAATACCGGCGCCTGCCAGCAGCTTGGCCTTGCGGGTGGCTTCGTCCTCACTTTCGGTCACCCAGGAAACATGCTCGCGCACGCAGACCATGTGAAAGGCCCGGTAGGGATTGAGACCGGACCGCTGGCAGGCGGCCCGGAAGGTTTTTTCGTGCATTCGCGGCGAACAGGACGCCACCACCACACGGCTGAGGCTGTGATTGCGGATGTCGGTTTCGATCAGTTCCTGGCCGGGATCGGAGCACATGAACAGATAATCGCGGGAGACGATCACGTTGGGCAGGGTTGCCACGTACTCGGCAACCTCCTTGACCCGCACCCGATAGGCGATGTTGATACCGCAATGACAGATGTAAAACCCGATTCGTTCAGCCATGTAAGGCCTCCTGCTCAACGTCTGTGCTGACAGCTTTCGCCCCATCGGCATCGCCAGTTATTTCCAGCGACCGCCACAGCAATTCGGCCGCATCCCGAACCACGATTCGATCTTCCACACCGAGCTGCGCCACCGCTTCATTGAGCATGCGGATGCAGTAGGGACAGGCGGTGGCGATCACACCGGCACCGGTTCCCAGCGCTTCGCGAACCCGCGCCACCCCCAGGCGTTGATCCGGCGGATCAGCGCTCCAGGCACCACCACCGCCGCCACCGCAGCAGGCACTCTGCTGACGGTTGTTGGGCATCTCCACCAGCGTCAGTCCCGGGATGCTCAGCAGCACACGGCGAGGTGGCTCGTAAATATTTGAATAACGTCCCAGGTAGCAGGGGTCGTGATAAGTGACGACCTGCGCAACTTCACGCACGGGCATCAGCCGCTTCTGCGCGATGAGGCGATCGAGAAGCTCGATACAGTGTTCGAAACCGACGGAGGCCAGCTCGGCATACCGGGATTGGAACGCGTGCAGGCAATGCGGTGAGGTGGTGAGCACCTTGGCCGCACCGGCACCGGCAATCAACTCGCTGTTGATGCTGGCCAGCTGCGAACCGAGGTGATCCGCGCCGATGCTGTGGGCCGGATCTCCGCAGCAGCTCTGTTCGGAACCGAACGTCGCGAATGCCACCCCTGCGATGGCCAGAAGTTTGGCCAGCGCCCTGGCCGCCCCGCGGTTGGACGGGTCATACGCGGTGGTGCAGCAGGTGAACAGGCCGTATTCGTGCCCTGCGGTAAAGACAGGGATGTCGAGATCGGCTGCCCACTGCAACCGCTTTTCGCGGCTGCCGCCCCAGGGATTGCCGCGGTGCTGGAGGCTGTCCAGCGGCCCTTCGAAGCGCTCCGGGACCCAACGGCCGCCGACATCGATCTTTCTGACCGCCTGCATGACGCCGGTGATTTCGATACCGCGCGGACAGCTCGCCCCGCATGCATTGCAGGTGACGCAGCGCCAGACGGCCTCGTCGACCGACTGCAGCGTACCGGTGCCCGTCGCCAGGTCGCGCACGATCCGGCGCGGGTTGAAGCCGGAAACCAGGCCCCAGGGGCAGACGCTCGTGCAGGTACCGCACTGCAAGCAGCTTAGAAAGGTTTCCCCAACGGCCGCCACAACTTCGGCGGGTGCCACACGGGAGGCCGCTGCGGCCTTTTCCCTGACCGTTGTTAGAAACACGGCCAGCGGCCGGTAAAACAGATGGGACCATTTGCCGAAGGGAACCTCCACCACCAGCATGGGTACGGCCACAGCCAGGTGAACCACGTAACTGACGTAAGTCCCCATCGGCCAACCGGCCAGCCGCACGATGTGCATGAGGATGCCGGTCAGCGCGGTGGAAAACAGCAGCACCAGAAACAGCCAGTCAGACAGTTCGGAAAAGCGATGGATCGCCTCCTGTTTCTTCAGACGGCTGCGAAACATTTCCACGGTGAAAAACAACAATACGGCGGTGGCGTAATAGCCGAACAGGCTGGTAAAATGCCAGCTGCTGTCGTCGACCTGGAACCAGCGGATAAAAACGATGACCAGGGTCATCATGGTCAGGTAACCGGTCACCAGCATGAAGTGCTTCAGCCAGCGGCTGCGGTCTTCCCCGCACTGCCGCCAGCGCTTCTGGGTGGCAAAGTGCAACACAAAGGCTTTGGCCTCGGTGAAATACAGCCGCAAGGGCACCGTTGCACCCCCCAGCACCAGGCGAAACATCCGGGTTGCGTTCGACAGCAGAAAACCCGACAGGATGGCGGCCATCAGCAGGTCTCCGATCTCGATCCAGGCCACCGGTGCAAACGAATTTACCGACACGCGATCGGTGATGATCGGTCCGTGAAACAAAACAAACAGAAGGACCACCAATAGCGCCACCGCAACCAGCGCACCGATTTCCCATTTAGCAGAGAGGTAGAACCGCCGCGCCAGGCCGGTCCAGTCGTACTGAGTGGTCAGCCAGCGCCGGGCGGCCATCATCGTCTCGGCCGGCTCCGCCCCCCGGGGACAGTCCTTGTTGCATTCCCCGCAGTAGTAGCACAACCAGGGAACCGGGGACTGGAGCAACTTGTCCTTCAATCCGAGCTGCAGATAGCGGTAGATTTTCCGGGGGAATGTATCGGTTCCGGTGGACAGCGGACACGATGCGCTGCAGATACCGCACTGCATGCAGATTTCCATGTCCCGGGCGCCAAATCGGGCCACATCCCGGTACAGCTGCGGATCGACCGAAGCGAGGTTCTGCGTATCGGACAATTTCTGTTTTTTTATACCCATTGCGCTCCCGTGCCCGTGCAGCGGATTTTGGATAACCTCTGCTTACAGCGCTTCGGCGCTGTTTTTTTCCGTCAGCCGGTGAACCATTCGCAGCAGCTCGTCGGCCTCCAGCGGCTTGACGAGAAAGCCTTCCGGCTCCGGTAAGCCACGACCAAACGTCGGGTTTTTAATCTTCTGGTAGTGAAAAAAAGTTTTGCGATCGATGTTCGACAGCATGATCACCGGTATCTGTTTGAAGACCGGATCTTCCTTGAGAGCCTTGTAGAGCCGGGTCTTGTTGTCCCGGTATTTGATGACGCACATGATCATCAGCGCCGGCATGTCCGCAGCAATTTGATCCAGTTCCACCGCCCCGTTTTCGAAAATCACCGGATGGTAGCCGGCGCTGTTGAGCAGGTTGGAGAGAAAAATCTGCATCTCCGGATCATCATCGAGTACAAATATCATTTTTCTTGCCGGATCCGCTGGCACGCCGCCTGTCCTTCTGGTGTGGTTGGTGAAACAGGATGATGGATACCAACCGGAAAGAGCATCAAATATGCCAGTCACCGGTGATGCGTAATATATTGTTTAGTTTCAATAAGTTAATTCGAAAATTATTGGAGAAAACGATGACCCCAGATGATGCGTTCAGGCGTTGATTGCAACATATGGTTGCAATCTATAGGTATAAGGAACGAGATTTCAATCTCTTATATCTGCAACATGGCCATGCAACAATTGTTGCACTGAGAGGCAAAGAAGTACGGGGGTGGCCTCCGAATCGCGAGCAATGATTTTCCCCTTCCAGTTTGCCAAACGTGCAAAAAACAAAATGCCCCGCAATTACGAGTGGTTGCAAAATATGCTCTGCCCTATTTTGCACATTCTACCGTGATGGTGTCCCGGCTATATCGATGGTCTCACAGGCATTAAATTTGCATTCCGGTGATCAGGTCGCGGCCAGCTCGAAACTGAATCCCATTTAGGGTGAATAAACGCACTATTGAAGCTGGGGAAAAAACCGCATAGGTCCGGTTCGTGTCGATACCCGGCAGTGAATATTCACAAATTCCCTGTAACGCAGACGAAGGAGGAAAGAAGAGATGGAGGTGATGAAAGAAGGCGCAGGAACCCAATTGCAGAAGGAATCCAAACCAGCCACCCAACCTACCCGGAAACGAAAACTGGCAGATCCGGCGCAAGCCACAATCGACGAAGCGACGCAGTTGATGCTGGAGCGAGCCCATGAGCTCGACATCGACACCGTTTTCGACAGGGCTGAAAACATGAAGCCCTGCAATATCGGCACCCAGGGGACCTGCTGCAAGAATTGCGGGATGGGACCGTGCCGGCTTCCGCTTCCAAAATCCGGTATCGAAGGCGATGATGAGCGCAAGGGGCTGTGCGGTGCAACACCCAACACGATCGCTGCACGCAATTTTCTCAGAATGATTGCCAGCGGAGCAGCCGCCCATTCGGATCACGGCCGCTGTGTAGCAGAGGTATTTTTGGCAGCTGCAAAAAAGCAAACCGAAGACTACAAAATAAAAGACCCATTGAAGCTGCTGGCCATCGCACCCCACTTCAGGGTGGACACCACCGTTGAGGTCGATGGAGAGGTGGTTGATCGAAAGCTCGATGAGATTGCGGTCGAAGTCGCCGAAAAAGCCTTAAACGAGTGGGGCAAAGCCGAAGGGGAACTGCTGTATCTGCAGCGCGCCCCCAAACCCTTGTATGAAAAATGGAAGAAAACCGGTGTACTGCCCCGCAACATCGACAGGGAAATCGTGGAGATCATGCACCGCACCCATATCGGCGTCGACCAGGACTATAAAAACCTGATGAAACAGGGCACCCGCGCCGCTATTGCCGACGGGTGGGGCGGATCGATGCTGGCTACCGACCTGCAGGATGTCCTTTTCGGAACTCCCTATCCGCTGCAGTCCGAGGCCAATCTCGGCGTATTAAAAGAAGAATATGTCAACATTATCATCCACGGTCATGAACCGGTGCTCTCCGAAATGCTGGTAACGGTGGCGCAACACAAAGAGTTGCAGGATTATTCCAAATCGAAAGGCGCCAAGGGAATTCAGCTGGCCGGCATTTGCTGTACCGCCAACGAGGTGCTGCAACGACACGGGGTGCCGCTCTGCGGAACCTTTTTGCAGCAAGAGCTGGCCATCATTACCGGTGCGTGCGATGCGATGGTGGTGGACATCCAGTGCATCTTTCAGAACATCGCCAATGTGGCCAAATGCTTCCATACCAAAATCATCACCACCCACCCGATAGCCAAAATGGAACAGGACAACGTGATCCACATCGAATTTGACGAGCATAACGCGCTCGATGATGCCGTCAAAATTATCATGATCGCTATCGATAATTTTACAAACCGCAAAGCGGAAGTGATGATACCGCCGCAAAAGGCACCACAGGTTGCCGGCTTCGGTGTAGAAGCGATCGAATATCATCTGGGGGGAATATTTCGCGGCTCGTACGTTCCTTTAAACGACAATATCATCAACGGTCGCATCCGAGGAATCGGCGGTGTGGTCGGCTGCAACAACGCCCGGACCAAACACAATGACGGTCACATCACGGTGGTCAAAGAACTCATCAAAAACGATGTCATCGTGCTGACCACCGGCTGTAACGGGATCGCATGCGCCATGGCAGGCCTGCTGACACCCGAGTCGGCAGCAGTCCACTGCGGCCCCGGACTGGCAGAGGTCTGTGAAACCGTGGGCATCCCGCCGGTTCTGCACATGGGCTCCTGCGTGGACAACAGCCGAATTCTTCTCGCAGCCACAGAGGTTGTCAAGGCCGGAGGCCTGGGAACCGATATCTGCGACCTGCCTGCCGCAGGCAGCGCTCCGGAGTGGATGAGTGAAAAAGCCATCAGCATCGGTCAATATTTCGTGGCTTCCGGGGTGTATACCGTGTTCGGTGTCGGCCTGCCGGTATCAGGTGCACCCGTGTTTCAGAAGTACCTGTTTGAGGAGTTCGAGAAACTCTACGGTGGGATGTGGGATCTGGAAGTTGATCCGGTCAAGCATGCCCGCAAAATGATCGCCCATATCGACAAAAAACGCCATGCGCTCGGTATCGACAAGGCCCGGGAGAGAATTCTGGTGGATATGGCCACCCGCCGGGAGATGGCTTCCGCCTGAGGCACGAATAAACGGTTATCACTATTTCAGGGGCATGATTTCTACCCACCCTGTTAATCGGAGCATGGGCGGTGGTGTTAAAAAACGGAAGCCGCCGTCCGTGCCCCGAAACACCCCGTGACACCACGGATTCCTTCACTGCTTTCCATTCGCATCAGCAACAACTTCTCCACTGGCGAAATGCGTCATTCGTTCCTAGCTTTCGCCACTGCTTCATCACCAGAGACTTCCGTCTAAACTACGAAGGCGTGAGATTGTATTTCTTCATCTTGCGCCACAAGGTGGTTCGATCGATCCCCAGTTCTCGGGCGGCATTCTGCCGGTGCCAGTGGTGCTTGCTAAGGACGCGGTGCAGCAGGTCCGCCTCCGCTATTGCTGCACTTTTTTCGTTGGTTGGCATCGCGGTAAGCTGCCGGCGGTAAACGGGACGGTGCTGCAAAAAATCGGGAAGGTGTCGTGGTTCGATAACGTCTTCGCTGCAGATAATCAGGGCATGCTCGAGGATGTTCTCCAGCTCGCGGACGTTTCCGGGATAGTCATGGTTGAGCAGCAGTTCCATAGCCGCTTCCGAAATGGCCAGACGCCGATTGTCTCTGGCGGCACACAACTTGCGCAGGATATGGTGAATCAGCAAGGGCAAATCGATTCGGCGGTCCTTTACGTCGGGCAGCTGAATCCGGAACACATTTAGCCGGTAGTACAGATCTTTGCGGAAGCCTCTTTTTGCCACCAGATTTTCCAAGTCCTGATTGGTGGCCGACAGGATCCGGACGTCGACCTTCTGGGTATGGCGGCTTCCCAGCGGGTAGAATTCCTTATCTTCCAGCACCCGAAGCAGTTTGGCCTGCAGCGATAACGGCAGGTCGCCGATTTCGTCCAGAAAGATCGTTCCCCCGTCGGCTTCGTTGAATCTTCCGGGCTTGTCCCGACCAGCGCCGGTAAACGCGCCTTTGACATAACCGAACATTTCGGACTCAAGAAGATTGTCGGGAATGGCCGCGCAGTTGACTTTGACCAGTTGCCTGGTCGCCCGGCGGCTGATGGAATGAATCACCTTTGCCAGCAAGTCTTTACCGGTGCCGGTGGCCCCTTCGATGAGCACTGTCGCATCGGTGGCGGCCACCACGTTGACCGTTTCGAAAATCTGCTGCATGGTCGGATCCTTGCCGATCATGTCCTGAAAGGTATAACGCTCGCTGATGGCCTGATTGAGCTGCCGCACCAGGGTGAGATCATGAAAGGTCGCCAGCCCGCCGATGATGGTCCCCTTTTCATTGCGAAGTGCCATGTAATTTGCGCGGATCGGTATAGTTTCACCGTTCTTGGTGATCATTTTCCCCTGCCGGCTGGTGCGCGCCGAGCCATCGGCGATCGATTCTTTCAGAAGACACAGATCGTGGGAAGCGACCCCTTCGAAAATGGCCGAACAGGGTTCACCGATCACCTGGCGCCGGTTGAAACCCGATATCTTTTCGGCCTCGTGGTTGAAAAAGGTGATATACCCTCCGCGGTTTACGGTGAAAATCCCCACGTCGAGGTTGTCGAGGATAATCTTCAGGTTGCGCTCTTCGTAGTGGATGCGGTTGACCAGGTCGGCAATCGGGGAGTGATCCTGCAGGATGGTCAGGCAGCCGGCCACCCGCCGTTGGCTGTCGTATACCGGTGTTGCCAGCCGGGTGAGCAGATGGCGGGTTTGCTCCTCGTTACAGAAATCGATTTCCGGTTCTTCGGCAGCCGGCTCGTTTTCATTGCGCAGCAGGCACTGCACCATACATGGAACGCCGGTGAAAACTTCGCGGCAATCGCGGCCCTCGACTTCTTTTTCTTTGAATCCCATCAGGGCCTGGGCCGTAAAGTTCATTTCCGATATGCGGTGATGGCTGTTGACCGTAAACGCACCGATGTTCAGCTCGTCGAGCAGCTCCAGCCACTGGTGGCACATGACCGTCAGGGCACTATGTTCGTCGTTTTCTCTCATCGCTTCGTTTTTATGTGTCGTCGGAAGCCGCCGGCAACTGGATCGTAAATGTGGTTCCCTTGCCCTGGCGGCTTTGCACGTCGACGGTTCCGTTGTGATGTTCGACGATGCCGTACATGGTAGACAGACCGAGCCCGACACCGAAGCCCTCGCTTTTGGTGGTGAAAAAAGGCTCGAAGATGTACGGCAGATCCTCCGGGGCGATGCCCTGCCCGCTGTCGGAGACCATAATCTGCACCTTTTTTTGGGCGGAATCGAAGCAAGCCCCCAACTGCAGTTGCCCGCCATCGGGCATGGCATCGATGGCATTGAATATGAGATTGATGATGCATTGCTGCAGCTGGTTGAAATCACCCAGTACCGGTGGAATGCTTTGATCCACGCGGCAGCTGTGCTGTATGTTGCTCAATTCCATTTTGTGCTGGCTGAGGATCATACAGCGTTCAAGCAGTTCTTTGATATCGACCCGGCCGAACTGGGGTGGTGACTTGCGGGAAAACGTCAGCAGGCTGGAAACGATCTGGGAACACCGGCCGGTTTCGTTTTCCACCAGTTCGAGATAACGCTCGAATTTTTTCTGCTGCTCACCGGAGAGCGGCCCGCGACCGATGATGCGGCTCATCAAGCGCAGGTAGTTCAGGATTCCCGAGAGCGGGTTGTTGATTTCATGCACGACGCTGGCGGCAAGCTTTCCCAGAGACATCATCTTGTCCTGGTGAAGGATGCGGGCCTGGTCGGCCATCTCCCTCTCCAGGCGTCTAATTTCCCGCAAATCCCGGAAAAAGCAGACCAGCCCCTCGTCACTTCCCTGGTTGCGCAATATCGATGCGGAAACCTGCACCGGAACTTTGCGGTCCGGATTGGCCAGCAAGGTGGTTTCAAAAAGCGAAAGCCGGTTTTTTCCCCCCTGGCCTTTCGCCTGAAGCGCTTTGCGCAAGCGCATGGCTTCGCCGGCCGCAAGCAGCTGCTCGAGCGTCATCCGCCCCAGCACCTCCGTGCGTGTATATCCGGAGATCATCTCCATGCTTCGGTTGAAGCTTACGATCCGCCCGTCGGTATCGCAAGCACAGATTCCGTCCATGGAGCTTTCGATCAGGTTTTTCTGAAACTCGATGTTACGCAGCAACTGCTGGCTGGTTTCCGCATTTTCTTTCTCCAGCAGGGCCGTGTAGTCCGCCAGGGTTTTTCTGGCCGCAAACCGCTCCCGCGCTCTTTTCAGCGCCAGGTGCAGTTCCTGGTGGTTGATCGGTTTGTGGATGAAATCGGAGGCGTCGAGCTGCAGGGCGCGGATGGCCAGCTCCATCTCTCCGAAGGCGGTGGCCACGATGACTTCGATCTGCGGGGAGCGCTGCTTGAGCGATTCGAGAACCTGCAGACCGTCCATCACCGGCATGCGAATGTCGGTGATTACGATCTGAGGGGATTTTTTCTCACACAGGTCCAATCCGAGTCGGCCGTTTTCGGCGGTGAAAACGCGGTAGCCTTCATCTTCCAGGGAAATCGACATCACATCCCGGATGTCTTCCTCGTCATCGATCAGAACGATTTTCCACGTGAAAGCATCCGTCATGCGTTGGCCTCCTGGCGTTAGGTGCCATGCACTTTCAGAAGTTGACCCGAACTAGTTCAGCAGATATCACAGACCGTCTGAAAATTAAAGAGAAGCGGTGACGGTACGGCAGTTTGGATTGCAGGGGGGCGAATGGGTTCCGGGACCCCGCGCGGATCCTTCCCAACATCCCATCCAGGGATCCAGCGTTTGGCCGGCAGCGGGGCACCGAAGCCTGGTTAATGAGTTGGGCTCTAGCGGATGCTGCATCGCTTCACATGCGGCGCAGCCGCCGTCTGAAGCTGCTGCATTTCGCTGTCGGTGAAAGCGGGGGAAGTGTTGTGGAAAAATTCGGGGCACAGGACAATCGCATCGCGAAACCGCTGCAGGACGTAATGCTCGGCCCCGCTGATCAACTGTCCGATCGTTTCGATCACCGCAATGTCTACAAACGGTTTGACGCAGGTGGTCCGAAATTCGTAAGCCGGGGCCAAGTCCATGATGATATGGATGCTCTCCAGAATCCGGTCGGGCTTGTAGGTTTTCTGAATCCGCGGCCAGTAGGCGAAGGGATCGGTTTTGATGTCCATGGCCACATAGTCGACCAGCCCGCCGTCGATCAGACGGCGAATCACTTCCGGGCGGCTGCCGTTGGTGTCGAGTTTCACCGGATAGCCATGTGTCTTGATGCGTCCGCAAAGGTCGGCGAGCTGCGGGTGCAAGGTGGGCTCACCGCCGGAGATCACCACCCCGTCGAGAAAGGTTCGCCGGGAGGCAAAGAAACGATCCATCTGTTCGGGCACTGCAAACAGCGATGCGCCGTTATGGTTTTTCACCAGGTCGGGATTGTGACAATACGGGCAGTTGAAGTTGCACCCGGCTAAAAACAGCACACAGCTGACCTTGCCCGGGTAATCTATGAGCGAGTTTTTCTGCAGACCCCCGATGTGCATCGATTCTACTCCCGGTTCATTTGAGCCGGACTGCATCTCAAAGCCTCGACGGGCAGTACGGATTGCACGTCACGTGATCAGGCAACTGTCGAAATGGGCGGTTGCCGGCGGGCCGGGGGCTTCTCTTCGGGCGGCCCCCCGGAAGACCTTTGCGGGTCGGAGCCTGTCTGTTCCACCGTTGGAAAGCCGACCTGCCCCGCGGGTGAACCCACCTTGAAGTTCTTACGCCGGCGATACTCGGCCTGCTTTCCCTCGTTCCATTGCTTGATCGGCCGCAGGTAGCCGACCACCCGCGAGTAGACCTCGGTTTCTGCGTCGCAGCGGGGACAGCTGTCCACGGCGCCGATCAAGTACCCGTGGGAGGGGCAGACGCTGAAGGTGGGCGTCAGCGTGAAATAGGGCAGCCGGTAGCTGTCGGTGATTTTGCGAACCAGCTGCTTTAGGGCATCGATTTCGGTGATCTGCTCCCCTAAAAAGATGTGCAGCACCGTCCCGCCGGTGTAACGGGATTGAAGTTCGTCCTGCAGCTGCAGGGTTTCGAACAGGTCTTCGGTGTAATCCACCGGAAGTTGGGTGGAATTCGTGTAGTAGGGCGCTGCTCCGCTGCGATACTCGGATTCATTGGCGCACAGCAGCTCCGGATACTGTTTTTTGTCGAGCAGGGCCAGCCGGTAGGACGTTCCTTCCGCCGGTGTCGCCTCGAGGTTGAAGATGTCTCCGGTCTGCTGCTGCACCCGCGCGATCCGATCCCTGAGAAAATCCATCACCTTCAGGGCAAACCGCCGCCCGGCGGGACTGGCGATGTCCTGGCCCAGAAAGTTCAGGCAGGCCTCGTTCATCCCGATAATTCCAATGGTGGAAAAATGATTTTTCCAGAACAGCCCCGATGCCGCCTTGACTTCCCGCAGGTAGAACTTGGAATAGGGATAGAGGTTTTTCTCGGTGAACCTTTCCAGCACCTTGCGTTTAATGGCAAGGCTGTCGACGGCCAGGCGCACCATGTCCTGCAGCCGTTGAAAAAAATCTTCTTCACGGTCGGCAATATGGCCGATGCGCGGCAGGTTGATGGTTACCACCCCGATGGACCCGGTCAGGGGGTTCGCGCCGAACAGCCCGCCTCCGCGCTTGAGCAGTTCGCGGTTGTCCAGCCGCAGCCGGCAGCACATGGAGCGGGCATCATCCGGAGACATGTCGGAGTTGACGAAGTTCGAAAAATACGGAATACCGTATTTGGCGGTCATCCGCCAGATCGGCTCCAACTTCGGGTTCTCCCAGTCGAAGTCAGCGGTGATGTTGTAAGTGGGAATCGGGAAGGTAAACACCCGGCCGCGGGCATCGCCTTCCATCATCACTTCGGCAAAGGCCCGATTGATCAGATCCATTTCAGGTTGAAACTCGCTGTAGGTCTCTTCGCGCTGTTCTCCGGCGACGATGACCGGATGGTCCTTTAAGATGCCCGGAACGTTCAGATCGAGGGTGATGTTGGTAAACGGTGTCTGAAAACCGACCCGGGTCGGAATGTTGATGTTGAAAACAAATTCCTGCAATGCCTGCTTGACCTCCTGGTAGTCGAGGCCGTCATGCCGAACGAACGGGGCCAGCAGGGTGTCAAAATTGGAGATCGCCTGGGCGCCGGCCGCCTCCCCCTGCAGCGTATAGAAGAAATTGACGATCTGTCCCAATGCGGAGCGCAGGTGCCTGGGCGGGGCGCTTTCAACCTTGCCCTCGACGCCCTTGAACCCGTTGGCGAGAAGGTCCTTTAAATCCCAGCCAACGCAATAAACCGACAGAAGGCTCAGGTCGTGTACGTGCAGGTCCCCGCTTTTGTGAGCCCTGCGGATATCGGGAGGGTAGATCCGGCTCAACCAGTACTCGGTGGTGACATCCGAAGAAATGTAGTTGTTGAGCCCCTGCAGGGAATAGCACATGTTGCTGTTTTCCTTGATTTTCCAGTCGAGCTTGCTGATGTAGTGCTCCACCAGGTCGATGTGCGCCTTGGTGGTGATGCTGCGAATCTGCGCGTGCTGTTCCCGGTAGAGAATATAGGCCTTGGCGGTACGGTGAAAAGGCGAATCGAGCAGGACCCGCTCCACGATGTCCTGAATTTCCTCCACTTCGGGTGTTGGCCCCAACCGGATCTCGTGGGCCAGGGTGAGCACCCGCAAAGTGAGTTTGCGGGCTTCGCGGTCACTGAACTCACCGGTAGCGGCACCGGCCTTGGCAATTGCCGCCGTGATCTTGGAGGAGTCGAAATCGACAATGCGATTGTCGCGCTTCTTAATTTTTTCAAACACTTTTCCACCTCGCCAGAAGAGTTCGAAAGCAGCAGGTTGTAGTTTCAGGAAGTTGGGTATCCCGATCCGGCCGGTTTTTCCGCGAAAGTCCGTGCGGAATGTCGACGGTCAGGAAAGACGTGCGTAAACCAAAAGCGGATCACCAATAACACAAGATATGGTGGTTTGTCAAATAATAAAAAACAAGATGTGGGATAGAAAGCGGGCGAGGGTGGGTTCCGCCTCGGGCGCCGCGATCATATCTGTTGGATTGGCGCCGAAACCTTCGGCGCGCGGGGCTTTCGCTTTCGACGCTCGAATCACCGCCCCATTTGGCCCGATTTTTCCGGGGGAGGCGTTACCCAGATATAGTCGCCATCGGCAAGCTCGATGTCTTTGCCGGCGCTCGCGAGGTAAATGGTACGGTATGGCAGGCTGTTGCGGCGGAAGGCTCTTTCCGGTATCCCGAATTTGCGCACGATGTGCCCGTTTCCGGCCAGCACGACCATTATGCCGGCCGGCATGTTCCGGGCAATCGTTTCGGCCATCGTTTCCTCCCACAGACACTGGGCCTGGTAGAAATAATCGAATTTGGCATCGCTGTGGAAGGCATGTTGATTGAACACCGGCTCCACGTAAGCCCGATGGGCGGCATTGCCGGTGTCGATCTCACTCGGCAGGTAGCGCGCGTCCGCATCGGTGAGGTTTTCCAGCCCGCCGATCCGGACCTTGGGGGGAATGTGAAGCGGAATGTTGAGCCCCACCAGAGGGATGCGATTCTGCCGGATGAATTTTAGAATATCGCGGTAGAGTGAAAATGGATACCGCCAGTTGGCATACCAGTGCACCTTTTCCAGCAGTTCGTCCTCTTCGAGTTCGCCGCTCGACCACCGGTCCAGTACCGGCTGGTAGGTGAAATCAAACATCTCCATGCCGACGGAGACCTCGCCCGCAGCCTCGAAAAGGGCGGTGATGACGTCAAGCTGTGTGCGGTGGTGGGATTGGTCGGTGTGGGATTCACCGATGTAGACCAGCCGAACGCCCTTCAGGTCAGCGAGCAGCTGCTGAAAGCTGACTGGCTGCCCGGTTTCTGCGCTAATGATGGTTCCGGGCTCAACAACCACATCGGTGTCTTTCAAATAGGTCTTTTTGGGGGCGCTGCTGCAACCGATCAGCACGGCGGCGGCCAGGGTTGTCCAGAAACGTTTCGTCTTCATGATGTTCTTCCGATCGGCCCGCCTTGTTGTTTTGTTGATTTTCATTGGAATATCCGCCATAATCAGCCCTGTTATGCGCTACGATGAAAAGCCGGTTCACCGCAAACTGATCGTGCCTTGGTACGATAATCGTCTCACCTGCCTGATCGTGATCCTCAGCATGCTGGTGGTGTTTTTGTTCGCGCTTGCGGGTATCTCTGCTGCCGGGGAAAGTCCGATTCGCCACAAGGTTATTTGGTTGCCGATATTGCTGATGGGATTGAGTGCGTCGGTGATCATCTCCACGGCTGTCCGCCTCTTCAAGCGATTCAAACACCGCTTTCCGAGGGATCTGTGATCCTAACCGGATGATTTCATGCCCATTTCCCTGCCGGTCTCCCGGCAACAAGCAAAGCCGGCAAGTTAATTCGTGCTGACGATCGCCTCCAGCACCTGCACGAACGTTCGGGGGGGAATATAGCCCACGCGTCGAGCGATCTCGCTTCCGTCTGCAGACAGGAACAGATTGGATGGCAATCCCCTGACCTGGAAGGCATCTGCCACGCGCCGATCTCTGTCGGTATTGACTTTGATGAGAAAAAAGTTTTCCCTCAGCAAGTTGGCCACCGCCGGATTGGCGAAGGTTACATTTTCCATTTTACGGCAGTAACCGCACCAATCCGCCCAGAAGTGGATGTATATCTTCTTGTCGACGGAATCCCGCACATCTGCATATTGTCTGATAGAGTGCCATTGCAGAGAGCCGGCTGCATTTCGGTCGTCCGGTGCTACAGCAAAAAGTACCAGCAGGGCCAGGCAGAGAAGAACCGTCGCTGCAGTTCGTTGTTTGTGCATATCCGTTTTCGCCTTTCCACAACCGCTTTTCATCCGATCGTTACCGGCAATATCATACCATTGGAGTCGGTTTAATTCAAACCGCCGGGTCAACACTGTCGGCTCAGTTCGGCTGCCCTTTCCGCCGCGGCGGCAATCGCCTCGATAACCGCCGGTTTGAACTGTCTCGATGCAAGGACTTTCAGCGCCGCTTCGGTCGTACCGCCCGGGGAAGTTACTTTCCGGCGCAACTCCTCCGGAGATTCTGCGGTCACTTCCATCAGCTTGACCGCACCTTTCAGTGTCGCAATTGTTAATATTTCGGCCTCTTCCGCAGCCAGTCCGATGTTTTTTCCGGCCTCGATCATCGCTTCGATCAGATAAAACACATAGGCCGGTCCGGACCCGGAAAGGCCGGTAACCGCATCGAGTTGATCCTCCCGGCACTCGAGCACGCGGCCGGCTGCCTCCAGCAGCGAACGGGCCCGATGCCGGTCGTCGGCGGCGGCGAACCGGTTGGCACTCATGGCGGATATGCCCGCCAGCACCAGCGCCGGCGTGTTGGGCATCACCCGGATAATCGGCAGATCGCCGGCCTGTCTATCGTCTAGATCGGCGTAGAGTATCGATTCGATTTTGCGGATCGGATAGCCGGCTGCAATCGATACCAGCAGTGTTCGCTTCTTTTTGGCAAAACGCTCGTCCCGGCGGATGTCGGTCAGCACGGAAGTCATCTGCTGCGGTTTTACCGCCAGCAACACGATATCGCAGACCGAATAGAGTTCGGCACTGCTTTTCAACAGACCGATACCGGTTTTTTGACCGATTGCCGCACAGCGCCCCGGGTCTACATCGAAGGCGAACACGTCCGCGGGTCGGTAACGCTTTGATTGGATGATGGCGCTGATGAGCGCCGCCCCCATGTTGCCGGCGCCGATGAATCCGATTTTCTGCCCAAACTGCTTCATTGCTGACATCCTTTCCAAACAGCAAGCCCGCGAGCATTGGCCATTTGCATTTGTAATATCCTGTATGTATGTGGTATAGTATGACTTTCAGATAGAGCGCCTGTCGCCCCGGCGCCACTCATAGCCCCCGGGTGTATCGGCTGTCAACGGTTTGATTGTGCCGCGCATCGAATCACCTGCGGGTCGCGGCATCCAGCCACCAACCCGACGAGGTCGGCCCGCCCTGATGCGGGGTGGTTCCGTTTTCTGATATCGGCGAAGTAGGGCTTTTACCAGATGTATGTTGTCGGTTATTTTCTGAAAGCCGTAGCGACCGTCCTGAACATGGTGCTGTGGCTTTACATGTGGGTTATCATCGCGCGGGCCGTGTTGTCATGGGTGAGCCCCGATCCGTATAACCCGATTGTACGATTCATCCATAATATCACCGAACCGGTGCTGTACCGGATTCGATCCAAGATACCGTTTTCATTCGGCGGGATCGATTTTTCACCGATCCTTGTAATACTGTTGATCTATTTCATCCAGTTGTTCGTGATTCAAAGCATCGAAAGATTTGCCCTCTCGATGCTCTAGTCGAACCGACAGGAGGTGCCTCATGGCTACGAACCTAACGCCCCTTGACATACAACAGCAAAAGTTTCGGACAAAGTTTCGCGGGTTCGACATCCAGGAAGTCGATCTGTTCCTGGATCAGATGGCCGATGCTTTCGAGGCGCTTCTAAAAGAAAATGAACAGCTCAAAGAAGAAATTCAGCGATTGCAGGCTGAAATTCAGGGTTACAAGAATCGTGAGGATGCATTCAAACGGGCGCTGCTGAATTCACAGAAAGTGATTGAGCAGATGAAAGAAAATGCCCAGAAATCCTCAGAGCTCATCATTGCAGAAGCCGAGGTCAAAGCGGAAAAAATCCTCAACAAAGCTCACAACCGGCTGGCGCAGCTGCACGAGGACATCGCCGAATTGAAACGACAGCGGATGCAGATCGAGGTCCAAATCGGCTCGGTAATCGAATCTCACACCAAACTCCTTGAAATCAGCAAGGAGGGCATGAAGGCAATGGATGAAGAAGATTCCAAGCTGAAACTGCTGCAGCAATCGAAATAATTTTACGGTACCGCCAGTTTCCGACTCCATTCCAGCTGAACTGACACGCACTGACGGACGGAAGATCGACCTCGACGGGAGCAACGCATGGCAAAGATCGATGCATTCTTCAAACTGATGAATGAACAAGGGGCCTCCGACCTTCACCTGGTTTCCGGACAACCCCCCGCTCTTCGGATTCGCGGCGACATCGAACGCATCAAATACAAAGTGCTCGACAACGACGAGCTGCGGGGCATGCTCTACGAAATCGCCCCCGAGGAAAAGATCAAGGTGTTCGAAGAAACCGGGGATGTCGATTTCGGGTACGAAATTCCCGGCCTGGCCCGCTACCGGGCCAATTTCTTCATGCAGAAAAACGGTGTGGGGGCGGTTTTCAGAGAAATCCCCAGCACGATCATGACAGCCGACCAGCTCGGCCTGCCACCGGTGGTATCCAAACTGGCCTCCCTGCCGCGCGGGCTGTGTCTGGTAACCGGCCCGACCGGCAGCGGCAAATCGACCACGCTGGCGTCCATTGTCGATGTGGCCAATCGGCTGCGCAAAGATCACATCATCACGGTGGAAGACCCCATCGAGTTCGTCCATCAGAGCCAGGGCTGCATCGTCAATCACCGGGAGGTAGGAATTCATACCAAGAGTTTTTCAGCCGCACTGCGCGGCGCCCTGCGCGAGGACCCGGACATCATCCTGGTCGGTGAAATGCGCGATCTGGAAACCATCGCTCTGGCCATCGAGGCCGCCTCCACCGGGCATTTGGTCTTTGCCACCCTGCACACCTCCAGCGCCGTGAAGACCGTCGATCGTATCATCGAGGTGTTTCCGGCCGAACAGCAGGCTCAGATCCGGTCCACCCTGGCCGATGGGCTGCGGGCGGTCATCGCTCAGGTTCTGTTCAAACGAATCGACAAAAAGGCCCGCTGCGTCGCCTTGGAGATCCTGATCGCCAACTCGGCGGTCAGAAACTTGATCCGGGAAGCCAAAACGCACCAACTGCCGTCCATGATTCAAACCGGCAAGAAGTACGGCATGCAGCTTCTCGATGATGCCATTATGGATTTGTTTAACAAGGGATGGGTCAGCGCCGACGAGGCCTACATGAAAGCCAATGAAAAGGCCCGGTTCAGACCTTTGCTCACCGCACCGCCTACCGATTTTACCGAGGTCTGATCCACCGGCGACCGGGATGGATCTGCAGTGCTGCCACCAGGCACGACTGCTGATCGGCAACCATTGCGCAAGTTGCAGCACCCGGCACATCTGAAATTTACAGCGGACAGGAAAAATGAAAAAACAGGAAATTGACCACATTCTCACCCGTATGCTCGATTCGCACAAAAACGTATCAGACCTGAATCTGACCGTCGGAAAAACGCTTCAGGTGGAAAGCGACGGGGTGCTGGTACCGGTGGAAATGCGCCCGCAGTTCAAGGAATTGACCCCGTTTCAAACCGAAATCTTTGCTCTGAATCTGGTAAACCAGGACAAACGCCTGACGAAAGCCCTGCTCAGCACGGGCAGCTGCGACCTGTCCTATACCCTGCCCGGCAAAGCGCGTTTCCGGGTGAACGTTTTTTCTCAAACCGGATACTATTCGATCGTGCTGCGGAAGCTTGAATCGAAGATACCGACGATCAAGGAACTGCAACTGCCCGAGGCCATGTACAAGATCGCCTCGGAAAAAAATGGGATCGTCTTTGTCACCGGTGCAACCGGATCGGGTAAAACCACCTCTCTGGCGGCCATCTTGAATGAAATCAATGAAGACCGGTCAGTGCACGTGGTCACACTGGAAGACCCGGTGGAATACCAGCACCCCCACAAGCAATCCACTTTTAACCAGCGCGAGCTGGGGGTCGATTTCAATACCTATGCCAACGGGCTGCGGGCCGCCCTGCGCCAGGCCCCGAAAGTCATCCTGGTCGGTGAGATGCGCGATCGTGAAACCGTGGAAATCGGCCTGAGTGCGGCCGAAACCGGTCACCTGGTGCTCACCACCTTGCATACCATCGACGCCGGATCTACCATCAACCGTATCGTGGGTATGTTCAGCACAGAGGAAGAGCATCAAATTCGCATCCGCCTGGCGGATGCGGTGCGCTGGATCGTCTGTCAGCGGCTGCTGCCCAAGGTGGGTGGCGGCCGGGTGGCGACCTTCGAAATCCTGAACACCAATCTGCGCGTAAAGGATTCCATTCTGCACGGCGAATCCGAGGGCAAGACTTTTTACGAAATGATGCAGACCGGAACGGCTTTCGGCATGACCACTTTCGATAATCACATCGTCGGGTTGTACGAACAGGGATTGATCACCGAAGAAACCGCCTCGGCCTATGCTTCCCGAAGGGGCATTGTCGGGCGTGGCATTGACTCGCTGAAAAGTGCCAGGGGCGAGGCGACCACCGACATTGAAAAGCTGGAAATCGACCGCGCCTATCGCACCGCCCGCTCATAGACAACGACCGAAGGTGCGACCCAACAGCCGTTGCCCATAAAACCCATGGAATAAGGGGCGTCAGACGACATGGACATCATCTGCCAAAATTGCCGCAGCAAGTTCAAGATCCCGGACGACAAGATTCCGGCCGGACGCAGCGCCAGCCTGCCGTGCCCGAAATGCAAAAAGAAAATCAAGCTGAACCCCCGCGGCAGCGCTGGATCGGATATTCAGGCAAACATCACCTCCAGTGACTACGACGCATCCGATAAGCCTTTCGATTTTATCGAGGAGGAGGGGCTCACCGCGCTGGTTTGCGAATCGGACTCGACGGTGTTGAAGAAAATCGTCAACAACTTAAACCTGCTCGAATACCACGTTACGGTTTCCGACAGCGGCAGGGATGCACTGAAAAAAATGCGGTACCACCAGTATGATCTGGTCGTGGTCGACGAGTCCTTCAGCAGCGAAGGGCCGGACGCCAATATGGTGCTGCTGTACCTGGAACGGCTGAACATGACCGTGCGCCGCAAAATGTTCGTGGTGATGATCAGCAATAAGTACCGCACCATGGACCAGATGATGGCCTTCCGTTACAGCGTCAACATCATCGTAAACACCAAAAATGTAGATGACATCGGCAAAGTGATCCAGCGGGGTTTGACCGACTACGAGTTTTTCTACGGTGTATTTCAGGAAACCCTCAAGGAAGTCGGCAGGGTATAGGCGGATATCAGCGATGACCGGCACCAGCTCATATACCTGCGGCGACTATCGTGATGAAATGACGCTTCTCGCTCTGCGAAACCGCCTGAACAGCGCTGCACTTTCAGAGGATGAACGACGGCAGATCGAAGAAGAGATCCGTAAGTTCGAAAAGCGGGTTGGAATAAAGTGAAGCCGGTCAAGGCGCAGGCCACAGCGCTTTGCTTGACACGCGCTCAGCGCCTGCTATTTTAGAGCTCTTCGGCAATGATGCGCAAACCGTCGAGCGTTAGAAGCGGCTCCACTGCCTCGATCGATTCGCACACATCCTGCATCAGCGGTGCCAGGCCGCCGGTGGCGATCACTTTCGGGGTTGCCGCCATTTCTTCCCGAATTCGTTTCACCATTCCATCCACCAGTCCGGCGTAACCGTAAATGATCCCTGACTGAATACTGCCGGCGGTGTCTTTTCCGACCGCCGCCTGCGGTCGTTTGAAAATCTCCACCCGGGGCAGGCGGGATGCTTTTCGAAACAGCGCCTCCGAGGCGATGATGATCCCCGGGCTGATGGCACCGCCCAGATACTCTCCCTTGTCGGAAATGCTGTCGAATGTCGTAGCGGTGCCGAAGTCGATGATAATCAAGCTCTGCTGATAGCGGTGAAAGGCGGCCACCGCGTTGACAATGCGGTCGGCCCCGACTTCGGCCGGGTTGCGGTACAGGTTCGGCATACCAGTATAAGCAGCCGGGTCTACCCAAACAGGGGGCCGTCCCAAATACTTGCGGCAAAACGAATCGAGAATGGGGACCACCGGGGGAACAACGCTGGAGATGATCGTTTTCCCGATTCGGTCGGGACGGATCTGGCTTTGTGCAAACAGGCTGTTGACCAGGACATTGAACTCGTCTTCGGTCGTGTTCCTCTCGGTTCTCAAGCGCCAGTGCTGAAGCAGACGGCTGCCTTCAAACACGCCTATCACCGTTTGGGTATTGCCAACATCGATTACCAGCAGCATCGCAGCTAGGTCCCCCGGTACGCTTTTATTTCATCCTTGCACTGTATCAGTGTCCATGAACCCGGGCCTATGCGGCTTTCGCCCAGCTTTTCTGAAAAGGTGCCCGGGTCAGGCATTTATAATCGCATCTATGATTTTCAGTGTAACGCTGGTGTTGGCCACGTCGTGCACCCTTACGATATGAGCTCCGTTCATCGCCGCTGCAACGACGGTTGCCTGGCTGCCGGTTTCGACAACCGGATCCTGCGGATCGGGGGCCCGGTCGCCGCCGGTTTTCAACAGGTCGCGAATGAACGCCTTGCGGGAGGTCCCGACAAGAATCGGCAGATCGAAGTGTTGAAACTCGGACAGCCTGCGCAACAGGGTCAGGTTGTGCTCAAATGTCTTGCCGAAGCCGATGCCCGGATCGATGATCAGCTTGCTGCGATCCAGCCCCTTGGCCACAGCGTCTTCAACGCACTGCTGCAGAAAATCTCCGCAGTGGCTGACCACATCGTCGTAGGAGGGTGAAACCTGCATGGTCTTGGGGGAACCGAGCATGTGCATCAGTATCACCGGAACCGCGCACTCCGCCGCGACGCGGACCATTTCCGGATCGTGCCGCAGCGAACTGATGTCGTTGATGATGGCAGCTCCGGCCTTCAGTGCCCGTCTGGCCACCTCCGATTTGGTGGTGTCAATGGAAATGGGAACCGGTATGCTGCGGGCCAGGGTTTCGATCACCGGGATGACCCGGCCGAGTTCCTCCTCCAGGGGCACCCCATCGGAGAAAGGACGTGTCGATTCTCCGCCGATGTCAATGATGTCGGCTCCTTGTCGGGCCAGTTTTTCTCCCTGGGCGATCGCGGCAGCGCTGGAAAAAAACAGCCCCCCATCGGAGAACGAATCCGGTGTGATATTGACCACTCCCATCACCAGGGTTCTTTTCCCCAGTTCCAATCGATGGGGTCCCCACTGCAAGTTGTATCTTTTTCGGGCAGTCATTTCACGGCGGCCTGCATCGGGGGCGGAAGGGCTCCATAAAAAGCCCCGCAACAGCGGGGGAGGTTCAATTCATTCCAATGGCAGACCCGAACGACGTTCACGTGGAAGTCTGGTCGGAGTCCGTCGCCTTTTGCCCATCCGGCGACCCGGATTCGGGCTTGGCTTTTTCAGCAGTCCCGGCACTTTTCCCCTTGGGTTCGGTTCCTTTTGAGGGCAGTTCGATACCCGGACGCATCGACTTGATCAAATCGTCCAGCTCGCCGCCCTGCACGGTTTCTTTTTCCAAAAGCAGTTCAGAGAGCTTGTGCAGAATGTCGAGTTGTTCTTCCAGGACCTCTTTGGCGCGATTGTAGGAATTTTCGATCAGCTTGTGAATTTCTTCATCGATCTTTCGGGCGGTTGCTTCGGAGTAGTCCCGGTGCTGGGCGATTTCACGGCCGAGAAATACGTGTTCTTCCCCCTTGGCATAGGACAGCGGTCCCAGATCACTCATCCCCCAAGTGCGCACCATCTGTTCGGCAAGATTGGTGGCCTGCTTGATGTCATTGGCCGCCCCCGTGCTGATTCGATCAAAGACGAGCTGTTCGGCTACCCGACCGCCGAAGGCAACCGCCAGATCGCTCTCCAGCTGATCCTTGTATTTAAAATCCCGCTCTTCCGGGAGAAACCAGGTTATACCGGCCGCCCGGCCCCGCGGAATAATGGTAATTTTGTTCACGGCGTCGGTCTCCGGTAAAAATCGCGCCACCAGCGCGTGCCCGGCCTCGTGGTAGGCGGTAGTCTTGCGATCCTCTTCCCGAATTACCTTGGATTTCCGCTCCAATCCCATGTAGACTTTGTCTTTGGCGTCCTCGAAGTCGAACATATCGAGTTTTTCTTTATTACGCTTGGCTGCCAGCAGTGCCGCCTCGTTGACCAGGTTCTCCAGGTCGGCCCCTGAAAATCCGGGGGTGCCCTTGGCAAGAATCACCGCGTTTACGTCCGTTGAGACAGGCGTCTTTTTCATGTGGACCCGCAGGATCTTTTCCCGCCCCTTGATGTCCGGCAATGAAACAACCACCTGCCGGTCGAAGCGACCCGGACGCAACAGGGCCGGGTCAAGTACGTCGGGGCGGTTGGTGGCTGAAATCAGGATTACCCCCTCGTTGGATTCAAACCCATCCATTTCAACCAGGAGCTGGTTAAGGGTTTGCTCCCTTTCATCGTGGCCGCCGCCGAGCCCGGCACCCCGGTGCCTTCCAACCGCATCGATCTCGTCGATAAAGATGATACAGGGGGCATTTTTCTTGCCCTGGACGAACAGATCCCGAACCCGGGAGGCGCCGACACCTACGAACATCTCAACGAAATCCGATCCGCTGATGCTGAAAAAAGGAACACCGGCCTCTCCGGCGATGGCGCGGGCAAGAAGAGTTTTCCCGGTGCCCGGTGGGCCCATCAACAAAACTCCTTTTGGGATCCGGCCGCCGAGACGTGTAAACTTCTTTGGCTCTCTCAAAAACTCAACGACCTCACCGAGCTCTTCTTTGGCTTCGTCGATGCCAGCCACATCTTCAAAGGTCACTTTGGCCATGGAATCGGACATCAGTCGCGCGCGACTTTTTCCGAATGAAAGAGCCTTGCCCCCGCCGGCCTGCATCTGGCGCATGAAAAAAATCCAAACCCCGATGAGAATGAGCATCGGGAACCATGATACCAGCACGGACATGTACCAGGGAGATTCGGCCGGCGCCTTCGCTTCAATGGTGACGCCCTTCTGGCGAAGAATTTTGATTAAATCCGGATCCTGAGGTGCGAAAACTTTGAGCCGGTTCTGATTGCTGTCAGTGACAAGCAGTTCCTGGCCCTGGATGATCACTCTCTCGACCTGGTCACTGTCCACCATTGTCAGAAATTGCGTGTAGCTGATGTTGGTTTCCGACATCTGCTGCTGATTAAACAAATTGTAAAGCATGATCATCATCAGGGTGATGACCAACCAGAGAGCCAGGTTTTTATAAAACGGATTCAAATCTCTACCCCTTCCGGTAATTCATTTTGCAACCGCCGTCGCTGCGGTTGTCCCGCATATCAGGTGAAAGTGCGCTGTCTGCCAATTTCCGTTCAGCTGCCACGATTCCGACAGCCATCGTCTATTCTGTGCGGTTTGCGCATGCAGCGGTAGTTACAAGGTAACCACTAATCATTGCTTAACAACCTGCACTTCGGCTTTCAGCACCTCGGTAGTGGCCGCTGTCAGCTTGGCCGCTTCGGCAATCCGGTGGCCGACAAGCCAAACGACCTGCCCTGAGCTGACCAGCAGCGGGCAGCAGGCGCGTTGTGTCGCGGGAACCTTGTGATCGATGAAATACTTTTTTATTTTTTGGGTTCCTCCGACTCCCAGCGGCGAAAATCGGTCACCGGATCGAACATTTCGCAGAACCAGAGGAAAATGCAGCTTGTCCATATCAAAAAAAGCTTGCTGCTGTCCAGCTCCGCGCAGTTGCTCCGGAGAGTCGGTGGCAAATAGTGAAAAAACCACCCGCAAACCGGCCTCCGGCACAAACACCGTCACCGGCATTGTCGAAGGGGGGGCAACGGTGTAGCGGAACCATCGTCGCGCAGACCCCGCAGGGGAGGCGTTACGCAGATTCGCATCATTTTTTGCCACGATGATCTCGCTGCCGGCCACTCGCACCTGCATCCGACCCGGCAAATGGACACAGCTGCCAAAAGATCCGGCGGCGATCAGCTGCAGGACAGCATCGATGTGCACAAATCCGATTTGGCGCAGATCGCCTTTGACCAAAGTGATCGCCCTGCGGATAATCCTGCGGCGCAGGGCGGGCAAGCAGCCCCGCAGCTCGTTGAGAGAAAACCGCAGCTGGCCGGGCTTCATGCCCGTAACCGCCAACCGGAAATGCGTTTCGCACAATGCGTCGGTCCAATGCAATTCGTCCCTGACAATATCGCTCAAGCGGTTGAGGCTCTGAACCACCGCGGGATTGTAGTATTTGCGCAGTACCGGAATCAGGTCGTGTCGTATCCGGTTGCGCAAGTGCCGACGATCGAAGTTGGTTTTGTCGGTCACATGAGCGATGCCTGCCCGACGGCAATAATCGCTGATCTGCTGCCGGGTGAGCCGGATCAACGGTCGGATGATGGTGCCGTCTCTGATCGGCGGTATCCCCCCAAGGGAAGCCATCCCGGCCCCTCGCAGCAGCTGCATCAGAATCTGCTCGGCATTGTCGTCGGCGTGGTGGCCGAGAGCGACTTTATCATAGCCGTGATCTGCACGAACAGCGTCGAAAAATGTGTACCGCAGCCGGCGGGCGGCCTCCTCAAGGGAAAGCCGGTGCTGCTTTTGGTAACTGCGGGTATCCTCCTTCCCGTCGTGGAAAGGCAGCTGAAGACCGCCGGCCAGCGAAGCGACGAAATCGGCATCTTTGTCTGCTTCCTTGCCGCGCAGCCCGTGGTTCAGGTGGGCAACCCCAAGACGTACAGAAAGTGTCGGGGCCAGCTCCAACAGCGCGTGCAACAAAACGACAGAATCGATCCCGCCGGAAACTGCCACCAGAACACTGTCAGCGGGTGCAACCATGTTGAATACGGAAATTGTCTGCCGCACCACAGGCAGGATGTCATCTGATGGGGTTGACCCCGGGAATCTCGGGCGGATTGGAACCATATGATTTGCGTGCGCGCCGCGACGGCCGGCAGCCAGCGCTGATGCGAGGCACTGCCAACCGGCAGCCGGATTGACCCGCTTGTTTGACAGTGTTTCTTTTCACATGAAACAGGCAGGCTATGGCCTTGAATTCTAAGTTGCTGAAATGGCGAAGTCAACACCAAAACGCCGCCGTCTGAATGCGCCTGTCCCTTGCGGTGCCTTGCAGCATTGCCGGTGCCAGCGGTTCGGTCCTGGCCGCTGCCGACAATCGACACACGAATGCCAAATCTTTTTTGATTTGAAAAAATCCGGAAATGAATTATGTTCAAAAGTGGTTGTGCTAGGCGGGGAGCTAGCGGTGCCCTCTACCCGAAATCCGCTCTATGCGGGGCTGAATTCCCGTTTGAGGATTTTGCACGAAAAACCGACGGGCGACTCGGCCGGTCGCCGCGCAACAGGCGGTCACGAACCTCGTCAGGTCCGGAAGGAAGCAGCGATAAGTGATGCGGTCTGTGTCGTGGACTGATACCGTCCTTTGGAGCGCCGGTTGTCTTTTTCATAAAATTCGATGACGGGTGCACAACCGTCTTCTCCAAACCCGCGCCCAGCCATGACCTGCCTTGGTTTCATCCCCTTCAGACGATCTTGACAACCCGGCATACAGTATTATGTTTTTACCAACGTTCGGCCGGGAGTCGAAAACATAAAATATTTCCTACAATTTCAGGAGAATACACGAGTTGCCGCCACCGAAAAAAAGCATCAAAATCGATTCTGGGGAACGGAATCCAAAGTCGGAATCACCCTCCCCGAAATCGGGGGGCAATGCAGCGGAAAACCGCGACGCCGATGCCGCCAGTGCCGCGGAAAACAGCACGGAAACGGCTCCATCGGAGGGAATCGAACAGAAGCTGGAAGCTGCAACCCGAGAAGCGGCTGAAAATTATGACCGCCTGCTGCGGGTGTCGGCCGAGTTTGAGAATTACAAGAAACGGTCCGCCCGCGACATGGAAGACTTCCGGAAATTTGCCAACCAGGAACTGGTAAAAGATCTGCTGCCAATTCTCGACAATCTGGAACTGGCGCTGAAGTCCGCATCCGAGAAAGACAAATCTGCAGACGGGATCCTGGAGGGAATTGAGCTTACCCGCATCGAGATCCTGCGGGTTCTCGAAAAGCACAAGGTCAAGCAGATCGATGCGCTGGGGATGCCGTTTGACCCCAGTTATCACGAAGCAGTCATGCGGGAAGAAACCGACGATCACCCGGAAAACACGGTCACTACCGAACTTCAGAAGGGCTACCTTATGCACGATAGACTGATAAGGCCGTCCATGGTGGCCGTGGCGATGCCGGTCAAAAAGGAAAACCCACCTGCCGGTGGATGAACGATATTGCAACCAAGCAGCAAAACCGATTTTGAATACCGTCATCTCTAATAAAGGAGGAAGCAACAAATGAGCAAGATCATTGGTATCGATCTCGGCACCACCAATTCCTGTGTGGCAATCATGGAGGGAGGCGATGCCAAGGTCATCACCAACCCGGAAGGGGGGCGGACCACACCATCCATCGTCGCGGTTTCGGAAAGCGGTGAAAGACTGGTCGGCCAAATTGCCAAAAGGCAGGCGATCACAAATCCGGAAAACACGGTTTTCGGTGTGAAAAGACTGATCGGTCGAAAATTCGGATCAGCCGAGGTCCAGAATGATATTAAAATACTGCCCTACAAGATCGAGAAAGCCGCAAACGGTGACGTCAGGATCAATATCCGCGACAAGCAGTACAGCCCGGCAGAAATATCATCCTACATCCTGTCTTTTATCCGAAAGTATGCCGAAGATCACCTGGGAGAAAAAATCACCGATGCGGTGATCACGGTGCCGGCCTACTTCAATGACAGTCAGCGGCAGGCTACCAAAGACGCCGGTAAAATCGCCGGCCTCAACGTGCTGCGGATCATCAACGAGCCGACGGCCGCTTCCCTGGCCTATGGACTGGACAAGAAAAAGGAAGAAAAGATCGCCGTTTTCGACCTGGGTGGCGGCACCTTTGACATTTCGATCCTGGAAATCGGAGAGGGTGTGTTCGAAGTGAAAGCCACCAACGGTGACACCCATCTTGGCGGCGAAGACTTCGATCTGCGCCTTATCAACCACATCGCAGACGAATTCAAAAAGGATCAGGGGATCGATCTGCGCAACGACAAAATGGCCTTGCAGCGGCTGAAAGAAGCAGCCGAGAAGGCCAAGATGGAACTTTCCTCCTCCAAAGAAACCGATGTCAACCTGCCGTTTATCACGGCCGATGCCAGCGGCCCCAAGCACCTGAATCTGAAAATCAGCCGTGCCAAGCTGGAATCGCTGGTTGCGGATTTACTCGACAAGCTGGAGAAACCGTGCCTGACGGCATTGAAAGATGCCGGCCTGTCGCCCAGGGAAATCAACGAGGTTATTTTGGTGGGCGGCATGACCCGCATGCCGGCGGTGCAGGATCGGGTGAAGAAACTCTTCGGGCAGGAGCCTCACAAGGGGGTCAACCCGGATGAAGTAGTGGCTCTCGGTGCGGCCATACAGGGTGGAGTTCTCAAAGGCGACGTAAAAGATGTTCTGCTGCTGGACGTCACACCGCTGTCGCTGGGAATCGAAACCCTCGGTGGTGTAATGACAAGGCTGATCGAGAAAAATACGACCATCCCCACCAAGAAAAGCCAGATATTCTCCACGGCCGCCGACAACCAGCCGGCCGTTTCGATCCATGTGCTGCAGGGAGAGCGGGAGATGGCGGCCAGCAACAAAACGTTGGGACGCTTTGAGCTTGTCGGCATCCCGCCGGCACCCAGGGGGATTCCACAGATCGAGGTCACTTTCGATATCGATGCCAACGGAATCGTCAATGTTTCCGCCAAGGACCTGGCCACCAACAAGGAGCAGTCGATTCAGATCACTGCCTCCTCCGGCCTGTCAGAGGACGAAATCAACAATGCCATCAAGGATGCCGAACTGCACGCCGAAGAAGACAAGAAGAAAAAGAATCTGGTCGAGGCCCGCAACACGGCGGACACGTTGATTTACACAACCGAGCGATCCATCAAAGACCTCGGCGACAAGGTGGACGCCGACACGAAGAACAAGGTCGAAGAAGCCGTCACTGCCCTGCGCAAGGCAATGGAGGGTGACGACGCCGAAGAAATCAAGCGGTTGAGCGAAGAGCTCACCCAAGCATCCCACAAGCTTGCAGAAGCCATGTACCAGCAAGCCTCTAAAGAAGGTGCCCAGCAGGCCGGCGCCGGAGCAGCCGAAGGCGAGCAGACAGGTGCCGGGCCCGGTGGGGCGGAGGACGATGTGGTCGATGCGGATTTCGAGGAAGTAAAGGAAGACAAATAATCAGATCTGCTTTCGAGCTATAAAGTAAACCCGCACCGTTCACTTCGGTGCGGGTTTACTTTACCTGCCTACTCGATTTTTCTGAAGTTTTCACTGCCGGTAGCCATACGATCTACTTGCAGCCCCCCTCAATCTTTTTTCTTGCTGAAATACAGGTTCAACAGCGCCAGCATGGAAGTGCCGACGATCAGCAAGAAAGATATGGCGTTGATCACCGGCGTGCTGCCGTCTCGAACCTGCAGGTACAGGTTAATAGGAAGCGTGGCCTCAGAACCGACGAGAAACAGGCTGGTGTTAAAATTTTCAAACGACATCAAGAATGCCACAGCGCCGGAACCGATAATCGCAGGTTTAAGAAATCTCAGGGTAATATGCCAGATCACTTCAAAGCGGCTGGCGCCCAGATTCATTGCCGCCTCCTCGAGGGAGCGGTCGAACTTTTTCAGTCGGGCGGAGACCACCAGCGTGACCAGCGTGGCGATAAACGAAAACTGACCGAGGACCACCAGCCAGAAACCAGGCCGGAAAAGCGCCACATCCAGGCCCCAATGATTCTCAAAAAAAACACCCAGGGTTGTGCTGAACATCAAAATGGAAATACCAAGAATAACACCGGGTATCACAAGCGGGGATATCATCAAAAAATAGAACGCCTGCTTACCCGGGAATTGCTCCTGCTCGAATAAAAACGCGCCGCAGGTTCCCACCCCGAGGGAGAGAAGGGTCACAAAAAAGGCCACCCGGATGCTGACCCAGATGCTGTCTATGTTGATCTGGTCATGAAATATCCCGAGCCGGTCCGGCTTGTCCCCGGTAAACCATTCAACTGTGAATCCCTTCCAGGGGAGTGAAGGAAACTGGGAATCATTAAACGCCAGTATGCAAGTGACCAGCAGCGGTGCGAACAGAAATATAAAATACAAGATCACGTAGAGTTTAAGCCCCAGTGCGGTTCCCCTGGAACGTGGCATCGTCCTGATCATTGCACGACTTTCCTCAGATTCTGTCTGGTGAGCTTCAAGCCCAACCAGACAATGACGGAAGACAGAAACAAGAGCAGAAAACCAAAAGCGCTGCCCTGGTTCCAGTTAAAGCTGGCGATAAACTGGTTGTAAATTTGTTCTGTAAACCAGAGGGAGTTTTTTCCGCCCATCAGGTTCGGTGTCAGGTAGTTTCCCAGGGTCAACATGAAAACGACAATGGAGCCGGACACGATCCCCGGCGTAGCGTGGGGAATGATGATTTTATATAGGATGGACCCCATGTTGGCGCCAAGATCATAGGCAGCCTCAATCAAACTGTTGTCAAGGCTTTCCAATGCCGATATCAAGGGCACCACCATGAACAACATGGACGTATACACCAGCCCCATAATCATCGTGGCGTCTTGGTAAAGCATCTCAACCGGCTGTTGCAGCAAACCCATTCTTAATAGAAAGTGATTTATGACCCCACTTTCTCTGAGCAAAATCATCCAACCATATACTCGCACCAGCTCGCTCACCCAGAAGGGTAACAGCAGCAACACGGTGAGAAAACCTTGAAACCGGGGGTGGACCACTTTGGTGATGTAAAATGCCACCGGCAAAGCGACCACAAATGTAAGAAACGTTACCAGCACGGAATAGACGGCAGTCCGTACAAAGGTAAGCCAGTAGATTGGCTCTTCGAAAAACTGGCGATAATTGTATAGACTCCAGGAGGAGTCTCCATAACCGCTTTCAACCCGAAACGACATGATCAGCAGATCGATTTGGGGCAATACGATCAGCAGCACCAGCCACAGGAAAACCGGTGTCAAAAATAGCAACAAGCCCCATCGAAGTCTGTCATGCATTCCATTTTTATCCATTGAAAAATCCCGCATCGCCGACCCGGGTGGAAAGGGAAACTCGAATCGTCTCAGTAGAACGTGCGGCAGCCTATTTCGGAAAACATATCCCGGACGGTGTGGCCCAGCCAATTTCGATTGTATCGTCTTTTTGAATGTAGTCGTATTGGTGCGTTTGCGGCAATGCGACAAGCAACTCCGTTTCGGCATTGACAGGATGGACGAGCAGTCGGCTGTTGGCTCCGTCAAACAGGGTCGATCTGACCACCACTTCGAACCGGTTCAGATCAGGAAGCGAAGGATCGGGTTGGATCAGCATGGATTCGGGGCGAAGAAACAGATCTACAGCCGCGCCAACCGGAAGCGGCTGATGAAGCTCCGATCGAAAGTGGAAACCATCATCGGTTTCAATTTCCCCCACCGTCCCCTCGCAGTTACGAATGGTGCCGGACCAAGCATTGTTATCTCCCACGAATTGGGCCACAAAAGGCGTCTGAGGACGACTGTAAAGATTCTGGGGCGTATCGATCTGCTCAAATTCACCGTGGTTCATTACCGCAACATAATCCGACATCACCAGGGCTTCTGACTGGTCGTGGGTAATGTAGACAAAGGTTGTACCGACCTTGGCCTGGAGTTTCTTGAGCTCGACTTTCATCTGTTCGCGCAGTTTCAGGTCCAAGGCACCCAGTGGTTCGTCGAGCAAAAGCACCGCAGGTTCCAGTACCAGGCACCTGGCAATGGCCACGCGCTGTTTTTGACCACCCGAGAGTTGATCAATTCTTTTGCTTTCAAAACCCGCAAGATCGACTCTATCGAGAATGGCGGAAACTTTTTCCCTGATGCCGGATTTGGATTCCCCCCGCCGTTGCAGGCCGAAGGCGATGTTTGCCCCGACATCCATCATCGGAAACAGGGCCAGATTTTGAAAAATGAGATTTACCGGCCGTCTGTTGGGCGATATCCCCGCCATGTCTTTCCCACGGATTTCAATTCTGCCGCTGTCAAGTTCCGCCAGCCCTGCAATCATTCGCAACAGGGTCGTCTTCCCGCATCCGGACGGTCCCAGGATAGAAAAGAAACGACCGGATTCTACATCGAAGGAAATGTCATTAACTGCTGTAAAATCGCCGAATCGTTTCAATACATGCTGAACAGACAGGTCGATTTGCATCATCTGTTATTCTTGCTCGCCCTCAAAAGGACCGAACACTTTGTTTGGTGGCGGATGCAGGCGGTGCGGTTGCTACCATTTGAGAATTCAGTACAATGGTTCGGCTGCATATGAATGCCGTTCACCTCCCACGGTTCAACCAGGCAGGACCGGGTTATTGCAGCGGGTATCCGCGGGGCGCCCTCGGTTCGAGGGAGCCCCGGGGGATACCGCTTGTCGCCTTAAAGGCACGAATGATGCCGGCTTTTATTGGGCGGCCTTCACCTTGTCGAGGGTTTTTCCCTCTATGGATTCCAGTTTGGCCGGGACCGGCGGATACCACTTAATATTGGCGATATGTCGCATGGGAAAACAGCGTTCAAAATTGGCGCGAACGGAAGCATCCAAATATTGGTTTGCACCGTTGGAAGCCGTACCGTACTTTTCGGCATTGGTGAAAGCTGCCGCATTCTCCGGCCTCAACATAAAGTTGATCCACTTGTAGGCAGCCTTCACGTTCTTGGCCTTGGCAGGAATGGCGAATGTATCGATCCAGCCCAGCGCGCCGCTTCGAGGCGCAACAAAATCGATGTTGGGATCTTCTGCGTGAAGTTTCCAACCTGCTCCGTCCCAGGCCATTGCCAGATGAACTTCACCGGATCGCATCGATTCCAGCAGCGCATCCCCGTTGGTCCAATAGCTCTTTACAAAAGGCTTTGCAGCGATCATAGCGGTTCCGATTCGATTCATCAGTTCTTCATAGTCTTTTTCATTGCTGTACTTGGCAAACGGATTTTCCCCCGCTGCAAATGCCAGGGCGATCAGGGTGGGTCTTTTCAGTCTATAGCTGATCCGGCCGTTGTAGAACGCGTTCAACAAATCCGAGTAATCGGTGGCATTGGGAGCAAATTTTCTGTTCACCACCAGCCCGGATGTCCCCCAGCAGAAGGGTACCGCATGGGGTTTGCCGTCCACCATGGTGTTCTGTTTTACGGCCTCGAGCATCGATGGGATGATCTGCTTGGAGTCGATTTTCGACAGATCAATGGGCTGATAAATTTTAAATTGTTGCTGAACCGAGGAGATACGATCCTGGCTGGGTTGTGCCAGGTCAAATCCGGCCCCGCGGGTTGCACGCAGTTTGGCGATCATCTCTTCATTGTTGGAATACGTCACCTTTACGGTAATACCGGTTTCTTTCTGGAATTTTTCAACAAGGTTTACGGGTGCATAACCCTTCCAGGTCAAAAGAGCCAGTTCCTCGGCGAGGACAATCCCGGAACCGACAGCCCAAAAAGCAACAATTAAAATAACAGAATAGATTGATTTCTTTCGCATGGGACTCCTCCTTTATGGATGGTTGAAAGAAAGAACGGATGAAGGCGAGTATGAGCGGATACACCGGGAATAAATTTGTTCCTACCAAATCAGTTGTCCCGGGCATTGTCAAATTGTTTTTCTGTTTGCAGGACGCCCGGCGGCTGCCGGAAAGAAAGCCCTGACTTGCCGTCTTGCGGCTTTGGTGTCAAAGCGCTTGCGAAGGTTATTTTCGGATCGCGGCAATGATGGCTATCAGAGATATTCCGGCAAGGCTATAAACCGCGCTGGTAATCGGAGGTGCAGCGCAACGTTCACTGTCGACAGCATTTTTCAAATGGGTTGTCGAAGGCCCGGCCAAGCGGTATTTCCCGAGATTATTTCATCGACGGTAACACCAGAAAATCCATCCAGTTGCGCAGCTCCTGTTCTCTGATTTCCGCAGTTAGAATATCGCTGCCGATGGCGAGCTTTTCCCTCAGTTCGGTGGAATTCGGCTGTTCGTGAAGGGTCTGTAAATCTCGTGCATGGCTGCGAACCTGCGCAGTATCCTTAAAAAACCCCTCGGCAACCAATGGCTCGGCCCGGGCGGCAATTAACCGGGCCATCTCCTGCAGGTTGTACTCGGGGTGGTACTGGCTAGCCCAGAAAATCCCTTTTGCGTACCTGACCTCCAGTGCCTGGACCCGGGTGTGCTCGTTAGTGGCAAGCAGGGTGGCCCCGGACGGCAGGCGGGTGACCTCATCAAGGTGCATGATAAAGCCATCATAACGGTCGGGTTTGCCGGCCAGCATGCTCGAGCGCCGACCGTCTTCGGTGCGGACAATCCGCCGGGCAATGCCCCATTCGCGACCTTTCGGATTTTTTGCTACATCACCTCCGGCAGCCACCGCGGCCATCTGAATTCCCCAGCAGCTTCCGTAACTGGGAACGCCAGCTCGGTATATCTCCCGGGCCAGCTCGATCTGACGGCTCACCCGAAAATCGTCTGTACTATAGATTGTCAGATCCGATCCCGTCCAGATATACCCGTCGTATGATGTCAGGCCGGCTCCGGCAGGCAGGGTCTCTCCGGCATCGGCTACGAACAGCACGTCCACGGTCACTTTCTGCACATATCGATTCAGGAAGTCTTTGAAAAAGTCATGGGGGTGCCCCACACCGGCAAGATCAAAATTTTCCCGGCTGGCTTTCGGATAGCCGTTGAGAATGCAAATCGCCGTGGTCCTGTTCATTGGCATAGTGTCTTTTCCTTTCTTCCCGGTTCGACTGACAGTTCGGCTCGGGTCCGGCAATCGGAGTGCTCGCTTAGGCTTCATTCCTTATCCGGGTCAGGCGCTGGGGAAAATCGGTGATGATGCCGGCCACACCGGCGGACATAAACCGCCGCATGTCGCTTTCTTCATTGACCGCCCACACATTTATCGCCACACCCTTTTCGGAAAGCGTCCTTATGGTCGCCTCTTTCACAAGGTTGTACCGCGCATTATAGGTTTCAAATTCCAGCGGCTCCCAACGAATCGGTTTCACCTTTGAAAAGCCGACCACTGCCTGGAGTTCAATTTCGGATCTGAGCCTGTGGATCTGCTTGAGCCAATCGAGTTTGAATGATGATAACACAAATTGCTCGGGCCCAATGCCGAGCCTGTCTATCATCGACAGCACCCGTTCAAGGACCGGAAATTTCTCCATCGGCGGCGGAAGCTGCTTCAGTTCGATATTGATTCGCCAGCCGGCATCCCGGGTAAACAGCAAGGCCTCCTCCAACGTTGGAATCTTTTCCCCCCGGTAAGACGCCGACCGTTCGGCCGGCACCGCACCATTTTTGATCTGATCGAATGGATCGGCTCGCACAAACCACGACCCGGCATCCAGCTTCTGCAACTCCGCAAAATCAAACCGGGTAAAGATCCAGGGCGCCCGGTCGGGAAAAACCAACTGCGCATCGGTGGTGCCGTTCAGTGAATCGTTATGGAAAAGAATAAGAACTCCGTCACGGGTGACGCCCACATCGGTCTCCCAGATGTCGGCACCGACCTCCAGAGCCGCACGTGCAGCCGCCAGAGTGTTTTCCGGCGCCAGACTCCGTGCCCCACGGTGTGCAATGTTAAGAATCCTTGTCTTTCCCATCTGGACCCGCAACGCCCCCTTTTGCCGCTTGGCAGTTCTGTAAAATATGACACCCCGACTTTCCAAGTCAATACGAAAGCCGCTGGGCCGCCATGTGCGGATCCGTCGGCGGTTTCTTGCTGCAAACTGCCGGAGTATGTTATGCAGGTCATTGCGCGCCAAAAATAAAACTTCGGGAGACGCCCATGTCCGTGATGACCGGAATGCTGACCTTAGAAGATCTGTCCCGCATGGTGCAAGACGAACTCATCGACACCGTGCAGGTCGTTTTCCCGGATCTTTACGGACGCCTTCTTGGAAAACGCCTGGATGCCGACTTTTTTCTGGCACACGCGGCCGGTGAGGGCACCCATGCCTGCAACTATCTGCTGACCGTCGACATGGAAATGCAGCCGGTCCCAGGCTACGATTTCGCCAACTGGGAAAAAGGCTACGGTGATTTCCACCTGGTGCCGGATCTGAGCACCTTGAGGGTTACCAGCTGGTTGCAGCGCACGGCCCTGGTCATGTGTGACCTTTCAGATTCGAAAGACCACAGTCTGATTGGTCAGGCGCCCCGATCGATTTTGAAAACGCAGATTGAAGCCGCCGCCTCTCTGGGCTTGCGGGTGATGGCGGGTACGGAATTGGAATATTACATCTTCCGCGACACCTATCGCGACGCATCCAAGAAAAATTACAGCGGGCTGGAGTCCGCCGGATGGTACCTCGAGGACTACCACATGCTGCAGGGCACACGGGAAGAAGACCTCAACTGCGCCGTGCGGCACCACTTGAAGCACTCGGGTATTCCGGTGGAATGCTCCAAGGGCGAATGGGGTTGCGGTCAACACGAGATCAATTTGCGCTATTGCGATGCGCTGGCCATGGCCGACCGGCACGTCCTTTACAAGCAATGCATGAAAGAGGTGGCGGACCAGCTCGGATACAGCGTTACCTTTATGGCGAAGGTTGGTGCCGATCAGGCCGGCTCCAGTGCTCATATCCACCTGAGCCTGGAGAACGCCAAAGGAAATGCATTCCAGGGGAAAGAAAAATTCGGGCCGGTTCGCTGCTCCCCTGTTTTCAGGTGGTTTTTAGGGGGATGGATGGCGCACGCACCGGAATGTATGGTGTTTTACGCACCGACCGTCAATTCCTACAAACGGTTTCAACCCGGCAGCTGGGCGCCTACCCGGATTGCCTGGAGCTATGACAACCGCACCGCCGGATTCCGGGTTGTGGGAAAGGGCCAAGGGGTGCACATCGAATGCCGGATCCCGGGGGCAGACTGCAACCCCTATCTGGCCATCGCGGCGTCCATTGCCTCCGGCTTGGACGGCATTGCCCGGCGCATCGAACCCCCGGCAGCACTTGAGGGCGATCTCTATGTCGCCGAAAATCTGCCCCGGGTACCGTCGAGCCTCCAGGAAGCCAGGCGTCTTTTTGAAAGCAGTGGTTTTGTCAAAGCCGCACTGGGTGAAAACATTACCCGTCACTACGCTCGTTTTTATCAAGTCGAACAGGAGGCCTTTGAACGCGCCGTCACAGATTGGGAAAGACAGCGCTACTTTGAAAGGATTTAGTCATGAAACTCAACGATCGAACGGCCCTGATCACCGGAGCGGCCAGTGGCATCGGACGGGCAACATCCCTTCTGTTCGCCACCGAGGGTGCCGCCGTCGTACTCTGTGATATCAACGATGAAGGCGGAAGCCAAACCGTCGAACAGATCCGCGCCGAAGGCGGCAGCGCCATTTACCTGCATGCAGATGTCTCCAGATCCGAAGATTGCCGCAAAATGGTGGAAACGGCGGAATCCAGATTTGGTGCCCTGCACATTCTGTTTAACAACGCCGGCATCATGCACAGCAAAGACGACAACGCCGAAGTCACCGAAGAAGAAATCTGGGACCTGACCATGGCCGTTAACCTCAAGAGCGTATTTCTGGGATGCAAGCACGGAATACCGGCCCTGAAACGTGCGGGAGGCGGCTCGATCATCAATACCGCCTCTTTCGTGGCCCAGCTGGGTGCCGCCACACCCCAGCTGGCATACACCGCCAGCAAAGGGGGAGTGCTGGCCATGACGCGGGAGCTGGCTGTTATTCATGCCCGGGAAAATATCCGGGTAAATGCCTTATGCCCCGGTCCTCTGCGCACCGAACTGCTCATGAAATTTTTGGACACCGAAGAAAAGCGCCAGCGGCGGTTGGTTCACATTCCCATGGGGCGCTTCGGCGAAGCAAAGGAGATGGCACAGGCGGCCCTGTTTCTGGCTTCGGGAGATTCTTCCTATATTACCGGATCCACGTTCATGGTAGATGGCGGAATTACGGCAGCGTATGTCACCCCTGAATAGGTCCCGTGCGGAAGTGGATGCTCTTGCAGCGGGTCAAATGGTGAAAGCCGTACCTGGATAGGCTCACGCCGAATCCACTTTCACCGACACCGGTCCATGGCAATGCCGGGTCCAGATAGTCGCAGCGATTTTGATAAACGGTGCCGGTGTTGAGCCGGCTGGCAAACCACTCGGCCCGCCGCCGATCCGACGTCCATACCGATGCGGTCAGACCGTAGCGGGAAGCGTTCATCATTTTCAAGGCCTTCGCATCATTTTCCACAGGGCACACAGGCAGCACGGGCCCGAAATTTTCCTCCTGCATGATATCGGCATCGTTGGGGACATCGACCAGCAGGGTGGGCAGGTAGAAATTGCCCGGGGACTGGTCCATCCGTTTACCGCCCAGAACCATTCGAGCCCCTTGATCTTGTGCAGAGCGTATCTGCGCATCCAGCAGCTGTATGGTCGTGGAAGTTGCCAGCGGCCCCATGGTGACGGTTTTATCCAACGGGTCCCCGAGCCGATAGGTGGACATCACCTGACGAGCCTGATCGATAAAAGCGTCGTAATGCTTGCGGTGGACGTACACACGCTCAATGGCGCAACAGGACTGTCCGGCGTTGTAACACCCGCCGTCGACGATATTGGCAGTCGCAAATGCCAGATCCGCATCCTCGGCCACGTATGCAGGGTCCTTTCCGCCCAGCTCCAGACCCGCCGCAATCAGGCACTCAGCCACAGCCCGGTAGACCTCCCTGCCCCCCGGCACCGAGCCGGTGAACACCACATGGTCCAGAGCTCTGGTGCGAATGATCTTCAAGGTCTGTTTGTGGTTGAGGATCAGGTTTTGCACCAAACCAGGGACCTGCCCGCCGAAAGCCTTTTCGAAGTGGACACCGCACAGCGGTGTCTTGGCGCTGTGCTTGATCAGCACGCTGTTGCCGGCCGCTAAGGCGGGAACGATCACGTTGACTGCAATCAAGAGCGGATAGTTCCACGCGGCGATGTCCAGGACCACACCGAGGGGTTCACGATCGATTCGGCGGTAAAAGCCCTCCAGGGGTGGGAGCAGATCGGATTCCAATGCCTGAGGCGCGATTTCCAGCATGGTATTTGCCCGTTCAAAAAACCCGCCGAACTCATTGTGCGATTGGGCGATGGGTTTGCCCATCTGACTGCTGATCTCTTCGGCAATTTGATCCCGGTGCGCCTCGAAATAGCTCAATCCCTCGCGGATGACAGCGATGCGGTCTTGAAGCGGCGTTCGGCGCCATTTCTCAAACGCTTGCCGTGCGCTTTGCAACTTAAGCTGAATTTGCGGTTCGGTATCATAGGGAAGTTCTACATAGATTTTTTGGTCATAGGGATTGATCACTTTGAGCTGCATGACGGCACTCCTGTTGGCAAGGGGCGAGTGGCCTGTAAACTGCAGGTCTTTGGCCGTTGCAACCGCCTCGTCTTTTTATCGAATTCACCCGGTGCTTGTTTTCTGCCCACTTGGGCTCTCCCCGGTCAATGGCCGCACGCTTGCAACGCGTCCGAGCAAAAACAATTCGCGGAAGGCTCGCCCGGCCAGACGGTACGGCATTTTCACCCTCAATCGATAAAACCCCGCACATCCGTGACGAACATTCCGGCCCTACGGGCCGCTTCAAAACCGGCCTCGCCGTCTTCAAACACCTGGCAGGCCCCGGGAGCGACGTTCATGCGCCGGGCGGCCTCCAGAAAAATTTCCGGATTCGGTTTCGGGCGGACGTCATCATCGGAAGTCAGCACCGCCGCAAAGCAATCTGCGAGCCCGACCGACGCCAACGTCAACAGGACATTTTTGCGCGTACCGCCGGAAGCCACCGCCATCGGCAGCCTGCCCATGTATTGCCGCACAATGTCCGCAACCGGTTCGATCGGTTGGGTCCGGTGCAGCTTCCGCCCGGCTCTGCGGTTTTTCTCAACGGCAAAGGCCACGGGGTCGAGATGGTGGCCGTAGAGCCGGTTGAACCGTTCTATGATCTTGGCAGCCGGCATTCCCATGACGGTCTGCAAAAACTCCTCGGGGCACCGGATGCCATAGTCGGCGAAGGTGTCGCACCAGGCCTTGATGTGAATCGGCATGGTATCTGCCAGGGTTCCATCACAGTCGAAAATCAGCGCTTTCACTCCCGGTAAAACTTGTATCACCATCGGACTCCTTCCGCTTCGTACCTATATCACATCTGCGCCGGTCAGCGAAACTATCCCATCACTCAAGGGGCGGGCCAATTCATTGTCAGCGGGAAGCAACAACCCGTGCAGCGCATGTTCGAACCAATTCATATCTTTTACCAATTGTTGCGAAATGTTGCGGGAACACTCATGTCGATTCAGCGCCGAAACCGGCAGCCAACCTGACCAAGGCGGCAAAAACCTTCCGCAAAGGCCTCCGGCTTGTGTTGACACTGACTGCAATGATATGTAGTTGAATGAACAATGAGCAACTACGCCGCTGTCATTCAAGACAACCTGGATCGCCTCTACACCGGTTCCATTGCCCATTTCGAGCAGCATCTGCCTTGTGCCGCAGAGGGAGATCATTTGTTGTTCGAAGCGTTTGGCACCGCCTGCCGGATCACACCCCGGGGTATTTTTCTGAACGGGCAGCCGGAAGACGGTCCCCGCGGAATTGTCATTTCTCTCTATGCATTGCACCACAAAGCCGAGCAACCGGTCCTGGAACCGTTCCTTGCGTTCAAAGAAATGCCCGACAGTGGACCTTACGCTGCAGCATTTGCGCGGCACACCGAAACCATTCTGGTGCCGCATGTGCCGAAGATCGAAGCCGGTCGCAGCAACATACTCAAGGCCATGGCCGGAGCGGATGCGACCGGGCCCGCCAGCGGCGATATTTCCTTTCACGTTCGTCCGCTGCCGAAAATTACCCTGCGCTACATATTTTACCGCGCAGATGAGGACTTTCCAGCTTCGGCGACCTGCCTGTTCTCCCATAATGCCTTGCGGTTTATACCGCTGGATGCTCTGGCCGATACGGCGGAATATACCTCCCGGCGGATTCTCGAACTTGCCGAATGACCGCTTTATGCGTATATTCTTCAACGCCGCTGCGGGATGGGTGCCGGCCGAGCGGGATCTTGACAAGCAAAATCCATTTTATTATAGGGATGGCTTCCATATAACAGGCCGTTTCCATTGGGAAAGCGTCTGTGCACCAAATGACAGAGATCAGAGGAGATCGTGATGATCCACGTTGAAAATCTGACCAAGCACTACGACCAGGTCGCCGCGGTGGATCAGATCCACTTCGATATCCACAAGGGTGAGATCGTGGGCCTGCTGGGTCCGAACGGCGCCGGAAAGACCACTACCTTGCGGATGCTGACCGGTTTTCTGCGACCCACCTCCGGCACGATCCGGGTGAAAGACTTCACCGTCGAAAACCAGTCCCTCGAAATAAAAAAAATCATCGGTTACCTGCCGGAATCGGCGCCGCTGTATCCGGATATGCTCGTATTCGACTATTTGCGCTACGTGGCGAACATCCGCGCCATTCCCGCCGACCGCAACCTGTCGCGCATTCGCGAACTGGCCCGTCAGTGCGGACTGCAGGAGGTGATGCACAAACCGATTGGAGAGCTTTCCAAAGGATACAAGCAGCGAGTCGGCCTGGCACACGCCATGATGAGCGACCCGGAAATCCTGATCCTGGACGAGCCGACCTCGGGACTCGACCCCAACCAGATCATCGAAATACGCGATATCATCAAACACATCGGAAAGGAGAAAACCGTCATCCTTTCCACCCACATCCTCAGCGAAGTGGAAGCCACCTGCGACCGGGTGGTCATCATCCACCAGGGTAAAATCGCAGCAGATGGGAACCTGCGGGAACTCAAGGAGTCCTCGGGCAACACGAATGTGATCCATCTGACGGTCCGCAACGCCCCCTTCGAAGAAATCGAGAAACAGATCTCATCGGTTGAGGGGGTAACCGGCATTGCCCGGCTCGAAGAAAGCAGCGATCAGGTAAGCGTCAAGCTGACCATCTCCTCCGGACAGGATCCGCGGGAAGAGATCTTTCGTAAAGTCAAACAGACCGACTGGGTACTGCTCGAGTTTTATCAGCAGACCCAGACCCTTGAAACCATATTCCGCGGGTTGACCAAGGAGAACTGAAATGCACCAGGCTGTGTATATATTCCGCAAAGAGTTCGGCTCCTATTTTATCTCTCCGGTTGCCTATATCGTTATTTCCATCTTTCTGCTGGTAACCGGCTGGTTCTTTTTCTCCACCTTTTTCCTGCTGGACCAGGCCAACCTGCGAAACTTTTTTTCCATGTTGCCGGTAATCTTTGCCTTTGTCGTGCCGGCGGTAACCATGCGGCTGTTTTCAGAAGAGCTTAACGTCGGCTCCTACGAAACCCTGCTCACCCTGCCGGTGCGCTACGGTGAGGTCGTGCTGGGCAAATTTATGGCTGCGGTGGCATTTATCGGCGCCATGCTGGTACCGACCCTGGCCTATCCCTTAACGGTTTCTCTGCTGGGCCAGCTGGATTGGGGCCCGGTGGTGGGCGGCTACATAGGTGCAATTCTACTCGCGGCTGCATACGCAGCCATCGGCCTGTTCGCCTCGTCGTTAACCCGCAACCAGATTGTGGCGTTTATCATCGGCATGGCGATCTGCTTTACCCTGACCTTGATGGAGCGCATGCTGTTTTTCCTGCCCGAATCCCTTTTGGGAATTCTGTCATATGTCGGCACCTTTCCCCATTTTCAAAATATTTCCAAAGGAATCATCGATACACGAGATATCGTCTATTTTATAAGCGTCAGCTTTATCGGGCTGTATGCCGCCCGCCTTGTCATCGAGGAAAAAAAGTAAGGAGAGTCCTGCTATGGTGGCGAAAGCCAGATCGCAGAAAATCGCCAAATTCGCGATATATATGGTGGTAGTGGTGCTGGTGAACTTTGCGGCGGTAACGTTGTTTTACCGCATTGACCTTACCGCAAACCGCGCTTACTCGATTTCAGCGGCCAGCCGACAGGTCGTGAGCACCCTGACAGAGCCGCTGACCATCAACGTGTTTTTCACCCGCAATCTTCCCGCACCCCACAACAACACGGAGCGCTATCTGCGCGACCTGCTGGAAGAGTATGCCATATACGCCAACCGCTACTTCAACTATCGATTCTACGATGTCAGCGCCGAGCAAGGCGATGTCGGTGCCATGGCCCGGTCAAACCAGGAATTGGCCCGCAGTTACGGCATCAATCCGATTCAGATCCAGGTTATCGATGAAGACCAGGTCAAGTTCCAGCAAGCCTATATGGGCCTTGTGATTCTGCACGGTGATCTGATCGAACGGATACCGACCATCACCGCCACGGATCAACTCGAATACCAGCTTACCACATCGATCACGAAGCTGAACCGAAAGATCAGCGCTCTGATGCGACTGCAGGGCAAGATCGACATCAAACTGTTTCTGTCCTCCTCACTGAAACAGGTGGCCGACCAAATCGGCCTGCCGGATTTGATGAGCCTGCCGCAAAAAATTGAAGAGGCGGTGAAACAGCTCAACCCCCGCTATTTCAACCTGCTCGAATTCCGATCCCTGGATCCTTCCATCGACGGGAACGCTGCGGAAGAACTCGAATCGAAGAAATACAATGTCCTGAGCCTGCGGTGGCCGAATATCGAAAAGGAAAACATTGCAGCGGGAACCGGCTCCGTCGGTTTGGTACTCGAGCACGCAGAGCGCAATGCGCTGATTCCGATGATAACTGTTCTTCGGTTGCCGATAATCGGCACGCGCTATCAGATGGTCGATCCGGATGAGCTGGAAAACCTCATCGCAGAAAGCATCGAATCGCTGATCGACATTAACGAAGACATCGGTTATCTCGCCGACAAGGGTACACTGCCCCTCAACAGGCCACCGGGCTTGCCCCCCGGTGCCCCCCAGTCGGAACCTGCCCTGACGGCCTTCCGCGACATCGTCTCACGGTCTTACAGCATTAAAAATGTTTCTGTGGGAGACGGCAGCATTCCCTCCAATCTCGGCTGCCTTGTGGTTGCCCGACCGGTGGAAAAGTTCACCGACTACGAGCTGTTTGTCATCGATCAATACCTGATGGGCGGCGGCAACCTGGCACTGTTCCTAGACGCTTTCAACGAGATCTTCCCTTCCGGTCCCCAGGGCATGGGGATGCCCCAGGGGCCCCGGTATGTGCCGTTGCAGACCGGTATTGAAAAGCTGCTCGAACATTACGGCCTTCGCATCCGGCCCGCCTATGTGATGGATAAAGAGAGCTACCGGCAGGAACTCCCGGACAGAATGGGCGGCGGTGATCGGCCGATCTATTTTGCACCGTTGATTCAACCCCGGATGGTCAACCATGATCTAGATTTCATGAAGAATATCAAGAGCCTGGTTGCCGTCAAGGTATCACCGGTGGAGGCGATTGAAGATCGTGTCCGGCAAAACGAGCTCACCGGGCATCGCTTGTTTTCCTCTTCGGAAAGGTCCTGGGAGATGCGTGATCGGATCAATCTGAATCCCGAACTCATTTTTCCGCCGCAATCGGATAAGGATCTGCAGAGCTTTCCCCTTGCCTATCTGCTGGAGGGAGAGTTCCCCAGCTATTTTGAAGGCAAGTCGATTCCGGTAAAAACTGCAGCTGACGACACGGAAGACAGCAGCAAAGCTGAAACCGATTCTGAAGCAACCACCGCCGCCGATCAGCCGGCGAAGCCGCTTTCCGCGGAGATCGAAAGCCAGGGCGGATTCATCGCTCGGGGCAAACCGGGCAAAATCTTTTTGATCGGCTCCTCGGAGATGATCGGAGACAATGTCATCGATCCCCAGGGTCAAAGCGCCAATGCCGTTTTCATCATGAACGTGATCGATGCCCTGAACAGCCGCAGCGACATAGCGGTGATGCGAGCGAAAAGACAGCAGCTCAATCCCCTGGATGAAACCGGGCCCGGGACGCGGACATTCGTAAAAGCCTTCAACATTGCCGGCCTGCCGGTGCTGGTGGTCAGTTTCGGCATCATCACCTGGTTTCGCAGGGCTTCCCGTAAAAGACGCATCCAGGAAATGTTTCAACGATAACCGCAAATCCGGTTTCGGATCGAATGCCCAATTGAACCCGATTGAACGCAGCCAACGGGAAAGAATCGGCCATGAAGTTGAAAAAAGAAATATTCATCCTTGCAGCCATCATCATCGGTTTGTCCATCTACCTGGTCGCCCGTAAACCCGACCGCGCCCTGTATGAATTGCCGAAGCTGCCGCCGGTGTCCGGCAGCGAGATCACTCGAATTGAAATCGGCGGACCGCGGGCGAATCTGGTGCTCAGCCGCAGCAATAACGACTGGATTGTCGGTGACGAGAAGTATCCGGCCGCAAAAAGCAAGGTGCAGCAGATGATCGACACGATCGAAGGACTCACGCTAACCGAATTGATTTCCACCACCGGTGACACGACCCGCTACGACTTGACGGCAGACAAGAAAATCCGCGTCAAGGCATGGGCCGGCGACACCCTGCAGCGGGAGTTCGAGATCGGGAAAACAGCGCCTTCGTTCCGTCACACGTTCGTGCGGATCGCGGAAAACCCCAATGTTTACAATGCACGGGATAACTTTCGCAGCAAATTCGACCAGGAGCTGGCGGATTTGCGTGACAATCAAGTGCTGTCGTTTCCCGTCAGCGAGATCCGGCAGGTCCGGGTCACCAGAGGCGCCGGGTCCCTGTTGCTGGAGCGCAAAGAGGGTGCGCTGGAGCAAAGTGGTGCCCCCCAGGCTGAGGAAACGGCCGCCGCCCCGGTCAAGGCTGAAATGGTCTGGCAGACTTCTGAAGGCGCAAAGGCCAATCAGGCAAGACTCGATTCGTTTTTGACCACCCTGTCCCAGCTCGCCTGCGATTCGTATGTTGTCGATCGCGGTAAAAAAGATTTTTCCGCACCGATCTATCAGATCCGCGTAACCGGGTCACAGGATTACGAACTTGCCATTTTCGACAAGCTGGGCGAAGATGCCGATAAACATCCGGCGATCTCTTCCCAAAATGACTTTCCGTTTTTCCTGCCGGACTGGCAGGTTAAAAACCTGATGCCGGAATTTACAGACCTGCTGCAGGATTCGAAACCGGAATAAGCCGCTTTATAGAATGTACTCGATCTCAACCCGACGACAGATCGCACTCGCCCTGGCCCTTGGCGCCCTGATGCTCGGTATCCAGGCCTGCGCTACCGGCGGCAGTGAAGTTCTCCTTCAGCCGGTCGAAAAGGACGTGCAGCAGGGACGCGAAACGGCCAGGATCGTCGCCGTGGAGATGGGGATCTCAAATGATCCTGATAAGACCAAATACCTGCAGCGGGTGGGAATCCGCGTGGTGGGAGCCAACCCGGATCAGCGGTTCGAATACAACTTTCAGATCCTCGACCAGTTTGAGCCCAATGCCTTTGCCCTGCCCGGCGGTTGGATATTTGTCTCCCGGGGTCTGCTCGCGCTAACCGAAAGCGAAGACGAACTGGCCAACGTCCTCGGACATGAAGTCGTTCACGTCAGCAGCCGCCACAGCGCCAAGCAGCAACGCAAGGCGCTTTTGCCCACCCTTCTGAGCGTTCCCGGTGCGATCGTCGGCGGTGTGATCAGCCAGGACCTGGGAAACTTGATCAACATGCCGGTGTACCTGATGGGCGGGGCGTACCTGGCGGCCCACAGCCGTCAGGACGAATACGAAGCCGATCAGCTGGGCCAGGCAATTGCCGCCGATGCCGGTTACAACCCCCGGGCACTGGCGCCGATACTGAGTCGAATCGAAGATTTCGCCGAAATGCAGACCGGCGATAAAAGAATACCCGGGTTCTTTGACACCCATCCCTCGACCCCCAACCGCGCCCAGCGAATCACCGACGACGCGACCCGGATACAATGGCAGAAGGAGCCGGGGATCGCAGCCGGGAAGACCGATTACCTTCGCAAGCTGGATGGACTGCTGGTGGGCGCCAACCCTGAAGAAGGGGTTTTTATCGGCCGGACCTTCCTGCACCCGCTGCTGGATCTGTCGATTCAGTTCCCGGAAGGCTGGAAAACCATCAACACCCGTCAGGCTGTTTTCGCCGTAACCGAGAAACAGGACGCCGTGATTGCCCTCGGCATTGAAGGAGAGGGATCCGATCCGCAGCAGCCGGCGGACAAATATCGGGAGGCATTGAAAAAAAAATACGGCGTCGAGCCCACCCGGGCGGAAAAGGTGTCGGTAGGGCGGCTTCCCGCCTACCTGCTAACCTACACCGACGCCAGCACAAAAGAGCCGGTATGCCTCTGCTTTCTGTGGATCGCCTATCGCCAAGCCATCTACCGTTTCGTCGGCCTGGCACCGGAGGCCCGCCGCGAGCTGCTTCGAAAAACTGCATTCAGCTTTCGGCCCATGACCGGAGAAGAGAAATCCTCGATCACCGAGACCCGCCTCCGCATCGTTTCAGCCGACTCCGGTGAAAACCTGGCCGCGCTGTCGAAGCGGACGGGCAACCGGTGGGACGGCAAAACCACAGCCGTAATGAACGGCCTGGAGGAAGGTCAGCGCTTGAAAAAAGGACAGCTGGTGAAGATCGCCGTTCAACAGCCCTACACATTCTCCCCCTGAAGCACTGCCGCAACTTTCTTTTCCAACTCATGAGTGTCGATGGGTTTGACGCAGTATTCAGATGCTCCGAGGCGTTTGGATTCGTGCAGGGTCTCAGCAGTGGGGTGACCGGTGAGCATCATGACCCGGGTGACGGGATGGTTTTTCTTGATGGTTTCCAGAACTACCAAACCGCTCATTTTTTTCAACCGGATATCCAGGATGGCGAGGTCGACCCTGCTGCGCGAAAGAAAATCGAGAGCCTCCCGCTCATCGGTGAAGGTGAAAACCTCATGCCCGCCGCTTTCCAGAATCCTCTTCATCATTTTCACAGCATCGGCGACATCGTCCAAAACCAGTATCCTTGCCATGCTACAACTCCTGTCCACCTCTGGTGCAAATTCGCCTGCGCGGATTTCAAAGCACTCCCTCGCAGCGGTTACTTCCGGCTTCTGTCGCTGATCGATTTGATACGATCCGAAAACAGCTTGGCGCATGTCGGGCAGTAGTTGTGGTGGATCTTGGTGTCTGCGTGCAGCGCCGTTCGATGATGGATGTGATCCAGAAACCGCGGGGTGGCAAAATATCTGCCGCAGCCCTCGCATCGCTCCAAGGGGTGCCTGCCGATTACCTCCCCGCGAATGGTGATTTTTCTGACATTGTCCCGATCTTCCACCACGATCACCTTGGTCGGACAGATATTGGCACAGGTGCCGCAACCGATACAGTGACCCTCAATGGGAACCACGAATTTCTGTCCATCGCGCTTCTCCATCTTCAGGGCACCGGGGCCGACGATTTCTTTACAGACCCGGATGCACAAACGGCAACGGATACATCCGTCCGGCGGAGGACCGGGATCAACATCGAAAGCTTTGGCCAGATCGATGATGCTGCGGGCCTGGGGTGCCATTCTGAGCAAATCCCGAAAGGCGCGAACCCTGGCCCGCTGCACCAACTGGCCGCCGGTGGTGATGTCAAGACCTTCCCTGACTTTGAGAATGCAAGACAACAAGGCGATCTTCTTGTCCGCCACCCGGTCGGAAACCTCTACAGCACAGAGTTTACAGGAACCAGAAGGCCTCAAAACCGGGTGATAACACAAAGTAGGAATGTGGATGCGGTTGTCGCGAAGAACCTCTAGTACGGTCTTTCCTTCTTCGGCTTCGTATCCTCGGCCATCGATGCGTATTTGTATCATCGCTGTTTCCTTCAGGCGAGTAATTGTTCACTGCAACAACGGCTAATAGCGCTGCGCGGCAGCGTTGATCACCGGCGACCAGCAAGGTGCAGGAAACCGATAATGTGCAGCTCAGTCGCGACCGGCTTCATGCAGGTCCGCGATATAATCCCTCAGATAGCCCATCTCGGCGTCAAGGAACCCCAAGTGATGTTCAATCAAATCGTTGGCCGTCAACATGCCGACGATGGATCGGTTTTCGACGACCGGCAGATGGCGGATCCCCTCCCGAAGCATCATCTCCAGTGTCGATGCGGTATCATCCTGCGGTGCGGCGACCAACAACCGGGGGGTCATGGCTTCGACCAGTCGGATTTCCGAAAAAGGGCGTTGCCGATGCGTCAAATAGGTCCGCAACAAATCACGCTCAGCAAACATTCCCACCGGTTGTGCGTTTTCGAGCACCACCAGGGCGCTGACGTTATGGGTCGCCATCCGGTGGACGGCTTCTTCCACCGTATGCCCACCGTCGATCGTGATGGCCTTGCGGCCCTTTTTCTCCAACAGTTCGCGTACCGCCATATGGGAGAACCATCCAAGAAGCCCCGGCATTTCTTCAAGGCGTTTGCGTCTGTTCGCAACGCCAACAAGAAGGACCCCGCCGGCCTTATTCCTGCGCGGATGAATCTTCCAGCACCCGCAGGCAGTCCTGCGGAAACCGGTGCGTTCCTTTGCCGACCAGGCTGACTTCCACAAGTGCGTCCGGGTCGTTGATGGTGCTGTCCGGATCCGTAATGATGCCGTGCAGGCCTACGTATTCATCCATATACGCTTCCCAGCTTTCGTCAGCCGATACCTGGAATATTTCGACTTTCTGGCCACGACGAAATACCATTTCAGGGTCTCCTCAATGATGTTTGAATGATGCGCGTGCGGCCCGGGAGCGGCGAATAAAGCCGAGGCCGCGTCCGCTCATTTACGTTCCGGCACAGCAGGGGCCTTGTCTGAACTGTACCGTGCCTTCGATTTTCGGGCACACGCGTCACACATTTTTCGGTCACCGGCAACCCGTGCCACTGTCGCCGTTCTTTTGCGGATAAAATCGAGATACCGGGCAGGTCCCAGAACAGACCCACAATCTTCACAGAAAAGCAATTTCTGCCGGTTGAGGATGGTTCCGCAAAGCGACAGGATTCGCTCATCCCCACGGTCTTCCAGACGCATGGCACCGGTTGGGCAATTGGCGGCACAGGCTCCGCAGGCGATACAGCGCTCGGCAGCGACGCGGAAGTCGGTCTGCACCGGATGATCGAAGTCTAAATATCCCATTTGAAGGGCATCCACATTCATCTTATCACGGCAGATCTCAACACACTTGCCGCAGCGCAGGCATATATCACAACGCAGGCAGCGGCGGGCCTCCTCGCGCACAGCATTTTCCGGATAGCCCAATTCCACCTGCTGAAAGGTTGTACGGCGCCGATCGATATTCAGCAGCGGCATCTCCGGCCTTCTGAGAGTCATTTTGGTACTGGACGGCACCTCAAGCCAGTCGATCCGCCCCCGACGGACCGGTACCGGCGGCACTTTGGGTTGCGGTATTCCCGACAGATAACGGTCGATCGCTTCTGCGGCCCTTTTCCCGCCACCGATGGCCTCGATCACGGTTGCCGGACCGGTGACGCAGTCTCCTGCGGAAAAAACTCCTGCCACCGAGGTTTCTCCGGTGGCCATGTTGGCGTGAATGGTGCTCCTTCGTGTCCACTGCAGATCCTTCAAGGCCGCCATACCAGCCTGTTCCACTTTCTGCCCGATGGCACAGATCACCACATCGGCTTTCATCAGAAAATCGCTGCCTTCAATCGGCTTGGGGACTTTGCGATCCGCACCTTCCTTTGAAACGAGCCTGGCACGCAGGCAGCGCAGCCCGGTGAGACAATCCTCGCTGGTTTCGACGTAGGTGGGCACCGTTAGAAACTCAAAGACGACGCCCTCTTCTTCGGCCTGCTCGACCTCTTCCCGGTCAGCCGGCATCTCTGCACGAGTGCGACGATAGGCGATGGTAACCTGCCGGCAACCAAGGCGAAGACAGGTCCGGGCAGCGTCGATGGCGACATTGCCGCCACCGACCACGATGACATCTTTCCCGGGAATCCTGCGGTCGCCGAGAGCAACCTTTCTCAAGAAATCGATCGCTTCGATGACCTGCGGGCAGCCTGTCTCTCCAGGTATCCCCAATTTGAATGATTCGTGCGCGCCGATGGCGAAAAGGAAGGCCTCAAACCCTTCCGACCGCAATCGGTCCAGTGGCAGGTCCTCGCCAAAACGGGTGTTGAACCGGAATTCAACCCCCAACTCTTCCAACTTGGCAACTTCCCGGTCGATGATCTCCCGCGGCAGGCGATAACGCGGGATGCCCAGCAGCAGCATTCCTCCCGCGATGGCGTGCTGCTCTATGACCCGAACACCGTAACCTTTCAACGCCAGGTAGTAGGCGGCGCTCATTCCCCCGGGCCCGGCACCGATCACACAGACTTTCTTCCCTTTATCGGGATCTTTCAGGGGATTTCGATAGCCTCCCTCAGACATGGCCCGTTCGGCGGCAAACCCTTTCAGAAACTTGATGGAGACTGGTGTGTCAATGCGGGCCCGCACGCACATCAGTTCACAGGGTCGGGTACAAACCAGCCCGCATACCCACGGGAAAGGACAATCCTGCCGGATAACATCGATGGCTTCGGCATCCCGTCCCATTCCGATAAGGGTGACGTAGGTGGGTATGTCGAGGCCGGCCGGACAGGTCATCTGGCACGGAGCCGGAGCGAGCTTGACACAATCCCCGCTGGGACAATTGTGAGTCTGAATGTGGCTGAGGAAAACCTCGCGGTGCTGCCCCAGGGCGTTGCGCAGCGTGTGAACGAAATCGACAGCCGAACCGTTTGACGGTTCGCGGCCCAGCTCATCGGCGAGGGATTCCATGGCCGGAATGTGTTCATCTCCGGCTCTGCCCCAGGCGATGTCGTCTAAGAGCTGCAGAATTTCTTCCGCAATTCTGCGGGTTTTGGGACGGTTGAATCGTCCCGTTTCGATCGTTTTGGTCAGCGCTTCGAGGATGCTGCTGACCGGGCAAGGTTCCTGTGGCATGGTTTTCCTCTCGCAATGCCCCGCCACATCGATGTCGCGGAACGAAGCAGTACCGGATCCATGTGGCTACATCTGGTCCAGCGCCGAAATGGCCTTCGCATGCCTTTCACGACGAATCTGGGTCATCTCCTCCACCTTGCCAAAATGCAGGCAATGGGTCGTGCAGACCGTCGCACAGGCCGGTAGGAGCCCCTGGTCCACACGTTCGAAGCAGTAGTCGCACTTGACCGCTTTTCCGGTCTCCGGGTTCCACTGGGGGGCGCCCCACGGGCATGCAGTGATACAGGCTTTGCAGCCAACACACAATTCGGATGCGACGAAGACGATCCCGTCTTTGGTGCGCTTCTGCATGGCGCCGGTCGGGCAGGCAGCCACGCACCAGGGATCTTCGCAGTGGAAGCAGGGCATGAATATGTAGGAGGCTTTCGGCAATCCGCCAACCATCTTCGGCCCCACCGTGACGATCTGGCTGATGCGGGGGCCCAGGGGGAGATTCTTGTTGCTTTTGCACTGGATCGTGCAGGTATGACAGCCGATGCACTTTTTGGTATCCTGAAAAAGGTAGTAATTACTCATTGTTATCCTCCGAATGACAGCGCTTGGGCCGATGGTTAGGCCGCTTTCACCGTAACGAATGTTTCATGCAATCCCGGGCTTCCGCCGACTTCGTCGGAAATGTTTTCCTGCAGAACACTGTCGGAAACGCCCCTGTTGTAACTGCGAGTGGCGAATTTGGCCTCGTGGCCGAACCCGTGCAGCAGAAACACGGTCTCCGGGTGGATCAGTTCGGTGACAAACGCCTTGATCTTTCCCGAACCGCTTTTCGATTCGATCGACACGACGTTGCCGTTGGCGATACCCAGTTCAGCCGCTCTGGCGCTGTTGATCCAGAGCACGTTCTCCGAAACGATTTCGTTCAGATACGGATTGTTCTGGGTCGACACATGCGTGTGAAGAGCAATGCGACCGGTCACCAGCCGGAACTCGCTGCCGGCGGGCCGGCGAACAGGCTCATAGGCCGGAAAAGAAGGATAGCCGGCGTCTTCCAGCAGGGAAGATTTGAATTCGATCTTTTTCGATGGGGTCTTGAGTTTGATACCCTCTTTGCGGTCCCAGAAGATCTGATCCTTGCCGTATGCGACAAATCCCTTGGCATCGAAATCCTCCAGCTTGAATCCGGTGCCCTCCAACTGCCAGGCGACCAGCTCTTCCATGCTGTTGTATGGAAAGTACTTTCCGATCCCCAGTCGCTCGCCGATCTGCTTGAGGATAAGGGCTCCATCCCTGGTGTCATAGCGGGGCTCCACCGCCTGGCGCCGCAAAAAGATCTGCGGCTTGAGTCCGTTGGCCTGTTGCACGCAGTCGGTGCGTTCCAGGTAGGTGGACTCCGGCAAGACGACATCCGCATGCCAGGCGATGTCGCTGTAGTTGATATCAATGGCAACGACCAGGTCGAGCTTGGCGAGCGCCTTTTTCACTAGGTTGGTGTCGGGTATCGACCCCAGCGGTTCAAAGCGATAGGCGATCATCGCCTTGATTGGGTAGGGATCCTCATTGAGGATCGCCTGGGGCAGTCGCTGGGGAACGCCGTGATCCGGATCCGGCAGCGGAAAATCCGGTGTGCCGGCCTTGTCGAACCGCGGCACGCTGATCTTGGGAAAC
>LJNK01000017.1 GCA_001303025.1 Deltaproteobacteria bacterium SG8_13
ACTTCCAGACCGCCCAAAATTAGTATTGCATCATAAGTAATACTCGGCGGTGTGAAACTTGGGCAATTTTCACATACACCTGGGTCACCCTGGTCACCTTTTGGCCCCTGAGGTCCCTCCGGCCCGGGTATTAGTTCAATATTATCGATTTGTTGTTGGAGGTAATCGTCAGCCGCTTTCCTTGCTGCAGCTTCGGCGGGCAATCCACCCTTCATACTTTCAATTTCTGCTGCGTTTTTGTCTGCTTTTGATTTCGTGGTAGAAACATCTGTCTGAAGATCTTGGATAGCGGTATCATCAACGGCCCATACATTGCCACACAGAAACACAGATAACAGAACCACTACCAGCATGAGTCCTCGATTCATTCTCAACCTCCTTTCATCACAAGTAAAAAGGCCAAACTACCCCATTGGGCATTTTGGCCTGAGTTAGAATCGGCAAACGCACTCTCACTATCTCCCCTTGATAGTTGAGGCTGCCTGACTGATTACAGAGATTTTTTCAGTAATATGCAAAAACCGTACAAAATCTGCAGGTTGTAATGACTAAATAAGCCGAGAAAATACAAGCGTTTGAGGTTGCTACCACTGTGTGGCAAAGGTAACTTGTGAAAACAGTTCGTTGATTTTGTGGCATGAACTTCATGAACGGAGGGGATTCAACAGGTCAGCTTGGTGGGTAAAACTGGCGATTTCTTGCCAAAAAGCCAAACAATCAGGATTAACGCCAGTGATGAAGATATGCTTCGGCTATCACAGAATTTTAAGTGGTCTTATAGGTTCGGGACCATAGCAGTTACCCGTAATTTAGGATCGTTTGAGAAAGGTAGTAGATGTAAGAGTTCCCGATAAGAATCCCTTCATCTGTTACATTCTACTTTCTGTTCAGCCAGTTCTGGTACTGATTCCAGTCTGAACGGATAATTCTTTCCTTTTCTTCGTCGGCAAGCCGCGAAGAAGGTGATACTTTCTGCATGTACTCAGGATACTCCGCATACGCCAAGACATCGCGGTAGTCTCTTTTTGCGGCCTCGATTTCGCGGCGCAACGCTTCGAGATCTCCGTTGGCAAGCTTCAGGACGGCGAGTCTGACACGGCTTACGCTACGCTGCCAACCTTCCGTTCCGTATTCATTTAGAATTGAAATGACTTCGTCGAATTGCGTCTTTGGCAAATCGCGTCGGACGATACGGATAACATCTTTATCGGTGACCTCTGGAATCGGTTGATTCATATTCGTTCCAATCGAACAATTGGTCTGTGTTGCCATATGTCATGTATATCTAGTTCACCTGGCTTTGATCCTTTGCACTGCCAACGGCCTCGAATAGATCAGAGGGCCAGTTCAAATCGCCAGCGGCAGTGCATATCGGGCGGATGGTCATCGGGAGGGGCAAACAGGCAGGTTACCCGGATCCGGCCGTCGATTTCGCGGGCGAAATTTTCAAACTCTCCGCGGTGCATTTCCTTGCAGGCATACTCGGGCAGACCGCGTCGGGTTCGCGCCAGCTGCGTGGGACAGGACGGCACCTCGATGAGCACCTCTCCGGGTTTCTCCACAATCCGGTAGCCGACCAGGATACACCAGGGGAAAAGGCGCAGGGCCTTTACAAATCCTTCCAAGCCGGTCTCTTGAATCTGAAAACGCTTTGCCAGGTCCCGGGCCGCCATGGGCGCCACCCGGCCCCAGACCCGCTCGTTGAGCCTGTTGGCGGTGGCATCGTCGAACTGCTCCACGGTGTACAGATACCAGAAAGCATCCACCACGCGATAGTGCCACAGTAAAAATTCGATATACCTGCGAAGCTCGGGCGCTTCCATCTCTTCAAATAGTGACAGGTCCATGGGCTGCTCCCAGAGGGTTGGGTGACCAGGCAGTGAAGACCGGCAAGCAGGCCGTTTACGGCGGGCCGCCGGTTGACCGCCGCCAATTCTCCATCAACGATATGACCGTTTCAACCTGCGTCGAAAGGGTGACCGAAGCGCTTTCATCAACCGGCTGTACCCGGCCCAGCCATTCGATTCGAATGGTGTTGGCCGTGCAGGTGTTGAACAGAAATTTGCCGGGTGTGAATATGGACTGGGAACCTTCGATGCCGACGACATCGAGAGGGGCCTTGAAGCGGTCGGCTATCTTGAAGGCACCGTATTTGAGCTTCCCGATGCGTCCATCCCGGCTGCGGGTGCCTTCCGGAAAGATGAACAGTATGCCGCCGTCGGCAAAAAAATCACCCAGGCGTTCGATTCTCTCGGCCATCAGTCCGGTTTGCATGCCACCGGTCACAGCCGGGATGTAACCGGATAGCTGCAAGATCCATCCGAATATCGGTACCCGAAAAAAATCGCTTTTAACGATGGTCTTCTGACGCTCGAACAGGGAAATCATCAGCAGTGGATCGAGATAGGAAAGGTGATTGCTTACAACCACCGCCGACTGCAATCGTCGCACTTCCGCAGAGGCGTCCACTGTCAACTGCGGTATTAGCAGCTGCATCAGTCGGAAGAAACTGCGGCAGTAGAGATTCAGCAACCGCTGATAGGTCTTTTCGCGATCGGCGGCCAGAAAGAAAGCGCCGATAAAAAGGGGAGCGAAGAAAACCAGATATCCGAAAACGAAGTAGACCCAGAGCACCAGTGTGACGAAAAGGTCGCAAGCCGGTTTGATGAGGCGAGTGAAAGCAGCCATCTTTAATCGAATCGCTTGATGAACAGCGTTGTGTTCACCCCACCGAAGGCGAAGTTCTGCACAACCGCGGTTGAAAACGGTGACTCGATGAGCTCGGTGACATGCCGCAGACCGCCGCAGCGCGGATCAATTTCTTCCAGGTTCAGCGTGGGTGCAATGATACCGGCCTGCATCATGAAAAGAACCAGAACGGTTTCAATGGCTCCGCAGGCTGCCATTGTGTGTCCCATGTAGCCCTTGAGCCCGACTACCCGGGGGGCGTCACCAAAGGTCTTGCGGATGGCCTGGGCTTCGACCACATCTCCCATCTTTGTGGCGGTGGCGTGGGCGCTGACCAGGTCGACACTGCCAGCCGGCACCTTTGCACTGTCGATGCCCAGCCGAATGGCATCCGTGACACCCTGGGCATTTGGCAGGATCATGTCGCCGCCGTTATTGTTGCACGAAAACCCGATGACCTCTCCCAGAATCTCTGCGCCACGTTTGCGCGCAAATTCATACTCTTCGAGCATGACGGCACCGGCACCTTCGCCGACCACCAGCCCGTCGCGACGATCGTCGAAAGGGCGGGGAGTCAAATGCGGCGTGTCGTTGAAATCCGTCGAGCAGGCCAGCAGGTTGTCGAACACCGCCACCGTGGTAGTGTCGTATTCGTCAGCTCCCCCGCAAAGCATGGCATCCTGCAGGCCGAACTTGATGGTCTCGTAGCCGAAACCGACACACTGGCTGCTGGTGGTACAGGCCGTGGATGAAGCAATCACCCGACCGGTAATGCCGAACATCTTGGTGATGTTAACTGCAGTAGTGTGTACCATCGACTTGAGATAATCGACGGCGTTGATGCTGGTATAGGTCTCATCGGAATCGCTGAAAAAGCACTCGTAGATTCCCCTTTGAACGGTCGGGCTGCCGTGGATCGATCCGAAGGAAACGCCAAGCCGCCCGGAGGTGACAAAGTCTGTCGGCAGGCCGGACTGCTCGATGACTTCCTTGGCAACCTGGCAGGCGTAGTAGGCCACCGGTCCCATAGTCTTGCGGTACTTGCGCTTGAAATCGAAGGGGATGTCGTAATCAACCGTACCGAAAACTTTTGAGTGGAGGTGACCGGAAAGCAACTTGTCTTCGCGCAGGGGTTTGACCCCCGACACCCCGTTGGTCAGGCTGTCAAGGATGTCATCTTTACGATGGCCGATGGGGGTGATGGCGGCGGCAGCGGTGATGACGACTCTTCTGTTCATAATCGGGACACTGTTATCAGGTATGTCGGCAGGGCGGTATGCTGTCCGCACATCGTTGCGGATGGCTGCTGATTGTCATACAGGCCGAAGGTCAAGCCGGCTTCAGGCGAACGGCAGCCAGGGACTCCACATAGTCGCAGATCTGGTTGATGGTGCGGATCCCCATGGCCTGTTTCTTTTCGTCCTGCGTCAATTCCGATTTCAACAGCTTTTCGATCTCCGCCAACAGCTCAATTGCATCGATACTGTCAAATTCGTGAACTTCACGCAGGTCGTCGTCCAGTTCGGGATTTTCTATTTCGAACGCTTCTGCAAAAACGGCCAGGATGCTGGCCTGGATCTCTTCCCGGGTCATTGTTTGTTTATCGCTTTCTATATATCGCTTGTACCGCACTCCAGCCGAGGATGTGGTCAAAGCTTTTCTTAATACAATATTTGATACCAAATTTCAAAATAAACTTTCATCCGTCTATCCGGCGGCCTAAGAAGGGACCGAAATGAAACCACTCCAAAGGATACCGGCGCAGCATCCGCTCCAGCTGGTCGGCATAATGCTGGGCCGATCGGCGGATCGCTTCCTTTCGCTCTGAGCGGTGATCGGCGGTAACCCGATACGGTTCCATAACGGCCATATGATATTGCCTGGGACCGGTACGAAACGAAAAGAAAATGAGAATCGGCGCCCCCGACAACAGGGCCAGCATGTGGGGTGCCTCCAGGACCCTTGCTTCGCGTTCGAACATTCTCACAGGCACGGTGCGCTCCTTACCGCTCCAGGTGCGATCGCCGGTCAGAGATACCAACCCGCCCTCCCGCAGGAACTGGACCCCTTCGATGATGTTCAGGGGCGATCCTCCGTCCGGGTCGGTGGTCACGATACGGATCCCGGATTGGGCGAGTCCGTCCTTTATTACTGCGCCGATCTTCTCCTTGTGCTTTTCGCCCATGTATAGCATCAGCGGCAGGTGGGGCCGTTTTTGACGGATCAGTCCGGCAGCCATTTCCCACGTGCCCATGTGGGACATCAACACGACGCCGCCGGTACCCTTGTCAAGGGTCTCCTCGAGATATTCCCAACCCTCGGAGGCGGTGTGCACCTGTATCCCCTCGTGAAGGTAAAACCGGTCGACGAACAGCCGGGAAAACCGGTGATACTGCCGCCAGACGCACAGGAGGTGAAAGATGCGGGATCTGTCCGGGTAGACGCTGCGGTACAGATCCAGGCCGACTGCCACGCGGCCGGGAAAGAGCAGGAAAAAGGCGGCTGTTACCGGCCAGATACATATCGGCATGATCCAGACCCCCCATTTTCTGGAAAGACTGATCAACAGCTGATAGTAGGGTTTTCGCAGTGAAGACGCTCTCCAGCCGATTGGCTCCCGGCGGTTTTGAAAAACGCCCGCTGGTTGTCGCGTCCGTTGGCTGGGGTCCTCCCCGTCGGTCGTTTGAGACGATGCGGCCGGCGAATAAATGCGCTGCAACAGTGTCGGCAGGATCAGAAAAGCGCCCAGAAAAGCGTATCCCACGCCGAGTACGCATGTCAGACCGGCGCTTTGCAGAAGGCGGTGCTGGGCGAAGTTCAGACTCCCGAACCCGATCAGGGTGGAAACCGCCGCTAAACATACCGCTGTCTGGATCAAAACCATGGAAGGGTCGGTGGCTTCGCGGTAGCGCTGGTACCCCCTGACCAGATATAACGTGTAATCGATGCCCATCCCCATGACGACGATCGATAGCATCAAACCGGGAATGTCCAATGGGTGGCCGATAATCCGCAGGGTTCCGAGGGTGCAGCTGAGCGCGAATGCGATCGGCAGCATGGCTGTTCCGGCCAACTGCCAGTTGAAAAAAAAGATCCACACCAGAAGCACCACGCTGATGCCCACAATGGCCGCCATCCGCAGAAATGTATCCGCCAGATACTCGCCGAGTTTCACCGAGAAATGGGCCGGGTCGAACACCCGGATCCCCTGTTGTCGGGTAACCTTCTCCACCAGTTCCGCCGCGCGGTATGCCTGTCCGGGGCGCAGCGTGGCAAACTGTGTCCAATTGCCGTCCCCGTCTGCTGCAGGCCCCTGAATGCCAAGCAGGTCGAAATACGGTGCAGGGATCTGGTGGGGCTCATAGCCGGACTGCTCGACATGCCGGAGGAAGGGGTCGAATGCCGACGGCGCGAATCCCCACTTTTGCGACACCTGTGCCAGGGCGCTGCGCAGTGCATCTTTGCGCTCCTTTGTCCAGAATGTCTGCCATTCGGCCAGATTTTCCTTCGCCCGCCTTTCTCCCGGAAACAACAGGGCCGGGGTGAATGCGGAGGCCAAAGCGCCGGTGGACACTTCCTGCTCCAACAGATCGCTCAGACGGTCGATCCGCTGCTGCAGCTGCTGCAGGCTGCCGGCTTCGGTCATGACGAAAACCTGTGAGCGGACATTGCCCCAGATGCCGGCAACCTTGTTTTCCGCCGCCGCGGTCTGCGGATCGATCGTGTTCATGGCCCGGAAATCCGCGTTGAACTCGGGACGGGCAAAAGCGGCCATCAGCAGGCCGACACCAAGGGCGGCCCATGCCTTGTACTTCCCCCCGACGAGAAACAGTTTCGGCACCAGGCGGTGAAGGGTAAGGGTCTTTTTCTTTGCGGTCGGCGGCAGCTGTGGGATCACCTTCGGGAAAACCAGGTGCACGAAAAGAAAAGAGGCGGCAATCCCGATGGCGGCAAATTGGCCGATCTCGGCCAGGACCGGAAAACCACTGAATTGTAGAGACGCAAAAGCACCGATCGTGGTCAAGGCCGCCAGCAGTCCCACCGCCCAGACTTCTTTTGCAGCCTGCCGGCCGGAGCCGCCTTCGGGTCGATCCAGAAAGAGAAGATAGGCGATGCCATGGTCGACGGTAATGGAGATGATGGCTCCGCCGAAACCGATGGTCAGGATCGAAATCGATGGATGCCAGAGGGAAAAAAAGAAAAAGGAAGCCAGGGTACCGGCAACCGCCGGCACCAGCGCCAGCAGGCCGACAGCCGGCCGGGGGAAGGCCAGCAGCAGCAGGACGGCGATTCCCAGGGCGGCGAACAGAATGAGTCGCTGCACATCGTTGCGGACAATGTTCTCATTGTCCAATGCCGCACGCCAGGCGCCCACCGGTGTCAGCGTAAAGCGCAGATCCTTCGCCGTCGCTCTGCGATTGATTTCACCTTCGAGATTTTGGAAAAGAACGGCCAGCTGCCTGGCCGATGCCGTGTCGGTTCCGGGTGCAGCCGGCCTGGCAAGCAGGAGAAGGTGCTGGCCGTCCGAAGAAATGAGGTGCCCCCGGTGCATGCTGCCGCGTGCGGGGGAAAGATGGGCGAGGCGGGCCAGCACCAGATTCCGCAGACCCAGCGGATCGGCGGCTATCCGACCGGCCTGCCCCACTCCGCCCAGCTCCATCAGCTGCAGGACCTGTTGCTCCAGGTGCTGCCGCAGCCGATCGGGCTGCAGCAGGGGAGCAATCCCGCTGTTGAGATCCCTTTCGGTAAACAGGACCGGAAGCCTGGGGGTGACATCGTCGATCAGCAGCGGTATCAGTTCCTGATACCGCCTGGTCCCGATCTGCCGGAACAACCCGCTGTCTGCGAACCGTTGTTCGACAAAGGCAGCCGCATCTGCCAGCGGTTCAGGGGTCGGGACTTCCGGGCGTGGCGTATCCCTGTGAATCTGCAGGTCGATGACCACCAGATCCTGCATGGGATGGGTTTTTGCAATGGTAGCCGCATCGGAAAGTACCGGGTCGTCCAGCGGCAGCGTGCCGACGATGTCGGTGTCGATCCTGAGCCGGTGCCAGCCAATCCAGAACAAAATCAGGGCGACCGTAACGGTGAGCAGCAGCGGGGTCCATTTGCTGAAGAATGTGTCTTTCCCCATAGTCGATGGCTTCTTGGCTTCAGGCCTCTGCCGCGCCGTCGTCCCGCGGTGCAATCATGCGGCGGCGGAATGCCGGCGGCAGGAAAAGTCGTTGCACGATCAGCCGGCTGAATGTCGTCGAATTGCGCATGAAATCAACAAACGGCCGGAAATGGGACACCCGCTCTCCCGGCGGATACCGGACGCTCACCGGCGCTTCGACCAGCGGCAGCTTCTTCCACCGGGCCTTTACAATGACTTCCACTTCGAACTGGTAGCGGTCGGCAACAACGCCCAGTTGCAGAGTTTCCGGCAGGGGATAGATTCTGAACCCGCTCTGTGAGTCACGGGATCGGTGGCCACCCGCGGCCCACACCCAGAAATTGGAGAACTTGCGTCCGAATCGGCTGGTCCAGTGCACACCGACCGCATCCATACCCTGCCGGACGCCGACAACGATCGGCCGACTTTCTTCCGGTATCGATCGGATCAGGATCCGCGCGTCCAGCGGGTTGTGCTGGCCGTCGGCGTCCAAGGTAATCGCCCAGCGGGAAATTCGCGATGCGGCCCGCATGCCGGTCTTTATGGCGGCGCCCTTTCCCCGATTGCCATCGTGACGCAGCAGCGTTACCCCTTCTATCTGACCTGCCCTCTCAGCAGAATCATCTGCCGAACCGTCATCCACCACAAATACCGGAAATCCCAGTTGCAATGCATCCCGTGCGACATCGCCCACTGTCTCGGCGTGGTTGAAGACCGGTATCACAACGGAAAACCCTGATTGTATCTGTGTGGGCGCATTCACGTCATCTGTTCTCATCCAAGATTCAGGGCATGATCCGGCAGGTACGCCACCGCCCATGTCCCCGGTCCCATATGAACACCAGCGGTCAGCGACATGGGCCGCAGCAGGCACTCGGCTTCGGGGAAGGCCCTGCGAATCATCGGCAGCACGGTATCCGATACCCATTGCCGGTTGTCGGTGTATTCGACCATAATCAGGTGCGGCGCATCGGCAACGCACTGTTCGGTCAGCCGCTGCAGGGCGAAACGGATCTGTCCCGTCCGGTTGCGTGCAACCCCCACCTTTACGGCCCCTTCCGCCGTCGGGCTGACGATCGGCTTGAGATGCAGTAGCTCGCCGAAGAAGGCGCTTTTTTTGGATAAACGACCGCCCGCTGCCAGATATTTCAACCGATCCAGAAAGATCAGTTCCTCGCAGGCCGGAATCATCCGGTTGATGTATTCGACCGCCAGCTGCACCTCGGTGGTTTGGGCTGCCATGCGAGCCGCTGCAATGGCGATCGTTCCCAGGCGCCCTGAGGCGGCCGTTGTATCGATCAGGGTAAACCGGTTTTGCGGATCGTTCTCCCGTTTCCAGGCTGCCGCCGTTGCATAGTTGCCCGTATAGACCGACCCGACGCACAAATAGATAACCCGCTCATGCAGTTGAAGCACCTTGTGGTAATGCTGGTGACGCTCATAGTCCGACGCCTGGGATGTCGATATTTTTTTCCCGTCACGCAGAAGCTGGTAGAGCTTTTCAGGGGAAACCCGGGTTTCGGGTACCGCTCCGTCTTCAGACACCACATAACTGTCCAGCAGGGTCATGCCCAGCTGCCGTGCCTCTTCCCGGTTGATCGATCCGGCCGCATCGGTCATGATGTGAACATCGCTTCGAACCGCCCCTTTGTTAAACAGCCGCACCTGCGACTGCAGATCATCTTCCTCCCAGCGCACCACATCGCCGATCGAGTCAAACTGTTCTCTGACCCCTGACAAATCCGTGGTGTGCAGGTGGACCTTGTAAAACTGTTGGTGCGGAATCACGACCAGGCTGTCGGAAATCTCGGACAAGCGGTCGATGCATTCATCAACTCCGTCTGCCACCCGAATCACCGTGTCGATGCAATACTCCTTTTCAGCCAGTTCCTGGAAATGTCTGCCGATCCGCAGCCCGTCCGGAAACCGTTCCGTAAGGGGATGCAATTTGCCTTGCCCGCCTCCAAGGCGGTGAAAGAAACCTTCGAAATAGATAAACATGCCCAGGGCACCGGCATCGACCACCCCGGCACTGCGCAGACGGGGGAGCAGGTGGGTCGTCGACCGGGTGGCATCGGCAAGATGGGCGATCATACCGTCGATATAATCCGGGCCGGCCGAGGGCGAGGTGTCCGATAGGTATTTCGCCAGGGCATCGAACACGGTCAGCATGGTTCCGGGGACCGGGTCGCGGACCGCTTTCCAGGCCCGCTCACTGCCGATCCGTGCCGCATCGGCCAGGGTGCCGAAAGACCGGGCCATCAAAAGGCCGGAAAAAAACTGTGCAGCGATATTGCCGGAGTTTCCGCGCGCAGCCATCAGCAGGGCGTGAATGGTGGCTTCCGGGTCGTCGTTCGGGTGTCTGAGCGGAGCGAGGCTGATGATCAGGTTGCGGCCCGTATCACCGTCGGCCACTGGAAACACATTGATGTCATCCAACAGATCCGACCAGACCGCCACCCGCTCGGTCCCGGCTGTAAAAGCGTCTGTAAAGCTGGGTTTCACGTTTGTAACCTATCTCGATTTCAGGTCGTTGAGAGGCAGGTTGAAGCCGTACGTGAACTGGCAAATTCCGGTTTAAAATCCGAGGGCAGAGCGGATATCCTCCGGTATTTCGAATTCCATCTCCATGTCCGGCGGCTTGAGCGCCACTTGCTCCCCCCTGCCCCTGGCACAGATCTCACCGTCTTCTGCCCTGCGAAGGACGAAATCGGTTACGATCTTGATGCTGGCTTCCCGCACGGTCGCCCGGCAGCGGAAAAGATCGCCGTACTTCAGGGGAACGATATACTTGGTGGAGGTCTTGATGACCGGAAACAGATACCCGGTTCTCTGGTAATATGCATACAGATCGATGCCGGCATTTTCAAACAGTGCGAAGCGGGCAATGTCAAAATATTTCAAATAATTTCCATGCCATACAATATGAAGCGGATCGAGATCGTGAAAGGGTACGCGAAGCTCCACTTCAAAACTCCGGTTAGTGCTGTTGTCGTTTGCCATGGCCTGTACTCGCTGCAATTTGGATTCGTGATGGGCCAAACAACCCTATCAATTTGAATTTTCTACAATAATGGAATCGCACGGCAAATTCAACCTCTTTATCCGGTTGCAATTTGTCGGCAATTGATCTAATTTTAATAGTTTGTAAGCGTTTCTTGACCGGCTGGCAAACATCGCGCCAAAGTGCCTGCAACGAACGCACACGTCCGGTCAGATCCGCGCAACACTTCACCTCCCGGCCCGGAAGGCAGAATGAAAATCAGTGAAGTCCCCCAGCAACCCGGTATGATCACGGACGGTCGACGGGAAATCTGCTACGCAGTCGATGACGATGGAAACTACGTGCTGGCCGGCAGCGCCGGGTGGGAACCGAAAAATATCGCCAATGACCAGGCCTGGGAAATCATTCGCGACCAGATGCAAGACACCGTTCGGAAAATCCGCTCCGGCAAACTGAGCCCCCTGGCCTTTTTGATGGTCAGCAACCAGATGACGCCCGCACTGCTGGCCCAGTATGTCGGGTTCAGCCGCTGGCGCGTCCGTCGGCATCTCAAGCCTTCCGTGTTTAAAAAGCTGAAACCGGAAATCTTGAAACGATACGCCGATCTGTTTGATGTGCCGGTTGATACTCTAAGCAAAGTGCCGAAAGACATCGAGACGATGCTTTCGAAGACGGATACTCCATGAAGATCGATTTTGAACACCGGCAGTCGGCGCATTGTGAAAGCGGTGTGACTGCCAACCTGCTGCATCATTACGGCATTGACATCAGCGAAGCCATGGCGTTCGGCATCGGTGCCGGGCTGTTCTTCGGCTACCTGCCGTTTATCAAGATCAACAAGCTGCCGCTGACCACCTTTCGTTGCGAAGTCGGCGGCATTTTCAAACGCCTCACCCGGTGGTTCGGGCTTCAGGTTCGGTGGCAAAAATTCCGGAATCCGGAAAAAGCCATGGATGCCCTGGATCGAAAAATCGAGGAGGGCATTCCGGTCGGCTGCCGGACCGGCGGATACTGGCTGCCCTACTTTCCCCCGGCGTTTCGGTTCCACTTCAATATGCACAACCTGGTGGTGATCGGCAGGGAAAACGACCATTACATCATCAGCGATCCGGTTTTCCCCGACCTGGAACGCTGTCACCGCAAGGACCTCATGAAAGCACGTTTTGCCAAAGGTGCGATGGCTCCCAGGGGCACCATGTATTATCTAACCCACGTGCCGGAGACGGTTCCTTTTGACCAGTCCGTAAAAAACGGCATCCGTATCGTCTGCCGCCGCATGCTGCACACGCCCGGTCCGCTGATCGGCGTTAAGGGAATCCGCTACCTGGCAAGGCAGGTGAAAAAATGGCCCGAAAAACTCGGTCAGCGAAAAGCATCTTTGTATGTGACCCAGTTGATCCGGATGCAGGAAGAACTCGGGACCGGCGGCGGCGGTTTTCGATTCATGTACGCGGCATTTCTGCAGGAGGCCGCCCAACGGCTGCAGGCACCCGGCCTCCAGGACCTGTCCGACAAAATGACGGCCGCAGGGGACCTTTGGCGGGAATTTGCGGTGATCGGTGCCAGAAATTGTAAAGGCCGCGCCGGCGAAAACGACAGCTATGCGGCAATGACCCGCATCCTCATGGAATGTGCGGACCGCGAAGAAGAAATTTACCGTAAACTGCTTCCGACTGTCAGATAAGCCGGCCCTGCAGGGCCGATCATGCCTTGCGCCGGCCTGCGGAAATGGGCAATTTACCTGATTCTGCCTCTCTGAAAACAGCACAGGTGAACGTTAATGGATCTGAAAGATCGACTCAAGCGCATGATCGTAGAAGAGCTGAACATCGAAGATATTGCGCCCGATCAAATCGAAGACGACGAACCCCTGTTCGGTAAAAAGCTGGGACTCGATTCCATTGACGCGGTAGAGATCGTCTTCCAGGTTGAAAAGACCTTCGGCGTGGCCATCAGGGACATGCAGGAAGGGCGACCCGCCCTGCAGTCCATTAACTCGCTAGCAGCCTATATCGAGCAACGACTCACGCAATGAAACCTGCAACTCCCGTACCCATCGTCGGAATTGGATGCATCTGTTCAGCAGGAACGACCCTGGCGCAATGCATGCAGTCGCTTTACCGGGGGGAGCGTTATCCGGCTCCTCCGACCCGCTTCTCTTTTTCGGGAACATCCGCTTTTCCGGTTTTCGAGGTTCTCGATAACTTTTTCACACCGGACCGATGGAAGCAAACAGAAGTGCTGCGCACCAGCCAGCTGGCGCTGACTGCCGCCCTCGAGGCACTGGAAGATGCCGGATTGGACCCGAGAGAATTGCAGCACCGGCGAATCGGTGTTTGTCTGGGCACCAATGTCGGCAGCTCGATGAACAACGAGTCTTTTTACAGGGACAACGTGGAAGGCTGCGATCCCTATATCCCCCCGGTCGAGCGTTTTCTGCTCAGCAACCCGGTCTGCGGCATCGTCTCCGAATTCGAGTTGAACGGACCGGCGCAGACCGTCGTCAATGCCTGCTCGGCCGGCAGCGACGCCATCGGCATCGCCGCATCGTGGATCCGCTCCGGGCTCTGTGATGCGGTCATCACCGGCGGAGCCGATGAAATGTACCGGGTGACCTACGCAGGGTTCAAATCCCTGTTCATCAACGACGATTCTCCCTGCAAGCCTTTCGATGCCCACCGCAAGGGCCTGAACCTCGGGGAGGGAGCGGCAATTCTTCTGCTGGTTTCACAAGCGCTCGCGCAGGAGCTGCGACTTGGACCCCGGGGATACGTTCTGGGGTATGGCTCCGCTTCCGATGCCTATCATTTCACGAAGCCGCGGCCCGACGGCAAAGGATTGCGGCGGGCTATCGAAGAGGCGCTGGCCGCCGCCGAAGTGAATTCCGGCGATGTGGCGTTTATCAACGCGCACGGCACCGGCACAATTGACAATGACCTGGCAGAGAGCATCGTGCTGAGCGAAATGCTGCCGGGAGTCCCCTTTCTTTCCACCAAGGGATACACCGGCCACACTCTCGGCGCTTCGGGAGCGATCGAGGCCGCGTTTACCATCGCCTGCCTGGAAACCGGCCGGATACCGGCCAGCGCCGGTTTTTCCGTACCGGACCCGCAATTGCCAGGCTTGCCCGTTGCACAAAACACCCCTGTCAGCGGATCGGTTGCCATCTCCGAGACGCTGGCATTCGGCGGCAATAACGCCGTGCTGGTACTGGGAAAAGGAATACCTACCATTGAACATAACGATTAAGGGCATCGGCACCGTCGGCGGGTTCGGTGCCGGCATATCCGCCTTGCAGCAGTCGCTGGCCACCCGCCAGACCAGCGCCCAGATGGTTTCCCTGGATACCTCCAAGGGCCCGATTCGAATTCCCGCGCTGCTGGCCGACACGACATCGGTTCAAGCATATGTCGACAAACGGGCGTTGCGCCGAATCGATCACTACATTCGCATGGCCCTGCTGGGATCTTTTCTCGCCCTGGAAGATGCCGAACTGCTCGATTCGAAACCGGAGCGGATGGGAATCATTGTTGCCACCGGTTATGGGGCCACCTGCAACACGTTCGACTTCCAGCACTCGGTAATCACCGCCGGAGATCCCAGCGGTTCACCCACAAAGTTCTCCAATTCGGTCCATAATGCAGCAGCGGCGCACATCTCCATTATTCTGAGGGAGCTGGGCCCTAACCTGTCGATCAGCCATTATGATATGTCCATGCCGTCGGCACTGCTCAATGCCATCCAGTGGCTCAAGGAAGAGCGTGTCGATTGGGTCCTGGTGGGCGGGGTGGATGAATTCTGCAAAGTGCTGGGATATTACTGGCACTGCCACTACGGCAATACCGGCTCTTCGACACAGGCCACCGGCCGGGCGGCATCGGTGAACCGGCACGCGGTCGTTGGCGAGGGATCCTGTTTCTTCGTGCTCACCAGGGAAGATGAGTGCACATCCGCATATGGCTGTATCGAGGATGTACAGCTGGGCAACTTCGAGCGCGGCAGGGTCGATTTGCCGGATAACAGCCCGTTCGTGCTGGGAGCAGACGGTTTCAGCCCGGGCGACACCCGTTACGCCGAGCTGCTGCCCCGCGATTGCCGGCCTGCGGTCTACACACCGCTTTACGGTTCACTGCCGGTAGGCATGGCCTTCGATATGGCCATCGCAGCGCTGGCCCTCCGGTCCGGGACGATGGCCCCGTCGCCGGACGATCTGCTGCCGGCATTGCCGGGCCTGCCGCTGCTCCGGAAGATGCAGATGCCGGCCGGCAAGCGAATCAGCTGCCTGAAGCTCGGAGCCGGCAACGCATTTGGGCTGGTGACACTGCAGCGCAATTAAATCTGCCTCGCAAAAAAGGGTTGGGTCGGAAGCCATGACTGCAGACGCCACCGAAGCAAACGACAACTCGAAGCGTGCGCTGGAAGCCAAGCCCCCGCTGACCGTCATGAATCTGGTGAAAGTCTATCCGAAGTCTTCCCTTCCGGCGCTTCAGGACCTGAACCTGGTTGTCGGAAACGGAGAAATCTACGGCCTCCTTGGGCCGAACGGGGCCGGCAAAACCACCGCAATATCGATCATGACCGCCGGTCTGCTGCCAACCGAAGGACGGGTGGAAATTTACGGCTTGGATGTGGTGCGCCATCGCAGCCGTGTGAAGCAGTTGATCGGACTGGTGCCGCAGGACATTGCCCTCTATCCGGATCTGACAGCCAGGGAAAACCTTTCGTATTTTGGAAAACTCTACGGTCTCAGCGGCTCCGAACTGGCGGATCGCATAGCGGAGACCCTGGAGCTGGTCGGCCTGACCGGTAAAGCCGACCAGGTTGTGAAAACCTATTCCGGAGGCATGAAGCGCAGGGTGAACCTGGCCGCGGGTATCCTGCATACCCCCCGGTTGGTCTTCCTCGATGAACCGACCGTCGGCATTGACGCGCAGTCTCGCAATTTGATTCTGGAAAAGCTGTCGTCTTTGAAATCCAGCGGCACGACGATGATTTACACCACCCATTACATGGAAGAGGCCCAGCAGTTGTGCACCCGTGCTGCTGTTATGGATGAGGGCCGGGTCATTGAAGAAGGCCCCCCTGCCTCGCTTATCCAAAAACACCCGGATTGCGGCAATCTCGGGGATCTGTTTCTAAAGTTGACCGGAAAAAATCTGAGAGATTAAACGCCAGCGGGGACCACCAGTCTATGACCAAACTGCTTGCCACTGTTACCAAGGAGCTGCTGCTGCTGCGCAGGGACCGGGGTGGATTGCTGGTGCTGTTCGTGATGCCGGCTGTTCTGGTCCTGGTCATCACACTGGTGCAGGAAAACGTTTTGAAGACCGTGGGGGAGAGCGAAACGCGTATATTGCTGGTCAATTCGGATGACGGCGAACTCGGCGAACTGATCGAACGGAAGCTGCAGGATAGCGGCAAACTTACCGTGCACAAACATATCGAGGAGGGTGATATCGACGAGCGGCAGGCCGCCGCAGCGATTGCCAGGGGCGATTTTCAGTTCTGCGTGGTGTTACCGCAGGGATTGACGCAGGCCGTTCGACGCAAGGCACGCCAAACAGTCAGAGAGTCTTTGTCCCTGGCGCCGGAAACCGGGGAGCAACCGGTGGCAGCGCCGGTGATACGGATCTATTTCGATCCGGCGGTACTTGGCGGGTATCGCTCCGCGGTTCGCAACTCCCTGCAATTGATGGTGTATGGAATCGAAGTGAACGAAAAAATGGTGGCGCTGGAGGAGTTGCTGCCGAAAAAAATCAGCGCAACGCTGCAAAAGGAAATGGGCGATTTCATGCCGGAGGCGTTTACACTGCCGCCGGCCGAATTCCAGATGGACTGGAGCGACTCGCCACTCCTGGCTTTCGAAGAGGCCGCTGCTTCCACCGGACGAGACGGCCCGACGCCGACCTCCGTGCAGCAAAACGTACCGGCCTGGACGCTGTTCGGCATTTTTTTCATCGTGCTTCCTCTGGCCGGTTCGTTGATAAAAGAACGGCGGGACGGAACCTTCTTTCGCCTGCTCTCCATGCCCGTGCCGATCTTCACATTGATCGTCGGCAAGATCTTCGCCTACGTGCTGGTCTGCCTGGTGCAAATTATCGTTATTTTTTGCATCGGCCGGTTTGGGCTGCCCTTGCTGGGCACTCCGAGCCTGGATATGGGACCGCAGCTGGCGGCGATCGTCATCGTGGCGCTCAGCGCCGTCCTGGCAGCCACCGGTTACGGGACCATGCTGGGAACGGTTCTGCGAACCTATGAGCAGGCTTCCGTGGTCGGACCCATTTCAGTGGTCATCGCAGCGGCCCTCGGAGGGGTGATGGTGCCGGTGTACGCCATGCCGACGATGATGCAGAAAATCAGCGTTCTTTCTCCCCTGTCATGGGGACTCGACGCCTTTCTCGATCTGTTCGTCCGCGGGGGCAACCTGCAGACGGTATGGCCGGAAATCGCCGCCCTGCTGTCTTTTTTTATCGCCAACCTGGCAGTGGCCCGAATTTATTTCTTGCGCCGGACACAGTACAAAGGGTAAAATGGATGGACATCAGGCGGGAAAAGGGTATGGAAAAACTACTATGGAACTATTACAAAACAAGCTGGTCAAACTGATCGTGGAAACCTGCAATGTAACTGTCACCGTACCGAAACCGCTGCTGGCGGAATCCCCGCTGTTCGGACCGGATTCGGTATTTGGGCTCGATTCTCTGGATGCCGTGGAAGTTGCCGTCGCCATCCAGCAGCACTTCGGCCTGCGCATCACCGACCGCAATGTATTCCAATCACTGAAATCGCTTGCCACTTACATCTGCGACCATCTCGAAGAAGCCCCGGTTGATCACTGCGCGTAACTCGTAACGCAGATCGCGCGTCACACAACGCTGAGCATCATGTAGCAGTGGGAAAAACGGCCGCTCTCGGGAATAAAGCAGAGCAGTTTCTGCCCTTCTTTCAGATCCCCGGATTTGAAAAGCTCTTCGATGATGATGTAGATGGCCGCACTGCCGGTGTTGCCTTTCTGGTAGAGATTGGTGAACCACTTTTCGTAAGGGATGTGAAATCCGATCTCTTTCATCCGGTCGTGGAATTTGTCCCGGAAATAACCGGAAGAGTAATGCGGCAAAAACCAGTCGATGTCCCCGGGCTTTACCCCGCGTTTTTCGATCACCCGCACCAAGGCGCGATCAATGGCGGTTCGCACGATTTCTTTGTCGAGCAGCTTGATGTCCTGCTTGACCGCAAAGATCTGCTTGCGGGACTTGGGGTCGAGGCGCTCCACTTCCCGCCAGCCGACAACCCTGCCGTCCTCGGTCTTCACCCCGCCGCCGAACTGACAGGTCTCCAGCTCGCCGGCGTAGGAGACGTTCTCGATCCAGTCCACTCGCAGTGAAATTCGACCCGCGTTTTTTTGATTGGAGAGAAAGGCGGCACCGGCGCCGTCGGAGAGCATCCACCGCAGAAAATCGGCATCGAAAGCCAGGATCGGTCTTTTGGCGACATCGGTGTCCGGGTTGTCGTGGGCGGTAAAGAATTTCGCCCGCATGAAGGAAGACGCCAGCTCGGATGCAGCGGCCACTGCATTGTTGGAATAACCGGTAGCCACGTTCATCGCTGCATATTTAAAAGCCGTCATCCCGGAAATGCAGATTCCATGCGTCGTCACCGCCTCGCACGCCGGTATGCACAGCTCACCGAGCACCATCAGCGTGTGCCCCGGAAAGAGCAGATCACCGCATGTGGTGCCGCAGCTCAAGCACTCGATATCATTGACGCTGAAATCGGCATGCGGCCGCAACCTTCGCACCGCCTCGGCTGTCAGCTGGGCATTGGTATGCGTCAGTTGGCCGGTCTGGGGGTCGATGGCGTAGTGGCGGGTTTCGATCTGGTTGTTTTTCAGAACGATCCGCTTCACCCGGGAAGGGATGTTGTGTATCTTTCCCAGGACCTCTTCAATGGCATCGTTGTCGACAGGGTCGTTGGGTAAAAATGATGCTAAATCGTTGATATATACATCCATCGTTGCCGATCCGCTAACCTGCTTCCTTTTTGAAATACACCGCAAACAGCCGGAAGGTGTGGTTCCAGCTGCACCAGCTTAATATTTATACCATTTACGCATCATTACCTCAACGCGTTTTGTGAAAAGTATTCGACTTCAGCGCGAATTTTTTCCCTTTTCAGCACCTTCAATACTGCGGCCGCAACCGACGCCAGCGGCGCCAGCAGCACCACCGCAGCGATCAGGTAGACCATGAAAGCGCGGACTCTTTTGCGCCGGCTCGCTGCGCCCGGCCCGCCCTTGAGTCGGATGAAGCGCGACCAGATGTCGAAAACTTTGGAAACCCGCTTTTCCATGATCAGCAGGGACGGCTTTACCCGCAGCGCACCCAGGTCGTTGAGCAAGCCTTGATCCAGCGCGAAGGCTTCTCCGGCCAAAGACGACGCAAGGGGCGTACCGAAACGCTGCGCTGCCTCGATATCCTCCTCGGATATACCCGGCAGCGGAAACACCTTTAAAAAGCGCTCTTTGCGGCCTGTGAGCATCCATGCAGCTATGGTAAGCACGCCGATGAGATTGTTGGTGCGATCGGTGAAAACGATGTTTCCGGTCAGGCGCCCGCCCAGATCGGCAATGATTCGTTTCACCCGCTCCTGGGCCAGCAGCCACATGTTTCTGCAACCGATAACGGTTACCACCGGCCGGTTCCGGAACAGCCGGCCGGCTTCCGGGGTATGCAGGAAAGCGTTCACCGGAATCGAAGGCGCCAGGTACCAGACGGTGTAGGCCAGTATGATCAGGTCGTAATCATCATCGAGGTCACACACCGGTGGGCGAAGTTTGCACGGTGTGCCGGCAACCGATTCCGGGAAGACATCACAGAACCGATACGCAGACCACGGGAAGGGATATGGCGGCTCGGGCTGCAACTCTTCCAGCACGACCGAGACCTCGGGGATGCGGCGCACCGGTTTCAGCAGGTTGTCGATGATGCGGGTAAGCTGCCCGGTCTGGGAGTAATATAACACCAGGATCTTTTTCATGAATCCTCAATCTGTTCAATGCCGCCGGAGTGTTCGGTCACAAGGATCGACCGGCTGGAGGCTGGCGAGATGTTGCGGCTGCCTGATGTTCCGGCAGGATATGGCGCTTGGAAAGCACGGGCAAGCTGGCCGGCCAAAGCCTTTCCATCCTGAGATATTCCGGCATTTACGGATAGGGGTCGGGAAATTAACCATATCTGCCGATAAAAATCAAACGAAAACAAAAATCCCGCCCGAAGGCGGGACAGTGCGGCTTTACGGTTGTGCCGGCAAGCAGGCTAATACTGGCTGTGCCGAACGATCTCCCCTTCGATCAAATAGATCACACTCTCGGCGATATTGGTGGCGTGATCGGCCAGTCGCTCCAGATGGCGGGATATCAGCAGCAGGTTGATCAGGTATCCCATCTTCTCGGGCTGGCTTTTCATGGCATTTTTGATCTGGTCGTAGGCATCTTCTTGGATCTTGTCGACTTCGTCATCGAGCATCAACACCTTGAAGGCGAGATCGTTGTCCAGATTTACCAGCGCATCGAGGCTCATTCGCAGCATGGACTCCGCCTTTTCAGCCATGGGAGAATAGTCGTACTCGAAGGAAGGCTCTGACTGTCTGGCAAGCACCCCTACCCGCTGGGCGATGTTCACGGCCTGATCCCCGATGCGTTCCAATTCGCCGTTGATCTTGATCACGGTGACCAGAAAGCGCAGATCGACCGCAACCGGCTGGTGCAGGGCGAGCACTTTCAGGCACTCTTCCTCGATCTCCACCTCCATCTCGTCGATTTCATAGTCGTTCTGGATGATCCTTTCAGCCCCCTCGGCGTCTTTGTTTTCCACCGCGGTGACTGCCATTCGAACCCTTTCCTCCACCAGTGAACCCAGAGAAAGGATCCGCTTTTTAACCTGGTTGAGTTCCTTTATAAACCGCTTTGCCATGTCGCTCCCTCTACATTTTGCATTGTCCGCATCGTGATTCAAACCTGTATGCCGGATGCCATGTGCCGCATAACCTGCAGGTTGTCACGCTCGCCGCCTCTGCTATTCCGGGCAATATTGCCTTTATAGCTTACCGTATCACATTACCCGGGTCAACCGGCCGGCATACCGACAACCCACGCCCGACCACGTACTAATAAAGACCGTTTGTTAGGGCTGTGTTCAGGAAAGGTTAAACATCGATGAGGTCCTGGTGTCCACCGATTCTGCCGTCCTGCTGAAGACGTCAACTGCGCGCCGCTTCGGTCTAACCATTTCTTAGACATCCGCTAATACCCGTTTAACAGCCGGTGGCCAAAGTGTTTCAGGCCGTAAGCCTCCATCCAATCATTTTTCACGGTTTGTGGGAGGAAAAATATGAACCAAAACACTACGCGTATCGACCTGCATGTACATTCCAAGTATTCAACACGCCCCTCTCAATGGATACTGCAGAAGATCGGTTGCCCGGAAAGTTTTACCGATCCGCTTCAAATTTATCGCATTGCCAAAAGCCGTGGCATGTCCCTGGTCACCATCACCGATCATAACCGCATAGAAGGTGCCCTGGAAATCGCCCACCTGCCGGGCACATTCATCAGCGAGGAGATCACCTCATATTTTCCGGAAGATCGCTGCAAGGTTCATGTTTTGGCATTAAACATCTCAGAAAAGCAGCACACCGATATCCAGAAAGTGCGTGAAAACCTATACGAACTGGTTACATTTCTCAGAGGCGAGGGCATCATTCACATCGTCGCGCATCCGCTTTACAGCGTCAACGACCGCCTGACGCTGTCACACGTCGAGCGGTTGTTGCTATTGTTCAAGAACTTCGAGATGAACGGAGCCAGGGGTGACGAATCCAACAGCTGCCTTCACCGGATTCTCAGCGGTCTGACCGAGGCAGACATCAACCGCCTCGCCGGCAAATACGGAATTGAGCCGGCATTCGCCAAACCCTGGGAGAAAACCATGACCGGCGGCTCGGACGACCACAGTTCCCTGTACATCGCCCGAACCTATACGGAAATTCAGGGCGGCAATTCGGTGTTTGACGCCCTGGCAGGGATCGCAAAAGGCGACACCCGTGTGATCAGGCGCCCTTCCACCCCGCTGACTCTCTCTCACAATCTCTATGGTATCGCCTACCAGTTTTATCGCACCAAGTTTCGCCTGGAGCGATACACCGGTAAGGACATGTTGATGAATTTTCTCGACCGTTCCCTCCGTCCCAATGGCGGCGAGAACACACCGGGCCTGATGGCAAAATTATACCACTACTGGCAATTCCGGAAACGCCCTAAATTCGAGCTCCACCTGCCCGAATCGATCGCAGCCCTGATCCGTTACGATGCCGGCAAGCTGCTGCGCAACAATCCCGACCTGATGCCCATTGCCGATGGTGATGAAAAAGTCGGTGAAGAACTCGAAAAAAACTGGTTTCGATTTGCCAATCACATATCGAACCGCATCATGGTGAATTTCGCCAGCCATTTACTGAATCATCTCTCCGGTGGCAACGTCTTCGACATCTTTCACACCATCGGCTCCGGCGGCGGACTGTCAGCCATGCTGGCCCCCTATTTCATCTCGTTTGCCTCTTTTGCCCAGGACCGGACATTCAATGCACAAGCACTAAGGCATTTTGGCGTCGTAAGCGCTGATGAACGGGATACCGCTCCAAAAATCGCCCATTTTGCCGATCCTTTCTACCAGCTCGAAAGCATTCTGCAGGCGGTAAACCAATACCGGTCTTCAGGATCAGGTAACGGCTGTCGCTTCGTACTGCTGACCTGTGGAACCGAAGAAACCGGCGAAGCGAGTCAAATGCGTTGTTTCCGTCCGGTCGGGACCTATGAACATCCGGACTTCCCGGAAGCCAGGGTCCACTTTCCGCCGCTGCTGGAGATGCTGGACTATTGCTACTCTAATAACATTACCCGCATCCATTCGGCGACTCCGGGACCGGTCGGCCTGGCCGCTCTTGCAGTCGCCCGTATCCTCAAATTGCCGGTCTATGGCGCCTACCACCCGTATCTGCACCATTTCATGCCGTTTCTGGCCGGAGACGAATCGGCGGACGAACTGCTCTCGCGGTATCTGGAATGGTACTATGATCAGCTGAAGGTCATCTATGTATTCTCCACGCGAGATGAGGCCGAATTGACCGCAAGGGGAATCAAGCCGGATCGTATTAAACACGTACCGCTTGAGACCGGCTTTCCCGGATACTCCCCCCGACAGGCCAATGGCAGCGATCCGGTGGATGCGATTGCCTTTCAGACTCTTCACAGCGATGCCAGCGCGATGGTTTCTCCTCTCGCCCGGGCCGTCTAAGGCAGAATTATCCCTAAAACATGCCGAACTTTACGGGCGCCTTATCCAGAAAACCGCCATACAGCCCACCGAATCACCGTATCGGACTCCACCGACTTGGTGCTAACGGATGCGGCAAAGTGGGAAGCCACCATTTTATTGTGTTCAAGCATGATCGTTTATGCTATATGTTGTGTATGATCCAGTTCGCAGTTCGGATGAAGTTGTCGGACTGACCCCTAGTGGCACCATCGTTCTTTAACAATTCTGATCAGGGAGTAGATGCTACATGGAAATTCAAAAAAACTACATCGTCGACACGAATGTACTGCTCGAAGATCCGAATGCTCTATTCAAACTGAGAAATGGAAATGAAAATGCCGTCTACATACCGTATCATGTATTGCTTGAGCTAAACCGATTCAAAAAAGACCCCCGTCTGGGCCACATCGCCTCCCAGGCGATCCGCAACATATCAAAATACCCCGACCAATTCGGACTGCTGAAAACCACCAGCGTTGCCAAAATCTTCTCCAGCCAGGTCGACAGCCACATTCTGGAGGAAATTCGGGAAAGCGGTCTTCCCGAACCGATCCTGGTTACCAACGACAAGGTTTTCCAACTGCAGGCCGGCACGCATGGAATCCGCAGCGAGGCATACAAAGAATCGGTTCCAGCCGAGTCCGAAGCAAAGCGTTATAACGGATTCGTAGATAACCCGGCACTGCGCATCCCCAACTGCTTTATGTGGAATGACTCCGGCAAACCGGTTTTCTACGGTGCCACCGAAGAAAAGGTGGTCGATTATCAACACAAGACCTGGAATGTTATACCCCGCAGTATCTATCAGAACCTGGCCCTGGAACTGATGAACCATCCCGACATTCACATCGTAACCATCCAAAGCGCTGCCGGTTATGGCAAAAGCTTTCTGGCGCTGGCCTCAGCGCTGTATCAGACCCTTGAGAGAAAGACCCACGAGAAGATCTATGTGGTCAAGCCGATGATCGAAATCGGACAGAAACTCGGCTATCTGCCCGGTAAAATAGATGAAAAGATGGAACCCTACACCCGCTACATCTCCGACTTGCTGTTGAAGCTGCACAAACTGAGACCTGCCAACCGAATCTTCACCTCCACCAGTGAAGTGCCGCCGGCATACGACTCGAAACGATTCGAACTTCTGCCGCTGGCGTACATTCGCGGCATGAACATCGAAAACGCGGTGGTAATCATCGATGAGATGCAAAACATGTCCCGCAGTGAATGCCGGTCGCTGCTTTCCCGTATGGGAGAAGGAGTCAAATGCTTTTGTCTGGGAGATATCCACCAGGTCGACAATCCGTACCTGAATATCGACAACAATGGAATGAACTGGGTGGTTAACAAGTTCAAGGGTAGCCGCATCTATGCCCACCTGGGACTGCGGGGAGACAAATCGAGAGGGCCGATCACGGACCTGGTCATCCGTTCCGGTCTGTAACGATTTAAATCCGATGGGTGAAATATCCGATTGAACGTATCGGTATTTATAGTGAAAATTTAATACAAAGCTAACGAACCTTTAACCGATGCTGTTTACCATTGGCGGGAAGCGAGGACTTCTGCCATGCGAACATTGGTAAACAGTGTCACCCGGTGGGATATCATCTTCTTCACCCGGATATTCCGACTGGACGGTAAGCGGCTGCTAAGCTCCGGTATTCCCTGGATATCCCACAGCGGCAATGGTTATTACTACCCCCTTTTGCCGTTGCTGATCTACCTCACCGTTCCCGAAAAGGCCCTGCCCTTTTTACTTGCCGGACTTGTCGCCTACGGCTTCGAGCTGCCCCTTTACAAGTTGCTAAAATCTCTGATAAAAAGAGATCGGCCGTGTGAATCGCTGGAAAACGTCCACAAACGGATCACCCCCAGTGATCGATTCAGCTTTCCCTCCGGCCACACAGCTGCAGCTTTTGTTATCGTTGTACTGCTGGGGCATTTCTTCCCCTGGCTTACCCTGCCAGCCATTCTGTGGGCATCGCTGGTAGGATTCTCCCGCATATATCTGGGGGTTCACTACCCGACGGATATCCTGGCCGGTATGGCAGTCGGTGTGCTGTGCGGATTGAGCAGCCTGGCAATCATTGTTTAGCCCGACATGGTTTTGAATGAATATTTTGTATGGCGTGCAGGCCACCGGCAACGGCCACATCAGCCGCTCCCGGGAGGTGGTCTCCAAACTCAAAAAGCTGGGTCACAATGTACGGGTGGTATTCAGCGGCAGGGCAGCGGACGAGCTGACAGAGGTCGATGAGTTCGAGCCTTACACGGTGTATGCCGGCCTGACCTTTCAGACCCGGAAAGGAAAAATCCGGGTTCTTCGCACCGCTGCTCGACTGAACCTGCCGGGCTTTTACCGCGATATCTTCTCTTTTGATACTTCAGACATCGATCTGGTTGTCACCGACTTTGAACCGATCTCCGCCCGTGTCGCCCGCCGCAGCAAAATTCCTTCCATTGGTATCGGTCACCAGTACGCGTTTGTGCATCGCATACCCATGGCTGGCGCCAATCCGGTTTCCCGCTGGGTTCTGACGAATTTTGCCCCGGTGGACATTCCGATCGGACTTCATTGGCATCACTTCGGCTTCCCGATTCTGCCGCCCATCATTCCCGACCACCTGCGTGTCGATCGAGCGGTTGACGAGAAAAAAATACTGGTCTACCTGCCTTTTGAAAGCCTTTCAGACGTGACAGATACCCTGGAGGCTATCCCTACCCACCATTTTTATATATACGGCAGCGGCAAAATCGATCAGGCGACCGACCGCGGTCACCTCCACTTGCGTCCGTTTTCGCGACAGGGGTTCTTGAACGACCTGGAGGAGTGCAGCGGGGTGGTTTGCAATGCAGGCTTCGAGCTGGCCAGTGAAGCGCTGCACATCGGGAAAAAGTTGCTGGTAAAACCACTCAAGGGTCAACCGGAGCAGCTGTCAAATGCCCTGGCCATATCGAAGCTCGGACTGGGCGGTGTTATGAATCACCTGGACGCGCAGCACATTGGCCGGTGGCTGCAGCGCCCTGCCGATCCTCCGGTTACCTATCCGGATGTGGCAAGGATCCTGGCCAACTGGCTGGCAGAAGGTAGATGGGAAGACCTGGATGGTCTGGCCCGAATTGTCTGGCAGCAGACCGGCCGGCAGGTCGGGTAGGTTCGCCAGGCCTCGCGCAGCGATTTTACTCTTCCAGGCGCACGATACCCAGTCCCCCGTCGATGCTGATCAGCGCTCCGTCCTTTATCCTGCGGGTCGCCTGCCGGATCCCCACGATTGCCGGCACATTCAGTTCGCGGGCCACGATGGAGCAGTGATTCAGCAAACCGCCTTCTTCTACCACCATCCCGCCGACCATGCTTAAGATGGGTGTCCAACCCGGATCGGTATTCTCTGCAACGAGGATCTCGCCCTCGTTCAGATTCGCAGTGGTCGGGTCGTGCACAATCCTGGCCCGACCGACTGCCCGCCCGGCACTGGTGCCGATGCCCCGAAGAACTCGTGTGTTTTCCGCAAACTCACCCGTCGGCCTTCCATCCACATAGCAGGGATGTACTTCCACCGGTTGATGGTACTGCCGGTAGCGTTCATCGGAGATGGTCCTCGCCTTTGCCAGCGAAAGGTCACCCTCGACCAGCGCCTCGAGCTCATCAGCATACAGAAACAGCACCCGCTTCCCCAGTCCGGTGCGTTTCCCGAGCGTAAGAAGCGATAGGCGGACCTCATACAGCGCCTCGTCCAGAAGAAACCGCAGTTCTTCCCGCAGGTCCAGGAACCGGCTCGTCAAACGGACCGCTACCGGAAGCATGCCTCGCAGGCATAGCCCTCCGAATCCCCTCCTGGGAATTGCATCTTTTAAAACATTTTTGCCGTCCCGGCTGTGATTAGCATCCGCATGCACGGGGTCCCTGCCGAGGGCTGCCGGATACCGGCGTTTTCCGCCGGCCGGGTAATCTTTGCTCTTGCGAACCAGCGCCTGAAGGATGGCGATCACCTCTTCGGGGGCCTCGGCCCAGCGTTTGACATAAAGGGTGCGGTGCCGGCTGCGGCACCCGTACCGGGCCAGAAATCGGTCAAAGACCTGCTGAAACGCCGGTGGCATGTCGGCCAGCAGCTTTTCGGGCGGTTCGGTTATCAAGCGTTGCGAAAACGCCTGATCCTGCCGCAGGGCCTCCGCCATGCGGCGAAATTGGCGTTCAATGGATATGGTGATGTTCCGACCGTGCTTGGCCAGAAGGCTCAGGAATTTCGAATGGCTGAAGCCGGCCAGATCGACACTCAGCCATCGAAGGAGCCAGGTGAAAAAGGTGGCATGTGAATACGGCCACTGGTTTTTCTCCTGTATGGCGGTTATGGTTTCGAGGGCAGAAAGTGATTTGCGCAATGCCTGATTGGCCGTTTGATCCGGCATCACGCGGGTCTTCGCCAGCAGCGCACGCAGCTTTTTATGATGACGGGACTGCGACGCGAGGCAGATCAGCGGATTGACCTGCGGTTCGGCTACGAACAATATCGGTGTGCGCAGGGCGATCCACACGCGTGACAGTATCGGCGAGTCGGGGATGTGATCGAATTCTGCGCCGGCCGGAAACAGGGCTTTCACATCCGCAGTGCGAAAGCGGCGCGGAATCAGCGAAACCACCTGGCGGATGCTTTCGCAGTTAATGTAAAGGTATCCGTTGATCACCGCCAGTGCGGGCCAGATCACAGGGACACCCAGAATTCTGCAGGTCCGGGTAAGGCTGAATCGTGCCTGATTGTCCACCATCGCACGGCCTAAAAAAGGTGTCAGGCGGTCCGCCCACAGGTCATCGGCGATTTTGCGGGTCCAGGTACCGGGAGGCACCGCGCTGGCATCTTCGGTTAGCGTGGTGATGCGGCGGGACTGCAGAAGCCAGAGCTTTCCGTCATCTTCGTACGCCCATTCGATGTCCAGGTGACCGGGTCCGAAAGCGTTTTCGAGCTTTCTGAGCATGCCGGCGATCTGCTGCCACTGGTCTGTGTTCAGCGGGTCCCCGTCAGCGTTGGCATCAAGCTCGGGTCGCTCCACGCGGATCCGACCGGAAGGATCCACAAAGGCGCGAAAGGGTGACAATCGACCGCTGACCAACGGTTCGGCCAATCCGTGCACCGCTTCGATGACCAGCTCACCCCGCACGGGGTTGACCGGATGGCACCCGAAGGCCACGCCGGCCGATGCGGCCTTCACCATCCGCTGGAGAATCACCCCCATCAACGGCTGCTGATCGCTTGCCGGTTCCCTTGCACTGGCCCGATCGTAGCTCTGGACGCTCTTCGTGTCAGCACTCTGCCAGCATTGGACGATTTTGCTGCGCAGGTCCTCCTCGCTGACGACCTGTAAGAAAGATCGATATTGACCGGCAAAACTCTGATTTTCGAGATCCTCCCGAACCGCCGATGAACGAATCGACAATCCCCGGGCAAGGTCCAGCAACACTGCAAACCGCATTACCTCGGCATAAAGGCCCTCTGGCCAGCGTTGATGCTGCGCAAAATGCCGGTGGGCATCCGTGCTGATGGCGGCAGCGGGTGGAACGTCAAACCCGGCCCGCCGTGCCCTGGCCAGAGAGGCAAACTTTTCACCGACAACTTCCGGAAGCAGCGCCCGATCGTCGTCGAAAGGTATGAGGTATTTCATGGCGATTCAGGGTAAAGATTTCCAGGAAGAGCTGCCCGGGGCAGCCGGAGGCGACCCTTTCATCACAAAGCGACCGGCATTTCGGACGGCCTGGCCTTCACCAGGTTCTTTATAAAATATTTTGCACTGTTCGGCCAGGAAAACTGGAGGGCATACTCCCGGCAGCGATTCGGATCCAGCTCCAGGGCCTGCAGCGCTGCTTTTTGCAGATCTTCATCCAGAAAACCGGTTTCACCGTTTTGGACGATGTCGATCGGCCCCCTGACCGGATAAGCCGCCACCGGCACGCCGCTGGCCATCGCCTCCAGCATGACGACGCCGAAGGTGTCGGTTCTGCTGGGAAAAACAAATACATCGGCTGCCGCATAATGTCGAGCGAGCGCCATTCCGGTTTTGGCTCCGACAAACTGCACATCCGGATAGTCTGCGCGCAGCCGGTTCAGTTCCGGTCCGTCTCCTACGACGAATTTGGTGCCGGGAAGTTCGAGCTTCAGGAAATCCTCGATGCTCTTCTCGACCGCCACCCGTCCGACATACATGAATACCGGTCGGGGGGCGGATAGAAACGTTTTGCCATGCATCCGAAATCGCTCCGCGTCTACGCCCCGGGGCCACAGGACGGTACGGGCAAATCCCCTGCTCTCCAGTTCTTCCCGCAGGGGGACAGAGGAAATCAACACTTTGCTGGCAGCGGAATGAAACCATCTGAGCATGGCAAAACTCCAGCGGCTGGGTATGCGAAATCGCAGCTGGACGTACTCGTCGAACCGGGTCGTAAAGGAAGTGGTAAAGTTCAGCCGGTTGTGAACGCAGTATCGGCGCCCCGACAGCCCGACGGGCCCTTCGGTTACGATGTGAATGGCATCCGGCCGGAAGTTCTCCAGCTGTTTTCGCAATCGTATCCCGGGAGCCATTGCCAGACGGATCTGCGGATAGGTTGGACAGGGGATGGAAGGGGGGAAACAGTCCGGGTGAAGAACCAGCACCTGATGACCGAAGTGGTTGAGCTGGCGAATCGTTTCGGTGAGGGTGGTCACGACACCGCTGATTTGCGGGTGCCAGGCGTCTGTTACAATCGCAATTTTCATGTTCGCGTACCGATTGGTGTAATTCTATTCGGGAGACCAGGCTTGGGTCCCGGCTGCCGATACTGGCGGTTTATTAAATCGATATAAGTACCCGACAATTATTGAGAAAAGGTTAGTTGCCGGTTAAATTTCAGTTACGGCCGGATGTAGGCACCACTGGCCACCCGGTTGCAGCGGCTGAGAACGGACACGGGTTTTTCACGAAACCTTAATGCCGCGCTAACTTCTGACCGCTACCTTGTCGGTGCGATTGATTTCGACGATCAAGTAAGTGATCCGCAATAAAAGCCCCATGTCCTCTTTACATTTTCGCAAAGATCTGCTGCCGATTCTGAGAAACCGAATTCCCGGCCAGCTTGTCGTTCAAGTCACCGACCGCTGCAACGCGCGATGTCCCCAGTGCGGGATGCGGGTTACCGAACGATACCGGCGCTCTTCGTTGAGCATGGAAAAAACCAGGGCAATCATCGACAGTGCGGCGGCCCGTGGGATTCGGGCGATCTCCTTTACCGGTGGAGAACCCCTGCTGCTTTTCTCAGACCTTGTAGAAATGATCGAATACGCTGCCGGTGCCGGTATCGATTACATCCGCACCGGTACCAACGGCTATCTGTTCTGCGACAGTGATGCTGCGGGATTTGACACCAGGGTTCACCGGATTGCCGAACGGCTTTCGCGCACCTCGCTGCGCAATTTCTGGATCAGTATCGACTCGGCCGTACCGGCGGTGCATGAAAACATGCGGGGATTTCCCGGCGTGATCAAAGGCATCTCAAAGGCCGTACCGATCTTCCACGAGCACGGCATCTATCCTTCCGCCAACCTGGGAATCAATCGACTGGTCGGCGGCCCTGGCATACCCGTGGCGACAGATTCGCAGCTCGCGGCCGAACCGACCTGGCAACGATCCCTGCTTACATATAAAAATGCGTTTCGACGGTTTTATCGGTTCGTTTCAAACCTCGGCTTTTCGATCGTAAATGCCTGCTATCCGATGAGCATTGCAGCCGATCGGTCTGAAGGAGGCCTGGAAGTGGTCTATGGGGCCAATTCGCAAGAGCAGATCGTCAGGTTCTCGCGCCTGGAAAAAGGACTGCTTTTCAAAGCGCTGCAGGAAACGATAATTGAATACCGCGAACGAATACGCATATTTTCGCCCCTTTCATCGCTGTATGCGCTTCATCGACAACACAGCAGCGGGGATGGCCAGCCACTGTATCCCTGCCGGGGCGGCATCGACTTTTTCTTTATCGATGCCCGGGATGCCAACACCTATCCCTGCGGATATCGTGGGAGTGAAAACCTGGGGAAATACTGGCAGCTGAAGAAAGTGTCCGGGGCCGTTGCCGCCACATGCACTCGATGCGACTGGGAGTGCTTCCGGGATCCATCCGAGCTCTTCGGCCCTCTCTTGGCTGCTTTTTCTCAACCCGGTCAATTGCTTCGAGATTGCATCCGCGATTGGAACCGTTACCGCCTCTGGCTTTCGGACATACGCTATTACAAGGCCTGTGACTATTTCGACGGCCGACGGCCGCTCGACAGCAGGCGGTTGTCGAAATTCAAACGCTGCAGTGATCCGTACGTACCGTCACCACGCCAGTGGACTGACTGTATCGATGGGATGGTTCCACGAGACGGTGCCTGAACACCCACCCTGAATAAATCTCTCAAGGAGCAGTATTAACAATGAATACCAATCCATGCCTGTGTTGCGAAATGATTGATGAAGACAAAAACAATGCAATCTGCATCCGCTGCGACAAACGAATTAAATACGTTGCGCACCTGGAGCGATCGCTCGTCTACTGTCCGTCGGTGTCGGAGGAGTGTGAAAGCGGTGTGCTGACGGGCTGAATCGGCACACAGCCTCAGGAAGGGGATATCTTCTGGATGGCAGTGGGGCAGTGGAGCAACAACAGAACCTTTACCTTGCAACCATGGCCCGCATCATATCGCCGGCATTTTCAGCGTGATCGGCAATGGAACCGATCGTCTCCGCCAACCGAACCATGTGGAAAACGGTTACCGGATCGATCTTCATGTTGAGCGCCTTCTCCTTGATGATGTCCTCGAACTTGTCGGCATTGTGCTCCTGCTGGCGCAGGGATCGAATGATCTCCTTTACCACTGCGCGCTGTCCTTCCGAGTAGTTCTGGAAATACTTGCGCGCTTCGATTACCATCCGGCTCAACTCGTCGATGGGATCAATCACCGCATCCACGAACAGCAGAAAATCATTGTGCAGCTCTTTCGGAATACCTGGATCGCTGCGGTAGGAGATCCAGTCCAGGGCATCTTCCACGGAGTCGATCACCGCGTCCTGTTCTCTCAGGTATCGAAAAATTTGAAACTTGTCCACCGGCAGCATGGTCCCTTTGGGCAGATGGCCGCGAATGCGCCTTTTGATGGCATCGGCCTCATGTTCCAACCGAATGATCTCTTTGCGCAGCTCCTCGAACCGTTGGCAGCGTTCAGACATGTGGCACTCGACGGCCTGCTGGAAAGTCCAGGCGCACTCTTTGACCTTCTCGGCGTGTTCCTCCAGTCCGTCGAACGGGGATGTCATAAACATCGACAAAAACGGCAACCGCATGGCAGTCTCCTTTGGTAAACTAATAAAGCGCTTGGATCAGTTTGAAAATGATCATGCTGGTCACGGCAGCTGCGGGTAGGGTCAGGATCCAGTATATCACGATCTGGAAGATAATTCGAAAATTGACGGCTTCCAGCCCGCGGGCAAGTCCCACCCCCATCACGCCGCCCACGGCGGCGTGGGTGGTGGAAACCGGCAGGCCCATTTTCGAAGCGATCAATACAGTCGTGGCCGCAGCAAAATCGACCGAAAAACCCCGGGTATTGGTCAGCGTGGTGATCTTTCGGCCAATGGTGTCCATGACCCGATGGCCGGCCATGGCGATACCGCAGGCAATGCCGATCCCGCCGAACAGCAGCAAAAAGAACGGCACCGGCACCTTGGTGCCCACCTCGCCGGTCTTCACCAGGAAATAAATCACCGCCAGCGGGCCGATGGCATTGGCGACGTCATTGGCGCCCTGGGCCAAAGCGACATAGCAGGACGTGCCGATCTGGATGCGTCGGAAAATTCCCTCTTCTCCTTCAACGGCCGGGTCTCCTGCAAATCTCACCAAGGCCAGCTTGCCCAACCACCCCAGCAAGGCTGCCGCCACAAGAGCGATCAACAGGGCGCTGGGCATTTGCACCGACAGTTTTTTCCCCAGCGGCGTTTTGAAAAGAAATGACAACACCACCACAAATATCGCAAGACCGATAAAAACCGGCGCCAGCTTTATCGCCCGGGTAAAAGGCTTTTCCACCGAAAGGATCAGCCGGATGATGACCTTGAACATAAAAAAGGCGATCAGCATGCTGAATACCGGCGATATGACCCAGCTCAGCACTACGGCGCCGAGCTTGTCCCAGTTGATCACGGAAAATCCGCCGGTCATGATACCGAAGCCGACCATCGCTCCGACAATCGAGTGCGTCGTCGATACCGGCAGGGCCCGCCAGGTGGCGAAGCTGACCCACAACGCGGCGGCCAGAAGCGCCGACAGGGCACCGATGAGCGCCTGGTGTGGATCGGTCAACACTTCTGTTGAAACAATCCCCTTGCGGATGGTGTCGGTGACGTGCGAGCCGATGAATGCCGCCCCCACAAGGTTCAGTATGCCGGCGATAAAAATGGCCTGCCGGATGGTGATGGCCTTTGCGCCGACCGCAGAAGCCATGGAGTTGGCAACGTCGTTGGCGCCGATGTTCCAGGCCATGTAAAAACCGAACACGTAACCGACAATCAGTACGATCAGCTCTGATGTCATTGTGCGATACGTCCCGGTGGGCAGACTCTCTGCAAGGCAAATCGGCGGCTGCTCAAAGGGTATACAGTTATTGAACTGATCATCTGGCGCGAATATCCGTTCACGTTATAACGTCACGGTCATTCTCGAAATCTGGAGAGAATATTGCGTTAGGATTTTGTTAGGGTCAAGGGGGCATACCACGCAGACGGCGGCAAAATCAACCCAAATCGATGGTCACCTGGATGCCAAGCACGAAAAAGGACAGCGGATGTCGAACCGAGCGGCATGATGTCGGTGGAGACCGATACGTGTTTGTCAGGCGGGAAGATGAATGGTAAAGGTGCTGCCCTTGCCGAGGGTGCTGTCGACCGACACGTGGCCGCCGTGCGCCTGGACGATGTGCTTGACGATGGCCAAGCCCAGGCCGGTTCCTCCCAGCTTGCGGCTGCGGGCCTTGTCGATGCGATAGAACCTCTCGAATAGACGCGGCAGGTGCCGACTGTGTATCCCGGGTCCTTGATCGGTGATGTCGATGATCACTTCGGAATCCTTTCGGTCGGCCCGGACCTGAACGGTGCTGCCTTGCTCGCTGTAATTGATGGCGTTGTCGATCAGGTTGACCAGGGCCTGCTCCAGCAATGTGGCGTCGATTCGGGTGGCGATTTCAGCCGGGCAATCCAGTCTCACCTCGATGTTTTTTTCCGCTGCCTTCGGCTGGCACACCTGAACGGCGGTCTGGACGACCTTTTTAATGGAGCCGTTTTCCAGCTGGATTTCATTCTGATCGTTTTCCTGTTCGATTCGCGAAAGAGACAGCAGATCCTCCAGGATGGCATGTAGCCGGTTGACGTGCTTGAGAACAATGTCCAGAAATCTTTCCTGCTCCTCGCGCCTGTCGACGGAACCCTGCTGAAGCGTTTCCACGAACCCCTTGATGGCGGTCAGCGGGGTTTTGATTTCGTGGGAAACGTTGGCGACAAAATCGCTGCGAACGTTCTCCAGGTGCCGCAGCTGGGTGACGTCGCTGATCACCAGCAGGGTGCCGATCTGCCGATTGGACGCATCGAACAACGGTGAGCAGCGAACGTTCAATACCCTCTCGCCGCCTCGATATACGATAAAGTCGTCTTCAACCGCCTTTCCACTGGAAAGGGCACCCAGGACGAAACGCTGCAGCGCCAGATTGCGAATCACTTCCTGGATGTGACGGCCGGTGGCATCCGAGGGATCGCAGTCGAACATCCGGCCGGCCGCCTGGTTCATTCGGATAATCAACTCGTTTTGATCCACTGCTGCCACCCCCTCCAGCATGCTCGACAGCACGGCTTCGAGTTCGTTTCGCTGGCGAACGACCGTTTTGAGGCGGTCATCCAGCTGAACCGCCATGCGGTTCAATGCTTCCGCGAGACCGGCCATTTCTTCCACCCCGACTGCCGGGAGCCGGTGGGCCAGGTTGCCGGAGGAAAAGTGTTGCGCCCCTTCCCGGATCCGTTCAATCGGCTGGCTGATGCGCCGGGAGATATAAAAGCTCACCCCTGCCGCCAGCAGCGCGATCACCAGCACTCCCAGGGCAATTTTCAGCCGGATCGAATTCATGGCCTCATCCAGGGAGCTGACGGAAACCGATGTCCGCACAACGACCACCACCCGGTCGGCTTTCATCAGGGGGACCGCCACGTACATCATGCGCTGTTGGAGCGTGTTGCTGTACCGCATCGATTTGCCGATGCCGCCGCCGAGGGCAGCCACAACCTCTTCGCGGTTGGCGTGGTTGTCCATAAAGCGGGGGGTGTCGCGAGAGTCGCCGATCACAGCCCCGTCGGGCAGTATGACCGTGATGCGGGTGGCCGACAATTGCCCAAGTTCCTTGCAGATCGCATCCACCACTTCCGCATCCAGGGGGGAGAGCAGGCTGATAATCTGCTTTTCGAGAAGATGGGCCCGTGCCTGCAGATCCTGCTGGGTCTGGTTGAGGTAAAACCGCTGCAGTGCCTCTGTTGCATACCAGGTGACGGCCACAAGGGAAAAGATGGTAATCAGCAGATAGGATGGGAACAGATGCCAGACCAGTCGTCTTTTTTTTCTCATGGGCTTTCCCTGAAGCGATAGCCGACGCCACGCACGGTTTCGATGTATTGCCCGTAGGGTCCCAGTTTTTTGCGCAAACCGACGATCTGGACATCCACGCTACGGTCGGTAACCGGGTAGTCGTCACCGCGCACCGCATCGACTATCTGCGTGCGGGTAAACACCCATCCGGGCCTTCGTGCCAGAAGGGACAATACCTGAAACTCCGTGTAGGTGAGTTCGATCGGCTTTCCATTGGCTGAAACACTGCGACGGCCCGGATGAATATCGAGTTCATGAATCTTGATCGCTTTCTGGCTGTCATACGGCTCGAGCGTTTTTCGGCGTAAAACCGCGCGCACCCTGGCAACCAGGATCCGGGGACTGAAGGGTTTGGTGATGTAATCATCCGCACCGAGTTCCAGGCCGGCGACCACATCTGGTTCCTCGCCCTTGGCGGTGAGCATAACGATCGGTACGCCGCGGGTGTCGGCGTCGTCTTTCAGCTTGCGGGCCACCTCCAGACCGTCGATGCCGGGAAGCATCAAATCAAGAATGATCAAATCGAACAGCTCGCGTCGCGCTTTCACAAGGGCATCTTCACCGGAGGCCGAGCAGACCAGCTTATAACCCTCTTTGTCGAGGTTGAAGCGCACCAGCTCCAGGATGTCTTCCTCGTCGTCGACAATCAGTATTTTTTCTTTTGCCATCGTGGCTCCCGTCTTGGGGTGTTGGGATGTAATTCAACCAGATGGGGCAAGATGTAAGACGATACGGTTAGAATTTGGTTAGAAACCTGCTAGAATACGGTCAATCCCTTTTCATATCACATGGCAGTGCAATCGGGTAGGCTTTCCGCACTCCCACAAGCACACAACGCTTACGGGTGGGAAGCCTCATCGGCGTGCGAACTGGGCATCGGCGGCAGATGGGTGCGGCACGCGGCGGCAAAATCTTCCGGGTAATGCCCGCTGATATAGCGCAGCTGCGCTTCACTGAAAGCCCCCGGAGATTGGGGCATTCGGGGAAGGACTGCATAAAGCAGCCGCTGATCGGAATCACCGGAGACAAACCGCTTGGCATATTCAATAACGGTAACCATCCTGGCCCCCATGAGCTCCAGGGTCTGCATGGCCGCCAGTATCGCCCGGTCGACCGACCGGCGGGTGAGCGGATCCGCTTCCAGGATATTGCCGACCGGCTTCAACGTAATCAGCTGCAGTTCCCACTGGGAAGTCTGCGCTTTCGGAACATAGAGCATCACCTGCTCGTCTTCGTGGATGACCAGGCTCTGGCCGTCGCCCACGCTGCCATCCATCCGCCGGTTGTTTCTCAGCGCGGCGATCAGTGCCGGGAAAAAGCTGCTGCCGGTCTGTTTGCGGTAGCGCTGGATGAAATCGGCGATCAGATCTCCGCAGCAGTAAGCCGAACCGGCTCCCGCCTGCCTGTCCGCACCCTCCTGCAGAAAACCGGTGTTTGGCACCAGCGCATACTGGGTGTGAATCTGCTGGTGGGAGGCATGCAGGCGGTATCCGCTGGGAGAAAAATCAAAACCGAAGTTCCAGCCCCAGAGGGTGCTGCTGAAAGGCAGTCGGGCGCTGCTTGCGTCCCGGTGCAGCTCGTCTATGATTTTCAGACGCAACGACTCCAGCTCGCTCGGGGTCAGCGGCCTTCTGGAGGCCTGCACCTCGATGCCGAGGGCTTCGGCCAGACGGACGTAGGTTCGTTGATAATACAGATGCCGCATTCCGCACATGTCGCTGTGGGTCAGGTCGCCAACGTGATAGCGAACGGCATCGTTGGCCATGTTGGCCGCATAATGTCCCCACGGAATGTAGCTGTTGCGCCGAAGATATTCGAACACGTGGCTGCTGTCTTCCCTCCACTCGCCCACGATTTCACTGCCGCCCTGAATGCCGGGTTTCAGCACCATCGTGTTCTTGTATTCGTCCGGAAGGTGCGGATTGTTGGCCACGGCTTCGAACAGAAGATGATCATAAATCACCGCCTTTCCCTCTCCGCCCGTTTGGCGGATATGCGCAAGACCCACCGGTTGCCGGCCGGTCTCATCTTGCACCAGCCTGCAGCTGATTTCGGCGAGCTGAATCAGATCCTCCGGGTCGGTGGAATTGACCGCCAGGGCCATTTTCAGCGCATCCGGCAGTTGCCTAAATAGTTTTTCCATCCGGTCATCATCGGTATCCGGCCCGAGCAGGTGGTTTCGGACCAGATCGGTAAAAGAAAAAGGGGGGGATTCGGCAAGGATAAACCCTTTGGAGTCCTGCGCCCTGGCATCTGCCCAGCTTTTCAGGATATAGGTGGCCCCGCGGAAGGGAAAGGCATTGGGAATTTCATAGATCCATTCGCCATCGGGTTCTTCAACGTCTCCGTCCGGGAAATTGGCATCGTTTCGCTTCGGCTTCCCATCTTCGAAAGGACCCAGGCTGTCGGAAAATGTCGACTGACGCAGATTCCTGACGATATACCGGGACCGGTGGACACTGAATATAAAGCGCCCCTCCGGCGATACGCAGGTTCGAAGGTTATCGTACAACGGATTCCTCCATCAGCGACAGTTCCTGCCGGCCCAGGTTTCGCCTCCGGTGAGTCAGGGGCCATTGGGTATCGCTCTGCAGGTCACTGCTGTCATACCGGCTGCCCGCAGAAAGCCGGTGGTCGATGACGCTTTTTCGGGCGCATGCACCAATTGATTGAAAACATTCATGAAACAGGTTTAATAGCTCCTTTATCCTGCATCATGGTACCACAAAAACAGCGCATTTACGATAGAGGGACGTCGAGCCGGAAAGGATTCGCATGTTTCCGGGGCAGTGGAAGGAAGCGTTGCGGGAGGGGGATGCGGATATGTTGCGGGTCTACCTGACGAAGGTTCACATACTGGCAGCGTACTGCAGCCCACGGTAGCGCGGACACCTCAAACGGCTGCCGGCATCCGGCCGCCGTGCTGCGCTCGTCCGCAGGTGTAAACGGGTCATTCACTCTTGTAGAGGGTTTTGTAGGCGTCTCTTCTTTCCAGTCCCTTGCGAATCCGCAATAGCCGTGCCGTGCGCCGATCGGTTCCACTTCTGCGATGGCGCAGCCACCTGCGCTCCGGGAACCGGTACGACGATGTCCGCTGCCTGCGGTCTGCCAGGCGTCTCCTTCCTCCATTGTCGGCTAAATCATTGTTGTCCATGAGCGATCCTCCTGAAATCCGTTTCCCGTTGCTGCCTGCGGCCGCCCATGGGCAGCTCCGGTTACACAGGCGTTCAACCAAGCGGATGCAAAAAGCGTGCAGAAATATTGTCGGTCCGATTGGTATTGATTCAAACAGGTTATAACACCGATGCTCAAATGCCGGCAGGCAATGTGAACCCCAATACCCAGATACAGGGTAATGGAAGCCACAGTGGCTCCGTTCAGCGCAATGTCCTGCCGCCGCCCGTCGATCCGATGCGGCAAGCGCCGGCAATTGGCCGCAGCCGGTTCACCATCGTCGCCGCGGCCCCGCTGATGATCATCCGGATCCGCCGAGCAGCTTTACATCGTCTGCACCCGCATCACCCGCTTGCGGGGGTCTTTGAAAAATTCGACGCCGAAGCCTTCCCGATTTCGCCAGACCACCTGTCCCTTGCGCTTGTCGTTTTTGTCTTTGGAATACGGCAGAGCCACAATGATGACCTCCCCGACCGGCGGGATATCCGGAGACTGAATAAAAATGCCGCCGAGGCTGTAGTTGACCAGGTCTCCTTCATAGAGTCGCGCCGGTGTGGCAAAAAATACGTAGCGGGAGAAGGGATGACGGGGGTCCTTTCGCCGCTCGAGGTCAGCACTCTGGTTCGGTTGCAGCATTCACAACTCCTTTCATGGTCGATTGTCATCACAAAATGGCAGGGTTTGACCGGAAACCCGTAAATCACTGACATCCAAAGAACGGTCGAAAATCCCTTTTCGGCGGAAAACCGGGCGTCTTTCCATTCAACAGGGGGTTCCGGGACCGGTTCTTTTTTGTAATAGCAAAGATCGTGCAAAACTGAAAAATTTTTTTTACGTGTTATATCAAGCGGCAGCCTATTTGACTACGAAATATAGACTAATAAAATGAATTCTTTTGCCTAATAATTATATATTATAATACCCAAATTATGTCTTTTATTACCTAATACTATATTGTTACTTCAAAGTGCTGCCCGGCCTCTGCCGGTTGATGGAATGCGAATGCTTTTCGCGCCCGGACGTCGACTCCGCTTCGTTTCGATTGACTTCTGCCGGCAAATCGTTTACATCACCGGAAATGCGCAAAAAAGTGAAACGTCGCTTCACATTTCTGCTGTTGCTGACCACCAAATATCTCTCGCGGCTGTTTTACCGCTTTGAGGTGGAGTGGATTGGCCGCCTGCCGAAAGATCCCTGGAAAAACATCCGCCTGGTGCTGCTGCTGAACCACACGAGCCTCTTCGAGCCGCTGTTTGCCGGTTGGGTACCCAATCGCTTCTTGAAACTGGTCGCCCGAAACGGCCTGGTGCCGGTCGCCGACAAGACCATGCTCAGACCCGTAGTCGGTCGTTTTTTTCGGCTGGTGGCCAACAATGTCGTCCCGATTTCCCGCAAACGAGACCACAGCTGGATCCGTTTCATCGAAACGATTCAGACAGGCTCCATGGTGGTCATCGCACCCGAGGGGCGCATGAAACGCGATACCGGCCTGGATCTCAGCGGCCGCCCGATGACGGTTCGCGGAGGTGTGGCCGACCTGTTGCAGCAGATAAAGGCAGGTCGCATGCTGATTGCATACAGCGGCGGACTTCACCACGTACAAGCGCCCGGGCAACGCATACCCCGTCTGTTCAAAACGCTGCGCATGCGGGTGCAAAGCCTCGACATCTCTGCATACCGCCGGATGATCTCTTCGAAATCCTATGAAGATTTCAAGCAGGCGGTCATAGAGGACCTGCAGATCCGCCGCGACAGCTACTGCCCGGAGATTCAGGGTCGGCCCTCGCCGGTGTACGTACCCTATATCTCAAATTACCGCCTTCCCCGATAAAGCCGGACTTGCGGCGCGCGGTTCGTCGGCGCTGCCGCTGATTTGCGGAAAAGCCCTGGCGACAGCAGCAATGGATCCCCCTGAAGACCCGTGGAAGAACCGGAAGGGATTGCCTGCAAACAAGGTCCCGTCACCCGGAGATGGAAGGCGGGAGCCCCGGCCCATGGGTTGAACCTGTTGCCGGTCGATGAGCCTACGGGCGGGAAAACCGTCAACGACGGACCTGGGGGAATTCCGTGACGTTGTCGGTGCATATCGGCCGGGTGGTTCGAAGGGATGTTTCCGCAGGCCCAGCGTTGCATGTCCGCCGCGCGCAGCCGGCACATCGAGCAATCAAGCAATCGATCAAGCAAAGCGCCGGTCACTTTGCGTGTAATGCAGCCTGCTCGACCATCCAGTGCCTTCCGGCTGCAGGGGCGCGAGATCTGATTTTCATCGACCGGCAGGCAGCAAGCGATCGTTACTTCTGCGGCGCCAATTTGGCCAACTCCTCTTCGCGCAGGACCCGCCGCAGGATCTTGCCCACCATGGTGGTCGGCAGTTCCTCCCGGAATTCAATGAGGGCAGGTATTTTGAAGCCGGCCATCTTGTCGCGTGCCCACGCCTGAATCTCTTCGGCAGTCAACGGCTCGGGCCGGTTCGGATCCGCAATGACAAAGGCCTTGACCACCTCCCCGAATTCCTGGTGGGGGACTCCGATAACAGCCGCTCCGCGAATGCCCGGGTGACGATGCAGCAAATCCTCCACTTCTGCCGGGAAAATCGCATACCCCTTGTACTTGATCATGTCTTTGGCGCGATCGCGTATGATCGTGTATCCGTCGGCATCGATGCAGGCGATGTCCCCGGTGTACAGCCATCCGTCTCGTATGGTGCGGGCGGTTTCCTCGGGTTTGTTCATGTACCCCTTCATCACCTGGGGGCCCTTGATAACCAGCTCTCCGGTATGCGCATCGGCCTCCCGGGACTGTTCCTCGGTCAACCCCCCGGTTTCGGCCACGGCAAACGGCAGGGGGGGCAGCTCCTGCGTGCCGTTTTCCTTGTCCATGATCCTGATATCCGTATCCGGAAAAGGCAGCCCGATGGTGCCCTGCTTGCGGTAGCCGCCGACCGGATTTCCGTGCACGACCGGAGTTGCCTCGCTCAAGCCATAGCCCTCCACGATAATTGCCCCGGTCAGGGCCTCGAAGCGATCCTGCACCTCCAACGGCAGCGGCCCCGCCCCGGAGATTGCCATTACCAACCCGCTCAAATCGAAGTCTTTGACCCGCGGGTGGGTGTTGATCTTGTTGAACAGCACCGCCACCCCCGGCATGATCAAATCGCCCTTGGCCGCATACTTCTCTATGGCGGTGAACAGTTCGGTCATCTCTGCCGGTGGTCGGGGAAAAAGGAGTTGAAACCCGCCCACCCGAATGGCGGTATTCATCACCGTGGTCATGGCAAACGAGTGAAACAGGGGCAGCACGCCGATGATGCCCGTGTTCGCCTCTTTCTTCCACAGCCACGCATCACACATGACCGCGTTGGACACCACGTTGCGGTGGGTGAGCATCGCGCCTTTGGGAAGCCCGGTGGTGCCGCCGGTGTAAAGCAAAACGGCAATATCTTCTGGATCGACCTTTACATCCGGCGGATCGGGCGATGTCTCCAGCAAGGCTTTGAGCTGAAGGGCATCGGACGGCAGCTGGCCTGTGGGGATCTTTTTGAGCAGCTTGCCCAGAAACACTTTTACACCGGAAAAGCCGCACAGGTCGACAATATTGGTGCCGATGACCTGCCGGACCGCGGTCCCCTCGATTCCTTCGCGGGCTTCGGCATACAGGGCATCGAGGATGATCAGGGCCTTGGCCCCCGAATCGCTGAGCTGGTGGCGTATTTCCAGTGACTTGTACGTAGGGTTTACCGAGGTGACGGTCACCCCCAGCATCTGACAGGCATAGTAGGCCACCACGAATTGAATGGAATTCGGCAGCATCAGCGCCACTACGTCTCCCCGACGATACCCGAGTGCCGCCAGGGCCGTGGCCAGCCGCTGGACCATGTCCCACAGCCGGCCGTAGGTAACTTCGGCGTCGAGGAAATAGATCGCCGGGCGTTCAGCGTAGCTTGTGGCTGCCTCCTTGAGAAACTCCGCCAAGGTGCAGTCCGGATAATCGAGACATTTCGGCACCTTCGGCGGCCAGTGTTTGTACCAGATCCGATCTCCTAAAGATTCGCGCGCCATGGGATCCTCCTCCGCAGTTGTCCAGGTGACGTCACACCTGAAGCCTGACTGACCATTCATAGATGGCTGGCTTGCACCACTGTCGACAGCGCTCGAGCAGCGTCCGGCAGCAGGCCGGCACTTTCAGCGGGAATCAACTCTTTTTTGATGTAACCGTCTGAAAGGCGGTAATTTCCTGCCTGAGCTTTTTACTGCCGCATTTGGGACATTTGGTTTTCTTCTTTTCGTATTCGGCGATCGAGAGGATTACCGAAAAGGACTTGCTGCAATTTTTGCACACAAATTCGTAGGTCGGCATGGCAGACCTCCATTAGTAGGGCTTGGATGTCCGGAAATAATCTCTGCGAAAGTAAGTATACGCTGCGAATCCCCACCAGCCGGCCGCAAACAGGGCGGCGACGAGAACCAGGACCTGTACAATCATCGACTGGTCGATCCCCTGCAGCAGCTGCCGTTGAATACCGGCCTGTCGCATGATTTCACCCAGAATGGTTTGGCGATAAATGACGTACTGCAATTTGTCGAGGGTATAGAGCGCCGTTGCCGCGAAAACGAGTCGATACCCCCAGGGTCGGGCTTTCCACAGGCCAATTCCAAGCGCCAGATATATTGCCGCATAAAACAGGTGCACCGCGGCAGCCGCAATCCCGCCCCGAAAGGTGCCCAGCAGCAGTACGGGAGATAAAATCCCGACAAGCTCGAACACCGCAGACAGCAGAAACAAGGCGGCTGCTATCCGAAATGTCGTTCGGCCTTTTATCTTTGTGCTCATAACGTTTCCGTCTTTGCCCATAAATCCTCACAATGGATACGGGACAGTTGGAGCCGAAGCAAAAGGTCCCCGGAACCGGACAGCGATTGTCAGAACCGGGTATTGCCTGAATCCGGGTGTTCAACACGGCGTTTTTTCGGCATCGGTTTCACGACCCACCGTGTCCGTACATCCAAAAAATGACCCGTATTAGATAACCAGGGCTGCCATGTCCCGGCCAAAGAGCCCGATTCGATCTCCTGCTTTGACCGGCACTTTCAGATTCCAGTCAAACGGATCGGCGCGCACCTGTTGATATCCGATCCAGCGCGCCATACCGCTTCTGGCTGCCAGCAGTTTCGAGTTCAGAAAGATACTGTATATCTCCGCGGGGGGGATGTTGAGCCGCTCCAGCAGGGAAGCCAATGTTTCACCTGCATCCGGCACCACCTGAAGGACAGGGTCATCGCCCGGCAGATCACCGAACTTTCGAAGTTTTCCGTAAAGATGGAGATCTACAAACATGCCTTCAATCCTGCCCGGGCCCTGTTGCCCGAGCCGCATCGGCGTCCCGCAGCCACCGGATCGCATCTTCGTAGTTATCGAACACGTTCATGGTGAACGGCAGGTGCTCCAGAAAGGCGATGAAAAACCGAATCAGGTGCGCCTCCGGGTACCGGCTGATGACAACCGCCCATCTGCCCCGCTTTCTGATTTTTGCCTGATGGATAAACAGACGAACCAGATCCGGTGCCTCCTGCAGCGAGATCACGATGCGCACATTTCTCAGGTCGGCGACCGTGTTCATACCGGGTCGAAACAGCGGATCGTCCGCCACCGATTTCATGTGTTTGTCCAGATCGATGATCGTGATGCTCCCTTCAGCGCTGGTGCGGATGATGTTGCGTTCCGGCTCAATTGTGTAAGTGAATGGCATCGAAGTCACATTTTCCAGCCGTGCTGAAAAATATCGTGAGATGGGAGGACTGCCTCTGTATAAGAAAAAACACAGACAAATGCAAGCCGGTGGTTGGCCGGCGCACAATTCCGACGATTGCAGGCTGCTGCGCCGACATTGAAAAACGCCGTATCGTGATTACGATATCCGGTACTCGCAGTAAAGATGTTCGACCGGAATCCCAACAGCGCAGGAGGCGATGGCTTCCCGTGCAAACCTTACATCCATATGGTTGCAGGTTTCAGATGAAACGGTCCCATATGACATATACCAACTGCCGGTCCGCGAAGACCGGACTGCATACAGGAACTCATGAGTCGAAGAGAATTTATTCAACAAATGATCCAGGGGCTGAAGGCAACGGCCCTGTTGAACGTTTTGCCGGCTTCGGCCGTGCTGGCGTCGGCAAATTTGGAAACCGAGCAAGCCCTGCATTACAAACCCTTAAACGGCTTATCTCTGAAAGAAATGGCCGCTCAAAAGCTCCATCACGGCTCCAATGGCCGGTATCTGAACCCTTTGGGTGAGATGCGCCGGCGGCGCAACCTCGGCAGGGTGCTCTACTGGAAACTATTTAGTAAAAACCAGTTCAAGCAGCAGCTCAGCGAACAGCCGGTCGTGACCGTCGGGGTGGATTGGGAAAAGGTGAAAAACCATCGCGGCCTGTCGGTCACCTACATCAAGCATGCGGCGGTGATGATCAAAGATGTCGATCGGCATTTTTACATCGATCCGGTATTCGGGCAGCTTTTCTGGTTTCTCAAGGATCACTCGCCCCTCGGCTTCGATCTTTCGGAAATGCCGAAGGCAGATCACATCCTTATCACCCACGGGCATTACGATCACTTCGACAAACCGTCTCTGGCAACTTTCAGCAAAGACACCCACGTGATCAGCCCGCTGGGCTACGGCAGTCTGTTCGGTGACCTGCAGATGGCCAACCGCAGCCCGCTGGACTGGTATGACACGTACCGCGATGGCGGGCGGGAGATTACCCTGTTGCCCTGTAACCACTGGACCATGCGCAATCCGATCAGCGGTCCGAACCGTTCGCTGTGGGGCTCTTACATTCTGAAAACTGCCGCCGGCAAAACCATTTACATCTCCGGCGATACGGCCTATTTCGACGGATTCCGGGAGATCGGCCGGCAGTTCGACATCGACCTGGCGATTCTAAACCTGGGGGCTTACGAGCCGCGCTGGTTCATGGCACCCAGCCATATGAATCCCCGGGAGACCGTCGCCGCCTTCCAGCAGCTGAATGCCGAAAAACTGATGATCGTGCACTGGGGCACATTTCAGCTGGGAGACGAACCAGTCCACTTTCCGCCGTTGGACCTCCGCCAAGAGCTGGAAACCGCACAATTGCTGGACCGCTGGATCGACATCCGGCACGGAGAAACGGTTTTTCTGGGCTGACTTTGCAATTGACACGGTTTCAGCTTTTACCTATGATCCCGGCAGAAAAAATGAACGCGCAGGCGGGCTGATCAATTACTGCTGAAAGTACCGCAAAGCGGACCACACCGATCCAACCAGATTCCGGAATATTCGTGGAAGAACAGGTTCAATTCAAAAACCACCTTGGAGAGACTCTGGCAGGGACGCTTCACCTTCCGCAGCAAAGCCCGACCCGAGGAGTCGTCCTCGGTCACTGTTTTACCTGCACCCGCCATACCGGTATTCTGCGTCGGCTTGCCGGAGATCTGGCGGATGCCGGATTTATCGCTCTGCGGTTCGATTTTTCCGGCAACGGACAGAGCGGGGGGGATTTCTCCCGGTCCAACTACAGCAAACAGGTCCTGGAGATGCAGACCGCCGCCGACCTGGTGGCGGCCCGGGGGGCCGAGTGGATCGGGATGGCCGGCCACAGCCTGGGAGGCCTGATCTCATTACTGGATAAAACCGGCGAAGTGAGTTTCACCAGCCGGGGCCGGTTTCTGAAAATCACCGAGGAATTCTTTGCCGACGCTGAGGGCTTCGACCTGCCGGCTCTGCTGGCGTCTTTCAACAAACCGCTGATGATGATCCACGGCGATCAGGATGAAATTATTCCGGTCGCAGAAGCCCACCGGGCGCGTGAGGCCAGCGGCGGCCGCGTTCAACTGGAAATCATTTCCGGCGCGGATCACATGTTCAGCACCGAGCAACACAGCAGCGAGGCCAGCCGCCTGGCGACAAACTGGTTCGAAGAGCAAAGTCTCAACCGGAACCCATCATCTTGAGGTTGCAATGGATGCGCTGGAAACCTACAATACCGATTTCATAGACGCTCAGTTTGCACGCTGGAAGCACGATCCAGATTCGGTCTCCCGGGACTGGCAGTCTTTTTTCAAGGGATTCGAAATCGCCTACGACCGGGCACCGGCTGCAGCCGACGGGCTGGATCGGCAACAGGTGATCAAGCAGTCACGGGTCGAGGCCCTCAAGTACCGCTACCGGGATCTTGGCCACCTGCTGGCCTGTATGGATCCGCTGGCAGCCTGCCCCACCGATCATCCCCTGCTGAGCCTGGAGTCCTTCGGACTGACGGTGGAGGATCTCGACAAGGAGTTTTTCACCCGTCGGTTTGCCGAGACCGACCGGGCGCCGCTGAAAGAAATCATCCGGAACCTGCGACAGACCTATTGCCGTTCCATCGGGGTGGAATACATGCACCTTCAGGATCCGGACGAACGTCGCTGGCTGCAGGAGCGCATGGAGCCGACCGGCAACCGGCCGCAGCTGGCCCCATCCGAAAAAATCCGAATCCTGGAAAAGCTCTACCAGAGCGCTATTTTCGAACAGTTTCTCAATAAAAAATACGTGGCCGTCACCCGCTTCTCCCTTGAAGGCGGCGATGCCGTCATCCCGCTACTGGACAACCTGGTCGAAAGGGCCGCCCAGCAGGGCGTTGAAGAAATCATCCTGGGGATGGCTCACCGGGGGCGCTTGAATGTTCAAACGCACATCCTGGGCAAATCGTATGAAGATGTTTTCGGTGAGTTCGAGAGCTGCTACAGCCCCGAGGACCTGGTGGGTGCCGGCGACGTGAAGTACCACAACGGCTATTTGGGGGACGTCGAAACCCCCGGCGGCAGGCAGCTGCGGATATTTTTGATGAACAACCCGAGCCATCTGGAAGCAGTCAATCCGGTGGTGGAGGGCTTTGCCCGCGCCCGTCAGGAGCTTCTCGACGACCGGCAGCGCAGGCGGGTCATGCCCCTGCTGATCCATGGGGATGCGGCTTTCGCCGGACAGGGAGTCGTAACCGAAACGCTGAACATGTCGCAGCTGGCCGGCTACAAGACCGGGGGAACCATTCACCTGGTGATCAACAACCAGATCGGCTACACCACCTTGCCGGAGGACGCCCGCTCGACTCGCTATTCCACCGACGTCGCCAAGATGCTGATGGTACCGATTTTTCACGTCCACGGAGAAAGCCCCGAAGCGGTGGTCCAGGTCATCCGTCTGGCTACCGACTACCGTATGACTTTCAGCAAGGACGTGGTGGTGGATCTGATCTGCTACAGACGCTATGGGCACAACGAAGGCGACGAGCCGTATTTCACCCAGCCCCGGATGTACGAACAGATCCGGCAGCGCCCCTCCCTTCATCAGATGTACGCAAGCACCCTCATTGAGGAAAAGGTGGTCGATCAAAGCCAGCTGGAAAAAATCGAAAATAAAATCAGCGCAAGACTCGATTCAGCCTACGATGAAATCAGCGGCAGCAGCTGCCCGTTTCCGGAAAACCGGTTTTACGACAACCTGGCGAACTACGCGGCCACCTACTCCCACGAACGCGTCGAAACCGGCGTGGCTCCGAACCGACTCATCGAGCTGGCACAACAGTTGAACGCCGTACCGTCCGACTTTTCCCTGTTTACCAAACTCGAGCGGCTGCTGAAAAAACGGCTGGAAACGGTCGAAAGCGCTGCCGGAATCGACTGGGCCAATGCCGAGGCCCTGGCTTTCGCCTCCCTGGTTACAGAAGGCCACCCGGTCCGGTTGAGCGGGCAGGACTGCGAGCGGGGAACCTTCAGCCAGCGCCACAGCGTGCTGGTGGACACCGCCACCGGGGATAGGTACACTCCGCTGAATCACCTTAGCGACAGCCAGGCGCTGTATACGGTTTACAACAGCCTGCTGGCCGAAGTAAGCGTCCTGGGTTTCGAATACGGCTACTCGACGGCCCGACCCGAAGGTCTCACCGCCTGGGAAGCCCAATTCGGTGATTTTGCCAACAACGCCCAGTCAGTGATCGATCTGTTCATTGCCAGCGGTGAGACGAAGTGGCAGCGGTTGAGCGGGATCGTCCTGCTGCTGCCGCATGGGCTGGAAGGGTTGGGCCCCGAACACTCCAGCGCCCGGTTGGAGAGATTCCTGCAGCTTTGTGCGGCAGACAACATGCAGGTCTGCTACCCGACCACTCCATCTCAGTATTTTCACCTGCTGCGACGCCAGGTGAAGGCAACCTGGCGCAAACCGCTGGTGGTGATGACCCCCAAAAGCCTTTTGCGCCATCCGGCCGCGGTCTCTAGCCTGCAGGAACTCGCCTCGGGCACTTTCCGGGAAGTTATCGACCAGGAGGACCGAAGCGCCGACATCGAGCGGGTGGTCCTGTGCAGCGGCAAACTCTATTACGCTCTGCAGCAGCGGCAGCAGAAGCTGGCGGACCGTACGTCGACCATCGTCCGCATCGAGCAGTTCTACCCGTTTCCGGAGCAACAGTTGAAGGAAGTTTTTTTGCGCTACAGCGATGCGAAACAGTGGCTGTGGGTGCAGGAAGAGCCGGAGAACATGGGTGGATGGGAATTCGTCCGTTACCGGCTGGAGAAGATGATCGGCAAACCGCTGGTGTATGTCGGTCGCGAAGCGTCCGCCAGCCCGGCATCCGGATTTCCTTTGATTTACAGGCAACGTCAGGAAGCGATCATCGACCAGGCGATCGGGAAACTTCCGCAGGATACCAGCGACGAGATCAGTTGATTTGCCCCGTGTTAAAACCACCTTGAGGAGTCATCATGATCGTTGAAATTACAGTGCCCAGTGTGGGCGAATCGGTTACCGAGGCGATATTGGCCCAGTGGTTCAAACCAGACGGCGCCTTCGTGAAAAAGGGCGAAGCGCTGTTTGTGATAGAAACCGACAAGGTAACCTTAGAGGTCGAATCCGAAGCCGACGGGCGACTGTCCATAACCGTGGCCGAAGGAGAGACGGTGGCCATCGGCGCAGCGGTGGGAACCATTGACACCGAAGCGGCGGCGGTCGAAGGCGCCGCAGTTGCGGACGGCAAAGCGGTATCCGCGGCCACGGAAGAAAAAGAGCCGGCTGCCGCAGAACCCTCTCCGGCCGAAACGGCCGAAAAGGAGCCGGCGCCCTCCCCGCCACCGCCATCCCCGTCATCCAGCAAACCACCTGCCGAAAAGGCCAAACCGCCGGGTGAAGCCGTGCTTTCGCCCGCTGTGCGCCGCCTGGTCGCCGCAAGGGGCCTGGATGCCTCCCGAATACAGGGGACCGGGCCTGCAGGCCGCATTACCAAGGGTGATGTGGTGCTGTTTCTGGAGGCCACCGCCGGTGCTGTTCAAAAACCTTCGAAACAAGCCGCCCCAGCGGCCCAAACCGTTTCCCCGCAGGCCGGCGAGCCGACCTCGCGCAAGCCGATGACACCCATCCGCCAGCGGATTGCCGCCCGCCTGCTGGAAGCCAAACAAAACACCGCCATGCTCACCACCTTCAACGATGTGGACATGAGCCGGGTGATGGACATGCGAAGCCGGTACAAGGAAGCCTTTCAGAAAAAGCACGGCGTCGCACTGGGCTTTATGTCCTTTTTCATCAAGGCCAGCGTGGAGGCACTCCAGGAGTTTCCGGAGATCAACGCTTTCATCGACGGCAAGGAAATCGTTTACCACCATTACTGCCACGTCGGGGTGGCCATCGGCACCGGCAGGGGCCTGGTGGTTCCGGTCATCCAGCACTGCGAAAAGCTCTCTATGGCGGACATGGAACAGGCCATCGTCGACTACGTGGGCAAAATAAAGGAAAACCGGCTCGACCTGGCGGACCTGGAAGGCGGCACCTTCACCATCACCAACGGTGGGGTGTTCGGCTCTTTGCTGAGCACCCCCATACTCAATACCCCCCAGAGCGCAATTTTGGGCATGCATCGCATCGAGAAAAGACCGGTGGTAGTGGATGATGAAATCACCATCCGTCCCATGATGTATCTGGCACTGAGTTACGACCACCGTATCGTGGACGGCCGCGAGGCCGTTACCTTTCTGCGGCGCATCAAGGAATTCATCGAAAACCCCGAACGGATGATCATGGAGATCTAATCATGGCCGAGCCCGAAAACTACGATCTTGTCATTGTCGGCGGTGGACCCGGCGGCTATGTGGCGGCAGTAAAAGCCGCCCAGCTGAAAATGAAAGTAGCGTGTGTGGAGAAGGCATCCCGGTTGGGAGGCGTCTGCCTGCGGAAAGGATGTATTCCCAGCAAAGCCCTGCTCGACTCCAGCGAGTATTATCACCTGGCCAAAGAAAAATTTGCCGCCCACGGTATCAAGACCGGCAGGGTATCGGTAGACCTGCCGACCATGATGGCCCGCAAAGAAGAGGTGGTAAAGAGCCTGACCGACAATGTGCGCAGCCTGCTGCAGCGCAACAAGGTCGAGATCATCCACGGCAAAGCAAAACTGGCGGGCAACGGCCGCGTTGAAGTCGCCGGCGAAAATCAGTCTCGAACCCTGCAGGCCGGCAAGATCCTGCTGGCGACCGGCAGCGAACCGGTGTCGGTTCCGGGGCTGGAATTCGACGGAGAGCACATTGTCGACTCTTCAGGGGCATTGTACTTCGATGCCGTGCCCAAGGCACTGGGGGTGGTGGGCGGCGGATATATCGGCCTGGAACTCGGGTCGGTCTGGCTGCGTCTGGGTGCAAAGGTTACCGTCATCGAAATGCTGCCCCAGATCGCCGCGTTGCTCGACGGCCAGGTGGCGCGCACGCTGCTGCGCATTCTGAAAAAACAGGGAATGGAGTTTCACCTCACAACCCGGGTTGCCGCAGCCAAGGTGGCCAACAAGAAAGTGAAGGTCACCGTCGAAAAAGATGATCAGAAACTGACCCTGACCTTCGATCGACTGCTGGTGGCCGTTGGGAGGCGGCCGCTGACCCGGGGGTTGAACCTGGAGGAAACCGGCATCCGTACCGATTCCAAAACCGGGCACATCATCGTCGACGAAACCTTTCAGACCAGCGTTTCAGGGGTGTATGCAATCGGCGATCTGATCGCCGGCCCGGCGCTTGCCCACAAGGCCTCGGCGGAGGGAATCGCAGCGGTGGAGTGCATGGCCGGGCTGCCCGGAGAAGTCAATTACGACGCTGTCCCGGCCGTGATCTACACCGCCCCGGAAGTCGCTTCGGTCGGGCTCACCGAAGAACAGGTCAAGGAACGGAAAATCCCATACTGCACGGGCACATACCCGTTCACCGGCGCCGGGCGGGCTCGGTGCATGGGAGAGACGGACGGCTTCGTGAAGGTGATATCCCATCAGAAAACCGATCGGATCCTGGGGGTGCATATCATCGGCGCCCGTGCAGCGGACATGATCGCCGAAGCCGTGCTGGCGGTGGAAATGGGTGCCAGTGCCGAAGACATCGCCCGCACCGTCCACGGGCATCCGACTTTTGCCGAGGCGCTGATGGAAGCGGCCATGTCGGCAAGCAGTTGCTCGATTTATTCGGCCTGAAACAGATCGATTGCTTCCGGCCAACCAAACGGCGTCACAAAGACAAAGCAGTAACGGCGCGGGCGGATGGTATTTCCGCTCGCGCCGTTCGCGTTGTTGTTTCACCCGCCAGCCGATCCGCAATGATCGTTCACCCACTCAGGCAAACGGCTAGTTGCGGATCCTATCTCATATAAGAGGCCCTAATTGGCACCGCCAAAATACCGCATGAACTGCACCCGCTCGTAGCCGGCCGGGTTGCTGCTTTTGGCCTGGCTCATCTTGCCCCTGAAATCGGAGGGGCTGTCGAATCCTTTCTTTTCCATCCACTGTTCGAGGGTCTTGAGCATGGTAAATATGCTGCCTTTGCCCTGCTGGTAGAGCGCGGAGACCACCTGCACCGCGTTGGCGCCGGCCAGGATCTGTTTGATCAGAGCGTTGCCGTCATGAACGCCGGTGGAAGCGGCCAGATCGCAGTTGACGCGCTCGGCCATTATGGCGATCCAGCGAAGGGAGATTGCCAGGTCCGATGGATTGCTGAAGACATTGGAGGAAACCACTTCGAATTTGTCGATATCAAAATCCGGGCTGTAAAAGCGGTTAAACAGCACCAGCCCGGCGATACCGGTCTCCGAAAGCTTCTGGATCATAGGGCCCAGGTTGGAAAAATAGTAGCTGATCTTCAAGGCGATTGGAATATCGATTTCCTTTTGAACTTTTTCGATGATTTCGAAATAGGCTTTTTCCTTTTCTTCGGTTGTACGATCGAACTCCGAGGGCAGAAAAAACATGTTCAGTTCCAGGGCATCCGCACCGGCCTGCTCCAGCTGCTTGGCAAACGAGATCCATTCATGGGAATAAACACAGTTGACGCTGGCAATCACGGGGATCGATATGCTTTTTTTACTTTCAGCAATCAGATCGGAATATTTTTTAACCTTTTCGCCCTTCAGCTGGTAGTCGTAATAATCGAACTGGTCCAGGTTGACGCCTTCCCTGCCGGCTTCTTTCAGGATGTCGTCATATTCGAACATGATCTCTTCTTCAAAGATCGACTTCAGCACAACGGCGCCCGCACCATTGTCGGCCAGTTCTTTCACCCCTTTTACCGAAGCGCTCAAACCGGAGCTGCCGGCAACAATCGGGTTGTTCAATTTCAATCCAAGGTACTCGGTGGTAAGATCTGCCATTGTTTTACTCCCTTTTCGATGTCAATGATTTCCATATGTCGGAACGGCGGGTCAGGGACCGGATGTTTTCCGGTCCACACGCAGCATCCTGATAAACCGATGTTGCGGATTTCTGCGCGCATCGGGTGACAGATGATCACAACGCCTGCCTGTGATGCTGAAAACTCCCGCAGCGATCGGGTCCAGCAATTCCTTGCGCGTCAACCTTCATCCTCTGAGCGCAAGTCAAAACCCCGGCTATCATTTATTGGCAGGAATTTCAATTGAAATGTTTGAAGGGTCGGCGCCTGCCGGTTGTGGCCGGCCTTAGAGAAGGGCGGATTTGTAGATTGTCGGAGCAGCGTTGTTTCACCTGCAGCATCCGAACAACACCGGGCCTGCAAGGCTATTGGTCGAAATGTGCCAGCGGACCCTGGATGTGATCCACCCAGATTTCCACAAAACTGTCGAATTCGGCGATCCCTTTCAAAATCAACTCGCACTCGATGCCGGCCTCGGTCAGGATCGTTTTCCACGAATCGGGCTCGTCGCCGGCCATATCGTTTTTGGCATGGTCGCCGGCAACCGACATAAACGGCATCAGATAGACCTTTTGGATCTTTTTTTCCTGCAGCATGGCAAGCACTTCATCGATGGGCGGATAGCCTTCCACACAGCCGATGAAGATATTCGGATCCCGACGCTGGACCTGAAACATCAGGGCCGCATAAAACGCGTTGGCCGGATGATGGCTCCCGTGTCCCATAAACACCACCGCCTCGCTTTTTTTACGGTGCGCGGGAATGATGCCCAGAATCGCATCCACACTGCGCTCCATGTCCTTCTGGGTGGCCAGCAGGGGATATCCCAGCATGATGCGCTCAAACGCTCCCATGGCCGTGAACGCTCCGACCGTCCGTCGCAGATCGTGAAACTCTGCTCCGCCGATGGTGTGCAGCGACTGAACGGCCACGTGAGTGAAATCCTCATCCTGCATTCTGGCCAGGGCCACTTCCGGTGAATCGAGCATTTTTCCCTGCCGGGCCAGCTTCTTGCGGATGATGGTCGAAGTGTAGGCCCAGCGCACCGGAATCCCCGGATAGGCCGCCCTGACTTTTCGGTCGATGTTGTCGAAAGAAACCTGGGTGCTCTGCTCGCTGGAGCCGAAAGCCACCAGCAGGATACCGACTTTTCTGACTTTCTGGTGGCCGTGGCCGGCTGCATGCACCGGGGTGGTCCCCATCGCCACCAGTGCCAGCAAAACAGCCAGTCCCAATGCCGTTCTTTTCATCTCAACCCTCCTTGCCGTGCGGTGCGAAGCAGTATCGTTTCTTGCTCTTTTGCGAGCGCTATGGTCTAACCGGTGCGGGAAAAAGCCGCCCGGGAGGGGATCACCCCCTTCGCCAGGAGACGGAAGCGAAGGAGATTGTTGCCGCGTGATCCCCTCCTTTATGGGGGCTTTGAATCCTCTGCCGGTATCAGAGGCCATGTGCGGCTGATCTGCGGTTTTTTCCGCCGATCGGGGAAAAACCAATAAAAAACCCTTCGAGCAAACTCCACTCGAAGGGCTGCACCCAGCTTTCTTGACCCTTTTGTTTCGCCCGTGCACTGCTATCTCCGCGTAGAAGCACGGTGCGGTAAGCGAGGCAGGTCTTCTGACTCTCGGATCAGCCTACTTTCTGCGCCTTCCCATCCGGCTCGTGATCCGGAAAGTGGCTTGCTGCAGATTTCGTCCCCGATTACAGCGGCGGGACCGCTCCCGATTTTCACGGGATTCCCTCTTTGGCCATTGGAGGCGCCTCGGGGGCATTTGTACCCACAACCGGATCGAGTTGTCAACGTTCATCTGGACAGAGTTGAAAAGCGCGTCGCCGACCGGCAGCCTTCACCGGAATACCGGAGCATCGGTGCGCGTCAGATGCCGGATGCCGGCATGATCGGCGACGATCAGGTCATCCGTCAATCCGATGAACAGGCCGTTCGCGAGGATGCCCGCGCGGGCCGACAGCAGCGCAGCGAGAGCTTCCGGATCTTCGATGGGACCGAAATGCGCATCGAAGATCGTGTTTCCCTGGTCGGTGCGCAGCGGCCTGCCATCCGCAAGGTGCCGGATCTCCACGCGCGCCCCCTGTGACATCAGAAACCGCTCCACGCTTTTGGAAGCAAAGGGGAGCACTTCGACCGGCAGCGGCCAGCGGTCCCCGAGGCGCTGGGACAGCTTGCCGGCGTCGACGATGATCACGTTGCGCCGGCTGGACTGGGCCAGCACCTTTTCCCGCAGCAGCGCACCGCCGCCTCCTTTGATCAGGTTGAGCTGCGGGTCGACTTCGTCGGCACCATCGATGTTGATGTCCGGCTGCGGGTGTTCGTCCAGCGATGTCAGCGCAAGTCCCAGCTTTCGGGCGATCCGCTGTGTTTCAGAAGAGCTGGGTACCCCCAGGATGCCTTCGATCCGGCGGCTGTGCGAACGGGAGGCGATCTCTGCCAGGGCGAACTTCACCGTGCTGCCGGACCCCAGACCGATCACCATGCCGGATTCGATCAAATCGACAGCAAACCGCGCCGCCTGCTGCTTGAGGGTGTCCGAACTCATCGATGCTGGATGAAAGTGCCGTTTCGATAGTCCTCGAATGCCACCCGGAGCTCTTCCTGGGTGTTCATCACAATGGGTCCCTGCCAGGCCACCGGTTCGCCGATGGGCCGGCCCGACACCAGTAGGAAACGGACCGGTTCTTCTTCGGTGGTAACGAAAACCTGGTCCCCGGGTTCGAAAAGCACCAGCGTTTCCTTGCCCACAAGCGCTTCGCGCTGCATGTCGAAATAGCTGGCCCCTTTCACCTCGTAGCCGAACGGCTCCTTTTCCCGGCAGAAGGCACCCCGACCCTCGATGACGTAGGCGAACACCGTGTGGCCGGATTTGACCGGATGCACATACTCGGTATCCGCCGGCACCCGGATGTCCAGATACGTGGGCTCGGTGACGATATCTGTCACCGGCCCGGACTTGCCGGCGACAGAGCCGCAGATGATTCTGGCTTTCACGCCGCTGTCCAGCGCCACTTCCGGAATCTGGTCGCTTTTGACATCCCGGTAACGGGGCGCCATCATCTTTTCGGCAGCCGGCAGGTTGGCCCACAGCTGGAATCCCCACATCTTCCCCTTATCGTCGCCTTTGGGCATCTCCTGATGGATGATGCCGCTGCCGGCGGTCATCCACTGTACGTCTCCCGAGCCGATCACCCCCTTGTTGCCCAGGCTGTCGCCGTGCTCGACATCGCCGTATAGCACGTAGGTGATCGTCTCGATTCCGCGGTGCGGATGCCATGGAAAGCCCTGCAGATAATCCCGGGGCTCGGACGAATGGAAGTCGTCGAGCAACAGAAACGGATCGAACACCGGCACCTCGCTGAAACCGAATACCCGCTTCAGGTGAACCCCGGCGCCCTCGATGGTCGGTTTGCTTTTCAGCACCATCCGTATTTTTCTGGTTTCACTCATGATCTCTCTCCTGATCGTTCCTACCGTCGGTTCGCAACGAATTGATTTCTCCTGTTTCCGGCCGGGTGGCCGACTCGTGGATCGCTTCTGCCAGCTTCATGGTAAGCAACTGGCGGTCATAGTCCCGAAACCCGCGGGAACGGTAAAGCGCACGCGCCCGGTGGTTTGCGCGGCCGACTTCCAGGTGCAGGGCCCGTACCTGCAGACGGGCGCATTCCCGGACGACGGTGTTCAGCAGTTCTTTGCCCAGTCCCCTGCCCCTGAATGCCGGCCGAACGAACAGGTCGTCGACGAACGCATCCCGCCCGCCATATTCCATTGAGAAGCCGAGGGTCAACACGATATAGCCGACCGCCTGGTTGTCCTGCTCGCAAATCCAGATTCGTCCAAGGGCCGGGTCCGCCAGCAGCTGTTCGAATGCCCCTGTTGCCGCATCCGTGCGAAGCGAAAAGGCCGATTCGTGATAGAAACGCGCCATCAGGTCGACGAGGATCGCAATGTCCGCATATGTGGCCGTGCGTATGGGCATGTCGGTGGTTTGCAGGCGCCGGTTCTGATGGGGTGGATGTCGGGCGATCGAACCCCTGGGGAAATAAACGCAGCGGGTTGACGCCGGCGCAGAGAGATGCACTGTCCGCGTCCTTGCTCAAGGCCGGATCCGACCGGTTTTAGCGTACCGAAGGGGTTTTAAGTTCCCACCACGGTGAAACCCGTCGAGCCCTTTGTCGCTTGCACCAATCCGTTATCGCGGTGGTGGGAAGAAGCGCCGCCGGGTGAAAATCACATCTTGTAGCTGATCGCCGATATGTAAGCCCCCTGGGGATCCTGAATCACACAAAAGCGGCCGACCCCCGGTATATCCCGGGGGGGAACGTGAATCTTTCCGCCGGCAGCTTCGACCTTTTTGGCGGTTTCATCGACATCGTCTACGGTGACATAGGCCCCCCAGACGGGCGGCATTTCACCGGCTTCAGGGGGTATGGTCATGATTCCGCCGATCTCCTTTTCCCCGGCTGTAACGACCGTGTAGGTCATCTCCCCCATGGGCTCGTCTTTGTATTGCCATCCGAACGCCTCGCTGTAAAACGTTTTTGCCGAGGCGACATCGGTGGTCATCAGCTCGTTCCAGCTGAAAGCGCCGTGCTCTTTGAACACGTCATCCACGGCTAGCTCCTTTATATCCGGACCTGCAGGCGCCGCACGCCAGACAAGCGTTATTCTTCCGAATCCGGACCCAGCATTTCCTGGGTCTCCAACCACATCACGTTTATGATGCCGAAGGCCACAGCCAGCAAAACGCCCAGTATCCATGAAAAGTACCACATATGATCGATTCCTCTATGTTGGTTTCCGCAGTAAGCGCTAATACGCCGTATGCGTTTCCTTCTGGATTCTCTCCTCCGTCACTTTCCCGCGCATCACCCGGTACACCCAGCTGGTATAGGCCAGCACGATGGGCAAAAAGACCACCACTGCGATGAACATCAGATTCAGTGTCCGGTGGCTGGCCGTAACATCATATGCGGTCAGGCTGCTGTTCGCAACGGTGCTGGAGGGCATCACAAAAGGAAACATGGCCAGGGCCGCGGTCAGAATCACTCCCGCCAGCGACGCCCCGCTGCAGATGAACGCGATCCCGGCACGATGGATGCGCGACAGCCCGATGGCCGCAATGGCGCCGACAAAGGCCAGGATCGGGGCCACAATGGTCCACGGAAGGGTGGAGTAGTTCTGCATCCAGGCTCCCTTGATGACGTCTACTTTTTTGTCCAGCGGTGTCACCACACCGCCCGGGTCCGGCATCGACGCGATGCTGAACCCCTCGATGGCGTATGCCTGCCAGATTCCGGCAAGGGCAAACGCCGCCATGAAGAGAATGCCGAACAGCAGAACCGCTTTTTGGGCCCGCTCGTAGATTTCGCCCTCCGTTCGCATCTGCAGAAAAACGGCTCCGTGCATGATCAGCATGCCCAGGCTGACCACCCCGGCCAGCAGGGCGAAGGGATTGAGCAGACCCCAGAAGCTGCCGGTATAATAGGGGCGCATGAATTCATCCAGGTAGAACGGAACCCCCTGGAGCAGGTTGCCGAATGCAACGCCGAATACCAGCGCCGGAACCGCACCGCCGACAAACAGCCCCCAGTCCCACGCACTGCGCCAGCGCGGGTCGGATATTTTGCTGCGGTATTCAAAACCCACCGGCCGAAAAAACAGGGCAAACAGCACCAGCAGCAGCGCCCAGTAGAAACCGGAGAAGGCGGCGGCATAGACAAACGGCCAGGCGGCAAATATAGCCCCACCGGCTGTGATGAACCAGACCTGGTTGCCCTCCCAGGTCGGCCCGATGGTGTTGAGCAGCACCCGGCGCTGTTCATCGCTTCTGGCCACGAACGGAAGCATCGCCCCGATCCCCAGATCAAAGCCGTCCATGATCGCGAATCCGATCAACAGCACGCACACAAACAGCCACCAGATGACTTTCAGCGTAAAATAATCAAACAAGATGATGGACATAACTCTTTCTCCTTGGCATCCCGGCACTAGATTGCGGACTGCGGCACCGGTTCCTGTTCGAAGTGGTAGCGTCCGGTGTGCAGGCTGCTGGGACCGCGCCGGACAAATTTGATCATCAGGTACATCTCTGCGATAAGAAACACCGTGTAGAGCAGGATCAGGCCGATCAGGCTGCCGATCAGGTCCCCGACGGTCAGCGTGGATGCCGACAGATAGGTCGGCAGCACTTCACCGATGGTCCACGGCTGGCGGCCGTATTCGGCCACGAACCAGCCCGCCCAGATGGCAATCCAGGGCAGCGGCAGGCTGTAGAGCAGCGTTTTCAGCAGCCAGCGCTTCCGATCGAAAGTGCGCCAGGCGCAGTAGTAGAAAGCCAGCCCCACCAGGACCAGCAAATAAAACCCGATGCCGACCATGATGCGAAACGACCAGAACATCCACGAAACCCTCGGGATGGTGTCCGCCGCAGCCTGTCTGACCTGGGCATCGGTGGCGTCCACAACCCCGGGGGCATAGCGTTTGAGCAGCAGTCCGAATCCCAGATCGGCCTGGTGCTGGTCGAATTGCTGCCGCGTAGTTTCCGAGCGGTCGCCGCCGCGGATCTTCAGCAGCAAACCGTAAGCCACCATGCCGTTGCGGATGCGTTCCTCGTTTTCGGCAATCAGATCCTTGACTCCCGTGATGGGGGTGTCGAGCGAACGCGTGATCAGCAGCCCACCCACCCAGGGGATTTTGACGGCACCGCGGGTCTTTTGCGCCTCCTGATCCGGGAAACCGACGATGGTAAACGGACTGGGGGTCGGATCGGTATCCCAGTGGGCCTCCATAGCCGCCAGCTTGGCCTTTTGCACCTCGCCGGTAACATAGCCGCTGGCATCCCCCAATACGATCACCGACAGCACAGAGGCCAGCCCGAAGCCGGTGGCGACCGCAAATGAGCGCCGGGCAAAAGCCAGATCCCTGTTGCGCAGCAGATAGTAGGAGCTGACAGCCAGGACAAATACGGAGGCAGTTACGTACCCGGCACCGACGGTGTGAACAAATTTGACCTGCGCCACGGGGCTGAAAAAAAGCTCCGAAAAACTGGCGAGCTCCATGCGCATGGTCTCCGGGTTGAAAGCGGCCCCGGCCGGATACTGCATGAAGGCGTTGGCCACCAGGATCCACAGGGCGGAAAGGTTGGAACCGAGAGCCACCAGGAAGGTGACAACCAGATGGGCCCGCTTGCTCAGACGGTCCCATCCGAAAAAGAACAACCCCACGAAGGTGGATTCCAGAAAAAATGCCATCAGTCCTTCGATGGCCAGGGGTGCGCCGAAAATGTCTCCGACGTAATGGGAGTAATACGCCCAGTTGGTGCCGAACTGAAACTCCATGGTCAACCCGGTCGTCACCCCCAGGGCAAAATTGATACCGAACAGCTTGCCCCAGAAGCGGGTCATGTCCTTGTAGATCTGCTTGCCGGTCATAACGTAAACCGACTCCATGATGAACAGGATCCACGACAACCCCAGCGTCAGGGGAACAAAAATGAAATGGTACATCGAGGTGAGGGCGAATTGCCATCGCGACAGATCGATAAATGCTTCAGTGGGCAGCATATGGCAGCTCCTTGCAAAAATGATGGTTGGCGGTTGTCTGGCCCGCCGCGACGATGTTACTTTAAAAAGCCATTTGCGTTCTTATCATTACCTTTTGTGTCTTCTCCGTTGCCGGTCTCCGGGTGCAGGGAGGGAAATAACCGGCGCATGGCGCTGATGGTTGCGACTGGAATCGTTTGCCGTAATCCGAGCTTTTCACAACAGGACAGAATTTGGTATGGTTTGCCGGTCTGTCGAACCCGTGTAATCTGCCAATCCGAACCACATTGCGACAATAGGGTTCATTACAGCTAATGTAATTACATAATACTTGTCAAACGGTTTTCAATGCCGAAAACGAAAAGTTCGTCGGACAAAAAGAGTCTGCGCTGGCTCCTGAAACAGGCACGCCCGGCGCGCAGTTGGACGTATGTCTCGGTGGGGTTGGGATTCACCGGCGGAGCGCTGCTTGTGGCCCAGGCCGGCTTTCTGGCAAACCTGATTCAAAGCATTTTTATAGATGGGCTGCCCCGGCAGGTCCTGCTGCCGTCCTTTGTCGGGCTGATTATCGTCGTTGTGCTGCGTGCCGTGGTGGCCTGGGGCAGAGAAGTGGCCGGTTTCATGTCCGGGGCGAAAGTCCGGGATGAAGTGCGCGGCGCACTGATGAAACACCTCGCGGTGCTGGGACCGGCCTACACTGCAAGGCAGAAAACCGGCGAGTTGTCCAGCACGGTGCTGGAGCAAGTAGAAGGCCTGAACGATTTTTTCTCCCTTTACCTGCCTCAGCTGGCCCTGGCCGTGGTGATTCCGGCGGCCATGCTGGCGTTTATCTTTCCGATCAGCTGGGCCGCCGGCTTGATTCTACTGCTCTCGGCACCGCTGATCCCTTTGTTCACGGTGCTGGTGGGAATGGGGGCCGAGAGCATCAGCCAGAGAAACTTTCAGGCCCTCGCGCGCCTGAGCGCCCATTTTCTGGATGTGCTGCAGGGGCTGACCACCCTGAAGCTGTTCGGCAGAAGCTCGGCAGTGGCGGAAACCGTCGGCCGCACGTCGGCGGATTACCGCCGGCAGACCATGCGCGTTCTGCGGGTGGCATTTCTTTCTTCCGCCGTGCTGGAGTTCTTCACCTCCGTTTCCATTGCCCTGGTAGCCGTTTACCTGGGAATGAGTTATCTCGGGTATCTCGATTTCGGGGACTGGGGCAGCCCGCTGAACCTGGGGGCCGGCTTTTTCATACTGCTGCTGGCCCCTGATTTTTTCATGCCCCTCAGAGAGCTCGGGACCCACTACCACGCCCGGGCAGATGCAGTGGGCGCGGCCAATGAAATCGTGAAGGTGCTCTCCGCGCCCGCACCGGCAGTTTCGTTTCCCTCGCCACGTATTTCGCCGGTAAATTTTCAGCGCATCCGGTTCGAAAAAGTCAGCCTGGCATATGATTCCGGCCGCCGGCCGGCGCTGTCAGAGGTGAGCTTCGATCTGCGGGCGGGCGAGCAGGTCGCACTGGTGGGTGCCAGCGGGGCCGGAAAATCCAGCGTGTTGAACCTGATCATGGGATTCGTGGCGCCGACAAACGGACGCATACTGATAGACGACTGCCCGCTGGAGCTGGTGCATACCGAAAACTGGCGCCGTATGTTGGCCTGGATCGGACAGAGCCCGTTTCTGTTTCACGGAACGATCCGGGAGAACATCCTGCTCGGCCGGCCGGAAGCCGATCCATCGGAGGTGCAGCAGGCCGCCCGCTTCGCCAGGGTCGGCGAGTTCTGCCGCCTGCTGCCGCAGGGGATCGACACCCCGGTCGGAGAGCAGGGAATCGGCCTGTCTCGCGGGCAGGCCCAGCGCGTCGCACTGGCCCGGGCATTTCTGAAATCCGCCCCACTGCTGCTGCTCGACGAACCCACCGCCGGTCTCGACACGGATAACGAGCGGCTGGTGCTGGCATCCATCAAAGCGCTTGCCAATCGCAGGACCGTGCTCTCGGTGACCCACCGCCTCGAGACCATGCAGGCTGCGGATCGAATCCTGGTATTGGCCGACGGTCGCATAGCCGAGCAGGGATCCTACACGCAGCTGTCGGCCGCCGGGGGCGTGTTCGCCCGTCTGGTAATTGGGTCCGAAAGGAACGGATGCGGATGAGCGGCAATCGACCCGACTGGCGTTTCGCCGTGCGGATGCTTCTTCCCCACTGGATCTCGCTGGGGGCCGGCATCCTGTTCGGCCTGGTCACCCTCGTCTCCACGGTAGGCCTGCTGGCCCTGTCCGGCTGGTTTCTTTCGGCCACCGCGTTTGCCGGCTTGACGGCCGCTGCCGCCATGACCTTTAACTTCTTTCTGCCCGGTGCGGGAGTGCGCTTTTTTGCCATATCCCGCACACTTTGCCGCTATGCCGATCGCGTGATATCCCACCATGCCACTTTCCGGCTGCTGGAAAGCCTGCGGACCTGGTTTACCGCAAAACTGGAGCCTTTGGCGCCGGCCCGCCTGATGCAATACCGCAGCGGCGATCTGTTGAACCGCATCATCGCCGATATCGATGCCCTGGATAATTTCTATTTGCGGGTGCTGTCTCCGACCGTCACCGCCATGCTGCTGTCTTTCATATTATTGATATTCTTTATCTTATTCGATCTGCTGGCCGCTATGATCGCTTTCGCCGGCCTACTGGTTGCCGGATTCGCCGTACCCGTGCTTGCCGGCACAATGGGTGCAGGCGTCGGGCGCAAGATCGCCCATCGAATGTCCGGGTTTCGAATACAGATCGTGGAAGGAATCCAGGGCCTGGCCGAGTTGCTGGTGTTCGGGCGAGAGGCACGCTACCTGGAAGACTTGGGGCGTCAAAACCGGGACTTGCTGCGCCTGCAGCTGCAGATGAGCGTCATTCGGGGCTTTTCCAGCGCACTGATCACCGTCATTGCCGGAGTGACGACAGCTGCCGTTTTGTTCCGGGGAGCCGGTCTGGTGAACAGCGGGCAACTGCACGGCGCGACCCTGGCCATGGTGGTGCTTGCGGTCCTTGCATCCTTCGAAGCCGTCATGCCGCTGCCGTCCGCCTACCAGTTCCTGGGCCGCACCCGGGAAGCCGGGCGGCGCCTGCTGGAAATTGTCAATGCAGACCCCAGCGTCGTGTATCCGGCGCACAGCAGCGCCGATCCACAGCGCCACGATGTGGCCTTCGAGCAGGTCACCTTCCGCTACCGCACCGAAGACCCGCCGGTGCTGACCGGTTTGGACTTCACCGCTGCCGAAGGTGAGCACATTGCAGTGCTGGGACCCACCGGTGTCGGCAAATCGACGGCAGCCCACCTGCTGGTGCGATTCTGGGACCCGCACTCCGGGAGAATCCTTCTGGGCGGAGAGGATATCCGCAACTTCTGCGAGACGGACCTGCGCAGCCGCATCTGCGTCGTGTCGCAGCAGGCGCACATGTTCAACGCCAGCATCCGGGATAATCTGCGAATCGCCCGGCCCCGGGCCGACGATCCGCAGCTGTGGGCCGCGCTGAAGGCAGTTGAGCTGGAAGGATTCGTCCGCAGCCTGCCGGAAGGGCTGGACACCTGGACGGGAGAAGGCGGAAAGCTGCTTTCCGGCGGACAGGCCCGGCGGTTGGCCGTTGCGAGAGCCGTTCTGCAAGACGCCCCCGTGTGGGTATTGGATGAGCCCACCGAAGGGCTCGACCGGGAAACCGAGCGCAGGCTGATGAAAACGCTTTTCACCCTGACCAACGGCCGCACGGTTCTGCTGATCACCCACCGCCTTGCAGACCTTGGCCGCATGGATCGGATTTTGATTTTAGAGCAGGGCAGGATTGTGGAGAGCGGAACCCACGAGGAGCTGCTGCGCGCTGGCGGAAGATACGCCGGTCTGCGTGCGCGCATGCAGATGGCAAAATTGAATTAAAATTTTCCGGCAAGCGTCAGCGCGACAAATGGTGACGTGTCGTATTCGTCCGCACCGATTTTGATGCCGTTGGAATCTTCGACGGTCAGCTCTCCGGCGAAAAGCCCTCCGGCGGCCAAATCGAGCGCCAGATTCGGGCCCAGTTTCCGCTGCACCCTGAAAAAGGCGGCCACAAACTCATTTTCACCGACACCGTTGGGCGCGGCGCTGGTGTCATCCAATCGGAAGCGGTAGGATCGATATGCGCCGCCGATGCCCAACTCCCACCGATGCAACATATAAACCAGCTCCAGCCCGGCCGGGCCGGCCGGGCCGGCCCGCAGCGGATTGGAAAGCCGCAGCTGCTCGTTGATTTCCCAGTTGATCAGGATAAAGGGGAAGATTCTCGTTTTTTCCAACCGGTCGAAAATCCCGAATCCAAGACCAAGGGCCAGGCGCTGGCTGAAGGGATGGGCCAGCGACACCACCGCACCGGAAGTAAGGCTTTCGCTTGACCTCGCGCCGGATTCTCCAGCCAGCTCGATGGAGGGTATCACCCCCAGTGTCCAGCTATCCGCGAAGGAATAAAACACCGGCAGACTGATTCCGGGGCGGTGGATCTTGCTCCAGGGACTCGCCCCGGCCACGGTTGACAGGTTGTTGAAATCCCACTTTTCGAAATCGTAGCTCAACCCCACACCTGCGCGCAGGTTGCGGTTGAACCGGCGCATAACGTCGAACCGCAGGTAGTGCCGGGACACATCGAAACTGCCGCTGCGATTCAGATCGGTCTCGAACTGGTAGAGCGGGGTGTAGGAAAAAGAGTAGAAAAAAGAAGGGCTCTTTCCGTTCGTTTTTTCTAGCCCCCAGGCAGGATCGAAATCCAGCACCAGCGCCGCTGCAAACAGCATCATCGCCGACCACAGCGCAACCCGTCCCGCCCGGCTGCTTCGCCCCGGGCCCTTGTAAGCGTCACGGCTGTTTTGCCGGAATATTGTGGCGCCCATCGATCAGTCGCCAAACAAATCGGTGCTGATATACCGCTCGCCGGCGCTGGGCAGTACCACGACGATTTTTTTGCCGCTCGCCTCCGGGCGCTTGGCGACTGCCAGGGCGGCCCATGTGGCAGCGCCCGAAGAGATGCCGCACAGGATCCCCTCTTCTTTGGCCAGTCGCCGGGAAGTGGCGAATGCATCCTCGTTGGTCACCGTGACGACGTCGTCGATGATGGAGCGGTCCAGAATCTCCGGTATGAATCCGGCCCCGATGCCCTGTATCTTGTGGGGCCCTTTCTGGCCTCCGGAAAGCACCGGCGAATCCGCCGGCTCGACGGCAAAGGTTCGAAAGGACGGCTTACGCTCCTTGATCACCTGGGAGACTCCCGTGATAGTGCCTCCGGTCCCCACACCGGCAACCAGGATATCTGCCGTGCCTTCGGTGTCCTGCCATATTTCCTCGGCCGTGGTGACCCGGTGAATCCACGGGTTGGCCGGATTGGCGAACTGATTCGGCATGTAGCTGTTTTTTTCGGAACCCAGGATTTCCTCGGCCTTTCCGATGGCGCCCTTCATGCCTTCGGCGCCCGGCGTCAGCACCAGATCGGCTCCCAGCTGCTTCAGCACCTTGCGCCGCTCGATACTCATGGTGTCGGGCATGGTCAGGCAAAGCCGATATTTGCGGGCCGCTGCGACGAATGCCAGGGCAATGCCGGTGTTTCCGCTGGTCGGCTCGACAATCAGGGTGTCGGGCCCGATACGGCCCTGTTTCTCGGCGGCGTCGATCATCGACACCGCAATGCGGTCTTTGACACTGAACAATGGGTTGTAGAGTTCCAGTTTGGCGTATATTTCTGCATCCAGTCCTTCGGCGACCCGGTTCAGGCGGACCAGCGGGGTGTGGCCGATGGTGCTGGTGATATTGGTGAAAAGGTGCATGGTGTTCTCCTTTCCTGGCAGGAAAATCCGGCCTGATGCGCCGGACCGCTGCCGGGGGTGTGCGATGGTTTCGGGCTGACGGGCCCATACCCGCGTTGTCGGACGTTGTTCCGGGAACTGCCGGGCTACCGGTAATTCTGGTGATGCGGCTCCATCACGACCTTGGTGTCGGCCGGAACGGACTTCGTGATCCAGACGTTGCCGCCGATCACCGACCGCGCCCCGATGACGGTGTCGCCTCCCAGGATGGTGGCACCGGAATAGATGATGACATCGTCTTCGATGGTCGGATGGCGTTTTTTGCCCCTGTACTTGTCGCCGGCATCTCGCGGCAAAGAGAGCGCTCCCAATGTCACTCCCTGATAAATCCGCACCCGCCTGCCGATGTTGGTGGTTTCTCCGATGACCACCCCGGTGCCGTGATCGATGCAGAAGCTCTCCCCGATATCGGCTCCGGGATGGATGTCGATGCCGGTGAGGTTGTGGGCATACTCTGTCATGATCCGCGGCAGCAGCGGCACATCCATTTCATAAAGGCGGTGGGCGACGCGGTATACGGTGATCGCAAAAATGCCGGGGTAACTGAAAATGATCTCATCGTAGCTTTTGGCCGCCGGATCGCCCTCATAAAAGGCCCTCACATCGGTTGCCAGTGTTCGCCGGATCGCCGGAATCGACTCGAGCAGTCGCAATGCGACTTCGTGTCCCCGGTCCTGGCATTCGCTGCAAGGGTTGTCGTAACGGAAACAATCGTGACGGATGCTGCGGGAGACCTGCTCGGATATCATGTCGAACAGAATGGATACCGTCTGACCCAGGTAGTATTTGAGATTGACCGGGTCGATCTTCTCCCGGGTGAAATAGCCGGGGAACAGGATCTCCTTTAGCTTGTCGATGATGTCGATCACCGACTCTTTCGAAGGAATCGGTTCGAAGTCCACATGGGTGTAAGCGCGTTTATCGCTGCTGTCGGCAATGATTTTTTCGGCGATTTCGGGCAGCCGCTCCCGCAGCCGCGAACTCGACTCCGCCTCAATCTTGCAGGTCTCTTCCACTTTTTCGCTTACCTTCATAGCCGATGGTCTCCGCTTTTTTTCCGCTAACCGGTCAGTGAGATGTTCAACCGGTAAAGTAAAGCAGCGCAAATGGCTTGTCAAAACATGCCCTGCCGTGTGGAATGGATCGCCGGGACAGCCGGTGCAAATCTGCCGGCCGCATCCGCCGGATCCGATAAGAGGACAAATAGGGTCTTTTTTACAGAAAATTACAGTGTAGACCCCATTTACAGTTTCCGCCGGGCTTTGTACCTATCACTTGTGCAACGGTTGGTATATTGTCGACGCGATCTGGATTCGGCGCAGCTTCCTGCTGCCTGAACCGTCTTCATTCACGGCAATTGAATACGGGAATCTTCCGCATGAAAAAGAAAACCATCGTCGCCATCGTCCTTGTCGGCATCGGTATGGTCCTCGCGTTTCCCCTCTTCAGCATTTCCTACTACACCATGGTTCGGACCTCCACCCCGCAGTTCTGTGCCTCCTGCCATGAAATCGAATTCGCCTTCAACACCTGGAGGACCTCCACTCACGTCAACAATGCGCACGGGTTCGTCGCCGACTGCATGGATTGCCATCTGCCGGCACCCGAGCAGACGTTTCAGTTTTTCTTTGCCAAGACCTTTCACGGCATCAAGGACATCGTCATCCATTTCACCCAGGGTCCGGAAGCCTACGACCACCAGAAAATGCGTGAGGCGGCCTACGCCTCTTTTACCAATAATCAATGCCAGAAATGCCATCGCAACATCCTCAACATCCCCAACAAGCGAGGGGCGATGCTGGCCCACCGGGCCGCACTCTACCCGCGTCCGGGCTACGAAAAAAAGTGCGTGGACTGCCACCGGGACCTGGTCCACAACCCCAGCAGCCTCTATCGCTACAAGCAGTATCAAACCAGCTACAGGGGGTTGGGGTTGTAAGTCCGGCGGATTGCAGCACAGCTTGCTGCCGCAGATAACGAATCGGAAAACGTAACGCATTGATTCAAAGGGGGCTAATTATGAGAAAGACCGGATTTGTCGTGTTTGTTCTGTTCGGACTGGCCTGCTTCATTGCGGCCGGTTCGCTTGGAGCCGATGCCTGGGCACAGAACATCCCCAAAGTAAAGGAGTTCCGGATCGAACGCAGCATGCCCAAAGAGGCGGTTGCCTGCATTGAATGCCACAAGCTGGAAAACCCGGGCCTGTTTGCCGACTGGACCCAAAGCCGCCATGCCAGCGCCGGCATCACCTGCTACGACTGCCACAAGGCCGCCGATACCGATGCGGACGTCAGCCAGAACCACTTCAAACAGTACCAGCGCTCGGATCAGAAGTTCGGTACCAGTGAGTACAAGGTGCCCGTTGCGGCGGTGGTCACCCCCAAAGACTGCTCCCGCTGCCATCCGGATGAAGCCAAACAGTACGCCCAGAGCAAGCACGCCAACACCCTGGAGATCATCTGGAAGATCGACCCCTGGCTCAACAAGGGGATGAACAGCGATTTTGAGCGGGCCACCGGCTGCTTCCACTGCCACGGTACGGTTCTGCGAAATGACAAGGACGGCAACCTGGATGCGGAAGTGTGGCCCAACGTCGGGGTCGGAAGGCTGAACATGGACGGCAGTCTGGGCAGCTGCACAAGCTGCCACACCCGCCACATGTTCTCGGTCATGGAGGCCCGCAAGCCCGAAGCTTGCGGGCCAAGCACGGTGACATCTACACCGCCCACGGAGACAGCTACAACTGGAATGCGGCCCCGGGGACCTGGAGTCCCGGCGTAGATTACCGCAGTCCCACCTGTGCCGCCTGTCATATGTCCGGCGCGGGCACGGTGCTCACCAGCCACGATGTGACCGAGCGGCTGGCGTGGGAATCCCAGGCACCGTTGACGATCCGACCGTCGGATTTCAAACCCTTTCCGGCCAAGACCAACCACGTGACCGAACGCAACAAAATGAAGGAAGTCTGCAAGCAGTGCCACGGCAAGGTCTGGGTGGACGATCATTTCGTCAAAATGGACAAGGTGATGATCGAATACAACGACGTCTATTTCAAACCGGCCAAGAAGATGCTCGACGACCTGTATGCCAAGGGTTTGCTCGACAACACCAAGTTCTTCGACGAAAAACTGGAGGTCGAGTACTACGAACTGTGGCATCACGAGGGACGGCGGGCCCGCTTCGGCGCAGCCATGATGGCCCCCGACTACGCCTGGTGGCACGGGTTCTATGAATGCAAAAAGCGCTATAACGGGTACATGGAGGAAGCGCGCCACCTGATCGAAACCAACAAGAAAGCCTATGTCTATCCTGACTTTCCGAATGCCACCGGAGACACCACCAGACCGAAGGCGCTGTTTCCGTAATCGCAGGAAACCTTCTGATAGTTAGCCTCCCGCAACCCCGCTTCGCATTCCGCGAAGCGGGGTTGGCTGTTTCCGACTGCTTCCATTATCCCCCCGTTTACACCCCCTGGGTGCCTAACCAGACCGAATGAATGTCATCGACCGCTGCCTTGACACCGCGCATGGCATTGAGCAGACGCGTGTAGGTCATCGCCAGGCCCACGATCTCGGCCAGCAGCATTAGCGAGTCGATATCCGGCCGGGGCATCTGCCACTGATCCCGGTGATAGAGGCGCAGCGCCCCGATCACCCGGCCGTAAAGCTTGATCGGCAGGGAGACAATTGCGCGGATGCCTTCCTCTTGCGCTTCCCGTGGATACTGCAGTAAATCGGTTTCACTGATGTCGGATATGACGATCGGCTCGCCTTTTATCGTTCGCGAAATGCTCTTTTCAGAAAGCACCGGCCCTTTGTTCACATACTGTATGCTTAATCCAAAAGTCGCCAGGGGTTCCAATTCGTCTGTTTCTACATTTCGCACAAAAACGCTGCAGCCTTTAATGCCGAGCATACCGACGAGCAATTGAGCCAGGTGGCCGGCCATGATCTCCAGGTTGTCGGACTGGGCTACTGCGTGGGTGACCACCTTAAAGGTATCGATATCGATTTTGATCTCCTTGCTCATGGGTTCCTCCTTTGGGTCTTCGAGGCCCTTTGCCTGACAGGCCGCCATATTTTATAACTGTTAGGACACAACGCAGACGGTGGTATCTCTCAGTGCGGCCAATACCTTGTGAGAAACGCTGCCGGTGAAAAACCGGCTCACCTTGCCGGGTTTGCGGTTCAGTACCAGGCAGTCGAAGTGCTTTTCTCCATACAGATCGAGCAACTCACCGGCGATGTCTTTTTTGCGCGGCCTGAAAACCTGGCGAACGCTGGCTTCCGCAAATCCTTTTTCCACCAGCTGCGCCTTGATCGCCTCCATCCCGGCTTCCTTTTCCTGGACCTGCTGCTGCAGAAAACTCATGTTACCGCGCAGTTTATCGGTCACGGTGCTGTGGCTGACCTCCACCGGCGGCAGCGGTGTGTAGGCGTGAAACAGCGTCACCTCGACATCTTCGAGTTGCCCGAAGGTGTCGACGACAAAATCGAGCGCCTTGCGGTCATTGGGTGTAAAATTCTGCGGAAGCAGTAGTCTTTTGCCGGCCATCGCGTCCTCCTTTCTGTTAAGGAAATCCCCATGGTTGCGGCGTCAGCCCGCGTCGAACAGCCTGGTTTTCGCAACAACTGGAAAGGTGCAACCGTCAACGGATGTCGGAGAGCAGGAGGATCAGGTGTTGCCGGAGAAGTCAACTGGTGCTGGTGAGGGGAGCAGCAGCATCAGGCAAGCGCTTCACTTCTGGGGGGCTGACACAGCCAAAGTGGCACAATGTGGTAGAAAAAGTCAAGGTAAATAACCCCGTTCGAACCGACGGGAAAGTCGCCCGGGTCGGCACTGTACCACGGGCGGCAACCGAACGTCTTCACACCGGTTCTTTTGTCGACCGTTTCAAGACGGGACACCGCTGTCCTGCCTTCTTGCCTTTCATATGTCGGCGGTTAGCCGAATCCCGTATTTTTTTATCCGTTTCCACACGGTAACCCGACTGACCCCCAGGATGCGGGCTGCCTCGGACTGGTTGCCGCCTGCCTTCCGCAGCGCCTCCAGCAGCGCCAGCCGCTGCCGGTCGTCACCCTGCTTCGGGCGGGCCGGTTCCACGCATTCGACGCTGGTGCCGGCGATCTTGGGCGGCAGGTGGTGAACGCCGATCCCGCCGCTGGGGCACAGGACAAATGCGTATTCGACAGCGTTTCTGAGCTCCCGGACGTTACCGGGCCAGGAATATGCCGTCAGTTTCTCCAGCGCCTCGGGGGTCAGTCCGAGGATCTTCTTGCCGCTTTTGGAGTTGTTGCCGCGGATGAAGCTCTGCACAATGATGGGGATATCTTCCCTTCGCTCCCGCAGGGGTGGACAGCTGAGCGGAAAGACATTGATCCGGAAGTAAAGATCTTCCCGAAACAGGTCCCGTTCGATCAGATTTTCGAGGGTTTTGTTAGTGGCCGAGATCACCCTCACGTCCACCTTGATGGGGGTCTGGTCGCCCACCCGCTCGATCTCCTTTTCCTCCAATACCCGCAGCAGTTTGACCTGGGTGGCCAGCGGAATGTCGCCGATCTCGTCCAGGAAGATCGTTCCGCCGTGGGCCGCCTCGAAACGGCCGATGCGGGTGCGCTCCGCTCCGGTGTAAGCACCCCGGGTGTGACCGAAAAGCTCGCTTTCGAGAAGGTTTTCGTTCAACGCGGCACAATTGACCTTGATAAACGGCCCGCTTTTTCTCGCACTGGCCTCGTGTACCGCCCGGGCGACAAGCTCCTTTCCCGTGCCGCTCTCCCCGTAAATCATGACCGGCGATTCGGTCATCGCCACGTTGTCGATCAGTTCATAAAGACCCTGCATCCCTGGCGATTTCCCCAGGATGCCGTGGTAGCCCTCGTCCATGTGCAGCGTTTTTCGAAGAGAGGTGATCTCCTGCTGCTGCTGCACGATCTCGGACATGTCGGTGAGTGTCTCCACGGCCCCGATGATCCGACCGTCATGGTCGCGCAAAATGGAGGCGTTTTTGATGATGTTGACGGTGCGGTGGTCTTTGTTGGTGATGAGGCATTTCTTGGCACGCACATTGCCCCGGGCATAGAGACCGCACCACTTTTCAGCCGGCCCTTTGGCAATGATGTCACAGCCGGTGCAGTCGAGCATACGGCACGATTTTCCTACCAGCTCATCTGCGCGGTAACCGGTCAGGCGCTCTGCTGCCGGATTCATCGCAACGATCTTGCCGGCGGGATCCACCACCAGGAGGCCGTCCATCAGAGTTTTAAAAATGGTTTTCCAGTGCCGGGCCAGATCCATTGATCCGCTCCAAAGTGTTTACCTGTTAAGTTAACACTAGTTAACATAATACGTTTCCCCCGGGAAGACAATGATAAAGGCAAAAAAATATTAATAATCATATCAGCTTGTTATATTTTTTACCCCATTGGCACATTCGTTGCTCTTCTATCGGCCGGGCCGCGGTGCCGGGCACACGACATCCCGGCCACAACCGTCGGAAAAAGCTATGGCACAGATCCCCGACCACCAACCACGAACGAGTGCAACCCCGCTGGTGCGAAACTCAGCAAAAATCGCGGTTCTCATCCGTCATCGCGAGCAGATGCCGGAAGCGCTGAGAACCGGCAAACGGTTTTGCCTCGCCGGTATGAAGGTCGACATATTCGTAATCGGTGACAGCCGGCAGGATTCCGATGGGGTCACCTGCGAGGAGTTGGCCACCCGGCCGGCGAACCATACCAAGTGGTTTACCTGCCACCCGGCCGATGCACTGCTTTTCGGCACCGAAACCGCATCCCTGTGCCAGGTGGCCGAAAAGATTGCCGAAGCCGACCTGGTGCTCTCGTTTTAAACCAAAAACGAAACGATCTTTTGCTGCCGCCTGGATCGAAAGCCGGTTTCGCAAAGAAAGAAACCGCCCGGAAAATGGAACCGAAAATACTGCATATCCTCTGTGCCGAGCCCGATGACACCGTGCAGCGGTTCATCGAGTCCATATCGGGTGAAAACGGTGTCAATGTGGTGTGTCTGTATCATGACGGCATCACCCGAAAGCCGGTCAACTGGGAGCGCCTGGTGGACGACATATTCGCTCACGAAAAGATAATCTGCTGGAATTGAGGTCGTTTCCGCATCGCCGCTGCCGTCGGGGTTGATCCCTGCTGCGGGGCAGGTTGTGGTGCGGGGAAAACACCGTTGTGACCCTATGATAAAGGTAAGGAGCTCATGGCCGTGAGCAATCTGGGAATACTGGTCAAATCCGGCGCGAAAATCGATTGGGTGTACAATCTGGCACGGGCTGCCTTTTCCAGGGGAAAGACCGTATGGGTTCACTTTGCTGAAAACGGAGTTCTCGAACTCCGCGAGCAGCAGATCGAGAACCTGATGCCCTATGCCAGGGTTTCCATCTGCAAGTCCAGCGCGGACCGGTTCGGTCTGTCACAGCAGCTGTCCCAACGATTCGGCTCGTGCTTCGCCCCGGCATCCGCCGTGGCAGAAATGGTCAGGGCATGTGACCGCTATGTGGTGTTGTGACATTCGGTCCGGACACCGCCCACTGTAAGACCCCCCGCAGGTGTTAACTAGCAGTTAACAGATGTAAACCGTACGTCAAGATCGCCACCCCCGGGATCGAATTTATAACTACTTGATATTTTAAGATTTAAACACATTTGTTTATAATAAGGCAACTGGCACGCCGGTTGCAGGTGATAACCGAAACCGAAGGAAACGACCCGCCATAGGGTCGAACACCCATTTAGACGCACCGATATCATTTACCCAGCATTTTTCAATCGCGAAAGGAGCAAGGAGACATGAAGAAATGGCTGATGTTTGCACTGGCGCTGACGATCTCGATAAGCTTTGTGGGAGCGGCATTCGCCATCGACAAGGGCAACAAGCGCAAAGGTAAATACATTTACCGCAAGGTCTACAAGGCCTGCCACGAACGCGGCGAGGTCGATTCCGCCAAACCACCCATCAATCCGGATGCCAAGACACAGGCCGAATGGACGACCGTGTTCAGCGGGAAAACCTTTGACGAATTCGGCTGCGCAGATGAGTGGAGCCAGCTCTCCGATGAGGACCTGTCCAACATCTACGCCTATCTGCACGACCATGCGGCAGATTCACCCACTCCGCTCAAGTGCAAGTAACAAGTGAACGTAACGGGCCGCGTCGCGCGCGACCAGCCAATCAACGAACCTGAAAGGGAAAAACGGAGGAAGCATGAAATCTCGTAAACTGATCGTATCGATTGTTTTGATGAGCCTGGTACTGGCAGCGGCAATGATCGGCTGCTCGTCGACACCGAAAACCGAACCCCAGGCCGCCGCAGAACCGCAGTTCGAAAAGTACCATGCCATCGTCGATGCCAGATTCGTCATGGACCACATCACCGTGCCGATGGCCGAAAACGTGATGATCATCGACTCGCGGCCGAAGCGGGCCAAATACGACAAAGGGCACATTCCCGGAGCCGTCAGCATTCCGTTCAGCCAGTTCGACAAAATGACCGACCAGCTGCCGGCGGAAAAGGACGCGCTGCTGATTTTCTATTGCGGCGGCCTCAAGTGCCCGCTGAGTCACAAGTCGGCCTTCAAGGCCGAAGAGCTCGGCTACACCAACATCAAAGTGTTTGCCAAAGGCTTTCCAGGCTACATGAAAGTTGCCGGCAACTACCCCGCGGTTTCGGTAGAGTGGGTCAAGGCCCAGCTGGACAAGGGTGCCGACATCGTCGTGATCGATGCCCGCCCGAAGAAGCCGAAATACGACAAGGGGCACATCCCCGGAGCCATCAGCATCCCGGATTCCCAGTTCGACAAGTACCAAGATCTGCTGCCGGCGGAAAAGGACAAAACCCTGGTCTTTTACTGCGGCGGCCTGAAATGCCCGCTCAGCCACAAATCCGCCAAAAAAGCCCTTGCGATGGGGTACACCAGCGTCAAAGTCTTTGCAACCGGCTATCCGGCCTGGGTGGCCTACGCCGGCAAGGATGCCACGGTGAAAACCACTGCCGTTCAGTCCGGCGGCGAAGAAGGCAGCATCGACAATGCGGTGTTCACCAAAATCATCAACACCGAGCCCGGCAGCATCTACCTGGTCGACGTCAGGGACCCGGCGGAGTTTAGCACCGGCAGCTTCGAGACCGCGGTAAACATTCCGATTGACCAACTGGAAGCCAAGATCCCCGAGCTTCCCGCCAGCCGACCGATCGTATTCGTGTGCGGAACCGGCGCCCGAAGCGGGGAAGCCTACTACATGGTGCAGGACCTGAGGCCGGAGCTGAAAGAGGTCTACTATGTGGAAGCGGAGATCACCTTCAACCAGGACGGTTCCTTCAAACTGACCCAAGTGACCCAATAATCCATTTCTTACAACGACGGTCAACGCAGCGGCGGCTCTCGCTGCTGCGTTGACCCCCAATTTCAGAAAAACTATCGGGAGAGGTAGATGAAACTCGCGAAACCGCTAGCCTGCGCCCTTACCATCGGCTGTCTGCTGGTCTTGATCACATTTACCCCGGCAGTGTTCGCAGCAGTGCAAGATCCATCCGCAAGCGCTCCCGGCCGGGTGATGGCCCGTCAGGCCACCAAGGAAAATCAGCTGTGGATTACGGCCGATCACACCAAGCATGAAGCGCTGAAGAAAACCTTCACCACCGGCGCGGAAATTACCAAGGCCTGCCTGTCCTGCCATTCCGAAGCCAAAGCGCAATTTGAAAAAACCATTCACTGGCAGTGGATGGTCCCGGGCACGGAAAGCGATAAAAAGATCGGCAAGGCCGGATATTCGCTGAACAACTTCTGTATTTCCACCAACAAAACCAAGGACAACAGTTGCCTGGCCTGCCATCCCGGCTGGGGGACCGCCACGGAGGCCATCAACTGCCTGGTCTGCCACGGCCGGGAAACCATCAACTGGGATGAGGCGTTCGAGGATATGCAGTACTTCATGGGGGAATCGGACGAGGAGTCCCGGGAAATGGCTGCCGACCTGCAGTCCCAGATCCAGAGTGCCGTTCAGGCGGTGGGCCGCCCCACCCGTAAAAATTGCGGCTCGTGCCACTTTTACGGCGGTGGCGGTGACGGGGTGAAGCATGGCGACCTCGACTCATCGCTCACCAAGCCCAACAAGGATCTGGATGTTCACATGGGCAGCGACGGCCAGAACTTCGACTGTGTTCGCTGCCACACCACGCAGCTTCACAACATTGCCGGCCGAATGTACACGGCCCCGGCCTATACCGAGCGCAAGAGCCTGATCGAAGACGATTTGGCCTCCAAGATCACCTGCGAGTCCTGCCACAGCGCAACACCGCACGAAGCCGGTCACAAAGCCAATGACCACACCGACAAAGTGGCCTGCCAGAGCTGTCACATCCCCACCGTCGCCCGGGTGAATCCCACCAAGATGTCCTGGGACTGGTCCGAAGCCGGCAGGAAGAAAGACGGCAAGCCCTACAAAACCAAGGACGAGTTCGGCAAGTACGACTACATGTCGATCAAGGGGCAGATGAAATGGGCCAAGAACATCCAGCCGGAATACTTCTGGTTCAACGGATCCATCGCTTCCAGGACCACGCGGGACGAAATCGATCCGGCCGGTGTGGTGGCGGTGAGCCAGCCGGTGGGAGGACAAAGCGATCCGCAGTCCCGAATTTTTCCCTTTAAGATCCACAGAGGGGTTCAGCCGTATGACAAGGTGCACAAAACCCTGCTGGCCCCGCTGCTCTCCGGCGATGACGGATACTGGAAGACGCTGGACTGGGACCGAGCCCTTTCCAAGGGCCAGGAGGCGTTGGGATTACCGTTTTCCGGGCAGTTCGACTTTGTCGAAACCACCTACGTGTTTCCGCTTACCCACATGGTAGCGCCGAAAGCCACCGTGGTCACCTGCAAAGAGTGCCATGCCCGTGAAGACGGTCGGCTGGCTGAACTGGCCGGATTTTACATGCCGGGACGCGATCAATGGCGGTTCATGGACGCCATGGGGTGGGTGCTGGTGATCGGCTCGCTGCTGGGAGTGGTTCTGCACGGCCTGGGACGGGTGTTCACCAACGGCAGGAAGGAGGGCTGATCCATGAAAATGGTCAACATATACCTTTATACCCGCTATGAGCGGTTCTGGCACTGGTTGCAGATGGCGCTCATCGCCGTCCTGCTGGCGACCGGTTTCGAAATCCACGGCCTGTTCGCCTGGTTGGGTTTCGAGGAGGCCGTCGGCTTCCATAACTTCGTTGGATTGAGCTGGCTGATCCTGTTCGCATTCTTTGTTTTCTGGGTGTTTACCACCGGTGAATGGCATCAGTATGTGCCCACAACCCGCAAAATGTTCTCCATGATCCGTTATTACGGCTACGGAATTTTCAGAGGCGAACCGCACCCGGTGCCCAAAAGAAAGGATGCCAAGCACAATCCGCTGCAGCGGTTGGTATACCTGTCGCTGGCGGCCCTGCTGCTGCCGGTTCAGATGGCCACCGGATTTCTCTACTGGTCTTACAATTCATGGAAGGACTGGGGCCTGCAATGGCTGCCGCTTGAAGCTGTGGCGCTGATACACCTTGGCGGTGCCTTTGCTATCCTCTCCTTTCTGGTGGTTCACGTCTACATGACCACCACCGGGCACTCTCTCTTGGCGCATATCCGTGCCATGATCACCGGCTGGGAAGAAGTGCAGGAAGGCACCCGAATCGAGGATTGGGAAAGAGCCCGCGATAAGCGCTATTCAACCGCCTAGCGGCGCGTCTGCATTCGTTGTGCCCTGTAAAGCGGCCGATTTTGCCCCGGCAGGATCGGCCGCTCGCCCACCACACGGTCGTCTCCTGCCGACCATCCTTTTACCTGCCGTTGACGATTTGCTGCGCTTGCCACGCGGTTTGTGTTATGCGCCTTGGGTCGATGCCGACCCGGGACCGGAAGTGACACATCGTGGCTCTTGATTTAGGCTGGAATATCTGATGGGGTCATCGGCAAGACATTCGCCCGTATCTGTTTCCACCCCTGTTAACTCGACAGCTGACACCTGTTAACTTCCTGCGAATCCTCCGTTGCGCCCGATGCGCTTTGAAATCCAAAAAATGTATCGATATTGAGGAGTTATACAAATCCGCCCTTCCTTCCGACAATGGCATGTAATTTGCGATAGCCAGGAAAGCACGTCTGCACGCCGCTGCGGTTTTGCAACGGGTGTCGATGTCGGTCATACCGGCAGCCGTAAGGTGATAACGCGATCCGGCGAGCGGCTTCCGGGCGCCGGGAGCTTGAAAGGGTTGATTCGTGCCCCAAACCAACATCCAATGGAGGTCTCATGAAAACAGGGATCGATGTAATCAAGGCGATGCTGCCGGTGGCAATCGGTGTGCTGCTGCTGACCCCGGCGCCGGCGCCGGCGCAAACCGAGAAGGTGGATACCGGTCTGGCCCCGGGACGCGTCATGGCACAGCAGGCCGTAAAGGAAAAGCAGCTCTGGATCACCGCCGACCACAGCAAGCACGAGGTGCTCCAGCAGCAGTTCACTTCCGGCCCGCAGGTCACCAAAGCCTGTCTTTCCTGCCACAGCGAAGCCGCTTCCCAGTTTCACCAGACGATTCACTGGACCTGGCTCGATCCGGCGACTGTGGAAAGCAAGGTCCTGGGGAAAGGCGGACTGTCGATCAACAACTTCTGAGTGATCGCCAAAAGCAACGAGGCTCGTTGCACATCCTGTCATGCCGGCTACGGTTGGAAGGGCAATGACTTTGACTTCACCGACCAGACCGGGGTCGACTGTCTGGTCTGCCATGAACAGACCGGGACGTACAAAAAGTTTCCGGCCGGTGCCGGAAATCCCGCTCCCAGGGAAATGGTTTTCCCCGGTAACGGGAAAACCTACCATCCGCCGGACTGGAACAAAGTGGCCCAAAGCGTGGGGCGCCCGACCCGCAACAACTGCGGGACCTGCCACTTCTTCGGCGGCGGCGGTGACGGCGTCAAACACGGAGACCTGGATTCTTCGCTGATGAAGCCGAACAAGATGCTCGATGTTCACATGGGCACAGACGGCCAGAACTTCGACTGCGTTCGCTGTCACTCCACCACCCTGCACAACATCGCCGGTCGTGTGTACACCACCCCGGCTTACGAGCACCGCAAGAGCCTGATCGAAGACGACCTGGCATCCAAGATTACCTGCGAATCCTGCCACAGCAGCTCCCCCCACAAAGAAGATGCCAAGGCCAACGACCACACCGACAAGGTCGCCTGCCAGAGCTGTCACGTTCCCCGGTTTGCACGGGTGAACCCGACGAAGATGTGGTGGGACTGGTCGCAGGCCGGAAAGAAAAAAAACGGCAAGCCATACAAAGTCAAGGGGGAGCTGGAAAGGCCGGAATACGACACACTCAAGGGCGACATGAAGTGGGCAAAAGACGTGGTGCCGGAGTATTACTGGTACAACGGTTCCATTGAGCACCTTACCGTCAAGGATGTTATCGATCCGGGCAAAGATGTTGTCATTAACCGGCCGGTGGGCGACAAAGACGACATCCACTCCCGGATATTTCCGTTCAAGGTCCACCGCGGCAAGCAGCCCTACGACAAGGTGAACAAAACCCTGGTGGTCCCCCATCTCTTCCCCAAAGGTCCTGCCGATGCGGATGCATACTGGAAAACCTTCGACTGGGGCAAAGCGATTGCTTTCGGGATGGACTACACCGGGTTGCCGTATTCCGGAGAATACGACTTTGTCGAAACCAGCTACGTTTTCCCGATCACGCACATGGTGGCGCCGAAAGACAACGTGGTCGCCTGCAAGGAGTGCCATGCCCACGAAGGAGGGCGGCTGGCCAAGCTGACCGGATTTTACATGCCCGGACGCGACAACTTTCGGGCACTCGACACCCTCGGCTGGATTGTGGTTATCGGGGCACTGCTGGGTGTCGTTCTGCACGGATTGGGCCGCGTATTTACCGCCAACGGCAGAAAGGAGCAATAACCCATGGAACATGCGAAAATGGTCAACATATATCTGTATACCCGCTACGAGCGTTTCTGGCACTGGCTGCAGAGTGCTATCATCATCCTGCTGCTGATCACCGGATTTGAAGTGCACGGCAGCTTCCGCCTGCTGGGTTTTCGCACGGCCGTCGACACCCACAGCTTCGTGGGGCTGTCCTGGCTGATTTTGTTTGCGTTTTTTATTTTCTGGATCTTCACCACCGGCGAATGGCGGCAGTACGCCCCGACCACCCGCAAGATGCTGGCCGTGGTGCGCTATTACAGCTACGGTATTTTCCGGGGGGAATCCCACCCGGTTCCCAAACGCAAAGAGGCCAAGCACAACCCCCTGCAGCGCCTGGTGTATCTGTCGCTGGCGGCCCTGCTGCTGCCGATTCAGATGGCCACCGGCTTTTTGTACTGGTCGTACAACTCCTGGCCGGCCTGGGGCCTGGACTGGTTGTCGCTGCCGGTGGTGGCCGCGATCCACATGGCCGGAGCCTTTGCCATCCTCTCTTTTCTTGTGGTCCATCTCTACATGATTACCACCGGGCACACCATTTCTGCCCACACCCGCGCCATGATTACCGGCTGGGAAGAGGTCGAAGAAGGAACCCGAATCGAGGATTGGGAGCAAAAAGAAAGAAAGTCACCGCAGACCGATTGATGCGACCCGCTGCGGCCAAACAATTGGCTGAAGCGCTTCTTTCGCTCCTCACCCACCGATGCAACCGCCCCGGGCGCACTTGCCCGGGGCGGTTTTTAAAATCCGGCCTAGCGTCTATCGACTCCCGTAAGATCGCTGTTTCACATTTACACCTTGTCAACGCCGGCCGCGGTATGATAGCAAACAGCTTCTGTAATAAAATCCGGTTTGGTGGATTCTTCGCCGACGTTGAATCAGGGAAAAGGAGGTTTCAATGAATTTCGAATCGATTGAGGAGATTCTGCAGTTTGCCATTGAAAAGGAGGAGGAGGCCGCTGCCTTTTACAATGACGTTGCTTCGCAGGAACCGTTCTCCGGGGCAAGGGAAACCTTTCTCGACTTTGCCAGGGAAGAAGAAAAGCACGCTGCCCTGCTGCGGGATTTCGAGGGAAGCAAGGAGAAAATAACAGAATACAAGCTAAAGTGGGTCCCTGACATCAAGCGAAGCGACTACTTGGTGGACATGGTATATGAAAAAGGCATGCACTACGCTGACATCCTGCGACTGGCCATGAAACGCGAAGAAAAAGCCCTGGCGCTTTACAACGAGCTGCAGGCGAAAACCGACAAGGATGACTACATCCGGCTGTTTAAAGTCCTGGCCCAAGAAGAGGCCAAACACAAGCAGTTCCTGGAAGGAATGTATGACGACTTCATGGCCGAGCAAGGGGACTGAAAACCCGTTTGCCGCCGCAGCATAAAGCCTGCCGCCGCGAATCCATGATGCCTCATCGAAGCGACACCTATGCCAATTATGCCCAGCTGGCGCGGCATGAAACCGAGGGGCAGGATTATGTACTGATCTGCCGGCAGGGCACCTCTTCGGTGGCCTTGATCGCCCCCCACGGCGGCGGCATCGAACCCGGTACCGTGGACCTGGCGGACGCCCTGGCGGGTACCGATCACAGCCTCTACGCTTTCAAAGGGATTAAACCAGTCGGTAACGCCACACTGCACATCACCAGCCACCGGTTCGACGAACCGACCGGTTTGCAAATGGCCGAGCGGGCCGACGTGGTGGTGACCATTCACGGGCACCATGACCGGCGGCAGGAGCTCGTTTATATCGGCGGCAGGCACGAGGCCCTGTCGGAGAAAATCCGGCAGTCGCTCAGCTGTGCCGGATTTCGGGCTGAAATCAGCACCCGACCGGGCCTGCAGGCTCGTCATCTAAAAAACATTTGCAACCGCTGCCGCTGTGGCCAGGGTGTACAGTTGGAGATTTCCCGGGCCTTACGGGAAAAGATGTTCTCCCATCTTTCCCGACGGCCCAGCCGCAGCAAAACGCCCCATTTCTATCGGTTCGTGGAAGCCCTGCGCTGGTCTCTTCAGTGAATCGATACCAGAAACCATTGTCTCACCGGCCGATGCTGCTGTTATCGGAACCGACTTTCACCGACGCTCGGATCCGATGGCGCGCAGCTTCCTTTGACCACAACCACTGTGCAGCTTCCGGGGAAACGCAAGCTTCAGGAATTATCCCGCAGCGTCCCGCGCAGGATCGCGCCTTTGCCGAACTTTTCGGTGATTCGGCCCACGGTTTCGTCGACTTGTTCCCAACCATCCTTTCTCGATCTGCCGGTCTCAAAAAGCGGGAGTTGCCGGGGCGATCCGACGGCGGCAAAATTGGAGGCGCCGATGCCGATCAGGCGGACCTTGCGGGTGAGGCGATACTTCTGCAGCAGCCGAAGCGCTTCGTCGAATATGGCCTCCGACGCCCGGGTCGGCTCCGAAATTGTGGTGCTGCGCGTGACCTGCTGAAAATCCGCGTGTTTGATTTTCAAGGTGATGGTTCGGGCGCGCACCCTCATCTTGCGCAGTTGCCGGGAAACCTCTTCGGCCTGCTGCAGCAATATCCCGCTCAAGCGTTTCCGATCGTCGGTGTCCACGGCAAAGGTTTGCTCACTGCTGACCGATTTGTGCGGAGTGTGGGGCTGCACCGGAGTGGTGTCAATGCCGGCCGCCAGCTGCAGAAGCCGCCGGCCGTAGTTTCCCAGCCGGTCGCTGAGCGCTCCTTCTGAATACCGGCGCACATCTCCCAGGGTGCGGATGCCCATCTTCTCCAGGCGAACCCGGGTCTTTTGCCCGACTCCCGGAACTTTTTCGACAGCCAGTTTTTGCACGAATTCCGCTACCTGCGATGCAGCGATAACCGTCAAGCCGTCCGGCTTGTCACATTCTGAAGCGATCTTGGCCAGAAAACGGTTGGGTGCGATGCCCACCGAACAGGTCAGCCCCAGTGTCTGCCAAATTTCCGCTTTGATCTTCCGGCCGATGGTCTCCGGATCACCCAGCAGCCGTTCGCATCCGCTGATGTCCATATAGGCCTCATCGATGGAAACCTGCTCGAGCAATGGCGAGTATTTCTGCAGCACGGCCATTACCTTTGCGGACACCTCTTTGTACCGATGCATGCGCGGCCGAATAAAGACCGCATCAGGACATCTCTGTCTCGCCTGGAAGATCGGCATCGCCGAGTGAATCCCGTGCTTGCGGGCCTCATAATTGGCTGCTGAAACGACACCCCGGTTTGTCGACCCGCCGACGATGATGCACCTGCCTTTCAGCGCTGGATCGTCCAGCTGCTCCACAGAGGCATAAAAAGCATCCATGTCGATGTGAAGAATCATAACGGGTCGGTCTCGCACGCTGCAGCGGTTTGTTTTTTGCCGCGAAGGGGTATCATATTACAAAAATGTATGATATAGAGTAAAAAAATTCAATTTGGTATAACCGTCGAAAAAGGCAGCACCCCCACCATGAAATCGATCGAACAGATTACCCTTTTTTACGAGATCAGCCAGGCGCTCAACGAACACCTGGAGCTCAAGAAATCTTTATATAAGGTCCTGGACATTCTGTCCACTTCTATGGGAATGCTGCGCGGCACCATTACGATTCTCGACCCGCTGCGCAACGAGATCCACATTGAAGTCGCCCACGGAATTTCGCACAGCGCTGTCTCGCGGGTCACCTACAAGCTTGGTGAAGGGATCACCGGGAAGGTCATTGAAACCGGCAAGGGCGTATCGATTCCCAAGATCAGCGAAGAGCCGGGATTTCTCGATCGCACGGCTTCCCGGAAAACACGCGTCCGTGATGAACTTTCCTTTTTCTGCGTCCCGATCAAAAAGGGCAACCAGGTGATCGGGGCACTTAGTGTCGACCGGCTCTATGACGAGCAGTATGATCTCAAAGAAGGTCAAAAACTGCTGTCGGTGGTGGCCACCATGGTGGCCCAACACGCCATCAACCTGGAAAAAATCCGACGGGAAAAAGAGAAGCTGCGGGAAGAAAACCAGCGGCTGCGAAAGGAGTTGGAGAACAAGTACCGAATCACCAACATCATCGGCAACAGCAACAAGATGCGGGAGGTCTTTCAAATGATCTCCCAGGTCTCCAAAAGCAACGCCACCGTGTTGATACGCGGTGAAAGTGGAACCGGCAAGGAGCTGGCTGCCAACTCGATCCACTACAACAGCCATCGGGCGAAAAATTCCTTCGTGAAAGTCAACTGTGCGGCGCTTCCGGCCAACCTGATCGAAAGCGAGCTGTTCGGTCACGAAAAAGGCGCCTTTACCGGTGCCATCAGACAAAAGAGCGGCAAATTCGAGCTGGCCCATCGGGGCACGATTTTTCTGGATGAAATCGGTGCCGTCGACCTCGGGGTCCAGGCCTCCCTGCTTCGGGTCCTGCAGGAAAAAGAATTCGAGCGGGTGGGCGGCAGCAAAACCATCAAGGTGGATGTGCGGGTGGTTGCCGCCACCAACAAGAACCTGGAGGATGCCGTCGAGGAGGGGGTGTTCCGCGGGGATCTTTACTACCGCCTGAATGTCTTTCCGATCTACATGCCGCCGATGCGGGAGCGCAAGACCGATATCTTACTGCTCGCCGATCATTTCCTGGAAAAATACGCCGGGGAGAACAATAAAGATATTCGCCGCTTTTCCACCCCGGCCATCGACATGCTGATGAATTACCATTGGCCGGGAAACGTGCGCGAGCTGGAAAACTGCATCGAGCGGGCCGTGTTGCTCTGCGAAGAGGGCGTGATACACAGCTACCACCTGCCACCCACCCTGCAGACCGGAGTGGAATCCGACACCCTGCCGGCACTGTCCCTGGAAGAGGCCGTCGCCAACCTGGAACGCGAGATGATCATCGATGCCCTGAAAAACACGCGGGGCAACATCACCTCTGCCGCAGACCTGCTGCAGACCACCGTGCGCAAGTTTGCCTACAAGGCCGGCAAATATGGCGTTCACTACAAGCACTACCGCTGACCGCCACCTATCCCTGTTTATTGAAACCAGCGCCTGCACAAAAAAACCGGCAACGCCTCTCCGATGATCCCGGTGAAGCGTTGCCGGTGCTGCTTGGCGGTGATCCGCTGCCGCGCAGGCGGCAGCCACCCGCTTATATGTCGAAGTAGAGGAAAAATTCGTGCGGATGCGGCCGCAGTTTCACCTCGTTGATTTCCTCTTCGGTTTTGTATTCTATCCACATGTCGATAACATCCTGGGTGAACACATCCCCTTTGAGCAGAAATTCCTGGTCGGCCTTCAGCGCCTCAAAGGCTTCTTCCAGAGAGCCCGGTGCCGAAGGAACATCGGCCAGCTCTTCCGGCGGCAGGGAATAAAGGTCTTTGTCCAGCGGATCGCCCGGGTCGATCTTGCTCTGAATCCCGTCGATCACCGCCATCAGCATGGCCGAAAATGCCAGGTAGCCGTTGCAGGACGGATCCGGTGTCCGGAACTCGATCCGTTTGGCTTTCGGCGAGTCCGAATACATGGGAATGCGCACCGCCGCGCTTCGGTTGCGACTCGAGTAGGCCAGGTTTACCGGTGCCTCAAAGCCCGGTACCAAACGTTTGTAAGAGTTGGTGGTCGGGTTGGAAAAAGCGCAGATCGCCTTGGTGTGTTTCAGAATCCCGCCGATGGCCCACAGCGCCTCCTGGGACACCCCGGCATACTTGTCTCCGGCGAACGTCGGTTTGCCTTCCTTCCAGATGCTGATGTGGGTGTGCATGCCGGTGCCGTTGTCTTCAAACAGCGGCTTGGGCATGAAGGTGACGGTGTGCCCGTGGCGGTGGGCCACATTTTTCAGCACATACTTGAACCACATCAATTGGTCGGCCATCTGCAGCAGCGGTTGGAAGCGCATGTCGATCTCCGCCTGCCCGGCGGTGGCCACTTCGTGGTGCTGTGCTTCGATGGCGATTCCGAGACTCTCGAGGGTCAGGAGCATTTCGGAGCGCAGATTCTGGAACTTGTCCATGGGCGGTACCGGGAAATACCCTTCCTTGTGACGGGGTTTGTAACCCAGGTTCGGGCACTCATCCCGCCCGGTGTTCCAAATGCCTTCCACCGAATCGATTTCATAAAATGCCCGGTTGCGTGCCGATTCAAAGCGGATGCTGTCGAAGATGAAGAACTCCGCTTCGGGTCCGATATAAGCGGTGTCACCGAGGCCGGTGCTCTGCAGGTACGCTTCGGCTTTTTTGGCGATGTGCCGCGGGTCCCGCGTGTAGGGCTCGTGTGTCACCGGATCGACGATGTCGCAAATCAGCACCAGGGTCGGATCGGTGTAAAAGGGGTCCATCTTGGCGGTTGTAGGGTCCGGAACCACCAGCATGTCGCTGGCGTTGATCGGTTGCCATCCGCGGATGCTCGATCCGTCGAATCCGTAGCCGTCTTCGAAACTCGATTCGTCGAGTTCACTGATCGGAACGCTGAAATGCTGCCAGAGTCCGGGAAAATCCATAAACCGCAGGTCCACCAGTTTGGCGCCCTGTTCCTTGGCCATTTTTAATACTTCATTGGGGGTCATACCTGTTCCTCCTCCATTAGATTTTGCGGCTTCGGTTGAAGCCCGATTTCCGTAAAGGTTTAAATGGCATCTTTGCCCGTTTCACCGGTCCGGACGCGAAGGACCTCTTCGATCGAGTAGACAAATATCTTGCCGTCTCCTATCTTTCCGGTGTTGGCGGCTTCACGGATCTTGGCCACCACCTCCTCTGCCCGTTGGGCCTCCACGACAATTTCGATCTTTATTTTGGGAATGAAGTCGACAATGTACTCCGCACCCCGGTAAATTTCTTTGTGTCCTTTCTGACGGCCGTATCCCTTCACTTCGGTGATGGTCATCCCCTGTATGCCGATCTCGTTCAAGGCCTCTTTTACATCATCGAGCTTGAACGGTTTGATGATGGCATCGATTTTCTTCATGATTCCTCCTCCTGTACCCGGTTACACGGTTTTTTTTTGGCCAACAGGCAGTGCTGTTACATGATTTCAAATCCTCTTTCCCCGTGGAAGGCACTGTCCAGCCCTTCAATTTCATTTTCTTTATCCACGCGCAATCCGCCGGTTATCATCTTGGTGGCAAAAACGACCACCACGGTGGCAACGGCTGTGTAGACGATGGTGGCGACGATGGAGACCAGTTGGATCCACACCTGTTTGGGATTGCCGAAAAATAGGCCGGCGGCGCCTTCCGTAACGGCCGGATTGGCGAAAAGCCCGGTGGCCAGGGCGCCCCAGATACCGCACATGCCGTGAACCCCGAAGGCGTCCAGGGAATCGTCATAACCGATCTTGTTTTTCAGCACCGCCACGCTGAAATAGCCGAGCAGACCGGCCACGACCCCGATCACCAGCGAAGCCGGCATGGTGACGAAACCGGCCGCGGGTGTGATGGCCACCAGTCCGGCCACCACCCCTGAGGCCAGCCCCAGCAGGGTCGGCTTGCGGCTGGCTGTCCACTCGGCGAACATCCATGCCAGGGCGCCGGCAGCCGCCGAGGTGTTGGTCACCAGAAACGCCGATCCGGCGACCCCGTCGGCGGCAAGCTCGCTGCCGGCGTTGAAACCGAACCACCCGAACCAGAGCAAGGCGGCCCCCAGGGCCGTCAGGGTGATGCTGGAGGGAAACATGGCTTCCTTGCCGTAGCCGATCCGTTTGCCCACCATCAATGACAATACGAGCCCGGCCACACCGGCGTTGATGTGAACCACGGTACCGCCGGCAAAATCGAGAGCGCCCATGCTGCCCATCCAGCCGCCTCCCCATACCCAGTGGGCGATGGGGGAATAGACAACGGTCAGCCACAGGACGGCAAATACGATCCAGGCGGAAAATTTCATCCGATCGACGATCGAACCGAGCACCAGGGCCACGGTGATGCAGGCGAAGGTCATCTGAAACAGCGCGAACACCACCGTGGGGATGCTGCCCGAGACGCTGTCGACCCCGATGCCGTTCATGAAAATGTAGTTCAGTCCGCCGACGATCCCTCCCTTATCGGGCCCGAAAGCCAGCGTGTAGCCCCACAACACCCAGATCACACTGCCCAGGCAGTAGGAAACGAACGTCATGGCAAAGGTGTTCAGCAGATTTTTGTAGCGGGACATTCCGCCGTAAAAAAGCGCCAGCCCGGCCGGCGTCATCATCATCACCAGCGCGGTGGCCACGATGATCCAGGCCGTGTCGCCGGTGTCGATGCCGTCGGCTGCCCATGCCGCTGAAAGCGGTAAGAGAGTAAAAAGTGCGGTTAGCATCCAGAATTTTCTGCTCAGCATGAAAGATGGCCTCCTTTTATTCAGAGTTGGATTCCGGCTGTGTGCCGAAATCTTTTGTTATGGATTTCCTGCGGGGTTTCGATGGGCCGGCCGGCCAAAACTTCATCCACAGATCCCCTGTATCTCTTGATTCAGCCCGGTACGTCGGGCAGCAGTCGCTCTCCGACAGCCGCTCGAATCTCCTCCTCCTGCTCGGGGCGGTCTACCTTCTGTCCGTCGAAATCGCGCACGTAAAACACGTCGACCACCTGGTCGACCTTTGTGGCGATCTTTGCTACCCAGATGTCCAGCTGGCAGCGGTACAGCGCGTCGGTGATGTTGAACAGCAGCCCCGGGTAGTCATCGGTGAATACCTCGACGATAGTGAAAAAACTCGAACTGCTGTTGTCCACCACGATGCGGTGGGGGCGTCTGGCCGGGGGCCTTTTGCGTCGCCGGATCCCGGTCAGTTTGTTGCGCAGGGCGGTGGCCAGATCCAGGGTGCCGTCCAGGGCCGCGTTCAGGTTGTCTGCCGCCCGCACCCAGCGTTCTTCCTCGAACAACTTGTCCGGCGGCGGCCGGACTTCGAAGATGTCCATGGCAATTTGGTTTCGCCAGGTGAAGATTTGGGCATCGACGATATCGATATTGTTGAGGGTGAAGACCCCTGCAATGCTGGAAAATAGCCCGGGTCGGTCCTTGGCACAGATCTTGACGGTCCGGGTATCGGAATGCGCCGAGCGGGTGACATCCCACACGAAATCCTTTTCGCCGAGTCGTCGATACCGCCGGATGTCCTCGAGGATCTGATCGGTGGTTGCGTACAACAGGTACCGCGGGGACAACACCTCCAGGATCGGCGCTATTTCCTCGCGCTCCTGTTCGGACACGGCTGCCTCCAGCGCCCGGTCGATCTTGTTTTTCGAGTCCGCCACCGCCTCTCGAGATGCCAGCTCGCCTTTCTCGAGGATATTGAGCACCTTGAGGAAAAAATCCCGCAGCAACGATGCGGTCCAGTCGTTCCAGGCGTTCGGTCCGGTAGACATGCAATCGGCCACCGTCAGCAGGTAGAGCATCTTCAATCGTTGGGGATCTACGATCTCCCGGGCACAGAGGATGGCGGTTTCTTCGTCGTGTATGTCCCTGCGTGTCGCGGTTTTGATCAAAAAAAGATGTTTTTCCACCAGGAAGCGGACCGTGTCGATATCTTTTGCCCGCATCCCCTTGTCCGTGAGAATGCGCTCGGCCAGCTGCCCGCCGGAGATGGAGTGATCATCTTCGCCGGCCCCTTTGCCGATATCGTGCAGCAGCGCCGCCCAGAGCAGCGGTTTCCGGTTTTTCAAGTCCTTGTATATCCTGCCGTAGAGCTGTTCCATTTCCGATTCACTTTGACCGAAATTCTTCAACGTCTGCACCGTGCGCAGCAGGTGCTTGTCAACCGGGTACAGGTGATACTCATCGTACTGGATGCGATTGGTCACCTCGTGAAACGCAGGGATGAAACGCTCCAGAAAGCCGGTGTTGAGCATTTCCCTGAGCACGTTGAATGTCGGGGACGGAGAAACCAGGATCCGCTCGAAGGCTTTCACGGTTTCGGGAGCATTGGCGAAATTCGTATCGATCCGGTGCCCGAACTCCTGGACAATCCGCTTGGCCTCCGGGCTCAACGGTATTTTAAGCCGCAGACTTTCCTGGAAGACCAGAATCATAAGTTCCGGACGCTTGAGCACCGTTTCGGGTGAGGCAAAGTCGAGCATTTCCCGGTTTACGGCCAACCCGTCGATGCGCGTTTTTTTGGAAGGCCTTTTGCGGGGTTTTCCCCGGGTGATGTACCCCATCTCATAGAGAAACATCAGATGCTGCTGTTTGATAAATCCCATATGCCCATGCAGTACGCCCAGAAAATGCTCCACCGGCTGCAATCCGTTGGTTTTTTTGTATTCGAGCACTTCGGCCACCCGAAGCTGGTTTTCAAAGTGCAGCTGGTCGCACTTGCGACCGCAGATCAGGTGCAGATGGTTGCGAACCTGCCATATGAACTGCAGCGCTTGATTTAAACGCCGGTATTCATCGTGGGAAAGCTTGCCGAAGTATTCCAGGTCCCGTCGGTTTTCATACTTGTACTGAATCCGCGCCAGCCACAGCATGGTGTGGTAATCCCTCAACCCGCCTCCGCCTTCTTTCAGGTTCGGTTCCAGGCGATAGGTGGAATCACCGTATTGCAGGTGCCGCTGCCGATTGCTTTCGATCAGCCAGGTCACGACCTTGCCGGATTTGCGGGACAGGATCTTGCGGTGCAGTCGTTCTTTCAGTTCCGAGTAGAGCGGGGACATGCCACACACGAACCGAGCATCGAGCAGCGGCGTCAGGATTTCATAATCCTTGGCCGCCAGGCTCATGCACTCCTTCAATGTGCGTGTGGCGTAGCCCACATCCAATCCGATGTCCCACAACGGATAAACGATTTCGCGAATGAGGTCCTCGGCGTCTCTGGAAATTTTTTTCTGGAATAAAAACAGCAGATCGACGTCCGAATGCACGCACTGTTCACCGCGGCCATAGCCTCCCAGGGCGATAAACGCATAAGGGTTCTGACTGATCCCGATCCGGGGACCGACCTCGCTGTTTTCGAATTGCTCCCTGAAATATTCATCCAGGATCCGGGTGTGCTGCGTAAGGAAGCCGGCCACCGCTCCTTTCTGAAAAGAGGCGATCAGATCGTCACGCCTTTTCTGCAGCAGGGCGGCGGCATTTTCATAAAGGTTTTGTCGTCTCTTTACCTGCACACCGTTCTCCTCGAATCGATAATTTGACCCACCTTACATTGCAACCTGCGTGCCATCGAGTCATTGTGTTCGAACTGCCTGAATTTACATACACAATAAATATGGCTGCAGGCTGTCCGGAAAACCGGAGGCACTACAAAATTGTCACAAATCGCCCCCAAAAGAAACAATTTTGTATGGGAGTGAAAAAAGCGAAATCGACCGGCTGTCTATGCGGCCGGGAAGAACTCGGACCAGATTCGGGTCACGGCCGCCTGCAGCCGCTGCACACGCTGCAGCGATACCCGGGCAGGCTGCTGCTGCAATCCCAGCCGGTGAGCCATGGCACGGTAGATGAGATAGGCATGCTTGAGTCGGTGGGCACTGATTTCGTTGATCACGCCGGTTTCCAGCAGGGTTTGGATCAGGCGAACATTGTCGGTCCACTCCAGCAGCTGGGGGTGCGCATGGGATGTAAGCAGCACCAGGTATTGGACCAAAAATTCGATATCGACGATTCCGCCAACGGATTGCTTCAGATCAAAAAGATCCGGTTCCGGCTTCAGCAGCTCGCGTCGCATCCGCTGGCGCATTTGAAAGACTTCTTTGCGCAGTTTTTCCTCGTCTCGAGGCACGGCCAGCACTTCTTTGCGAATCTGTCCGAAGTGCTGCATGAGCCGCAAGTCGCCGCCCACAGCCCGGGCGCGTATCAATGCCTGATGTTCCCAGGTCCAGGCCTCGTGGAGCTGATAATCCCGGAATCCTTCGATGTGGCTGACCAGGATGCCGGAACTGCCGCTCGGGCGCAGGCGCATGTCGGTATCATATAGTGTGCCGACCCGAGTCGATGCCGTAAGGATATGAATGACCCGCTGTCCCAGGCGTGCAAAAAACTGGCTGTTTTCAATCGGCCGATCGGTTTCGAAGGTCTGTCCCTCCGCTCCCGCATGAAGAAATACCAGGTCCAGGTCGGAGTCATAACCGAGCTCGAGGCCGCCGAGCTTACCGTAGGCGATAACGGCAAATCCCCTGCCGGTGGACCGTTGACCGGACAGCTCACACACCGGAAGTCCGTGTTTGGCGCTCAGGTATTTCCAGGCCAGATCCAGCACCTCTTTCAGGGCCACCTCGGCGATATCGGACAGGTGATCGCTGACCCGCATCAGCGCCAGTACCTCGGTGACGTCGGCGGCGGCCACCCGCAAGACGTTGACCTGCTTGAAAACGCGCAATTCCTCCATCTGCAGCTCCAGGTCGTCGGGCAGCCGCTCGAGTCGCTGCCGGATTTCCTCCTGCAGCGACTGCCGGGATGGAGGCGAGTAGAGGGTGCGTGGATCCAGCAGTTCGTCCAACAGCAAGGGGTGGCGGGACAAAAAGGTTGCCAGCAGCGAGCTGGCGCTCACCAGGCGGACCAGGTGAACCAGGGAGTTGGTATTTTCCAGCAGCAGCGCCAGGTAGGATACCCGGCCTTCGATGGCTTTGAGCAGGTCCAGGATACGGTCGAGCGTGGGCACGGGATTTGCGCATTCGCCCGTGGATCGGAGCAGCAGCGGAACCAGCCGGGCGAGTCGATCCCGGCCCTCCTGACCCATAGACCGCAGGGCCGGATCACTGCGAAAAGATTCGATGAGCGCCAGCGCCTCGCCGGGGTTGTCAAATCCGGCTTCGGCCAGGATTTTTTCCCGTTGGTCCGGCTCGGATTCACCCAGCCAGAAGTCGGCGGGGATGCGACGATCGGCGTCCTCCGACTCTTCTTCGGCCGATTGCAGCAGCATTGCGAAGTGGTGGTGGACGATATTGCGGTGCTCCTGCAGCCGGGCCTCGAACGTCTTCTGATCGCTGAAACCCATGGCGTGTGCCAGGCGCAGCCGATCCGGCCCTTCGTCCGGGACCCTGTGGGTCTGCTGATCGGCAACCTGCTGCAGGCGATTTTCGAGGATACGCAAAAATGTATACGCCTGGCCCAGTTCATAGGATACGCTACGCGGGATAACCCCTGCCTGTGCGAGAATCGTCAGCACCTTCAGCAAGCTGCGCTCCTGGAGGGTGGAAACGACTCCGCCGCGGATCAGCTGAAAAACCTGGGCGAAAAATTCGATCTCCCGAATCCCTCCCCGGCCGAGCTTGATGTCGTTTTCCATCCCCTTGCGGCGAATCTCCAGGTTGATTTTCTGCTTCATTTTCCGCAGGGACTCAAAGGCGCCGAAATCGAGATAGCGGCGGTAGACAAAGGGATTGAGCCGATTCAGCAGATCACTGCCGGCGGTTTTGTCACCGGCGACCACCCGTGCCTTGATCCAGGCATAGCGCTCCCACTCCCTGCCCTGCAGCGCGTAGTATTGTTCCATGGCCTCGAAGTTCATGGCGATCGGGCCGTTCTCGCCAAACGGACGCAGGCGCATGTCGACCCGAAACACGATTCCGTCGGCAGTTTTGCGGCCGAGCACCTGAAGCAAACGGCGGCTCAGGCGTGAAAAGTACGCCTCACTGCTGATGTTTTCCTTGTTCCCGGCAGTCATACCGGCTTCCGGGTAGGCGAAAACCAGGTCGATGTCCGAAGAAAAGTTCAGTTCCTTCCCGCCGAGCTTGCCCATACCGATTACCACCAGCTGCTGCTCGCCGCCGCCCTCCCCCATCGGAGGACCGAAGCGGCTGCGAAGCCATCGGTGAAGCAGCCCGAGGCTCACGTCGATACACGCATCGGCCAAACGGGTCATATCGTCCATGGTTTCGGCCAGGTCGGCGCGGCCGGAAAGATCCCGCCAGGCGATGCGCACCATTTCGCGGCGGCGAAACCGCCGAAGCACAGCGGCCAGCTGCTCTTCGCTTTCAACCTCGTCGGCCTGCTGTTCCAATCGGCGCCGGGCTTCTTCACCGCTGTATGAACGGGCCAGATCACCGCTTTCAATCAGATCGGCGAGCATCGCCGGTGCCTGAATACAGCTGCGGGAGATGAATTCACTGAAGGGAAACACCTGTGCGCAGTCTTCTTTGAACTGTTTTTCGTCCGCAAAGGCGATCTGCGCCGATTCGGCCGCATTCTGCAGACTTTGCCACTGCTGGGAAAATGGTTCGGTCAGTTCGGGCGGGAGAGGCTTCATGGGATAAGGCCCGCCAGGCCTACAGCATGTTGATGCGGCCCTGCCGGATCAGGCTCAGCGCGCCTTGGACCTGTTCGGGCTGGCTCAATGTAAAAAAGGAATAGCCGAACTTGTCCAGTTCTACCCTGATTCCGGCGGTCTGCTTGAAGGATTCGGGTGTTCCTCGAACCGTTATTCGAAGGGATTTGTCCTGGGGTTGAATTTTGACGGTCCAGAAAATCTCTGGCGTTTCGTCGAATTTGGCCGCGCGGGGCTCATAGCAGAGCTCTCCGGGGAACTCTTTTCTGACCTCGGAAAGCAGTTGTTCCCCCAAAGAGCGCATCTCGGCCGGCAGTTCGCTTAAAAACAGTTTGTCACCGGTGGAAAGCGCGTTGGACAGCTCGATTTCAGAGGTGTTTTCGGCTTTCGCAGGTGCGGCGGCGAGCGGCGCCTTCGGACGAAATTCCCGGGATTTGCCCTTTCGTGCCGCCGCCGGTGCAGCGGCTGCGGTCTTCACCGCTCTTACGGTCTCTCCGCTGAGCAGGATCACCTGGTCGGTGCTGCCGATATTCAACAGCCGGCTGGCATTCGGATCAAAGGTCAGGCTTTGCGTCTGCAGGTCGTAGTCGAAGGTGGATTCGAGCAGCAGCACGCTGAAGGGCCCCGATGTGGAATTGCACTCCCCCAAGGTGGCGGCTTCCTCGGGTTTCAATGTCGCCTTCCACAATCCCTGTTCGATACGTTTGGCCCCGTCGATGGTGATCGTTACTTTCAGTCCCATAGTTTGTGTCTCCGGATCACTGGCGCTGTAAAAATAGGCTTTCAGGCCGGCCATGGTGCAGCGACGACATGACGACCTGCTGCTATCGGATTTTTCTTATCCCATGTCGGGCCTAAAATCAACTGCTCAAGAGGGTTGATCCCATTTTTCACAACGCCGGGGCAACCGGTGCCCGACAGCATTTCCTTACACTTTTGGAAATAAAACGCCCCGAATTTTACAAAAATGTAAGGTCGGATCGACATGGCCGTGACCCCGGCCGTGTCACCGGGGGACGAATCGATCCGGGCAGCCGGAGGCAAACCGGCCGAACACAACCATTTGCCGACCGCAAAAGCGTCGGCAGGTCACACGATACCGCCCCGCTGTCTATTGCCCATCAATGGCACAGCTATTGCTAATACACAAAGGCGGAGGCCTTCCGGGTCGGCTGGCCCGGGGTCGGACAGACACCCCGGGCGGCAACATTGTTCTGCTGCCGGCTACCCGGCCAAGCCAGGCTGCGGTGCCGCAAGCTCCTGGATCCGGAGCTTTGAGATCCATCGTAGCGGAAAGGACGCATGAACCCGAGACTGCACTACCTGCAGCATGTTGATTTCGAAGGACCGGGAACTATCCGCACCTGGGCGGAAGCCGCCGGATGCCGGTTCACCGGAAGCCGTCTGCACCGAAATGATCCCCTGCCTTCCATGGAGAGCTTCGACTGGCTGGTGGTCATGGGCGGCCCGATGAATGTTTACGAAGAAACTCAATACCCGTGGCTGGCAAGAGAAAAGGCCTTCATCGGTCGGGCGATCGAACATAAAAAAGTGCTGCTCGGCATCTGCCTGGGCGCCCAACTGATTGCCGACGCGCTCGGTGCCCGGATATCTGAAAACCGGCACAAAGAAATCGGCTGGTATCCGGTATACCGGATCCCCGCGCCGGGACAACTGCCGCAGGTATCGGCCCTTGCGGACACCTTCGAAGGTCTGCATTGGCACGCGGACACCTTCGAGCTGCCCGAAGGGGCAGTGCACCTGGCGCGAAGCGAGGCTTGCGATAACCAGGCCTTTTTGTTCGGCGACCGCGTCCTGGGGCTTCAATTTCACCTTGAGATGACCGCTGAGGGACTGCAGCGCCTGGTGCAATTCTGCAGCCGCGACATCACCGGCAACCCGTATGTGCAGTCACCGGAAAAAATGCTGGCAAACCCGCTGCGGTTTCAACGGGCCAACCGTATACTGAAAGGGCTATTGGACGGCCTGGCCGCTGCAGATGCGGTCGGTTCCGCAAATTCTATAAACGCGATTCAGCCTGACTAACATATTTCCTTGCAGGCTAAGCTGTAATTACACTGCCGGCCTCTCGCGGCCCGATTGGCGCCCATCCCGGAAGATAGCGCTTGACAAGAAACGAACGAAAATCTAATAGAAAACAGCCGCATCCGGACAAAGCCAAACCGGCACCGACCCTGGATATCGCTCCGGGAATTTGCTGCTGAATGCGTCTGCTTTCCCTTGCCGGGAAACGGCGCCTTTTTTTTCGCTGTCCGGCGGCTCTGACAACCAGACAGGGTTTACGAAAAATGGGAAAACAGTTCATACCGAAAATTACGGTCTTCCACTGTATTAACGTGTTCGGCGACGGAGAATTTCTGCTGCCGCCGGAAAAGCAGGATGCAGCGGTCGAATTCATCAAGCTGCCGTGTTCGAGTATGGTCAAGGACGTTTTCCTGCTGCGGGCATTTGAATCCGGTGCAGACGCCGTGCTGGTCCTGGTTTGCCCCGAGGGCGCCTGCCGCTACGTCGAGGGCAACCTGAGGGCCAAAAAGCGGGTGGGGTGGGTGAAAAACCTGCTGGATGAAATCGGTCTGGACGGCGGCCGGTTGGCACTGTTCAATGTCGCCGCCGATGACGCGGCAGCGGTCGAGCAGATCATCGTTCAGACCCTGTCACAGTTGGCCGATCTGGGACCGAGTCCGGCAGCCTGAACCCGCGGGGCGACTCGCCGGAGAAAATCGGTCGGTATCGCATCCCGCACGGCTCTACAATTTTCGCTAAGGGAGTTGACATATGATCGTAGGAGAACAGAAATCGATTGCGGAAATCAAAAACATCGTATCCCCTTATAAAAAGGTTTTGATTCTCGGCTGTGGGACCTGTGTCAAAACCTGTTTTGCCGGAGGTGAGGACGAGGTTGCCGTTCTCGCATCGGCGTTGCGGCTGGCGTTTAAAAAGGACGGCCGCCGAATCGAGGTGGAAGAGTTCACCGTTGAGCGTCAATGTGAGGATGAATTCGTCCAGGAAAGCGCTGAAGCCATAGCCCGCAACGAATCGGTGCTGTCTCTGGCCTGCGGCGCAGGCGTGCAGGCCATTGCGCGTCGTTACGAAAAAACGCCGGTGCTGCCGGGTGTGAATACGACCTTTCTCGGCGTTCTGGAAAAACATGGCCTTTTCACCGAAGAGTGTTCGGGGTGCGGGGATTGCCAGCTCGCCGTGTTCGGGGCGGTCTGCCCGTTCACCCGATGTGCCAAAAAGCTTCTCAACGGCCCCTGCGGCGGAAGCCAGGAAGGAAAGTGCGAAGTCGATCCGGATACCGAATGCGCATGGAGCCTTATTATCTATCGACTGAAGCTGCTGGGCCAACTTGACAACCTGAGAGCCTACGTTCCGCCGAAGAACTGGTGTGCAAGCGGCGCATGCGGTCCGCGGAAACTCATCAGAGAGGATCACGTTCTATGAAAAGCAATTCTACCGGCAGACTGGAAAAGATCTTGACCGGCGGAGGTTTTGCGGTCACCGCCGAATGCGGGCCGCCCCGTGGTGCCGATGCAGAGGTGGTCCGCAAAAAAGCGGAAGCGCTCAAAGGCTGCGTGGACGCAGTGAACGTCACCGACAACCAGACCGCCATCGTCAGAATGTCGAGCATTGCCGCCAGCACCCACCTGCTGGCAATGGGGCTGGAACCGGTTATGCAGATGGTGACCCGGGACCGCAACCGCATTGCCCTGCAGTCAGACATCCTGGGAGCCTGGTCCCTGGGAATTCGGAACATCCTGTGCCTTTCCGGAGATCACCAGACCTTCGGCAGCCACCCCGAAGCGCTGAACGTGTTTGACATCGACTCGATGAACCTGCTGCGGATGGTTTTGGAAATGCGCGAGGACGGCAAGGACATGAGCGGTTTCGAACTGAAAACACCGCCGCGCATGTTCATCGGCGCCGCCGCCAACCCGTTTGCCGACCCGTTCGAATATCGCGTGATCCGCCTGGCGAAAAAAATCGATGCCGGCGCGGATTTTATCCAGACCCAGTGTGTCTACAACATGGACCGCTTCAGGGATTGGATTCATATGGCCCGGGAGGAGGGCCTGACCGAAAAAGTTCACATTATGGCCGGAGTGACGCCGCTGAAATCAGAAGGTATGGCCCGGTACATGGCAAAGCGGGTGGCGGGAATGGACGTTCCCGAACCGCTCATCAAACGGATGGGGGCAGTGCCGAAAAGCAAGGCTTCCGAAGAAGGTGTGACCATCTGCCTGGAAACCATTGCCCAGCTGCGCGAGATCAAAGGTGTGCACGGCATTCATATCATGGCCATCGAATGGGAAGAGATCGTCGGCGAAATCGTCGAATCCGCCGGCCTGCTTCCCCGACCACAGCCAGAATCATAAGGAGTCAGGGTCGAATTATGCCCAAAAAGTTTCACATACACACCAGGGAAACCGCACCCCGGTTTCACCCCGTCGGCAAATACGCCACGGTGGAGTTCAGGGAGAATTGCGCCGGCAGCTGCCGAATGTGCGTGAAGAAAAAATGTGTCTACAATATCTTCACCGAAAATGTTCTGCACATGAGCGCCATGCAGGAGCCCGAATACCTGTACACCTGCATGAGCTGTTTTCGGTGTATCCAGGAGTGCACCAAGGGTATTTTTTCGCGAACGATCAACCCCGACTACCGCTCGCTCGGTGACGATTACTGGCGTTCGGACATCCTGCACCGGCTCTGGTACCAGGCGCACATGGGGAAAATCCCGGTATCCGGTGCCGGCTACCGCGGCCCGTTCGTCGCCACCGGCTTCGATTCCATGTGGACCGACATGTCCGAAATCGTTCGTCCCACGCGCGATGGCATACACGGTCGGGAATACATCAACACCTGCTTCGAGCTTTCCAGGCGGGTCCCCACCTTGAAATTCAACGAAGACATGTCCCTGGCCTCGTCCGTGCCGTCGATTCTGGAGGTCCCGATCCCCCTGCTGTTTCAACCGCCGGCGGACCTGATCGCAACTGACTCCGTTCTGCTGGCGGCGGCCAAGGCCGCACAGACGATCGGTACGCTGATGTTTATCGACGCCGGGGACTACACCGAGGCACTGGCCCCGTATGCGCAGCACCTGATCCCACGGCTGACGGTTGATAACTACAAAGACCATCGGGCCTTGACAGGTCAAAGCCCGGCCGTGGAGCTGGCCGACGCACCCGGGGTGGAAAACGTTCTCGCCGATCTGCGCGGGCGGCACCCGGAAAAAACCCTTCTGGTGGGCATGCCGGTAGACGCCCGGGCCGCAGACCGGTCCCTTGCACTGGCGCAGGCCGACGTGGACAGCCTTCATTTTACTGCGGACAATCACGGTAAAGAAGTGGGCAGCGACAACCCGCGGTTTTTAAAAGAGATGATTCGCGAAATTCATCTCAAGCTGGTGGAGCAGTCGCTGCGCCAGAAGATCAACCTGGTTTTTGCCGGCGGTATCGCCATGGCCGAGCACGTGGCCAAGGCAGTGATCTGCGGCGCGGACGGCGTGGCGATCGACACCATTCTGCTGGTCGCGCTGGAGTGCCGGCTGTGCTACCGCTGCACCAAGGGACTTTCCTGCCCGGTCGCCCTGGATGAAGAATTTGACACCGATTGGGCCGCCCAGCGGATCGTTAACCTGGTCGGCGCCTGGCACAGCCAGCTGATAGAGGTCATGGGCGCCATGGGCATTCGGGAAGTCAGGCGGCTGCGCGGCGAGGTGGGCCGGTCCATGTGGTTTGAAGATCTCGAACGGGAACACTTCGGCCCGATTTTCGGTGAGAGAAAGGTAGCTGGATTGGGAGTATCATGAGCAAAGAGAACAAGAGACGGAAACTGCCGGAAACCAGACTCGCTCCCTCGCGGTTTCGCAACACGATCGGAAAATACACCATCAAAAGAAGCTCGAGCTGCACTTCCTGCGGCCTGTGCGCAGAGCTCTGCCCTTACGGGGTTCACCCCCGCTATAAAAATTTCGGGCGGCCCCTGCGCCCCGTAGAGCACAAGTGCATCGGCTTTGCGTGCCGCAGCAACGACTATTATTGCATAGACCGCTGTCCGGAACAGGCCCTGACCCTGCGCTTGAATCCGGTCCTGGAAACACTGGGGGATTACCGCTGGACCGCCGAGATGCTGCTCGCCCACTGGGAGATGGCCGAAACCGGACAGCTTCCGGTCGTCGGCCTGGAGTACGATCTGGGCAATTCGGGCGGCGGCTTCGACAAGATCCGCTTCCAGCATCCGCAGCCGGACGCCTACCTGGACATCGACGATGCGGATATCGACATGAGCATCGAACTCAACAAGCGCGGAGACGGACGCCCGCGGCGATCGATCTCGATTCCCTGCTACGGTGGCGGCATGTCTTACGGTTCGATGGCCCTGTCGGCGCTGGTGGGAAGAGCCAAGGCGGCCAAAGCCCTTGACACCCTCACGTGCACCGGTGAGGGGGGGTATCCCCAGGAATTCGTCCCCTATGCCGATTATGTCATCACCCAGGTGGCCACCGGACTGTTCGGCGTTCGGGAGGAAACCATTTTGTATACACCGGTGGTGGAGTTCAAATACGCCCAGGGCGCCAAGCCGGGCCTGGGAGGCCACCTGCTTGGGGACAAGGTCACCCCGGAAGTCGCCGCCATGCGCGAAACGGTGGTCGGCAGCTCCCTTTTTTCGCCGTTTCCCTTCCACAGCGTCTATTCGGTGGAAGATCACAAGAAGCACGTTGACTGGGTGAAGGAAATCAACCCGGATGTCCTGGTTTCGGTAAAAGTCTCCACTCCCACCGACGTCGACATGGTAGCGGTGGGCAGCTACTACGCCGGAGCCCACATCGTGCACATTGACGGCAGTTACGGCGGTACCGGTGCCGCTCCGGACATCGCAAAGAAAAACATCGCCATGCCCATTGAGTATGCGATCCCCAAGGTCCATCAGTTTCTCAAAGAGGAGGGGGTTCGGGACGAAATCTGCCTGATTGCCAGCGGCGGCATCCGCAATGCAATGGACGTGGCCAAGGCGATCGCACTGGGCGCCGACGGTGCCGTGATCGGTACGGCGGAAATCGTCGCACTGGAGTGCGTGCGCTGCGGAAACTGCGAAAGCGGCCGGGGATGCGCCCGGGGAATCGCGTCCACGGACGAAGAGCTCGGACACATGATTTCCGAAGATTATGCCGCGCAGCGCATCGTCAACATGTACATGGCCTGGCGCAAACAGTGGTGCGCACTGCTTCGCGAGCTTGGAATGCGAAGCATCAAAGAACTGGTGGGCAGATCGGATTTGCTGGTGCATCTCGACTACCTGGAGGAAACCGAGCGCGCCGGGTACAAACCGGCGCCACAGCAGCATGTAATCATCTAACGTTTGTTATTTTGACAGAAGCTGATTTCGGCAAGTAAAAGGAAACCCTCTGGCATGCAGACCCAAGAAGATTCTCTGATAAACAATATCTTGCGATCCCGGGGCAAAATCCCCCGTTTGGAGTCGATCGGCAAAAAACCGGCCGAAGAAGGCGGGTGCGGTGTTACCGGTTTTATCTCTTCCATTCCCGTCAGGGGCCGGCATATCTACGAGCCTTCCATACAGATGCACAACCGGGGCAACGGCAAGGGCGGCGGGATCGCAGCTGTCGGGCTGTCCGCCGAGGCACTGGGCGTCAGTCAGGAAGTGCTCGACAGCCACTACCTGCTTCAGATCGCACTGCTCGATCCGGATTGCCGGCCGCAGGTGGAAGCAGCCAACATACAACCGGTTCTCGAGGTCCACAAGGCTGCGGCGATAGACACCGTCGATGACTACCGGCAGGTTCAGGGTCTTGAGGTCCGGCCGCCGGATGTGTGGCGATATTTCGTGCGGGTGAAAAAGGAGGCCCTGGAGCGCTTTGTCGAGGAAAACTGTCTCCAGGATCTGGATCCCCGCAGAGCAGAGGATGAGTTCATTTATCAGAATTCGGTCCGGATCAACCAGAAATTCTACGCATCGCTGGGAGACCAGCAGGCCTTTGTTTTGTCGCACGGCCGCAACATGATGATCCTGAAGATTGTCGGCTATGCGGAGAAGGTTGTCGAGTACTACCAGCTGGAGGATTTTAAGGCCCACGGGTGGATCGCTCACCAGCGCTACCCCACCAAGGGCCGTGTGTGGCATCCCGGCGGGGCGCACCCGTTCATCGGTCTGGACGAGGCCCTGGTTCACAACGGCGATTTTGCAAACTACCATGCCGTGAGCGAATATCTGCGCCAGCACAACATCTACCCGCAGTTTCTCACCGACACGGAGGTGTCGGTCCTGCTGCTGGATCTGCTCAACCGGACCTTCGGCTATCCGATGGAGTACATTATCGAAGCCCTGGCACCGACCACCGAATACGATTTCGACCGCCTGCCATCGGAAAAACAGCGCATCTATCGTGCGATTCAATCCAGCCACATCGGCGCTTCACCGGACGGCCCGTGGTTTTTCATCATCGCCCGCAACGATCCGTACCGGAAAAACTTCCAGCTTATCGGCATCACCGACACCTCCATGCTGCGCCCCCAGGTGTTCGCCCTGCAGGACGGGGAGGTTCAGATCGGCCTGATTTGCTCCGAAAAACAGGCCATCGACGCCACCCTCCAGAGCCTGGCGGCCGAAGACGACCGCTTCTGTCCGGTCGCCGATAAATACTGGAATGCGCGCGGCGGCAGCGCCACCGACGGCGGCGCCTTTATCTTCACGGTCAGCGATGCCGGAAAAGAAGATGGCTCCAAACAGCTGGTGTGCACCAACAAGTTCGGGGAAGTGGTGTCGGCTCCGGAAAACCAGGTTCCGCTGACGCTGCAGGACACCCGGGCGGTGTCGGCGCAGGCCGGCGAAATCGATCGGGCGGTTGCCGACGGGTTGGCCGAGGCGGACCTGTCAACACTCACCGCCTATAGCATCCGGCAGATGGCCGATTGGGATTATGCCTCCCTGCGGCACTTTTGCAGCGTCCTTGTTTCCCGTGCCGACCGAAGCGATGCGGACAAAACCAAGGCCATCGATGTACTAACCGCCCTCAACGACCGGTATTATTCGACCGGAGAAAAAAAGCGCAGCGGTGTTCTTCACACCGTGCGCCAAAGCTTGACGGAGCTCTTCAGCAGCTCACCGAAAATAGGTGGAAACGGCTCCAGCCGTTACCGCTATATTGACCGAAAGCTGCGGCCATCGCTGACAGCTCCGGACAGCCGCGACCAGGTGCTGGTACTCAACGCCCGGGAGTTCGAGCCGGAAGGCGACCACTGCGACGCCCGCTTGATTGTCGAAGCCTACCAAAAGGGCTGGAAGAATTTCATATGCTACGGCTACAAAGGGCAGCGATTTACCGGCTGCGGTCTGGCGAATGCAACCGAAGGCGTGCGCATCGATGTCTATGACAGTTCCGGAGACTACCTGGCTTCGGGCATCGACGGCCTGGAGATTCACGTCCATGGCAACGCCCAGGATCAACTCGGCCAGATCATGAAAAGTGGCAAGCTCGTCATCCACGGCGATGTGGGTCAGACGTTCATGTACGGGGCCAAGGGCGGAGAAGTATACGTGCTGGGAAATGCCGCCGGCCGACCGCTGATCAATGCCGTGGGTCGTCCCCGCGTGGTGATCAACGGCACCTGCCTCGATTACCTGGCGGAATCGTTCATGGCCGGCGACCCGCACAAGGGCGGTGGTTTTGTGATTCTAAACGGCATGCAGTTCGATCACAACGGCGTGCTGCATCCCCAGCCGACGCCGTACCCGGGATCCAACCTCTTCTCGCTGGCCTCCGGCGGCGCCATCTACCTGCGGGACCCCCACGCAGTGCTGGTGGACGAGCAGCTCAACGGCGGAGAATTCGTGGATCTCAGCCCGGCTGACTGGGAGCTGATACTGCCCTATCTGCAGGAAAACGAAAAACTGTTCGGCATCTCGGTCGAAAAGGATCTGCTCTGCGTGGACGGCAAGGCCAGGGATTACAAATCTGTGTACCGGAAGGTCCAGGCAGTGCGGCTCGACGTGCTGGCAAAGGCCTCTGCGGAATCCGAGGAGTGGGGGGAGGATTGGCGCGACAGCGCATAGCCGACAACCTTCATTTAAAAAGCGGCGGAACACCCCGGCGGGTGCCGATCGCTTCTTGCCGATACCGCAGCAACTATGCTACATAGGCATGCCGCCTCCGACCTGCCCGATGGATTGCCCAAACCGGCGGGGCGGAATCTACAGGCTGCAACGACAACCCCGGGACATCCATGAAAGCACTGCTGGCTTTAGAAGACGGACGCACCTTCCCCTGCCGGTCCTTCACCGGTCCCGGCCGGGCCTCCGGAGAAGTGGTCTTTAACACCAGCATGACCGGATACCAGGAAGTGCTCACGGACCCTTCCTACAGCGGGCAGATGGTGACGATGACCTACCCCCTGGTGGGCAGCTACGGCGTCAACGCCGAGGATGTGGAGTCGGCTCGGATCCAGGTGGCAGCCTTCATCGTCAGGGAGTACCAGCGCCATCCGAGCAACTACCGCGCCACCGGCAGCCTGGCTGACTATCTCAGCGGCCAGGGAGTCCTTGGAATCGAACAGCTGGACACGCGGGCGCTCACCCGCCACATTCGAAAGGCCGGCGCCATGAGGGCGGTGGCATCGACCGAGGAACTCGACCCCGATCTGCTGGTAGCCGAAGCCAACCGTATCCCGACGATGTCCGGCCTCGACCTGACACAAGTTGTCACCACTGACACGCCCTATCGGTGGGTCAGCGGCATGCCGCAGCCGATACCGGGGGGAATGGAGGCGCTGACCGCCGGGGTGTGGCAGCATAGAGGCCGCAAACCCGCGGTGGTGGCCTTCGACTTCGGCATCAAATACAACATTTTGCGCTGCCTGGTCGCCGAAGGATTCGAGATCGTTGCGGTCCCGTCGACTGCCGGGGCAGCAAAAATAGAGTCGATGGCGCCCGATGGCATATTCCTTTCCAACGGACCCGGGGATCCCGAACCGGTCACAGACGCCATCGATACCATCCGCAGCCTGCTCGACTACCGGCCGATTTTCGGGATTTGCCTCGGCCACCAGCTGCTCGGATTGGCGCTGGGAGCAACGACCTCGAAACTCAAGTTCGGCCACAGGGGCGCCAATCAGCCGGTAAAGAACCTGCGCAGCGGAAGGATCGAAATCACTTCCCAGAATCACGGATTCGTCGTCGACCTGGAGTCGATCCGCGGCGAGGATATCCAGATTACCCATATCAACCTCAACGACAATACCCTGGAAGGTTTCCGGCACCTGAAACTGCCGGTATTCGCGGTGCAGTACCATCCCGAGGCGTCACCCGGACCCCATGATGCCCGGTATCTGTTCGGTGAGTTTCGAGATTTGATGACGTGACGACACCGGCCATATGACCCTCCGGCCCGGACGCAGGGGGACGAGCGTGCGGCTGCAACCGGGTATGCCCGAGCAGGGCCCCGACCGCAGCGACAGATGATCGGCATTGGCCCGACCCGCCGCTGCGACGATAGAAACATGCGCTTATGCCCAAAAGAACGGACATCCAAAAAATCCTGATCATCGGCGCAGGTCCGATTATCATCAGCCAGGCCTGCGAGTTCGATTACTCCGGCACGCAGGCCTGCAAGGCGCTCAAGGAAGAGGGCTTTGAGGTCATTCTGGTCAACAGCAATCCGGCCACGATCATGACCGATCCGGAGACAGCCGACCGGGTTTACATCGAGCCCGTGACTGCCGAGACCGTGGCGATGATTATCGAGAAAGAGCGCCCGGATGCCCTGCTGCCGACCCTGGGCGGGCAGACCGGACTCAACACGGCCGTCGAAACCGCCCGGCTGGGCGTGCTGGAGACGTACCGGGTCGAAATGATCGGTGCCTCCCTCGAATCGATTCAAAAAGCCGAAAACCGTGACAGCTTCCGCGACGCCATGCACCGGATCGGCCTGAAGATACCCGACAGCGGGATCGCCACCGATATGGTGCAGGTAATGGAAATTGCAGAGCAGATCGGATTTCCGATTATCGTGCGTCCCAGCTTCACGCTGGGCGGCACCGGCGGAGGGGTGGCGTTCAATCCGGAAGATCTGGAAGTCCTCGCCAGGGCCGGACTGGATGCCAGCCTCATCCACCAGGTCATGCTCGAGCAGTCGGTTCTGGGATGGAAGGAATTCGAGCTGGAGGTCATGCGGGACCACAACGACAACGTGGTTATCGTATGCCCCATCGAAAATCTGGACCCCATGGGCATTCACACCGGAGACAGCATCACCGTTGCTCCGGCCCAGACCCTTTCCGACCGGGAATACCAGATGATGCGCGATGCCTCCATTGCCATTATGCGGGAAATCGGGGTGGACACGGGCGGCTCCAACGTGCAGTTTGCCATCAACCCGCAAGACGGCGATATGATCGTTGTGGAAATGAATCCGCGGGTATCGCGCAGCTCCGCCCTGGCGTCGAAGGCGACCGGGTTTCCGATTGCCAAGATTGCCGCCAAGCTGGCCGTGGGATACACGCTGGACGAAATCCCCAACGACGTCACCGGTGAAACCTATGCTTCCTTCGAGCCGACCATCGACTACTGCGTGGTAAAAATTCCACGCTGGACGTTCGAAAAATTCCCCGAAACCGCAGACGTGCTCACCACGGCGATGAAATCGGTGGGGGAGACCATGTCCATCGGCCGGACCTTCAAGGAAGCCCTCCAGAAAGGGTTGCGTTCCCTGGAAATAGGCCGGTACGGTTTCGGCGCCGACGGCAAGGATATCGGCGATTGGCAGGGAACCGAACCTTCACTGCCGTCTGGCTCCGAGATCGAACAGAAACTGGCCGTACCCAACTCCCAACGGATCTTTTACCTGCGCTACGCACTGCTGGCGGGCATGTCCATCGAAGCGATTTACGAGCTGACCCGCATCGATCCCTGGTTTCTGCACCAGCTCGCAGACATCGTCGCCATGGAGCGCAAACTGCAGGCGGCCGGAAGCCTTTCCGCGGAGCTGCTGCGCGAGGCCAAGGCTTGCGGCTTTTCCGACATTCAACTGGCCCACCTGACCGGCACCGACGATGACCGCATCCGCAGCCTGCGCAGCGAGCTGGGGGTACAGCCCGTTTACAAGCTGGTGGACACGTGCGCGGCCGAGTTCAAGGCGGCAACCCCCTACTACTACTCCACTTACGAAACCGAGAACGAGGCCCGCGTTTCGGATACCAAGAAGGTGATGATCCTCGGCGGCGGTCCGAACCGCATCGGCCAGGGAATCGAGTTCGACTACTGCTGCGTGCACGCCTCTTTCGCGCTGCGGGAAGAAGGGGTGGAGAGCATCATGGTAAACAGCAACCCGGAGACTGTCAGCACCGATTACGACACCTCCGACAAACTCTACTTCGAACCGCTCACCAAGGAAGATGTGCTGCAGATCATCGAAACCGAAAAGCCCGACGGGGTCATCGTCCAGTTTGGCGGCCAGACGCCGCTGAACCTGTCCACGGCGTTGCACCGGGCCGGGGTGCCCATTCTCGGCACGCAGCCCGCAAGCATCGACCGGGCGGAAAACCGGGAGCAGTTCCAGGCCATGCTCAGGAAGCTGAAACTGGTTCAACCGGACAACGGAACGGCTGTCTCGGTAGACCGGGCCCTGGAGATTGCCGAGGAAATCGGCTATCCGGTGATCGTCCGTCCCTCTTACGTGCTGGGCGGCCGGGCCATGAAAATCGTCTACGGTACCACCGAGCTGGAAAGCTACGCGCGGCTGGCCATCATGGCCTCACCGGAGCACCCCATTTTGATCGACAAGTTTCTGGAAGACGCCGTTGAAGTCGACGTGGATGCGATCTCCGACGGCCAGGTCACCATCATCGGCGGCATCATGGAACACATCGAAGCCGCCGGCGTGCACTCCGGTGATTCGGCCTGCGTGCTGCCGCCCCACAGCATTTCCGAAGAAATGCTTGAAGAAATCGCGGCGGCCACCCGGTCCATGGCCGCCGAGCTGAATGTCGTCGGCCTGATGAACGTGCAATACGCCATCAAGGGAAGCCAGCTCTACGTGCTGGAGGTCAACCCCAGGGCTTCGCGAACCATACCGTTCGTCAGCAAGGCCAGCGGGGTGCCGCTGGCCAAACTGGCTACCAAGGTCATGTTGGGCCGCAGCCTGTCATCGCTTGGTCTCACCAGCGAGAGAAAGCCGTCCCATGTATCGGTGAAAGAGGCCGTGCTGCCTTTCGACCGGTTCCCCGACGTAGACACCCTGCTGGGCCCGGAGATGAAATCGACCGGCGAAGTGATGGGTATCGACGCCGAATTCGGAACCGCCTATGCCAAAGCGCAGCTGGGCGCCCGGCAGAAGCTGCCGCAGTCCGGCACCGTGTTTATCAGCGTAAAAGAAGGGGACAAGCAGGCCGTGCTGCCGGTGGCCCGGCAGTTTCACCGGATCGGATTCAACATCATGGCCACCCGGGGAACCGCCCGGCTGCTGGACGAACACGACATTCCCACCGCAAAGGTGAAAAAAGTGTCCATGGGACGACCGCACGTGGTGGATGCGATCAAAAACGGCGAGGTGCAACTGGTGATCAACACCGGCAAGGGGGACACCCCCCGCAAAGACGGCTACATGATTCGTCGAGCGGCGATCAAATACGACATCCCCTACACCACGACCATCGCCGGAGCGATGGCCATATGTCGGGGAATCACCGCCCTCAAGGAGCGCAAAGCCTCCGTGACGGCGCTGCAGGATTACCACCAATAAAGGCGTCGCGCTGCTGCCAGCGCCGCTGGAGGCGCCGGGTCGCGAAACCGGCAAATAACAGCGAAAGGATTTCAAACCGGCAACGCTTATGGAATTCGACGACAAACCCCGCGAGGCCTGCGGGATATTCGGAATTCACGGTCACCCGGAAGCATCCCGGCTGACCTATTTCGGGTTGTATGCCCTGCAGCACCGCGGCCAGGAAAGTGCCGGCATCGCCGTGCTGCAGGACGGCGACATCGCATCTCACAAGGGGATGGGTATCGTTCCGGACGTTTTCGATCTGCAGCACATGGAGCAGCTGCACGGACTCAACGCCATCGGCCATGTGCGCTACTCCACCACCGGCAGCTCGATCCTCTCCAATGCCCAGCCGTTTGTGGTGCATCACAGCAACAAATCCTATGCGGTCGCTCACAACGGCAACCTGGTGAACGCGCACACGCTGAAAAAACAGCTGGAGGGTTCCGGCTCGATACTGCAGACCACCATGGACACGGAGATCTTCCTGCACCTGTTCGTAAAGAACCTGAAGCTGGGGTTCGAAGGTGCGCTGATGGAGACCGTGCAGCGTATCAAGGGGGCCTTTTCCATGATCCTGCTGACCTGCAAGGGTGAGGTGATCGGTTTCAAGGATCCAAACGGTTTCCGGCCGTTGAGCCTCGGCAAACTCAACGGCCACTATGTTCTCGCTTCGGAAACCTGCGCCTTTGACCTCGTGGAGGCGCAGTACGTTCGTGAAATCGAACCCGGCGAGGTGGTCATTATCAGCGACAAGGGCATCAAAAGCTTTAATCCGCACCCCCGCACCTGCCGGTCGCTGTGCATATTCGAATTCATCTACTTTGCGAGGCCCGACAGCATCATCGACGGTCTGAACGTATACCAGATCCGCAAGGCCCATGGTAAACGGCTGGCCGAAGAGGCCCCGGTAAAAGCCGACCTGGTGATGCCCTTCCCCGACTCGGGCACCTACGCCGCCATCGGTTACTCCGAGCAATCCGGTATTCCCTTTGAGATGGGCATGATCAGAAACCACTATGTCGGCCGGACGTTCATCCAGCCCACCCAGAGCATGCGGGACTTCGGTGTCCGCATCAAGCTCAATCCGGTCAAAGAACTGCTCCAGGGCAAGGACATCATCATCATCGAGGACTCCATCATTCGCGGCACTACCGTCAAAACCCGGGTCAAGGCCCTTCGCGAACTGGGGGTCAACAAAGTGCACATGCGGGTCGCCGGTCCCCCCCATCGCTTTCCCTGCCACTACGGGATCGACTTTCCCACCAAGGGCGAACTGATCGCCCATCGGATGAGCGTCGAAAAACTCAAAGATCATCTCGGCCTGGATTCGCTGCACTACCTGAGCATCGAAGGGCTGCTGGAATCGACCGGAGTTGCCAGCCCGGAAAACACTTTCTGCAAAGCATGCTTCGATGGATGCTACCCGGTGGAGTTCGACAAGCAATTATCCAAAGACTGTCTTGAAAGAATCGAAACAATCGGTTAAAATACGGTAGGTTTACACAAAATTGCCGACGATGCCAAAAAGGCCGGGGTCGGTGACGGGTTGATTTCTTTCAATGTGAGGCGACCATGATCGAATCGAAATACCTGAAAGAAAACATCGAGAATATCCAGAAATTGATGGCGATCCCCGCATTGAAGAATTTTGAAACCAAAGCGCTCGGAAAGCTGCTCCGGTTAAGCAAAATCCGGCAATACGATCACGGCGAACGCATCATCAAGGAAGGGGATCTGGACCCCTGGCTCTATTTCCTGCTGTCCGGGAAAATCCGTATCGGCAAGGCGGGACACGACATCGGCACCATCGACCGCAAAGGGGAAATCTTCGGTGAGATGCGGATCATCGACAGCCTGAGCCGGTCGGCGTCGGTCTTCGCCGTCGGCAAGACGGTTTGCCTGGCGGTGGACACCTCTGCGGGAGAACGACTCTCTGCCGAAGGCTCCCGGGATGAAAAGCTTGATTTTCTGCTGTTGCTGTACCGGATTTTTGCCGAGTATATGTCGATACGGCTCCGGTTGACCAATGATGAGCTGATCAAGGCCAAAAAGCGGGTCGAACAGCTTCAGAGAAAGGCCGGTTGACACCGGTTGGCGCTGCAGCCGCAACCGGATGGCAACCCGGCCGGGCGGGCAGCTGACAACCAGACGATCGGTTCTACTTTTTTCGGACCGATTCCACGTTCATCAGGCGGTTGCCTTCAAAGCGCAGCACATACAACCCATCCTTGTCGTAAATCCACTCTTCGATGTACAGAATCACCTTGCTTCCCTGGGATCGGTAGCGGCTGTGTCGCCGGTCATAGAGTCGATCGGAATCGGATATTTCCACCTCCCCGACCATCTCCCGGGAGATGGGTTCTCCGCAAGTCTGCAGGACTTCGTATTTCAGGTAACCGGGTGAAACCAGGTCGCTGCCGCAGCGAATACCCTGGCTGGAGAAAGCGGACAGCGCGGCGGGCAGTCCAAGGAGAATACAGAAAATCAACAGCATCCGTTTCATCGGTAGCGACCCGTTACGGTTGAAATCATGAAAACCCTTCGCCAGCAGATGATGGCGCTACTGGCCGGCGCCGAGCTGAGTGCCGCAGAGCTCGCCTCTGCGTTGCGGATCAAAGAGAAAGAGGTCTGTGAGCACCTGGCCCACGTCTCTCGATCGCTGTCTGCCGCGGGCAAAAAGCTGAAGATACGGCCCGGTTCCTGCCGCAAATGCGGCTATGTATTCGCAGACCGCCGGCGTTTTACCCGCCCCAGTCGCTGCCCGCGCTGTAAGAGCACCTATCTCGAAGAGCCCCTGTTTCAAATCAGCAGCGACTAGCCCTGCTTCAACGATTCATCCAGCGCCGCCCTGGCAAGCAGCCGGGTCGAATCGAGGGTGGGCAGCGGACAATCAGCAGGATCGACGATCAGCGGGATCTCCGTGCAGCCGAGCACGGCTGCGTCGCAGCCGCGGTTTTTCAGGCGCTGAAAAACCGAATAAAAATACCGTCTCGAATCTTCCGTAAATATGCCGTTCACCAGCTCGTCGAAGATAATGCGGTCAATTTCCTGCCTCTCGGCGTCATCTGGAATTTCCAGCGAGAGCCCGAACGGTTCAACGGCCCCGGGATAGACCGGGCCGGTCATCAGATATTTGGTGCCGGCCAGCGCCAGGCATTTGTATCCCTGCCGAACGGCAACTCGGCCCACCTCCTCGGCAATGTGGAGCCAGGGGATGGGGGATTGGTCGAGGACCCGGTCGAAAGCCTGGTGAATGGTGTTGTCCGGACAGATGGCAAAGTCGGCGCCGATCTTCGCCAGCTTGCGGGCCGAAGAGAGCATCAGATCCGCTACAGCGTCCCAGTTGCCCTCGTGGATGTGCACCATATAGGCAGCCAGCGGGTGGGTGTGCATCGACACTTCCGGATGCATGTGGCGGCCCATGCGCGCCGGCGCCTCTGTGCAAAGGGTCCGGTAACACAGCGCCGCACCTTCGGCGCTGCAGGCCACGATACCGATGTGTTTCGACATGCCGCAACCGCCTTTACGTGCCGCAGCACTTTTTGTATTTTTTCCCGCTGCCGCACGGACACGGCTCGTTTCGCCCGACTTTCTTCTCGGCCGCCACTGGCTTGGGCCAGTTCATCAGGATTTCCAGGGCGGAAATATCCTCTTCCTTGTCCGGCTGCAAATCGATTTTGTACTTCCAGCCGTTTTTTTCAAAAATCGAAGCGACCTCTTTCATTCTTTTCTTGGTCTGCACGTTCACAACAGCCGGATTGTTCTCGGTGCCCAGCTTGGCCGGCCTTTGTCCGTCAAATATTTTTTCCATCTTTTCACCACCCATTATGATTCAAGGTTTATCCGGATTCCGGAGCCTCGGCCCCGGCGGCAAGTTTCGGTCGGCCGGCAGCGGTTCCTTGCCCTCGATCGGATACGGCTGCCTGCCGGTTGCGGTTTTACCTGCGCTTTTGAAATACCAAAAACCCCGCCAGCACCAATAGGGTGCCGCCGTAAACCATCTGTGCCCTGCCGGTGCCATAGGATGCATTCAGGTCTGTAAAAAATTCCGCCAGGGTGTACCAGCGCATCGGCCCGTGCCCCCCACTGCCGTAGATCGGAAGTTGTGTCACCAGAACCAGGCCCAGGCACACCGCCGCCACCGTGCAAACCCTCACCGCCTGCCTTTTTATCAACCGGATACCGAGCGCGATTGCAACCGATATTCCATAGAATACGACTGTGTAGATGAGGGCGTGAAGCCCCAATAAGACGATGAAACTCATCGATTCGGCCGTATGTCCGGGCAGAAACAGTTTTGGGGTAACATAACCCATACCTGCCACAAAAAAAACCGCCGGCATAAACATTACGACCACGAAAAGAAAAAACATCACCGGGACTGTCATCGCCAGTGCCGTGAAAACAATCCACTTGATCGTCCGATAATCCATCGTTTTTAAATAAACCAGCGCATGCCGCGTTCAACCACCGATGCTCCAGAGTCGGTGAGCCGGCCACCGTATCATCCAACCCGTTTCGGCCCGGTTAGGAAGATGGGGTTCAGTTTTATACCGCCTCATTGCGGCCGGGAACCTGCCATCCGGTCTGCTTTCCTGGGCCGCAGGGACCGCATTTCGAAACGCTCGCGCTTTTTTTGCCGGCAACTTGCACGCCGGACAGTGAACAATACCCGTCAATTATATCTCATTGCCGCAGACAAGGGCATCGTTATCTTCGAAAGGGCTTGGGGCTAAGCAGTCGCTGTGAACGGCCGGCCGGCGGCTCGAGTCGATGGCGGCTGGATGCAAACCGGCTTAGTCAACGATTTGCACCGTTTGCTGTCGCTGTCGGTTGACCGTCAGCTGCGTGACGTCCGGACGGGAGTAATGCCCCACCGGATCGAAATTCTGACGTTCTTCCCGCACTCGCCGATGCTCCAGCACCGCCACAATCAGGCGCTCTTCTCCGACCACCGGCTCAACCACCCAGCAGCCGTCCGGGCCGGCGATGCACGAACCGCCGTTGGCAAGGGGTCCGTCGATGTCGGCGGTGATGGCGGCGAGATGAGGCGTGTCCGCCGGAAAGTCGCTCGCCTGCATAAACCCGGAAACCGACACCACATAGGAACGCGCCTCGATGGCGATAAAGCGGGTGCTGTCCTGCGTATTGTGCAATCCGCCCGGCCAGATAGCCACGTGCAGGTCCTCCCCTTGCGCATAGAGAGCCGCCCTGGCCAGCGGCATCCAGTTCTCCCAGCAATTGAGCCCGCCAACGGTGAAAGGTCCCAGACGGTGAACCCGCAATCCATGACCGTCACCGGGCGACCAGGTCAACCTTTCTTCATAGGTTGGCATCAGCTTGCGGTGCACCGACTGGACAACGCCCTCCGGCGAAATGTATACCAGGCTGGCATAGAGGCTGTGACCGCCGCGGTCCGCCGGACGCTCGATGATTCCCAACACCACTGCGATCTGAACTTTCGCAGCGGCACGGCACAGCGCATCCAGGTGGCCGGCTTCGATTTGAACGGCCTGCTGCATATAGTGGGCATGAATTTCCTTCTGCATCGGCGAGTTGAACCGGGCGCCGTCGGTTCTCTCGATCCAGAAAGGATAACCCGGCAGCAGCGCTTCACCGAACACCACCAGGTGACAGCCCTTTTCAACTGCCGTGTGGACCTGTGCCAGAATCTTCTCCAAGGTTTTCGAGCGGTTCAGCCAGATCGGGGCGATTTGAGCCAGCCCGACCGTCAGCGAGTCCGTGGGTTGGTTTCGAGTCATCGGTTGTGCACCTCCAATGCCGCCGCATTTCATGGACGCTTTTCAGTCAACGGGAAACCTGTTGCAGGAAGCAACCCCCGCTGCAGCGACCATGCCGGCTCCGTATCATCGCTGGGCTGCAGATCGCCGGTCTACTTCGCCTCGTCGACCATGGCAATGGTTTTTTCTTCAACCTCCCCGGCAACTTGCACCAAGGCGGCATCTTGAGAAAGGGTCGACAGCATCTGCACCGGTTTGATGAGGCCGATCTTTGTCTGGTTTTGTTCTGTAAATACCGAAATGCGGCAGGGCAGCGCCATGTTCAGCCGCATATCGGTCGAAAGTACCTTTACGGCCTGCCCCGGATTGCAGACCTCGAAAACCTTGCATTGCTCAGGGAATTCAAACCCCTTGCTTCGCAGCGTCGCCGCCAGGTCGTGAATGTGCAGAACGCCGAAACCGTGGCGTTTGACAGCCGATTCAAGATCTGCAGCGGCCTGGTCGAATGATTTGTCACTTTCAACAATATAGTACATGCATCCCCTCGCTATGCCCGCGGTCCTGCAGGCGGAATAAAAAGCCGCATCCCGCCTGCATCGCAATACCTACGGTTGATTCTGCCGAACTGTTTGAAGCGACCCACCGGCCCTTTTCTCAAAATAGATCTCAAGCAACGTTTTCCATTCTTTAATAAATTCCTCGTAGGCCGCTGCGGTAAACTGCCCGACAAAACGATTCCCGCTGTCTGACAACCCGATATAGGTGTAGGTCACTTCCACCCGGGTTGTCCGGCGATCGAGTGCATCGCATGTAACGGAAATGACCCCCACTTTTTCACCCGGCTCTATTTTGTAGTATTGCACCCGGCAGGCCTCGGGGTCGTAATGTTTAACGATCCATATCGCCTCGGTCGCCGCGTGGTCGTGGCTTTTGGTCAAAAACACGTAGTCGTCTTGCAATCGGGCGGTCCCCATCACGTTTTCATAGTCCCAGTCGGGAACCCACCGCCGTTCCCCTTCCGGGCTGAATAGCGGAAACAGGTCCTCTGCTGACTGGCTGATGACAAAGGTTGCCTTGTGGGAGGTGGATTTTGCATTCATAAGGCTTCTCGCCGGCTGATGGCCGCGACAGGTGCTGCCGCTCGCCGTTGCGGTCACTGCATTCGCTGCAAAGGCGCTGGGGGATTCTGCCGGTCGGCAAGCGGCGGAAAACCAGTCATGTCCCCGGGCTGAAAATTCCGGATCGATCGAATACGCCTGCGCACCGGACATGCCCGGTGATCTTTTGCCAGCGCACGACGCCGGCCCGGGGGCCTCAAACTTGGCTCTTCCCTGAATTGCCGGCTGTCGATTCCCGGTCAGCCTGTCGATCGGGCTTCGATCTCTTTTCGATCCATTACGGCCAGCTCAAGCACGATCCGCCCCCATCCGCCGCATTGGACACCGACATCGAAGCACCCGGCCCGCTTGAACCGCATCTGATTGGGATCGATCCCCGCGTAGAACAGTTCGTTTGCGGCAAAGATCATCGAGGTGGCGGCGTTGAGGGCGTAAACACAGACCTTTTTAGGGCACAGGCGGGTCAGAAGGTTGCCGGCTCCGTCGAAATAGAGCTTGTCTCCGATCCGGTGCCGGCTGTTGCAGCCGTGTGATTCGACCACTTCGACGACGATGGTTTTGTCCATCAACGCCGGTGCCTTGGATAGTATATCTTCATTTCGCGGATCTGTTTGGAAGATCTCCATTTCATCGTCCGTGTACCCGAGGTGCTTTTTCATTACACCCCATTTGACGCTTCTCCAGGCCAAATCCCGTATCCCCATGTTTGCCTCCTCGTGGTGCTTTGCTACTCTAATACCATGTGCCTATCGCTGTTTCCGGTGCACCCGGCTCACTGGATCGGCGATGCGTCTTTCTTCCGCCCCGCTGTCGTTTTCCCCGTCACCGCGTGATCGAATCGATGTAGTCCCTGATGGCAACCGCATTGTTGAGTCGCCGTTCCTTGGAACTGTAGACGAAGGTAACGGTACCCCGGTGAAGGCGATCGAGCAGCTCTTTCATCAACACAGGCTTGGTTTCCAGCTCTTCGAAATAGCGCGCCTTGAACACCGGCCATTTTTCAGGACTATGATCATACCAGCGCCGCAGCTCGGTGGAAGGGGCAAGCTCTTTCGGCCAAAAATCGATTCTGGCTCTTTCTTTTGAAATACCCCTGGGCCACAGCCGATCCACCAGGATGCGCTGGCCATCTTCTTCGTCGGGGGCTTCATATGCCCTTTTGATTTTTATCTGCATCGGTATCTGTCCTCAGGCCGCCACACGCCGGCCGACGCTGTGTTACTCGCTAGGTTGCCTCGTCGAACTCATCCCTGTATCGAGCGACGCCGGTCACCCCTTCCATCCGGTCGCTGTCAAACATCAGTGCCATAAATGCGTTATCCGGCACCCCTTTCCACTGGCACTCGAAATGGTGCTCGGAGGCCGGTGTAAATCCGAATCGAGGGTAGTAAGCCGGGTGTCCCAGCACGATCACGAAGGGGCAGGCGCTGTTGCGAAGTATTTCGAGACCGGCTTCGACCAACCGGCTGCCGACCCCCTGGCGCTGGTGCGCCGGCATCACCGCCATAGGCGCCAGTCCCATGCCCGTAACCGCTCCCTTTTCGGATTGGATGCTCACCGGGCTGAACAATATGTGGCCGATCAACTGATCTTCGGACACGGCCACCAGCGAAAGCGCATCCGGGCAGGCTGCGCGAATCGCATCGACAATGTTCGCCTCTGTCGGCTGGCCAAAAGCGGCTTCATTGATCGCACGCACCGCCCGGATATCTGAAGACTGCTCTGTTCGTATGGTGATCATGACGGCTTCCGCTACGGCCTTGGCTGGCGGGGTGCCAGTCGATCTTTCCTGCCTATCACCCAGCAGCGTTCATGCTTGGTGTACCCGATGGGTCCATAATACCCATCAGCACCGGGTGCGGCAAGAAGAATAATGGCGCATCGTTCCTTCAGCTGCTCCCGGGTCAGTTGTTGCAGTTTCAGTCCGATCCCCTTTTTTTGGTAAGCTTCATCGACGGCCAGATCCGACAAATAGCAGCAATAATGAAAATCGGTGACAGAACGGGCGGCACCGACCAGTTTTTGCCCATGCCATGCAGTCACCATCAGGTCGCTGTTTTCGAGCATCCCCTCAATGCAGGCCAAATCGTCGATCGGTCTTCTTTCGCTCAGGGTGGAGCGGCGCAACAGTTCGATAAATACCTGCACGTCGACGGCCTTGTTGATCTCGTAGGTAATTCGCATGGCCTGCGGCCTCCCATTTTATGTCGAATCGAGCGGGCAGGCATCCGGTGTGCGGCGGCACGGTCCCCCCCGAGAGCCAGGTGCCCGCTTTGCCTCGACAGCCTTTGGGCAATTGCAGCTCATGGGCTTGCGTCGAGATCCCAGAATGCCCCTTTCAGCCCGAGGCTGTCAAACAGCTCTTGGATATCCTGTTGGCCGGGGCGCTGCCAGTCGTGCTCAAGGCGGCCTGCATACCATCTGCGGGCAAGCTCCCAAAGCTGTTGGATCGGCATGGCATATCCGGTCTTCACCTTCAGCCGCGACAGCCATCGGTCCAAATGGGCCTTCGAACGGAAGGCAAGGATCGTTGCTCACGTATAGCCGATGTTTTCCCAGAACCGCGCTGCAGGGACGACAAAATGAACGATCCAGTCCGACGCTACCGATCGCCCGTGCCGAATTACAACGTCCAGTTTCTCGCTGCACTCTCCACACCCGCACGGAGCGTGTCCTGTGGCATCTTTGCCGAGGATGGCGGCGATGCCGAAGATATCCCACACTCAGTTGCCCCAGTAACGCTTAATTTCCAGCTCGGCCGTAAAATTGGTTGGAAGGCCGGAAAACGGATGCGCCATCCAGATCAGGCGCGAACCGGGTGCCAGTGCAATATGGTGGGCTTCTGCCAGTCTTTCATAAGCGCTCTCGGTCGCTGCAATAGAACAGTTGAAATGACCGGCCGTTTCCGACGAGGTCGGTGGGCGGGTGGTCCTGGCAAACGTTGTATAGATGAAGTGACGGATATCGAGATCGGAAACACTTTTTGGAGGACTTGTACGGCTCATCCGGGTTGCTTCCCTTTCCGGCTGCCCGAGCAGGTGGATGCCTTTACCTGCATGGCCGGTGCACAGCGTTCGCGCTCTCTGACACTGGCGGGTGCCATCTCTGCTGGCTCACAACGTCATCACCGTTCGGAATCGGTGTTGAAGGCGGCCATAACTTTTTTTGCCAGTTCCGCATCGATTTGACGGATTTCCGCAACGAGCTTTTCGATCCCCGGCTCATTGACGTTGTCCGCGCGGGATCTCTGCTGCAGTTGATCGACCAGACTCAGCTCACCGGAAATCCTGGTTCGCTTCTCAAGCAGATAATTGAACTGCGCATCGCAAGCCGGTATCGGGCTCGGATAGGAGCCGATTTGCTCATTGAGCCGATCCCTTTCCGCTTCCAGGTGGTCTCGGACCCTCGCCAGCAACCTTACCCCGGTGCTTTCGGCAGACGAATTGGTGCGGTTTTGCGTCGACATGGCTGCCTGTAACATAAAACCGAATGAACGCGATTCAATACATGTCACGCCCGTCAGCGCACAGACCGTCACCGAAAACGAAAACGAGCCGTCTCCACAGCAACTGGCGCCAGGTTGGGCTGCTACCGCTTTTGGATAACGGTATCATCGATGTGGGTTCCCAGGTTTTCTGACAGGCGCCTGGTGATCTTTTCCATGGTGGCCTGCGGCCGGTCAAACCCGTAAACGGATAACGGGAAATTCAGCGGTTTCTGAATTTCCCATATTTCTTCGTGCCGGTCCGGGGAAAAGAGCCGGGCCGGATTTCCCACCGCAACCCAGCCGACGGGCACAACGGCGCCCGGTTCGATCCGTGTGTGTAAATGAACCACCGCATGGACTCGCACCTCAGCGCCCTTGCCCAGGCGGGCGCTGTGGAAAATGGCTGCACCGGTTGCGATAAACACTTCGTCCTCGACGCTGCAGCCGACAACATGTGCATTCGGGCCGATCAAGCAGAAATTCCCGATCGTTGCAAAATGGCTGGCAGTGCTCCGCACGACCGCATTTTCAAATACGATCCCGTGTTCACCGAACTCGATTCGGCCGCCTTCGGCGATAATGGAAGCGCCGTGCATCACCCGGCAGTGCGGGCCGATGGTCACATCACCGCAAATGGTTGCAGTCGGTGCAATAAAGGCGGAAGGGTGAATGACAGGGGCTTTGCCATTGTGAGAGATGAGCATCGGTACCTCCCTTTATCGGCCTGCTGCCCTGCATCACCCGAACGGAAGGCATCGAATTAGCGAGCTGGCAGCGAGCGCGTGTTGGACGGTTTTTCGCGTTTGGCATCATTGGCCTCGCCTTCCCTACCGCCCTGTTTTTTAGCCAGAACGTAAAAACCCAGGTCGACTCTTTCCCCCGACACTTCTTCAAACAACGCCAGTCTTCGCACCATGCGTCTGACCAGGTCGGCAATCCAGCCGGCAGAGCTGTCAGCGTAAAGCAGGATGCCGCCGGGGCGGCACACCCGTGTAAATTCCGTAAAGCACGGCATCGTGTTTTGTGCCAGGAGCAGATCGACCGATGCATCTTTGAGCGGGATGGCAAAAGAGTCTGCCTGCACAAAATAGTGTTTGGCCGGGGACTCTTTCGCGAGCTCTCGCGCCTGCACCAGCATTGCAGGCACGATGTCAAACGCCATAAAGGTGGCGTGCGGGAAATGTGCGGCAGCCTGTCCGGCGGCATAGCCCGTTCCCGTTCCGCAGTCTGCGACAACAGAGATCTGCCTGCCGGCGATTCGTTCGGCCCTGCCCAGGCCTTCGGCCATCGCCAGACCGTAGCGGCCCTCGAAGCAGTCGATGATGTGCCGGTATCGATCACCATAGGCTCGTCCGAAACAAAACGAGACCAGGGAACGGGTAAACCGGATTTTCGCAATTCGGGGAATCAGCAGCGGCGGGGTAACAATGCTGAACAGAATTTGGGAAACGAACAAGGCAAGACGGTTTAAGGGACTCACGGTAATCCCCCCTTGCGAGCCTTTTACAATGGGATGGCTTTCGGTTTGCGATCTTGCCGGACTACGTACCCCGGACCTGATATCTGCCCGCGGTCAATGCGCTGTTGGCTTTTGCCTGCAACGCGGCCGGCAGCAAAATGTAATCGGTATCGAAAGTAGAAATTGCGAAGATACCGATATCAGCCGCAGCCAGCGCCGCCGATATGCCGGCAAGGATTCCCGTTTCCGAAAAATCGATTGGACCGAGCACCTTGTAGCACGCCCAGCCCGCACTCCTTTCACCGCCGGACAGCTCGATGGCGGATTCACAGACAACCGACAATTCATCATCGGTTTTCCCGATCCAAAAAAACGAACTGTCGAAAACAGCGGCAGGTATCTTGTGATTGGGCTCAAACCGGTAGATCGTGAAGTCTCGATCCAGCACTTTTATTGCAAGCTCAGGCATGACACACCTTTTTTTTACAGATATTTTTCCTTCAAATTACCGGCGGTTTGAACGACCTGCGCAATTATCGCCCGGCGCCGGGTCCAATGATGGCGTTTCACGCATCCGCGCGCGTCCGTAATTTTGCATGCCTTGCCATCTTTGAGTTCACAATGGGGCTGTCCGCTTGCTTTGAGCAGCTCTGCCGCTTTCATAGCGTTTGACAGATCGACAGCCAAACCCGTCCCACAGGCGATATCGATAACCGCAGGGTTTTCGAATAAAACGGATTTTGCCACTTCCTGGTTTCGGGACGCCATCCGCGCTTTCGACTCAACCGCCAGTTCGCGAAACTGATCAGCACCGATCGTCTCGGCACTCCCTCCCCCCCGGAAGCGTTGGCTATTGATGTCGCTTTCGCAGTTTCAAAGCGATAGTTCCGGCCACGGTGATATCGAAACTGACGCATACCACCGGATACCAGCTGGGAACAAAGGCCTGTTGAAACACGAGATGCAATAGGACATCCCACAAAATATGCGCAGCCCAGCCAAGTGATAGAAACCAGGGGGAAACCCGCAGTCCGAGCACCGCAACCAGTGTGAAGATCGCCGCCCCGATGATTTCTATCATCAACCACGCGTAGCTGGCAACGGTGACGGAAAAAGCCACGTAAAGCAGCGCAGCCACGACCAGGCCGAGGCAGTATATCTGCAGTTCCCGCCGATGTCCTCCTGCTTTTGCAAACGAGATGAACAAAACGGCGAGCGCGACACCCAGTAAGAGTTGAAACACTTTGTCCATGGCACACAGTCAGCGCCGCAGCTCGAAGATACGGCAAGTGCGGCGACGTCGGTCGGGCGCCTGCATTCCACCCCCTGGGCGGTCGCGGCCAAAGGCTGCAGGCAGCAGCTCTGCCGGCCCGGCGAACGAAAGGATATGCCGCGCGCTAGCGCCGGTAGGCGGTGACTTTTTCCCCGTGTGTTTCAAAGTAAGCAAATTGCTTCGTCGCACGGTAAAATGCGCGGGTGCATCCCTCGCAAATTCTATCGTGCAATTCCACGGTCAGGATATCTACCGCATCGATCCACTCGGATGCGTTTTCCAGCACATTCTTTTCGCCACCTTCGATATCCATCTTTAGCAGATCGATCTTTTCTATGCCGTATTTGTCCATCAGCGAATTGATGGTAATGCAATCGATTTGCTGTCCCGTCGACTCCGTGGTATTCGGGGTCTCTGTGATCGCAAATCCCCAGCAGCCGGTGGTTCGACGGTGTATGGCCCTGGTCTCAACCGCACCCCAGATCGCGGCTTTAACCGCGACAATATTGCTGTATTTTTCTGTGTTTTTGCAGAGCAGCTCGAAATTGCTCTCTTCCGGCTCAACGGCAACAATGCGTGCATCGGGATATTTATCGGCAAAAAATACCGCAGACGCTCCGATATAGGCGCCTGCATCTATGATGACCCTGGGGGCCGAGCAGCGGATGGCATCGTATTCTTTATGGTGCAGGCAGCTGAGCGCTGCAATCAAATCCGAGGTATTTGTCCGGATGTAGATATCCGTACCCCCCAGCTGTATCCTGCGCACCCTCTCTCGCCGCAAGAGCCTGTCCAGCAGGCACAGAAAGGAAGCAAATCCTTGGATGGCTTTGTAATTGTTGTAGGTCTGCCGCAACTCTGGTTGGAATAATTTTCTCATATCCAACGCCCTCTGCATTTGTGAAAAACCGTCAGCGTTTTTTGGCCTTCTCCCGCGATTCTCGGCGATCGATCGCCGAACAACTCGCTGACACGAAGGACCCGCGCTCTTTTATCTCGTTTTATTTTGTCGAAGCCTTTTGCAGGTGCAGCAGCGACTTCACGTTGCCCCGCAGTTCGGACAGCTGCAGCGTAATGAGGATCTCCTCGCATGCTACGATAGCCTGAAACACCGCTGCACACCGGAACGGCCAGGGATTTTCGACAATAAACAAAATGACGACAGCCGCACTCATGACAACTGCAGCAACCTTCGCCCCCCAGGTGTGGTAGCTCGGAACCCGGCGAAATTTGGCCAGCCCGGCCAGTATCGGAAGAACGTACGATCCGATCACGATCGACACCCAGACCGCTTCCTCTTTGACAATGTCGGGCCACAACCACCAGGCGCACACCGGAACGCTAAGGTAGGTGGCCATATCGCCCCAGCTGTCCAGCCGGGTGCCCAGGTCAGAGGTAATGTGCAGCCTTCTGGAAATGTACCCGTCGACGGCATCCGACAGCAAAGACAGTATCAGCAACCCGAGAAACAGCCCTTTGTGGCCGGTTCGGGCCAGGTAGAGCAGAAAAGGTGCGGCTAGAATGCGAAACCCGCTCAGCACATTGGGGACGGCCTGTATCATGATCCGGCAGATGGGTAAAAGGCGCTCTCTGTGTCCAGGCGCGTAAAGTTGCATCCGCGCCCTGGCAGGCACCTCGAGCTTTAGTTGTTAGGTTCAGTGCAGTATCTATGGGCGCATGTCATAAAACCGATGTTGCCATTTAATCAAACGGGAAGCGAATCCAAAGCCATGCGAGGATCAGCGCGTACATGACGCGTTGAATAAGCCCCTGGTAGGCGTCGAAGGCCACCATGCACAGCGGAAGAGCGAAACAAAGCACGGCAAGGGCTATGGCGATAATGCGCGGCCGAAATGACGTTGCACTCGCCGCAACCCACAGCAAGCCGATGGTGATCGATATGCCCGCCAGCGTTGCGAGTACAGAATGGAGCTGGTGGGCCACCACGCTGTACTCCGCTGCAGGCCAAAGGGGTTTGTGGGCAAATATGCCGGCCAGGGCCACAAACAGCCCGAACGCCATGAAGGCAATTCCGGGCCTGCTGAACCTGCGGATACCGTCTGTGATGATACCGCAACCAAGAGCAAGAAATCCGGCGGCCATTACCCAGCTGTTCTGGGTGTTCTGCGCTCCGAGCTGGCTGATGAGATTGCCGATGATGCTGTATCCCTCGACGGTGTACCAGGGGCCTGCCAGCGCGGCCGATGTAAATACGACTATACCGATGCGGGTGGGGCTCATGGGCAGCACCGAAGGAGAGCAGCGCCCGACAACGGCCGGGCTTTTCTTCCTGAAAGAATCCATGCAGCCGTGCATGAAACCGTTTGCACTTCCCGCCGGTCCTGCCCGCTCACACGCCTGACCGGCGAAAGAAAGACGCAGCCTGTGGTGGCTCCAAATCCGTTTTTATGTTTTCCCCCATTCCTCAGGGAGACGGTTTCAGGGCAATCCGTGTGTAATAAGCAAGGTGGTCGGATGCATCCCAATGCTCGCGAGAGACGATTCCAGCATCCCGCACTTCAAAATAGCGGTAATCGACCAGCACGTAGTCGATGCGCCCGATCCCCAAAAATGTTCCCGTGTTTCTCGCTTTTTTAGCACTTTCGGTGTCCACTGCCACCGCTGAATCGATAAAGTGCGGCGCAAGCAGTTCCAGTCTCCGGTCGGCGGGATCCATGTTCAGGTCGCCGATGAGAACAACCGGATTCGGGATCTTTTCGACAGCTCTCATTATACCCCTGAAGGACGAACGATCCTGCCGGTCGCGAGCAGTATGGATACTGAAAAATGTTGCCGGTTGATCGCCGATGTCCGTGGTGCAGACCAGGGCGCTTTTCGTATTCCCATTTTCCGACGTAATTTGAATCCGTTTGGATTTCAAAATGGGGTATTTGGATAAAATTGCCACCCCCCACCATCTCGGGCGTTCGTTGTCGGTCTCGTGCCACGCGAAGGCGTAATTCATGTCGAGCGCACTGGCCAACCGGCGAGCCTGCCCGGGTCCACGCACCTCCTGCAAACCGACGATATCGGGGTCAACGGATTGGATAGCCGCAACGATCGGCGGCAGATTTTCTTCTCGCTGGGTGAGGATGTAAGGGTCGACCCCTCGGTCGGCCCCACCGTATCCAACCCTGATGTTGTAGCTCATCACGGTCAGTTGTTTGGGTGCCGATGGAATGCCTGCCGGCAGTTCCTTGCGGATATCGCGGACAGTCTGGCACCCGGAAAAAAACAGGAGCAGGGCTATCGAAATAACGAATCGGCGTTTGACCCCGTTAATTGCGCTGGAAAACGGCATGTATCGACGATCCCCTCAATCACGTCGCTTGCAATGATATGCATGACAGCATGCCCCGAAGCGGTCGGCTTCATCCCCGCGGACATGATTCGGTTTTGCCCATCGTTAGTCGGCCTTCAAGGAAACCCGTTTTTGGACGTAATCCGAGACCACGTCTCTGGCATACTCGAGAACCTGTTGGGGTGAGTCGTCGGATTCGCAAAAATCGGGCGTTTCGATGATATCCGCTACCATCTCCTCCCACCACGGGGCGCTCAGAATCAGCTCCACCCCTTCAGCATTCAGCCCCGCACCGACCATCTCCTGTTTCGTTGGTCCCTGAAACTCGATGAGGACCGGGTCCTTTGCCTTCTTGGGTCCCAGCTGCACTCTTTCCCTCAGATAAGCCATAATAGCGCTAAGTTCCTCAAGTGTCATGCTTTCCCTCCAGTTGTGAGCCCCCTATCGTTGAAGGCCAGATACCCATTGACTTTGTGATAGCAACATGTTGCACACGACACTGATTTCATTCAATCAAACCGGAAAGATTCGCGAATTATTGGCACCGGCACTGCAAACGGTGGCAATCGGGCACGTCGAAACAGCCGTTTGCACGCGAGGCGCTGTTATGTTTCAAGCCATTTGTACATGACCAGCGCATCCACGTAACCCAGCCGGGGATGATTAAACGCCTTTGGCAGGCGGCCAACCGTATCAAATCCAAGTCTATTCCACAGTCGAATTGCACCTTCATTGCTTGCGGCTACAAAATTAAACTGCATCGCCTTGTAGCCTAGTTCAATTGCAGTTTTCTGTGAATGCTCGCACATTGCCGTGGCTGCGCCCTGCCCCCTTGCCTTTGATGCGACCATGTAGCCGCAGTTGCACACGTGGCTGCCGGGGCCGGAGTGATTCGTCTTTATGTAGTAGGTTCCAACCAGCTCTCCGTCTTTTTCGGCCACAAAGGTTTTGCGGGGCAAATCCATCCACATCTTTTCGGCTTCTTCTTTGGATGTGTTTTGCGGATATGCGTACGTTTCCCCGGCAGATGCAATCTCTTGGAAAATAGGCCAGATGTCTGTAAAATCGGATCGTTTCGCTTCTCTTATTCTCATCGTGCGCCTTTCGCTCGCAACCTTACGGTCTGGTCCGATCGGTTGCAACAATGCCCGGCGGTTCGGATATCCGGTCCCATGCCGTCGACCGCCGCCGATTCTCCCCTTGGCGTTTGCACCAGATCCCGCGACCCGGCGATATGCGCTCTGACGCTCTATCGCATCAGGGTTTGTATCTGTTTTTGGTTTATGATGCCGCCCTTCACCTGAGGCTCCATCTGCGCTGCATTAACCGGTCTCCCAATCCAACCGGTTGATCAGCCATCGATTATTTTCTTTTATCATGGAAATATAATGCGTTAAGCGCCAACCGGTATTCACATAGACGGCAGTGACACTCGCGGTGTTTTGACGGATCGTTATTGTCGGGTTTATAAGGCGGAAGCGGACGAAATAATTTCCGCTCAGGTTTTCCCGGCACATCGGGAAAAACGATCGATCTCCTCTCTGCAGTTGAGTCCAAAATTTCGGAAGGGCCCTGGAAAGCTCTTGCTTCGAAAGCATGACGCTGCTCGCGTGGTGGTATATTCCTTTGTCGTGAAGACATTCCAGGTACTTCGTGAGGTCAAAATTTCTCCTTGCGTCCTGATATTCGATTAAAAGCGCTACTATTTTTTCTTCTTCTTTATCTTTGGCTGCGTAGTTCTCCAACGTTGTATTGGAGCAGGCATAAATGACGATCATCATGCAAAAAGCAGACAATACCGGTGTATTCGAATATCTTGTGCACATTGCGATTTGCCCAGACATTCTGTTGTCACCAGAAATACTTGCAGCGATTAACAAGGCATTGATTTCGTTCATCGCCGATGAGGCGGCCGGGAAATGCCCCCCCCCCCGCGTCTGTCAAACTTTTCAGTGCTTTTCGCTCTCCCAACGGCCCGCCTGTCAAGAAATATATTCTGCTTGTTGTGTTTTTCCAGACTTTTCTCAAAACATGCATAATTGTTCTTTTCTGGCTCGAATGCCTAAACCATCCCGTCTTCACCCACTATGGAAGCAAACAGAAAAGAAAATACACCTACGTTCGCGCCTATGTCATAGGCCACCATGCCCGGCTTGGTAAATTTCCATATTATTTTTCTGATTTCAGGCTCGTAGCCACCCAGATCGCAGGAGTGGGTAAGGTTAGAATGGAACAACGGATTTATGACGATAGTGCCCCCTTCCGGCGTTGAGATCTCCACCAGGTCGTAGCTGGATAAATATTCAAAAACCGCAAGAATCCCCGGAAAATAGGCAATGCGGCGCTGAAACCTTTTAGGGATGGCCTGTCCGACACGATTGATGGCGGATAGCAGAAGGTTTCGCAAGCCCTGCATCGTTCTTCCCTTTTCAGGATACCGAACAGAAAACGGTGTGGCGGCCTTTTTCGTCCGCTGCATTTATTTGTTAGCCGGCCACGGTGCCCCCGGCGGATAGGCGGAGAGTGCAGCATTTTCGGCCTCACAGTCTCGCAGCGGTTTTAGGCCTTTGGCCCGAACAGCTGCAAGTTCGGCCTTGGAAGCCTCTATTGCCGCACGAAAAGCCGGATCGGCGTGCAACCGAGCGACTGCGGCAGCACCGACAACCCGCCCCTCGATTACATCGCTTTGCCAGTGGACATTGCATATCACCCGGCTTTGTCCAAAGGCCCGCCCCCTGGCGAGGATCGCATCAGCCCGATCGGGGGCAATCTCACTTAGAATCAGCGCCCATCCCCAGCCAATGGCGGTATGCCCGGAAGGATAGGAGCCGTCTTTTTTCAGGTGCGCTTCCTCACCCGGCGTACAGGTCGGTTCTTTGTTCACTAGAAATGGGCGGACACGATTGTAGTTGTTTTTAGCCCTGTAGGTGGCAAGACCCGCATCCGCAAGGGAGCGGCGCATCAGCATATAGAGATGCGGTGTGTCCTGCTCTGTGATCGGGGCCTTCAGTGCGCAGGAGAATGCCTCGGCGGCTGGCGGGAACATCAGGTTGGCGTCCTCGACCGCCAGGTCCCAGCGCGCAGTGCCGCGAAGGGTAAGGCTGCTGCGGCTTACCTCCTTGTCTAGTTCCAGAGAAGCCGAACCTTCGGCGGGAGGAGGAGGAATAAGTGCCAGGCTATTGGGAAGCGCCTCGGTTGGCAGGTACCCCTGCAAAATACCGGGTCTGATTTCCGGTACGGGTTTGGGGCTGCTTTGGCTTTCGAATATCGCGCAGCCCGCAATTACCGCAATGCACGACAATGCAATAAAAACACTAACCGGTGAACCCTTGCGCAGATCGCTCATCAATAGATTACTCCTTTCAGTTGATATTGGAAAGTATACCACTGTACGGCTTTTGGCCCAAGAAAGATACATGCAAGCGGCAGTCTATTCACCTGCTGCCGGCCTGACGATCGGCGTCACGGCAGGCGCGCAATCCGCATCGTTATGGCTGGCTGCCCCTCACACGACAATGACGACTTTTCCTCGGGCGCGACCTTCTGCCAGATAGCGGATGGCATCGGCAACCTCGCTCAAGGGGAAGGTCCTGTCGATGACCGGTGTGACTTTCCCGGTTTCAACAAGTTCCTTCAAGACCTGCAGGTCCTGCCTGCGTGGCATCGAAATGAAGGAGCAAAGCTTCTGACGCACGAACGGTGACAGCAAAAGCGCCCGGATCTGGCGGTCCGTGCCGCCGAGCCATCGTCCTCCCCCTTCCCCCCCGACGATCACGAGTGTGCCCCGGGGGGCCAGGGCCCGTCTGAGGACGGACAATGGGCGATTGCCGGCGGTGTCGAAGATGACGTCGTAATGCCGCAGCCCGTCAACGAAGTCCTCCCGGGTGTAATCGATCGTATGCTCAGCGCCGATCGAGCGGACCATGTCCGTCTTAGTCGTGCTGCAAACACCGGTGACTTCCGCTCCGAGCGCTTTGGCGATCTGCACGGCGAACGTTCCCACGCCTCCTGCCGCACCGATGATCAACACCTTCTGCCCGGACTCGACCTTTCCCACGTCCCGAAGACCCTGAAGGGCAGTCAAAGCGGAGGTTGTGACAGCCGCCGCCTGCTCGAAGTCGAGGTTTGCCGGCTTTGACGCCAACTTGTCCTCTCTGGCACAGGCGTACTCGGCGAAAGCGCCTTCACCGGTACCGAACACCTCATCTCCCGGATGAAACCGGGTCACCCGCCTCCCGACCGCCGCTACGCGTCCAGCGAGATCGGTGCCGCGAACACGGACCTTGGGCTTTCGCAGCCCGAAGCCCACGATGCGCACCAGGTAAGGCAAACCGGTCATCAGGTGCCACACACCTGGATCGACACCGGCCGCGTGAATGCGCACGAGCACGTCGTCATCGCCGATAGCAGGCTTGTCGATATCCCTGAATTTCAAAACGTCGGGTGAACCGTATATGTATTGAACAATCGCCTTCATCGTGCTGTCGACACTCTCTGGTGCTTGCGGGGGTCAGCCTGTCCCGGGTCTCGGCCGCTGCAATTTCGCTCGCCGGCGGCAGTCCTTTCCTTCTGCCGCAGAAATTTCCTCCGCAAAGTGCATCGCAAGTTTGTCAACGCCCTGGTTCTCAAACAGCGGATCGATAATCATTCTATAAAACACCCAAAAGGACCTGCCAAGCCATTTGGCCCTCTCATCTCCAGGATAGTTGACCGGGTCGATGCCAATACATCCCGAAACTCCAGCTGCTGTACTAATGATCTATAGGGTTCTGATATACATATCTGCGTAAAAATCTTTGATCGATGGGCAGGTTTCATCCCATCCATATATTGTTTATCGGGTAAGGCGCTCCATGCATCTTCGCGCAATAGCCGTCAAGCAGGTCAGATCGGGTTGAGATGCTGCGCGGAATTTTCGCGTCAGTTGAAGCGCCTGGTTAGCGCGGTGTCACGTCAATCTGCCGGGGGCAGCGGTGATATGATGCGCTGCTATCATCCTTTTCCCCGCACAGCGGGGTAAGGTGAAAATTTCTTGGAAATTGCACTACCGCAACACCGCCCCTGCTGTTTGCCCTTATCCTATCCGAGCCGATACGACCAGCAGTGCTCAGATATTACAGGCGATAACAATATACTCATTTGCTTTATAGGAAACCTTGCCGACTTTATGAAACGGCAGTTTTAAATGTGCTTTTAACGAGCGTTGATTTTCCGAAGAGATGAAAGAAAAGCAGAAAGAATATCCTGCTTCTTTTGCCAATTTTAGGCCGTGCGAAAACAGGCCGGTTAAGACGTTTCGGCCCCGAAATGGCCTTGCGATGCAAACCGGACCGTAAAAGCAGGTCGTTTCCTCTGTCGGCCGCTGTTGCGCCGGCGGGACCAGATAAGTTGAGAGATTTGCCACGATTTGATCGAGTATGGGAAACTGTGCGTTAAACACGGCGCTGGAGACACAGCAGTATCCGACAACCCGGCTCCGCACTTTAGCCACCACCACGCCTAAATCGCGATTAAATTCCCTGAATTGACTTTCTGAAAAAGCGATGGACAAATAACCGTCTTTCAGTTGATCCGGCCCTAAATTGCCGCGCAGATTTTCAGACTGGATGATTGTTACCGGGAGGATATCGGATTCCGACATGGTTGCGGTCATTAGATCCATAGAGTCCTTTTCCATAGTCATTTTACAAACCACTGCCGTTTGGCCCGGAGCGACCCGGCGCCCTGGTATTTTGGCGCATACAGGATCACGCCGTAAAATGTGAGTTTTATGAAATATCCTTACTTTCTTATTGATAATTTACGGTCCGCTTTCATTTGCTGCAGATTCAACTGTAGAACTGAAGGTACCCTTGGAAAAATCGCTACGAGGTTTTTGGTCAGGGCAGGCGACTTGTTTGCCACATATTCCAACAACCGGCAGGCTAGATTGACAGCCAGGCTTCTGCTTCTACCTTTTGGTCTCTGTTAAACGCCTTGATTTCAAGACCTGGGAACAAGGCGCCTTCGAATTCGCTTATTTTCTGTAACCAGGTCTTATCGGTCAATACCGCTGCGCGGTCGAACTTTTTCATAAGCCCAAACATCGAAGGAAGGCGAGAAAATTCTATTACGATCGCACCAAGCGACGGAAGATGAAAATCTATAATTTCATACAGCATTCTCCCATTTTCGATGTTCTCGGACTTTCGAACAAGTTTATCTAACGCGATTATCATTTCTTCAGTGTTCAACTTCCCACTCAATTGAATATCTAAACGATTCGCTCCATTGGGTGTTACTGTAAACATAGGATTTCTCCTGTTAGTGGAAAAAGCATATCGATAGCTGTTTGGATCGCAGCAGAACAACCCGTCAATTCTGATTACACTTGGTCATCGATTTGTTCGTTGTCTCATCGCGGGTCGGAAATTCACCTATACCAGTCTTTCCCCAAGCTTAAATGCCTTACCGAAATAGGTCTCAACTCCTCTGTGCTGAATATCACCGGCGTACATGTCTCCAACGATTTTCCCGTTTAACGAATCAATAACAACCCCCTTGATCTGATTCGATGCCCAGTTGCAAAAATACCTGTAAATTGGCGGTACGATGCCGGATGTGACAATGACAACTGCTTTCCGCTTTTTATCCGAGCGAGGAAGCGGACAACCGGTAATTGTTAAAACTTTTCTTTCAGGCTTTCCAAAGGTCCAGCAAATTCGTTCAAGAAATGCCATCATGACCGCCGTCGCATATCCCATGTGCACGGGAGTGCCGAAAATCAGAAGGTCAGCGTTCAGGAGATCCTCCTTTATATCGTCCATATCATCCTGGATTGTGCACTTGGCTACAGGACCGTTTGTTCGACTGTCCCGGCAAACAAGACAGTTTTTACAGAATCGAATATCATGCTCAATTAAGTTGATCTTCTTGACACTGTAGTTTTTGGCTCTAGATTCGAACCCTTCTATAGCCTTATCTACGAGTGCATCGGTTGCTTTACCTAACCGCGGGCTTCCAACAATTGCAAGAAGATTCACACCTCATCTCCGATATTCGATATGTGCATTACAGCTGCCGCAAGGCGCGAGTCGCGGCGAATTTTACCGGCACCGCTCATGCTCGTGTTATGTTTGTATTTTGATTTTGCCCTCCAGAAATTTTACTGCCTTGCCGGAAATAAATACCCGATCGCCGACACACTCGCAAGTTAACTCACCACCTCGTGTGGACACTTGTTTAACACGAAATCGTTTTGTACCCACCTTCGAAGCCCAGTACGGAGCGAGTTGCGTATAGGCGGAACCCGTGACGGGATCTTCGGGAATTCCGTATTTAGGGGCAAAGAACCGTGCAATAAAATCCCAACGATCTGATTTGGCGGTAATAGCGACACCGCGCAAATCAAGCTTCATCAGTTCATTAAAATCTGGAGATGCCGATTCAACATCTGCTTCACGTTCAAATACTGCGATTAGGTCCTCTGATTTCAGACATTCAATCGGTGCAGCAGTAAATGCTTTACCTATTTCTTCCGGAATATCACAGGAAACTGGCGGCTGCGCGGGAAAATCCATGGTCAGCCATTCATTATCCTGCGTTACGGTCAGGATTCCAGATTTGGAATCGAACTCAATCTTGTCCTTTCTACAGCCAAGAATCTGATATAAAACATAGGCCGCTGCCAAAGTAGCGTGGCCACATAAATCGACTTCGCTTTTCGGCGTAAACCATCTGATATGGAAACCATCGCCCTTTGGAACAAAAAACGCTGTTTCCGACAAATTGTTTTCTTCCGCAACAGATTGCATCAATCCATCAGGTAGCCACTCATCTAACGGGCAAACAGCCGCCGGATTGCCTGTAAATAATTCAGATGCAAATGCATCTATCTGATATAGGGATATTTCCATCGGATTTTCTCCAGAAACCTTTCGCCTTCAAGATGCGTGAAAGACTCTTTTTACCAGGCGGTGAGACTTGCACGGGCTCTTTGCCGCTTCATTGGGATGATAGCCGGCTTACCCCCATTGAACCATTCGGCATCCTGCCATAACGATCTTATCAGCCTGAAAATTTACTTGCCCACCGTGTTACATCCTACCCTTTTTTAGATTTCTTCTCCTTTTTCTCTTTTCGCTTTTCTTTCAATGTTTTTTCCGCCTTTTTCTTCTCTGTTTTTTGAGCATCTCTTCCTTTAGCCATGAATTCCCCCTTATTTTGTTTTGGGTAATGTATTGATTATTTGCATTTCCGTCACACCCGGGCTGCAAGGAATCATTGGCGGCCGATTTGCACAGTTCGGATACGGGCACAAATCAGCCGCAAGTTATCAGTCGGCTGCATTTGCCTTGTTATGTAAGCTTACTCGATGGTCATCTTGCCATTCTTGCCGCAGGATAGCCCACAGCGCCACGTCTTCGAATTTCCCCCACTTTCGCACCCGCTGGCGCAGCAGTCCCTCTTGTTTGAACCCGTTTTTTTCAAGGACACGACCGGAAGCCGAATTTCGCAGCATGTGATACGCATAAAGCCGGTTTAAGTTGAGGCTCTTAAATCCGTATCGCACTGCCGCATGCACAGCTTCGCTCATGTACCCTCGTCCCCAGGACTCTACCGCCAGCCAGAAACTCAGCTCTCCCAGCGAATGCTCGCGGTCGATATCGCGCACCTGCACCAGACCATAAAACCGCCCTTCTGCCTTGTGTTCTATCGTGAAGGTGACGGAGCGCCCGGCCTTTCTTTCAGCCTGCTGGCGGGCCACGTATCGCTCGGCCGCATTTGCCGAATAGGGATGTGGAATGGAGATCATGGTATCAGCGATCTCACGAGCGCCGGCCGCCGCTTGAATTGCCTTCGTATCAGTTTTTTCCAGTGGGCGAAGCCGAAGACGCGGTGTTTCGAGGACAGGTTGTTCGATCATAAGGAACCGCTTTCAAGCCACATAACGCAGAATTCTGCAGTTTGCGGGGCGCAGCGCAGCGGACGCCGCGCAAATCCGGTGCAATGGCCGGTTCTGCGCTTAAATTGCCAACTACCATCGCTTTCCAATCTTTTGGATCATTGCACTTTATTTCTAATGATATCGAAAACAGATTACCGATTGCTTTTCATGATTACAATTTTGTCCGGTTTACAGCTCAGGTGGTCCACCAGATCGAGACCACCGCCGTTACCGCAAGCTCGATTGGCTATTCGGCGAAGCCTGAGAGTTGATCTATAATTTATCTTCCGTAGGCCTTGCGACTGCTTCGTACAGGAAATCAAAAAAGTCACAAGCCGAACCACCAATAATGTTTAGGGAATAGCAGAAATTTTCAATTGAACTATAGTGACCCGGCTGCAGATTATACGTAAACCCTATTGACATAAACGCAACCAAAGTAACCAGGTTCAACAGCTCGATTGTCCGATTCATAAACATGGAAACCTTAACGGCTAAGGAAAGTATGAACCAGAGAATAACCGTTATCGTAAATTTGGGCTCGATCGCCCAGGATTGATCGTTTCCTGGGATAAATACATAAGTAAAAAAAATAAATAAATACACCAATATATATATCAATCCGATTGCTTGCCTTGGCCTGTGGATATAAAAGGGCATTTTTCCTCTCGTTGATGTAGCGCAACACTGCCATCAGAGGCGTGTGGCACGAGCGTCCGCCTGAATGGCATTGTTAAGTGATTCTTGGTCTGCGTGGCTTCACCCGCCAATGTGAATCGGACCATGCTCTATATCAGGATCCATTCTCAGCACCATTCGGCCGCCAGAAAACACTCGCACGTTGCCGTCGGTCGCTGAAACGACGACCCCTGTGGCAGCGGTGCGGGCTGTGACGGCAGCCGCCGCCGCGTGTCGAGCGCCCAAGCCGACGGGTAACTCCACGTCCACCTTGAAGACTGCCAGGAAAACCCCGGCTGATTGGATGAAACCGTCGCCGCGGATGACGAAGGCGCCATCGAGCTTGGACAGCTCGACTATAGCATCGTGGATGTCCGGGTTCATAAGCGTCCGGTTGGACTTGTCGTGCCCCTGGAATGGATTGGGGATGAGTTGCTTAGAGCCTTCAAGCACCCTCAGGGAATCGCCAAGCATAAGCATGGCGCCAATCCGTTTCCCACGTCGGGCCGCCCTGCCGATCTTGCAGGCAATGGCGACCGCGAAGTCAAGGGCCTTGGGCCGAATCCCGTCCGTGAGCTTCACGAGATCCGTAATAACCAGTTCTTCAAGGTCCGGTTCCACCTCGGTCACAACAACCAGGTTTGCCTCGCCGGGGTAGACGTCTCGGCCCACTGCACAGAGGACGAGTTCCCCGGCCGAGACACTGTTCGATTTGAGTGCGACAGAGAGGACATGGCGGATCTGTCTGTGTTTATCGATCGCGTGTAGCGGTAGACGAAGTGTCACCAGCCCGGCTTCGGTTAGAGCATCGTATGTCCCGGGGTTTGCCGTGGCGGCGACGATACGGTATTGCCCTGTGAAACCCAAAAGGCGGTGAGCAAAGGCCCCGCTCTCGGTCACACAGATGATGATGTGAGCCTGTGCCGCCTCGGCTATGCGGACGACCATTTGAGCCCGGTCCACGTTAGAATAGATGTCTTTCCCAGGATAATCAGATTTGGTCATATTTCCCTCGACAAAGAGACGCTGCGCAGCAGGTTATTCACTTAAAACGCAGGAGCTGAGAGGTGCGCCGCTTGCGGCGCATTCTTCTCCAGCGACTTGGTCGCCTCAGCGATAAAAATCTTTGCGGTGCCCGACTTTCACATCCCAAACAGGGAGTTCATCATCGTGGATCGAGCAGACAATTCGATATCACCCCTGGCCGATGCGATACTTTTCTTGGCCAGTCAATTTTTCGCAGTGCAGCGGCGGGGGTTGTCTTCAAGGGCCTTTCTACCGGCCTGATTCACAAGATCAGATACGGATCGACATGTCTCTATAGCCTTTAATTACAGATTCTTATAAATCACTGGGTATAGATAAATCGTGGCATGTTCAGCCGGTGTAGCCATCATGTCACCTCGTTGCTTTTGGAGGAAGTTATAACGCCATAACATTATAGCGTCAAACATTTTGGGAAGGCGACCGCGCGAGTTCAGTGGGTCTGGTTTTCGGCGCTTGCACCGACGTGGCGATTGCGTTGCCGGCAGCCACGGATCGACGCTCTGCAACCGAATCGACGCGAACCAGGGTCCACTGCACCGCGATGCTAGGCCGGAACCCTTCCATTGTAAAGTGACGCAACGAGATCGCCAAGCCTTGTGAAAAATTGATCCCTTACCTTTTCCACCTGAAGCGCTTCGGCATGGTCGATTGTTGCTTGGTCTTGGTCTGCGAATCTCGACGGCTCAACCTGCAAAGCAAAAGAGTTGACCTGACGCTCCCAGAACCAACCAGGGGAACCGAACTGAACAAATTCGGGGGCGATCGATGGAACCTCGGCCAAGGAGCAAAGGAGACGGTTCCCTGATGTAGTGTCTTGCAGACACAGGGCCACATATGCGATTCGATATGTGACAGCACCGACATCTTTTGATGGAAGAGGTGCAAGGTTGTCGGCCGCTGGGGCTTTGGAATGTATGAAGTGGCCAAAGCAACTCTGAAGTGTAAAGCAGTACGCAAGTTTTGAAAGTCCGTCGACAATGTCGCGAATTGGAGCATCGATCTCATCCAGAACGAGCTTCCGTAAGGCCCGCTTCCGGTCCGCTTCAAAGTGCGGGTGATCGACAAACCGACGCGGCTGAGCGAACGTCTTCATATGGTTTCCTACGGTTTTTCGCGCCTACCGCTGGTGGTGCACAGCGGGCGGCAAGACCTGCAAGCGGGCAAGACCGCTATCGAAAAGCGCTTTATTTTCTCCCCGTCTGCCCGACTGCCCTGTTCTGTGGCGCATAACCCACACTGCGCATTATGCCTTCTCCTTAGCTCAGACCAGTGCAACCCCGAGTGCAAGACCCAGTCCATAGAACAGGTGGTTGGCCAGGCTGGAAAGCGGCGCTCTGAGGCCTTCGGGAGATCGCCTGCCAAACAGTCCAAACCCCATGGATGGGAAAACGAAGAAGTAAGAGGCTACCGTTGTTGCGACTCCATAGGCAACCGCCCATACCGGTGATGCAGGTCCGCCGACCAGGATATCCCAACCGAGAACGTACGGGATCGCCAGAGCCACCCCGATGCTGTAATGCGTGATATATCCGTAAAGCGTCTCGTTTCCGGCCTGCCGCATCTCGCTTGGGTGCTCATAGCTGAATCGCCCCCGTGCCCAGCCCACGGCCATCCTCCCAATCATCCCCACTTCTATTTTCGAGAGCATCCCGGTTCGGGCGAAAATAAGGTTCAATGAATCCATCATCAGCGTCCCCAACACTCCAGCTACCACCCCTGTAACGACGATATCCATCGCCCCTCCATGGCTCGCGCATGCAGCACCAGGTTGCCTGAACTGGTCAGTCCGCCTATACTTCTGCAGTTAATACTACAGCCAGTGCTCAGAGCCACCTGCCGCTGCGCTGCGGTGGCGGGCGCTCGTAATGAGCGCCCGGCAGCAAGTGCTTGTCAACCTATAAAATCGTTATTCAGAATTTCTTCCAATAGAGAGTTTTTCTATTAAAATTGAGCTTGCGACAATAAAAATGAATAGATCAATAAAAACTGCAACCACGACTGATAGAAAGAAGGGGAAGTAACCAAACACTCTCGATTCAATAAAATTGGAAAATGTAAAATCGAACTCGAGCAAAATATACGATACAACTGAAATCGTGACCAATGGAAAACTAAACTTAAAATTACCAATCAAGCATTTTACACCGGTAATGATAGAAGCGATAATTTCCCTTTTTAAAAATACTAATGGATATATGTAAATTGTTGATATTTGCGTTACGAACGATACGGCATTTTTTATCTCATCGACTTGTGGAAATAATATTATGCATAAAATTGTTGGCATTTTCACCAACACCGATGCAGCTATGAACCGAATCCAATATTTGTTGAAAACAGTGCGCCACGACGTGATTTTCCCGTTTAGTATAACTTCAGTGAATTGCCCGTATATAAGTGGGAAAACAATCAAAAATGCAAAAGAAAATATCCAAAATACGAATGGTTGATGACTTGATACCTCAATTCGATAAACATATATTCCTGTGACCAAAACAGAAGGAAACAGCAGCAAGAATAAATGGCTTTTTATAATCCTGAAGGTGTTTCGAAAATAACTACGGTACGCATCTATCATCTCTATGTATTCGGTTTTTATAACGCGTTAATCAGCGACGCGGCTCTGTGTGTCCGCTGAATTAAAGTGTTGGCGCAGGTATTCGATCACCTCCCGATCCAGCGGGAATTGGCCTGCCCACTTCCGGGTCTTTTCCGGTCCTTTGGATAGTTCCTCGCGTGGCACGACCACGTGCAGGCCGAAGGGGGTGTGCACTTTGACAGCATTATCGCCCGCCACCACATGAGACCCGTCCAGCTTCAAGGCGGCAGTACCTGAATTGATGATCAGCTTGCGATTAGCAAGACGGTCTTCTCTGGAGGGCACACAGACGCTTCGGCAGAAACCGCATACGGTGTAGTAGAACCAGTCAGGGTCGAAAACCGCCTGCCGATAGTTGTCGAGGCTGTTGACGGCATCCTGCATCTGGGGATCTGTCTTCTGCAGCCTACTGCACAGGGCGTCCAGTTCCTTCTTTTCCTCGGGCAGCGTGATGCCGAGGCGGTAAGGACTCCAGTTGGACCAGGTCTGAGAAGTTGCCAATCCCTCATATCCGGTGCAGCCGATCCAGCAACAGGTGTTAGGCCGTTTGCGTGATATGGTTTCAGTGATGCCCGCGACTGTGACCCGGGTTGATGCCTTGGGTTGAATCATTTCCACCGGACAGACCAGGCTGCACATCTTGCATCTGTCGCAGGGATGTTCTTCATCCGCAATGGGCGAATCGGGCGTCAAGGCAGCGGAAGTCAAAACACTCCCTAATTCCACCAGCGCGCCATATTGCCTTGTCAACAAATTACCGCTCCAGCCCAGACGCCCGATCCCGGCCGCAAGGGCCCCGTAGCGGTGCGAAAAATCTGGGTGAAACTCTGTCATCTCCGATATGTCGGTAGCGGCTTCCTCAGGTCGATAGTTGTTGTTGAGATCTACGGTTACGGCTTCGTATCCTTCCGATCTTAGTCGTTCGGTGAGCGCTTCGCCGATCGTATATAGTGACTGAGCTATGGCCTTTCGGTTGTCGCAGTGAGGGCGCCATTTCTTTTTGCTTATGAAGTCCTGCGTGATATCCCGGTCCAAAGAGAGCGCAAAAGAAATAACCGAATTTGCAGATGGCAGAAGGTAGCGCGGATCAGCGGAGGGCGGCCCGTCGGCAAGTATGTCTCTGCTGGTGATACCAACCAGATCGGCACCGAGGCTTGCAGCCAGTGATTTCAGTCTCTTTTTTGCCGAATCCACAGAGATCTCTCCTACGTGGTTAGCTGTCTGCCAACGCTCGACAATAACCGGCAGCCACGTAATGCGATCATCCGGATCGCATTTATGCCACCGATGTAACCGTCGGCTGGATTGAGCTGCTAGCCGCTTTTTTCCATCTTTCTTTGTTGAAGCCAGTCATCGAGCCTGATTTTTGGGGCTCCCAAAATGTGATTAGACTCTGATGGATCGCCCCTTTCACCAATCTTTTCAAAGGCAGCCATAAAATCGCTGGCCATTTTCATCTGTTTCTGACCCTTTACTGAGGCAATAATGGATGCCAGCCAATACGGAATCGTAGATACCTTTTTAATCGCGGGATGAACAACACTACAGTATCGCTTTATCGCCTCGTGAAAAAGAATACCTTCAGGGCCGTGGATAATAAATCTTTTGTGAATTTCATCATCAAGACTATAGGAAGCCGCAACCATCCTAGCATAGTCTTCTGCAGCAATGAGATGATAAGGATTCGGTTGTTTTCCAAATACGAAGGCTCGGTTTCCTCGCACGTATTTTGGCAATACTTCCATAAACCACGTAGGACAAAAAATACCATAAGGCACACCACAGCTGCGTATGGCTTGTTCGGCATAATATTTACGCTTTATCAGTGGTACCCATATATTCTCCTCGGCAACAGATGTGCCCGAAATATATGTGATACGTTGTAGTTTTACCTTTGAAGCCACCGAAGAGACATTTTCCACGCCTAATTGTTCTATTTCTCCTGAGAGATTAATATGAACACCGAAACAGCCTTTCAACGCTTTTTCAATGCTTTCTAAATCGGTAACATTGCCTTCTACAATTTCGAAGTCATTTCCAAATCGTTCCGATGCTTTCTCAATATTTCGGACCATGAGTCGCACGAAAAATCTGTTTTGCTTCAAGTGATTTGCCACAGGCTCACCTAAAAGACCGGTTGAACCAATAACTAATATTCGTTTTGCCATGATATACCCTTCATCTCACACATATCAAAAAGTTGCGAACGCCGCGCTTCACCCCCCCCGGCTTTTTTGCGCCGGCTGCCAACGCATGGTTACAATTTTTCTTTGTCATCTCACCACAGGCCGAGTGTCATGCGATGGCCGCCATGAACGAACAGCAGCTGTCCTGTAATCCAGGCCGCCTGCTCTGAGGCGAAAAATACAACTGCATTAGCGATATCTTCAGGCCGACCGATTCTTTTCAAAGGGATATCCGTGACAAGGGCATCTTCCGCATCTGATGGAATATACCCCGATTGCACCGGTCCGGGCGATACGATATTCACCGTTATGCCATAAGGCCCCAACTCTGCGGCGGCACTGCGGCTGTAAGACTCCAGGGCATATTTGCTTGCACGATAAGATATTTCCATCGGAGCACCCCATGCACAATCCGCACTGATATTAATGATTCTGCCCCATCTTTTCTGTCTTTCGATGATTCGGCCGGCAAATTTACTCATCAGGATAGAGACAGCTCGGGAATTCACCGCAAAATGGCGATCATGACTTGCCTCGTCGATCGTCGTTGTGGCTGGCCCTTTTTCCCAAACTTCTGTTTTTTCTCCCAATGTACTGTCAGGAAGAAAGGTGTCCGCGGTATATTCAGCTGCATTATTCACAAGGATATCAACGTGACCGAATGTCTTTTCTGCCTGTTCGAATAAGCGATGGACATTCTCAGCTTCACGAAGGTCACCCTCCCAAGATCCCACACTGCCACCGGCATCTCGAATTGATGCCATCACTTCATCGGCCGTTTTCGCCTGTTGTTTGAAAAAAAACGTCAATCCTGGCTTTTGCACATCATTAATTTTTTTATCTTTATCCGATAATTCGGCAGGCATGCGAAAGTAATGAATAAACACCTTGGCACCGTGGGTAGCAAGTGCTCGTGCGATGGCCGCACCGATACCGAAAGGATTATTCCCTCCAGTGATCAGGGCCACTTTGTCCTTCAAACCAGGATCGATCACTTTATCTTTGTCCGTTCTTAAGGATTCTAACAGCACCCGTCATCGACAGCGAAAAGCAGGGCAAGAAACAAACGACACCTTTTGCCGTCCGCGTGTACGTGATCATTACGTCTAAAAAGACTTTTCGAATCAAGCCGATGAGTATCGCATCCCGCCCCATGTCCTACGTACTTTGCCGGTACTGCCGAAAACAGAGATCTTATGGAACGGTCTGCTTGACCGGGCGCACCAGAATTTCCTCGACCAATACATTTGGAGGCTGTGCAAAGGAATAAACCAGTGCTTGCGCCACATTCTCGGATGTCAAGGCATCCAGTCTTTCGCGGCGTTCACGCTTGACCTCGTCCGGGACCTTGTGTCCCCACTCGGTCCAGGTTGCCCCTGGTTCGATCACCGACACGCGAATGCCGTCCGCCCCCAGTTCCTTGCGCAAAGCGTCATGAAAGCCGACCACGGCGAATTTTGTGGCGCAATAGACCGACCAGCCTTCATAGCCGTAACGCCCTCCCACACTTGATACGGACGAGATCATAGCTCCAGTGCGCCCTTTCATGAGCGCAATGGCTGCTTTGGTGCAATTCAATACGCCGAATAGATTGACATCAATCATCGTGACCCAGTCGTCGGGTTCGCTATCTGCAAATTGACCAAAAATGCCCACACCCGCATTATTGAACAACAGATCAAGACCACCAAATTGCTCTTTTACCTTCGCAAACAGGTTGCGCACCTGTTCGGGGTTGCTGACATCGGTTTGAATCGCGATTGCCTTTTGTCCCAGTTCTTCCGCCAGTGCCTCAATGCGCGATTTGCGCCGAGCCGCAAGAAAGACATTCATCCCTTCTTCAACCAACAAACGGGCGGCGGCTTCGCCAATGCCGCTTGAAGCGCCGGTAATCAAAGCGATTTTTCCAGTAAGGTTCTGCATCTGCATGAGTTATCTCCTTTGTAAATGCCTCTATATTCTTTACGCGCATCGGCCGCGAGACGAGCGGAAGGTTCTCCGCGTAAAGCAGCGCGACAACGGCGCGATTTGCGCAGGTTCTTTCCACTCCATTGAAATGATAGCCGGCGCTGTGCGCCGGTGTTCATCTCAATGGCTTCATCTTGCGGGCGATAGCGTGGTGCGCGGCACTACCCGGTTGAGCTGAACAGCGGGCGTTACCCCTGTCGGCAACCCTCAGATCTTCACAAAGAACCCGGCAGGTTTCTCCCAGTCAGGTGCATCCGCCTGGTTACGCGACCTTTTGTTCTGCCGACTTATTCGAGCCAGACCTGCCACCGGGCCAGTGTGTAGAGAAGGCCCGCAACAAACAGACTGCCGAAGATCTGTTTGTTGTAACGAGCCAACCATAGCGGAAGGTAAATGTCAAAATTGTCCTGCCGTTCGTCAGTGTAGCGTGCGGCAACAGCAGTAAGAGGGCAGCGCCAGTGGTTGGCTACGATGATGAAGACCTCAACGAATACGATAGCGATCAACATGACCGCCGTGCGGAACTCGCCGCGCCAGGCATAAACGGGGATAGCCAGGATGCAGCCGGCGAATAAAGCCCAGGCGGTTGTGTGGGCCATCTTTATGATACGAAGGGCTGCTTTCGGACTCATTTTTGCGCATTCGCGACATGTAAAGGATCAAACTCACCCTTTATCCGCATAACGCAGCTAATCTGCCGCGCGGATTTTTGCGTCGGCTGAATTCGCCTTGTTATACTTCCCCCAATTATAAACTATTGCACCTTCTTTGCAGCCATCAACGCAAGTTCCGCAGAGAATGCATTCCGTGTTCTCCATCATATTCCGATTAACCATTTTCTCTACTGGAAGACTCATTGGACAGTTTTCAGTGCAGGTATGACAATGCTTACAAAGATCAGAGACGGATACTAACTGCAAAGACATCAATTGAAAACTATTTCTAACCTTCCTTGCTAATATCATAAAAGGAGCCATCCAACATAAATGATGGCAGAATGATCGTTTCCCAATAACAAAAGCAGGAAAAACAATAAGTAGAAAAAGGACAATATTGTAGGCTATAAAACTCTGGAAATCTGCGATGGAGAGGCCATATGTTGTCTGATAAAAAAAATCTATCTGTTTATAACCACCCGCCTTTATGGCAAATAGCACAATACTACAAATCCAGGGTATCCATATAAACCATTTGACTGAATCACCTTTGGTCACTTTTTTATCTTTTGCAAGAAAAATCGACTCCTGGCAACCAGCAGCGGGACATACCCATCCGCAATATCCTCTACCCACAAACAAAGCGCTAATAAACATGAGCAAAAAAATAACAAAACTACCGTTAACTACGCCCATAGAGCTTGCCCGAACGATGAGCACGGGGGAGAGATAATAAAAGGTGGCAGGGAAAAGGAAGAAAGAAAACAAGATTATGCCTTTTCGTATTTTCTGCCGTTTTTTCATTTAATTCCTATAAATACAAAAAATATCGCCGGCGGCGAGCGGCGGAAGTACAGATCGTGATTAACCCATTGGCCTTTACGATGAGAGCCTCAAGTTTCTCACAGTTTGCTACAGCGAATGGGTAGCAAACGTTCGGTCTCGCTTTATTGAGTCTACATAATCTCAATTTTTCCGTCGCCCTGAGCCTCGGGCCACCGCCCAGCACTTTTTGCAAGTAACATCCTTTAGATTCTCTGTTGCTATGCCCTCAACCTGTGCGCGATGTGCCGCTTCACGGTCACGTGGATTGCATGCTACCATCCCGTCTTTGTCCAGGAAATGTAGATCTTGTTTTCTTGTTTTCCCTCTATGCCTTGTTTTCATTTTAGTTTGCCAACGGATGCTTCACGCGCGGTGGCTTTTTACCGTCGCAGAGAAAGCAAGGGATATGTCCATAGCTCTTTTCTTATCAGGTTTTTTTTCCATAAAGCTCAGACTCATGTGCACTCCCACCCCACATGAGCTTTTACTGTTTCTTTATGAATGTTGCTCTCACTCGGATATGTGTTTTTCCCAAAACTTCACTGCGCTTTCTGTCCATCCTTCAGCGCCCGTACCGATGCCAAGTCCGAAACCATGACTTACATTCCGATACTTATGATACTCGACTTCTATTCCGGCATTGCGCATGGCATCGACACGCTTTTCGACAGTGGATACATTAACGATTCCGTCGTTGTCGCCTTGCACCACGAAAGTTGGCGGATCATTGCGGGTGAAGGACGAATGACCGGTATATGCCATAACTACGACGCGAGGTCTCGGGAGATCATAACCGCCGTATCCGGAAGGACCGTATGAACCGATATTTGCCGCCATTCTTGCCCCCGCTGAACTACCCCACACGGAGTAGTCTTTCGTACTTACGCCTAATGATACAGCATTTTTGAAGATATAGGATATAGCTGCGGCCAGATCTTCGCAGGCTCTCTGCTCACCTCCCACGCGGTATTGCAGGGCAAAGGCATTGTATCCTTTCCTGCTAAGTTGTGTAGCGTGAGGGAAACCTTCATGAACCGAACCGACATAGGAAAAACCCCCTCCAGGGCACACGATGGCGAACGGAGCCCCGTGTTTGCCCTTAAAGAAGAAAATGCCGGTGTTCCTTTTCGCTGGGTATTCCTGCTTTTGCCGCTCCGTGTAGAAGCTGTAGAAGATAATTTTTCCTTCGGCCATTTGGTCAATCATGTAATTGATCGTGTCCACCACAGCTTCCGGTTCTACGTGGCTATGATACGGCAAGAGAGACCCCACACGACTCAGCTGCATATTTTCGTCGTATGCACGATGGTCCAGCGGCAGTATAAACTGCCCAAAGCCTTTAAAGGACGGATGATTCAAGACATCCCTAACAGAGCTGTTGGTATTCATGTGCCCCTTGATTTTGGAGACAACAACGGCCTCCGGCTTATTGGAAACGTGATCATCAGCGGCTGAAACCCTAAGGGACTGGCAGAGAAAGACCACTATGAGCAGCGGCAAGGACACGCGTATTAGTCTATTTATTCTCAATTCCTTGGACATAACGTGGGCACTCCCTGCTGAGATGAAGCGGAGCGAAATCTTAGTCCGCGTTCATGCCATGGTTAGGAAGTTTTTAAGAAATGCGGTCGATATTCCTGAATATAAGTTCCGGTCTTGACCTTTTGCCGGCCGCGAAATTTATAATCTACTTTTTATCCTTTAATAAGGTGTTGAGATCGGCGAAAGGTTTATGGGTGAAATTTGGTTTCTGTTCACTGCCCGGCGGTTCCTCTTCATCCCATTCCTGATCCAGATATCTCGAGTGTTCATTGTCGTGACAGTAAAGACACAGAAGCTCCCAGTTGCGGCCGTCGGGCGGATTGTTATCGTGGTTGTGGTCCTTATGATGGACCGTGAGTTCTCGAAGTTTCTTGCCTTGAAAATCGCGCCCACACTTCGCACAGATCCAGGGGTAGATCTTGAGCGCCTGCTCCCGATACCCACGCTCACGGTTGCGCCGAGCCTCGGCTACAATCCGGTCCATTCTGTCTTTGTCTAATCGTGTTTTGTTCGATGACATACATTCACCACCGTGTTACATCATTTATGTCAAGCCTAACGTCAAAGCTCAGTGGCGCCGCGAAGCGGCTTCCACTGCAGTGTCTTGTTTTGGGCCCAGACCACTATCCATTCGTCACCAGTATGCCGGATTGTCTAACGCCTTCGCGCATGAACAGCGGCCAAGTATTCTCTCAATTGAATCCTCTGTAAGTGATTGCCCAAGCCATCCCTCAGGCTGCGAAAGCTCAAATGGAGCTTCGACCATATCCTGCGAAAGTGGGTGGAACCCAACTTTGGAGTAGAAGCCTGGATCTCCATATGTGGTCACGATCCTCACACCTCGTTTCTTCATTTCCCGCAGACCGTGAGCGATCATTGATTGTCCTATGCCCATGCCTTGATGATCACTATGGACGGCAACAGGGGCCAAGATGAATACATCTATATTCTTCTCGAAGGTCAATCGACTAAAAAATAAGGCACCAACCATTTGCTCGCTGTGAACAGCTACAAATCCGTATAGATCCCGACTGTCAGTACCGGCAATCAGATCCTTAGTCAGATTGCCGATCAGGGCCCCTTCCGATGCACCTTCAGACTTGGTGAAAACCGAACGAAAAAGACCTTCTATTGCGGAAGCATCACTTGGTTTATGAGGCCTGAATTCTATCATTGATACCCAAGGAGCCGTGAGAGGCGTTAATTCTACGACAGCAACAGCACATAACGACTTGAGCTCACCGGCGGCAAAGACGCGAAGCGGATGTGGTGTTCGGTGAAGCGAATTTTTAGGTGCACAGCCGCTGTTTTCCAAGAAGCACTGGGGTCAGTTACTCGTCCAAAACAGTCTCGAAACCACCAAATATCAGGTGCTTTCCGTCAAAGGGCATGTCAGCCATACCCGCGCCTTAAACTCAGGGTCTTCCATGGCCTTTTGCATCCCCTCATTTCGAACGTCTCGAGACGGCCAGGTAATCCAAGAGAATACAAGCGATTCACCCTCTTTGGCTTTGACCGCAATTGGAAAGGAGGTCACCGCCACGTCGGGAACCTGTTCTCCCCAGTTCTCGACATAAGTCAGAGCGCCTTGGTTCTTGAGGGCCTAAGCAGCCTTTTTGGCATGATCTAAATACTTTTCTTTGTTCTCATTCGGAACTGCTGCAACCCATCCATCGACCCAGGACATGGTTTTCTTCTTATTGGTTGACTGCCGCCATTCCTTCAGGGTCGTACCGGTCCCCGAGCACCTGCCCGGCCAACTGGTTGAGCACTCCGAGGTCTTCTTCGGTAAGCCGGCAGGCCAGCGCGCCCAGGTTGGACTCCAAATTGGCGAGTCTGGTGGTGCCAGGAATAGCGACAACATGATCCCCCTGGCCCAATACCCAGGCCAAAGCAACCTGCGCTGCAACGCATCCCCTTTGGGCAGCAATCTCCTTGATGGCCTCCACTAGTTTGAGGTTGGACTCGATATTGCCTGGCTGAAATCGAGGCTGCATCTGAGCGCGGAAATCTGTCTCGTCAGTGGGCCGCTCACCCGGCGAGGTGTAGCAGCCTGTCAACATTCCCCGGCCTAAGGGGGAGTAGGCGACCAGGCTTATGCCGAGCGCCGCACAGGTGGGCAGGATATCGCGCTCGACGTCCCGGCTAAAAATCGAGTACTCAGTCTGGAGCGCGGTAACCGGATGGACCGAATTCGCCCGCTCAATCGTCTTGGCCGAGGCCTCTGACAACCCAATTGTCCTAATCTTGCCTTCTTGAACCAACTTCGCCATCTCGCCTACCGTCTCCTCGATAGGGGTGGCTGGATCCACACGGTGAAGATAGTACAGATCAATCTTTTCGGTACCGAGACGCTGAAGGCTCTTTTCGCAAGAGCTCCGGACATTTGCCGGAGAGCCGTCCACCCCCACAAAGGCGCCCGTGGCCGGATCCCGCTGTGGGCCAAACTTGGTGGCCAGGACAATCTGGTCCCAACGCCCGGCAAACGCCTTGCCCAATAACTGCTCATTTCGACCCTGGCCATAGATTTCCGCGGTATCAAAATGAGTGACACCCAAATCCACTGCCTTGTGGAGAAGATTAATGGCTTCCGCTTCCTGCGCGGGCGGCCCATAGAACTCAGATAGCCCCATGCAGCCAAGCCCGATGGCCGATACGGATATTCGTGATTTCCCAAGATTGCGTTCAATCATTGCGTCCCTCCCTTTATCGCACTTCGATTAGGGGTCAAGTCTGCTCTATGGGATGCTCCCCCGATTTCCTTGGAATTGGTGAGTTACATATTGTTCAAGTCACTGTCACAAAATGCAGACTTAACCCTTACTCCATATTCACCATCCCGGATTGCTGACACCTACCCTTTGAGCTAAGCAGCAGGCGATCCAAATGGCGCTAACCATTGAACCTTTACGATAATCCCGCAAGTTGTTTCTGCCTTCTCCAGCGATTGGTTAGGGCTGTTTTAATAACTTGTAAGTTACTTTTCCTTGATCTACTGCAATGTACTTCTTCTCTTTAAGTTTTGTGATCAAGTTGTCTAATTCTTTTTCATCTAGCTTCTTCGCAAATAAAGAATTAATCGTATTGGCCAGGGTCTTTACCTTTCGTGGTCGGGATTGACCTCTCCCTGCAAGATTTTTCACAATTGCCTCTATTGTTTCATCTTCGTTGGCTGCGTTCGATATTCGCAATAGGGGAATTTCGGCCAAATCTTTCTCTCGTTGTAAGTGTATTTTTTGAGCTCTCAAATGTTTAATTAGTGGATCAAACCCAGTGTCTTTCGAAATTATATGAAAATACCCGTTTGGGTCTTCTAATGAAAGCTTCCCAATGTAATAAGCAATGTGGAAATCCAGAGAATTTTTCCCAGTGCCTGAAATTTTGATGTATTTAGCATCTTCTCCAAATTCCTGCATAGCAGTTGCCAGATCGAAAGGGACTTTGGTCTGGTTCTCACCAACGAACACAAATATTTTAAAGGGATGATTATTCAGTATTTCTAAATTTTTCGGCTGTATATTTTCAAAATCAATCAAAACATAGTTTGTTGGCAATTGACCCTCCCGAATTTTGTTGCCCTAACTTTTGAGCTGAGCAGCAGGCGCACCGAAAGACGAATTTTCTCAGGCCTTTACGATAAACTGCGCAAGTTGTCCCTGTCTGCTCCAGCGATTGGTTAGCCGCCGGTGCTTTTGGACACTCGAGATTCCCACCAATTAGGCAGCTCTGGGTTGATCCACCGCCAACCAAGACCATGGTACGATGGCTTTCGAATTTGCACAACAATCACCACCACTGTTGTAAAAAGCGAGACCGACACCGTGACCTGCCATCCGGGTATGCCCAGCGCGACAGTTGCCACGGCCAGAACGACAAACACAGCAGCCCATGCAAGCTCAAGAGACCGCGCCATGCGCACGACATTGCAGAACAGGAAGAAATGTCCGAGCACGAAGCCGACCACGAATCCGCACCACCAGACTGCAGTCGCGAGCGCGAACGCGGCCGTCAAACCGACGGCGAGGATGATCACGTCGAGCACCGACAGCTGGAAGCCTGGAGCGAAGTCGTGCTTTGTATTTTTTTTGGACACAGGCCTCTCGTTCACCGGAATGTCTATGGCAGGCCACGCCACCAAAGGATACTAAACCCAACAGCCACGGTGAGGACCGTGTACACCAAGGCCAAAACCCTATACCGCCGAACTGCTCGTCGATATACATCTGGTTCAGTGTATGCCCCGCCGTATTCGTCAGCGTCCCACATGTGCAGACTATAGGCGAGCCGCCAGCCGACGAGCGCGGCGAATACCAAGCAGATGGCCACCCATGCCCAACCTAGCAGGGTCTTGAGAGGGAGCCCGGCGAAGGTGGCGAACATGGCCGCGAAGAAAATCGGGGTGCCAAGGAAAGGCACTCCGCCGTGTCCGTTCGGCATGGCTTGAAATGACCTCCGATTATGGCGGCTAACGTGGCCATCACCGGTGAGAACTCAGCGAAGCGGAATTCCCGTCCGAGTGCATGGCATTGTTCTGTGCCGCTCTATACCTTATTGGCAATGACTGCAAATTCGCTTGATTTCCGATCATACGGAGATCCCGCTACGTCAGAATAAAACTCCTTAACTGAAAAATTTGCCTCCGTAAATTCCCTCTCAAGATCTTCAGGTGCAAAATGTTGTAGCCAATTGTACACTTGTCTGGTGTGTTCAAACTCAATAATTGTGTATTTGTCCAACACTACCTTGTCTTCATTGTATTTGAATGTATTTTGAAAGCCATAGTACTTATTTGGTGACCAAAATCCGTTGAGCTGATTCACTTCATAGGTCGCGGTCTCTTCCCTTTGTTCAAATGCCGATAGGGAATAAACATCAAGTAGGACCAAACCGCTCGGTTTTAAGATCTTATGGAATTTGCTCAAAAGCTCTTTTCTTTGCGTAGGGCTGAGGGCGCAGAAATCGCACATAATCATCAGGACAAGGTCGAACCGGTCATCTGTTTCAAACTCCAAGTAATTCTGATTCACGTAACTGATGTTTAATTGCTCGCGGGCTGCAAAATCCTTTGCATACTCGATGGACCTTCCCGAGAAATCGATACCTGTCACAATTGCTCCGTATTTCGCCAAACGGGCTGCGTACAATCCAGGACCACAGCCAAAATCGGCTATTTTAGATTCCTCGCCGATGTTGAACTCAGTTGCGATCCATTTCACCGATCTGTTGATGAATTCCGCGTTTCGCGAAGAAACGTCGATGGCTTCGTTGAGGTGGAACGAAAGCATCTGCCTTGATGTATGTTCATCGGTCCATAGATCACTTGCAGTGTAAAACTGGAACGGTTCTGGCCGTTCGTTAATCCTCTCCAACTCTTCAAACATTCTCTTTCCCCATTTCATTAGACAGAACGCCCACAATGAGGGGCTTTTTAATGCGTAGCGAGGAACGAGCGCAGCATTAAAATGTCCCACTCTATTGTGATGTTATACGATAGTCTTCCATGTTTTTAGATCATCCTATGAGCTATTAGAAAGCATGAAAATGATCAGATATGGTATCCAAAATACCTAGACTTTGATTTCCTAAATTTAGGGCAAAAATTTCTTTTGTGGGGAGATGAAGATGAACACCACTGCCCACAACCATAATATCCGCGATTATTATGAATAATTTTTTTACATTGAGAGCATCTTCTCGTAATTTCATCTTTGAAAAATTCTACAAGGTTCCCGCAATGCGAACATTCAATATCGAATATCGCATCAAATCCCCACTCTTCAAAATTATTACCCGAACATTTTCTCATATTGAATACCCTGCATTTGAATGCTATTGTTTTTATTTGCTTTTAAACGCCTTTTGCAGCTTTTTTAATAATCTGATTATGCTGGCCTCCTCCCCTTCTGATAGTAAAGACGTAAATTCGGTGCTTGATTCATGAAAAACCTGCATGCAATCTTTCCAGATAGCAAGGCCTTCAGGTGTTTCTGAAAGCAAAGTCAGGCGGCGATCATGGGGGGCGACCATAACTCTAATCCACTTATTTTCGAATAGAATTTTTACAATTTTCGAGACGTTTGATTTCTCGAATAGAAGCGTCTCCCCAAGCTCTTTTTGACTGATTGGTCCATGCCAAATGATTTCGTTTAAAACGCTAAACTGTTGCTGTTTCAATGCAGTCCCGTTAGCCGCTTTTTTGTTATTTTTCTTCATGCTTTGCTATACTTCAAAACTGGTATTTAGTTGCCATTTCAACTAATATCCGATAACAGTTTCCGTGTCAACTATTTTTTATTAAAGGGCGGATTTTTCGGAATGAATTATATTTAAATTAGTATAACGCCCGCGAGATGAGCGGAAGGTTCTTAGTATAATGCGGCGCTTCAGCGGTGTGTTATGCGGAGGTTTTTTCCTCTCCATTGAGATGATAGCCGGCGCTGTGCGCCGGGTAGCAGCTCAATGGTGTCAGCTCGGGGGCGATAGCGTGGCGCGCAGCGCCGCGCTATCGACCAAGCTCACCGGCGGCAATGGAGTACAGCGGAATTGCCGTCCGGGTGCAGCGCCTTGTTCGCCCATGTTTGTGTGTCCGTCACTCTTTCATCAAATACTTGGCCACGGCTTGATAGGCAGGCAACGAGGTTGGGTCAATCTGTGCGTTCTTAGCCGTGGGAAAAGACGCGAATCGCACGATGACCATCTCGGCGGTTGGGTCCACATAGATCGTTTGTCCATGAACACCACGTGCAGCAAAAGCACCATGATTGTTATGGAAAAGCCACCACATACTCCGGTAACTACCGCCTTTAAGCGTTTTGTAGCCAGCCTTGGCAAAGGCTTTCTTATCGCCACCGGCTCGGATGTTCTCCATGACCTCTTTCGGGAACAACCGTTGCCCATTGATCTTTCCGCAGTTAAGCATTAGAAGCCCCAGGCGCCCCAAATCTCGCAGGCCGGCACTGAGTCCGCCGCCCGCAAAAGGTGTTCCCTTGGCGTCCACGGTCATATATCCATCCTGCTCCGTGCCCATTCTGCTCCAGATGCGCTCGGACAGCAGGTGCGCAAGATCCTTGCCTGTGACCCGCGATATAATCCAGCCAAGTGCGTCCGTGTTGATTGTCCTGTAGCCGAAAGCCTCACCGTGGACGCCGTCCTGCTTGACGGTTTGTAAATATTCAAAATAGCCGTTTGGGCCTTCATAACCCCTTGGTTTCGGTAATGGGCTTGCCGCTTTTGAATAGACCCAGATATCCGCCTTTGGGTCGGAGTAGTCCTCGCTGTAGTCAAGAGCCGTGGTCATGTCCATGACCTGGCGCACAGTCGCGCTGCCAAACGCGCTGTCCTTGAGTTCCGGGATGATTGAGGAGACCTTGACTGTATCGTCGAGCCGTCCCTCAACCACTAGGATCTCGGCTAGGAGTCCGGTAATGGACTTGGTCATCGACATGGCGGCATGCTTGCCCATCTCGTCGAGACAGCCAAAGAATTTTTCATAAACGACTCTGCCCTTGTGAATTATGAGAATACCGTCGGTATAATTTGCCGAGAGGGATTCCTTCCATGTCATCGGTTTTCCGCCACCCATTGGCTTGAAGGTCACGGCGTCAATGCCGTCATCGATTTCGTACTCTAGCGGGACCGACGGGCCGATGCCTCTACTCACTAGCTTTGTGGGCATCAATTCCCGAATGTGGCATACCGTCCATCGCAACTTTGGGAAGCTAAAGAAATCAGATTCCGGCTGCATAATCAACTTCTCAGGCGGCGGCGGGAACCCCGTCATCCAATCTAACCTCTTTGGATCAGACTCCTCAGCGTTCAACGGGTTGCCGGCCTGCACCGATGTGTTCGCCAAACCTGCAAACAAAGCAAGCACTCCTATCAACACTACAAGTGAATTACGAATCAAATGCGACACGGCAGCCTTCCATTCCTGATTCAGGGCTATTATGTTCATTTCAAGCGAATGTCAGAGCACCCCCAAGCTTAGCTGTCAGGTCCCGCTCCCTTTTTTTGGTTGCTTCTTCGTCGGTTGTTCTAGTCGAGTTCCTGAACACCACCTCCGCTTACGGTCAGCACCTGCCCACTTACCCAGCTTGCGGCAGGGGAACAAAGATAAAGCGCGCCATAAGCGATATCACCAACTTCGCCAAGACGGGAGAGCGGGGTATGTTTGAGCATGGCATTCTCGACCTCGGGGGTTAAGACGCTTGCCAACGCGTCGGTCTTGATGGCCCCCGGGGCGATCGCGTTGACGCGAATTCGCTTAGGCCCCAAGTCAAACGCGATGTTTCGCGTCAGATGGCTAAGCGCGGCCTTCGATGAACCGTAGGCAGCCATCTTCACATTCTTGTTCTCCGCCGACATGGACGAGATGTTCAGAATGGCTCCCCCTCCTGCGGTTTCCATGTGAGGCGCACACAGTTGGCAAAGCCGAAATACCGAGAACACATTCAGCCTGTAGGCCCACACAAAAGTATCCATCGACATATCAAAAGGTTTCGGCCCACCTCCCCCCGCATTGTTCACAAGTAATGTGATTTTGCCGAAGGCGTCGAGAGCCGCCTTGACCAAGCTCTCCAAGTCCTCGTCCTTGGTCACATTACAGGCCACGGCGATAGCTTTGCCTCCGGCATCCTTTATCCCTTGAGCTACCTGATCGGCATTTTGCTCCTTAAGGTCGCTCACAACAACAGCAGCGCCTGCTTGGGCAAACAACTCAGCAATACCTCGCCCAATCCCAGCACCAGCCCCGGTTACAATCGCGACATGGTCTTCAAGTCTGAAAGCTTCCAAGATTTTGTAATCCAAGATCACTTCTCCTCTCTCATTGGTGTCAAGTTTCTCTTAGACATATCCGGTATAGGGGGGCGCCTCACAGGGCAGCCCCTCACTCGTGCTAACGGGCGAACGCCTGAATTAAGCCGCGCCGCGAAGCGGCGTCAGCTTGAATGAGTTGTTGGGCATGATTGGATTTTCCCCACTTTCTGAGTCGCCCGGTAATCCCCTCATCACCGCGTCATCAGCGCGAACACGCCCCAGCCCAGGTATTCACG